>NZ_DATCVK010000177.1:0-4451 GCF_036566905.1 Microbacterium sp. | reverse complement strand
CCGGGCCACCGCTGGTCGGGTGGGGTTCAGCCCCCGATGGCGGCCTTCGCGCTGGCCACGCCGGTCTCCCAGGCGTCGGCCGGAGCGACGTTGCCCGCCTGCATGTCGACGAGCGCGTTGAGCAGGGCTCCGCCGATCGCGCTGGTGTCGGGGCCGTTGTAGAACGAGTTGAACTGCAGCACGGACTCACTGATGGTGGCGCCGATGGGCGAGTCGCCGAAGAACGGGTCCGTGTAGCCCTTCACCTCGTCGCTCTCGAGCGCCGCCTCGGCCGCGGGGAAGGTTCCGGTCTGCGCGAAGTGCTCCGTCTGACCTTCCGGCGACAGCATCGTCTCGATGTACTGCCAGGCCGCCGCCTTGTTGTCGGCACGGGCGGGGATGGCGATGACGCTTCCGCCCCAGTTGCCGCCGACACCCGGAATGGACGCGATCCGCCAGTCGCCTTCCGTATCGGGAGCGTCGTTCTTGAGTCCGGACAGGATCCATGACGGCGCCGTGGTCACCGCGAAGGCGCCGTTGGCCTTGCCCGGGGCCCAGCCCGACGACCACGCCGGGATGTCGGCGCTGATGCCGGCGTCGTACGCGCGCACGGCGACGTCGAACGCCTCCTCGACCTGCGGGTTGGTGTCGAAGATGAGCTCGCCGTCCGGCGAGTAGTACTTCTCCGTGACCTGGTTGACGGTGGAGAAGAACACCGACGTCTCGACGTTGTCCACGAACGGCTGGCCCGTGGCGGCCGTGTACTTCTCGCCCATGGCGATGAAGTCGTCCCACGACGACCACATCTGCGCGACCTCCGCCGGATCGGTGGGCAGGCCGGCCGCTTCGAAGAGATCGGCACGGTAGGCGAAGCTCAGGCCGCCCACATCGGTGGGGATGCCGATCAGCGAGCCGTCAGCGGCGGTGGCGGCGTCGACCGCCCAGTCCAGGTATTCGTCGCCGACATCGTCGCCGCCGAGCGTGCGCAGGTCGACGAAGTTGCCCGGGTTCTCCACGAACTTGGGCAGATCGTCGTTCTGGATCATGACGAGATCGGGGACGCGGCCACCGGCGAGCGCGGCGGTCAGCGCGGTGGCGGTCTCGGTCGTGCTGCCGACCTCCGACAGCTTCACCTTGGCGTCGGGCATCTCCTCGAGGTAACGATCCACCGAGTCCTTCTGACCGATGCCGGTGAATGACCAGAACTCGAATTCGGCGTCGGGATCATCGGAGCCGGAGCCCGATCCTCCCGAGCATCCGGACAGCACCAGCGCGAGTGCGCCGACTGCTGCGATGGGCAGGGCCAGTTTGCGACGGTTCACAACAGCTCCTCTTCTTCGGGGACATGTGGCTGCGGGAGGTTTGGCTCCGTGATGAGAGATCGATCTCTCAGCAACCGCCACAGTAGCCGCCGGACCGCGCCGACGGCAACCCTGCGACGAATTTCCCGTCATGCCCGGTTCGCGCCCTGCCCCGGCGCCGACCCCGATTCCGCGCGTCCGATCGGCAAAACGACCCTCGGCCGTGCAATGATGGAGACGGCGAGAGAACGATCTTCGCCTCCACGTCCACGCTCACGGGGGGAGCTATGGTCCGACCCACCATCGTCGACGTCGCGCAGGCCGCTGGGGTCTCCCGCGCGACAGCCGCCCGCGTGCTCGCCGGCGCGACGAACGTCGACACCGCGATGGCTGCGGCCGTCGAACGCGAGGCGCGGCGCCTGGGCTACGAGACGAACTTCGCCGCGCGAGTCCTGCGGGGCGGACGCGCCGGGGCGATCGGTCTGGTGATCGCCTTCGACGAGCTCGGAAGCCTGAGCGGCACGTTCTTCACCGCCGTGCTGAAGGGCGCCGCCAAGGGACTGTCGGCGGGCGAGGTGCAGCCCGTCCTCCTGCCCGCCGACCATGAGGACCTCGACCGCATTCCCCGCTTCCTGCGGTCCGGTGCCCTCGACGGCGCGATCGTGATCCTGCAGCACGAGATCACGCACCTGGTCGAGCGGCTCGCCGACTCCCCCGTGCCCATCGCGTGGGTGGGTCGCCCTCACGCCGACATCGGTCCGGATCCGATCGTCATCGATTCCGACAACTACGGCGGCGGCGTGCTGGCAGCACGCGCACTCATCGAGGCGGGCCGCCGCTCGATCGGCATCATCACCGGCCCGCTCGATCTGGAGCAGGCACGGGAGCGCACCCGCGGATGGACCGACGAGCTCGCTCGACACGGCCTGACGCCCGGGCCCATCGTGCACGGCGACTTCACGCTCGACAGCGGCACCGCCGCCATGGCCCGGCTGCTGCAGCGCGCACCCGATCTCGATGGGATCTTCGCCTCATCCGACCTGATGGCCGCAGGTGCGATCCGGGTGCTCCAGGCCGCGGGACGCCGCGTCCCCACCGACGTCTCGGTGGTCGGCTTCGACGACGTCCTCATCGCGAGCACGTCGGATCCGCCGCTGACCACGGTGCGCCAGCCGCTCGAGGAGATGGGACGGGCGGCGGCCGACACGTTGCTCGCCACCATCCGGGGCCTGCCCGCGGAGAAGGTCCAGGTGCTGCCGACGTCGATCGTGCGGCGGGAATCGCTCTGAGCGTGATCCCGTCGCGCACGCCGCCGGTCCGCACCCCTGGCGGTCGCCAGGAGGACGACGTGTTCACCACCGCCTCGGCCGCCCCCACCTGGGAGGACGGCCTGATCACCGGCAGCGGCAGCGTGGGCGCCGTCGTCTTCGGTCCGCCGGACCGGCTCACCGTGTGCGTTGCGCACGAGCGCTTCTTCGTGCCCGCCAACCGCCGTCCCCCGGCCCCCGACCTCAGTGATGCACTGCCGGGGCTGCGCACGGCGCTGCTCTCGGGCGATCGGGATGCCGCGGCCGACCTGTTCGCCCACGCCCTGGCCGACGCGGGCTTCGACGATCTCATCTGGACGGACCCGCTCGGGATGTGCGCGGCCCTCACGATCCAGAGCGACGGCGGCGTCGTAGACCCCCGCCGGACGATCGATCCGCAGCGCGGGGTCGTTGCGGTGCACTGGCGGGACGAGTCCGGCGCTGCGCGCCGGGTCAGCCTCGTCGCACCGCGCGGGTACGACACCGTCTGGGTCGCGCTCGAGGCCGAGACTCCGGCATCCGTCCGCCTCACCCTCTCCCTCGCCGCGGACGACGCCCCCGGCGCATCGTTCGCTCCCGACTACACCGGCGCCGTCTCGGCTCGCGGCGTCCCGGGCGATCCGGGTGCGCTCGGGGTGTACGGCTCCGACGAACGTGCGCTGGTCACGACGTGCGCGAGCGGGAGCTGGCACGTGGTCCCCGGTGACCACGGCGCGCTCGAGGCCCGCGCGCTCGTCCCGTCCGGCGAGCCGCTCCTGCTGCGGCTGGACGTCGCCGTCGATGGTCGCCCCGCGAACCCGGCACCCGATGAACGGTGGGACGAGATCCTGATCAGCCGGACCGCGGCGCACCGGGCGCTCGTGTCCGCCTCGTCCCTCTCCCTCGCCGGGGCCGCCGACGCCGAGACGGTCGAGGCGATCTGGGACCGCGCACGAGAGGGCGACGAGGGAGCCCTGCGGCGGGCGGTCGAGGTCGCGTACCTGGTCGGGCGCGCCCATGTCATCGCCGCCACCGGTGAGCTGCCGCCGACGCTGCAGGGTGTATGGCAGGGAACCTGGAAGCCGGCGTGGTCCGCGGACTACACGCTGAACGGGAACGTGCAGAACGGCGCTCTGGCGGGGGCCGTCGCGACAGGCACGCCGGAGCTGGTGCGCTCCCTGCTCGACCTCGTGCTGGCGCATCTCGACGACTACCGTGCCAATGCCCGGCGGGTGTTCGGCGCGGAGGGCATGCTGCTGCCCTCACGCATGTCCACCCACGGAGCCGCCGACCATCTGAACAGCGCCTTCCCTCACGCGTTCTGGACCGGCTGCGGCGGCTGGATCCTGCGCTTCGCGGCCGATCTCGTCGCCACCACGGGTGATCGCTCGCTCGTCGACGACCGGCTGTGGGAGCTCGTGACCGGCGTCCTGCGCTTCGGCGAGACCGCCCTCGTGGCGCGCGACGGCATTCTCCACATCGTGCCCGGTTACTCGCCTGAGAACACCCCGCTCGATGCGGCGACGCCGCTCGCCGTGGACGCGACGATGGATGTCGCGATCCTGCGCGACGCGGCCCGTGCGGCGGCGATCCTGGCGGACGCCCGCGACGACCACACGCTGGACGCGCGGTGGGCGGCGCTCGCGGCCGCGCTGCCGCTGTACCGCGTGGCGGACGACGGCACGCTGGCGGAGTGGATCGATCCGGGGAGCCCGGAGAACATCGCCCACCGGCACGTGTCGCAGCTGTATCCGCTCTGGTACGAACCCGATGACCGGTTGACCGGCGACGACCCGGAGCCGGCCGCCCTCCGCGCGGCGGCCGGCGAGACGATCCGCCGCAAGCTCGCGTGGCGCGCCGCCGACCCGGCTCCCCCGCCGGGTCG
>NZ_DATCVK010000176.1:0-10114 GCF_036566905.1 Microbacterium sp. | reverse complement strand
CCGCCGCGCACGCGCTCATCGAGGCGACCCTCGAGGCGCCGAGCCTGTACGACGAGTTCCTCCGGCTGCTGGCTCGTTCGGGCTACCCCATCCCCGCGGCGGTGCTCGAGCGCGATGTGACGAAGGCGTGGACCTACTCTCCCGAACTGGTGCCGGTCTTCACCGAGATCTACCGCGATCCGCAGACGCACTGGGCCGCGTACGAGACGTGCGAAGAGCTCGTGGATCTGGAGGACAACTTCCAGCTCTGGCGCTTCCGCCACCTCAAGACCGTCGAGCGCATCATCGGGTTCAAGACCGGCACAGGGGGCTCCAGCGGAGTGCCGTTCCTGCAGCGCGCGCTCGATCTGACGTTCTTCCCCGAGCTGTACGCGGTGCGGACGGAGCTGTGATGGCCAACGACCCGGAGGCGCTGCGGGACCTGCTCGGCCCCGACGCGGCCCTCTGCCACCGTGCGATCACCGGCGAGCAAGGCGTGTCGCTGCCGCCGTTCACCGACCACCACGCGCACCTGCATCTCGTCGACGAGCGCGCGCTCGCCGCCGGTGGCATCGCGGGCGTCGTCGACCTGGGCGGCGACCCTGTCGCGCTCGCCCGCCGCGACGACCACGGCATCCCGCGCGTGGCGTACGCCGGCGCCTTCCTCACGACCGTCGGCGGCTACCCGGTCGGCCGGGCGTGGGCGCCGCCCGAGATCGCCCGAGAGATCGCGGACCCGTCGACGCACCCCGGGGTGCCCGGCGGCGCGGCGACGGCGGTCGACGAGCAGGCGTCGTTCGGGGCATCCGTCATCAAGGCATCGCTCAACAGCGTCGCAGGACCCGTGCTCGACCGCGGCACGCTGACGGCGATCGTCGAGGTCGCGCGCGAGCGCGGCCTGCCGGTCGTCGCGCACGCGGAGGGAGAGGGGATGCCGCAGCTCGCGCTCGACGCGGGCGTCGCCGTCCTCGCCCACACTCCGTTCACCGGCTTCGTCGGGCGTGCGTTCACGGCCCACGCCGTGAAGGCGGGACAGGTGTGGATCTCGACGCTCGCGATCCACGGTGAGGATCCGGAGGCGGCCGAGTTCGCCCGCGTGAACCTCGCCGGGTTCGCCGCGGCAGGCGGCCGCGTGCTGTACGGCACCGACCTCGGCAACGGCGATCAGCGGGTCGGGGTGAACCCCGACGAGGTCGCGGCGCTCGACCGGGCAGGCATCCGCGGCGCGGCGCTCATCGCGGCGATGGCCGATCCGTGGCCGTTCACCGATCCGCCGCCGGGGGTGTGCACGTTCGTGCCCGGTCCCCCGCCGGCGGGGCTCGACGAGATCGCCGACTGGCTGCGCGACGCGACCGTCGTCCCCACCGAGGAGCTCATCCATGACGACCACTGACACGGCCGGGATCACGACCTCCCCGCTCGAAGCCGAAGCCGCGGCCCTCGACGCGGCGGATCCCCTGCGCACGCACCGCGAGGCGTTCGTCGGGGCCGAGACCTCACTCGTCTACTTCGACGGCAATTCCCTCGGCCGTCCGCTGCGGGCGAGCGTCGAGCGACTGACGGCGTTCGCACGCGACGAATGGGGCGGGCGCCTCATCCGCGGCTGGGACGAGTCCTGGATGCAGCTGCCCTTCGACATCGGCGACGCCGTCGGCCGTGCCGCGATCGGCGCAGCGCCGGGGCAGACCGTTATCGGCGACTCGACGACGGTGCTCCTCTACAAGCTCGTGCGAGCGGCGTTCGACGCCGCGGCCGCTGCCGACCTGGCCCGCATGGAGATCGTCGTCGACCGCGACAACTTCCCCACCGACCGGTATCTCGTCGACGGCATCGCGGCCGAGCGCGGTGGACGCGTCCGCTGGATCGACGTGGACCTCGCGGGCGGCGTCTCGGCGGAGGCGCTTCGTGCGGCCGTAGGGCCGGAGACGGCGGTCGTGCTGCTCTCGCACGTGGCCTACCGGTCCGGGTTCCTCGCGGATGCCGCAGCCCTCACCCGCATCGCCCACGACGCCGGCGCGCTCGTCGTGTGGGACCTCTGCCATTCGGCCGGCTCGGTGCCCGTCGAGGCCGACGCATGGGACTTCGACCTCGCGGTCGGCTGCACGTACAAGTACCTCAACGGCGGGCCCGGCTCGCCCGCCTTCGCCTACGTCGCGACACGTCTGCAGGACCGGCTCGCCCAGCCCATCCAGGGCTGGATGGGCACCGCCGACGTCTTCGCGATGGGCCCGGAATACCGGCCGGCGGAGGGGATGCGGCGATTCCTGTCGGGCACACCGCCGATCGTCGGGATGCTCGCCATGCAGGACACCCTCGCCCTCATCGAGGACGTCGGCATCGCGGAGATCCGCTCCAAGTCGATCGCCGTGACGGAGTTCGCCGTGCGCGTGGCCGACGAGCTGCTGGCCCCGCTCGGGGTCGTGATCGCCTCGCCGCGCGACCCCGCCGCACGCGGCGGCCACGTGACGCTGTCGCACCCCGCGATGCGGGCGGTCACCGCGCGACTGTGGGCCCAGGACGTCATCCCCGACTACCGCGACCCCGGCGGGCTGCGCATCGGCCTGTCTCCCCTGTCGACGTCGTTCGCCGAGACACTCGCCGGTCTGCGGGCGGTCGAGGCCGCCGTCCGCGCCGAGTCCTGAGGCGGAGCGCAGGGGCCCGGCCGACGGCGATCCACAGGGTGGATTCCGAGTCCCAGCCCCTGACCTACACTGGCGCGATGAGCAACGAGGCTCCGCCTGCGCCCGAAGACAGCGCGGCCGTCGGATCGAGCAGCGGGCGTGAGAGCGCATCGATGCGATCCGTCTCCCCTGCGCGGCTGACGCGCGGAACCATCGCGCGCTACGCGACCGGATCGCTCGGCACCGGCGGCTTCTCGACGCTGCCCGGCCTGGTGCTGACGTACTACCTGACCGACTCCCTCGGAGTCGCCGCGCTCGCCGCCGGCGCGGTCATCACGGTCGCGAAGGTGTGGGACGTCGTCATCGACCCCGTCATCGGCGCTCTCACCGACCGCGACCTCGCGCGTCACGGCAGCCGGCGACGGCTGATGCTGATCGGCGCCCTCGCGCTGCCGCTGCTGTTCGCACTGACCTTCGCGGTGCCGCCGTCGCTCGGACCCGTGGTCGCGGGCATCTGGGTGCTGCTCGCCTTCACCTTCACGGCGACGGCGTTCAGCCTGTTCCAGGTGCCCTACATCGCGCTTCCCGCCGAACTGACGCCGAGCTACGACGAGCGCACACGCCTGCTCACCTGGCGCGTCGTGGTGCTGACGTTCGCGATCCTGCTGTTCGGTGCGGGCGGGCCGGCACTCCGCCGCGTCTCGGACGACCCGTTCGTCCAGTACCTCGTGATGGGGGTCGTCTGCGGTCTCGTGATCGGGATCGGGATGCTGGTGGCCACCGGCGTCGCACGGCGCACCACTGTGGCACCCGGCGAGACCTCACCTGACGTCACACCGCAGGAGGGGCACCCGGGCGCCGCCGCCACGGGGATCCGCGAGCACTACGCGTCGGGCATCCGTGCTCTCCGCCGCAGCCGGCCTTTCCGCATGCTGCTGTCGACGTTCGTGCTGCAGGCGCTCGCGACCGGGCTCATGCTGGCCGGCGCCCAGTACGTCGCGACCTGGGTGCTGCACTCGCAGGCGGCGGTCGAGCTGCTGTTCGTGGCCCTGATCGCCCCGGCGCTGCTGGCCGCGCCGGCCTGGGGCGTCGTCGCGCGGCGCCTCGGCAAGGAGCGCACGTTCACGATCGCGAGCATCGTCTTCGCGGTCGCCGCGCTGTCGATCCTCGGCATGCTGTGGGCGCCCGGCGACTGGATCTACGTGCCCGTCGGCATCGCGGGCATCGCGTACGCGGGCATGCAGTCGCTGCCCATGGCGATGCTGCCCGACGTGATCTCGCACGACGAGCGCACCGTGCCGGATGCCGTGGCGGGCGGTGGCGGCCGAGCCGGGTCGTTCAGCGGCGTGTGGACGGCGGGCGAGACGGTCGGCTTCGCGCTCGGCGCGACCACGCTGGCGCTGATCCTCGCCCTGACCGGCTACATCTCGTCGACGGGCGGGCAGGTGGTGGAGCAGCCGGATGCCGCCATCACCGGCATCGTCGTCAGCTTCAGCCTCGCCCCCGCCGTGCTCATCGGACTGAGCCTCCTGACGCTCGCGCGGTACCCGCTCCGTCGGGCCGACATCGAACACCACGAGACCGGGTCGCAGGCGCCGTGACACTGCGTGCCTCGGTGCTCACGGCGTGACGTAGGATCCCCCTGACGGACTCACCGCGCGCGAGTCCCGCGGCGCGAGTTCGAAGGAGAACCCATGTCCCCCACGTCCTCGACCACTCCCGCGAAGCCTCGGAAGACCGCGGCCAAGCGTCCCCCGGCCGGCGCCGGAGCCTCCGACCCTGGACTCCCCGACGACGAGCGGGCGGCGCTCGACGAGGCGATCACCCGGCTCGACGAGGGCGCGCGCGTGTGGATAGCGCTCACGCTCGACCAGCGGGCACGACTGCTCGGCCGGGTGCGCGACGCCGTGGGCGCGGTCGCCCAGGAGTGGGCCGACGCCGCGACGATGTCGAAGGGCCTCGAGCCCGGGCATCCGCTCTCCGGGGAGGAATGGCTCGGCGGACCCTACGCCGTCATCGGACTGCTCGATGCGCTGCGCGAGACCCTCGAGGCCCTCGCGAGGGGCCGGAGCCCGCTCGACGGCGTGACGATCGACGAGGCACCAGGCGGTCGCCTGCGCGCGCACACGTTCCCGCTGAACGGCACCGAGAAGTTCCTGCTCTCGGGCTTCACGGGCGAGGTCTGGTTCGAGCCCGGTGTCACCGCCGACCAGGCACGTCGCGACGCCGGCCTCGCCCAGCTGACGCCTACCGAGCCGGGCGGTGTCGGGCTGGTACTCGGCGCCGGCAATGTCACCTCGATCCCGGTCGCCGACGTGCTGTACGAGCTCTTCGCCCACAACCGCGTCACGCTCCTCAAGGTCAATCCGACGCAGGACGCGATGGTGCCCGTGTTCGAGCGCGCACTGGCGCCGCTCATCGAGCCCGGCTTCGTGCGCATCGTGCGCGGGGGCTCCGCGACCGGCGGGTACCTCACATCGCACCCGCGCATCGCCCACGTGCACATCACCGGCTCGGCAGCCACGTTCGACGCCATCGTGTGGGGTGCTGCGACAGGCTCAGCGACCGGTGAGGGAGACCAGGCAGCGACCGAGCGGGAGCCGAAGCTCAAGGTGCCGATCACGGCCGAGCTCGGCGGCGTCTCTCCGATCATCGTGGTGCCCGGTCGCTGGTCTGCCGCCGACCTGAAGTACCAGGCCGAGCACGTGGCGACGATGCGGCTGGTGAACGCCGGGCACAACTGCATCGCCGGCCAGGTCGTGATCGTCAGCTCCGATTGGCCGCAGCGCGCAGAGTTCCTGCGCGAGCTGCACACGGCCTACGCGGCCGCCCCCGAGCGGCCGGTCTGGTACCCCCGCAGCGACGAGCGGCTCGAGGCTGCGGCATCCGCCTATCCCGACGCGATCTGGTGCGCCGACCGCACCCGCGCGATCGTCGAGGTTCGCGGCGCCGACGGCGGCGACCCCGTCGAGACCGTCGAGTACTTCGCCCCCATCCTGGGTGTGGTCGAGGTCGGCGGCACCGGCCAGGAGTTCCTGGACGCGGCGGTGGCGCACGCCAACGACAAGCTGACCGGCACCCTCGGCGCGAACGTGCTCATCGATCCCGCCACCGAGGAGGCGCTCGGCGCCGGCTTCGAGCGCGCGATCGCCGACCTCCGCTACGGCGACATCGCGATCAACACCTGGACCGCCTTCAACTTCCTCACCGCCCGCCTGACCTGGGGCGGCTTCCCCGGGGCGACGCTCGCGGACGTGTCGAGCGGCATCGGGGTCGTGCACAACGCGCTGCTGCTCGACCGCGTCGAGCGGTCGGTGGCGCGCGGGCCGTTCCGCCCGTTCCCGCGGTCGGTGGGCGACACGATCCGGCGCCGCGGCCTGTCGAAGGCCACCATCCTGCCGACGCCCCCGTGGTTCGTGAGCTCCCGCACCGGTGCCGAGGTGAGCGCCGGGCTGACCCGCTACCTCGTCGACGGCAAGGTGCCCGGGCTGGTCAAGACGCTCACCAAGGCGATGCAGGCGTGAGGCGGAGGCGGCAGGCCGACCGCAGCGCCGGCTTCGGCGCCGACGGGCTGGAGGCGGACTACGTCGTCGTCGGCGCGGGATCGTCGGGTGCGGCCGTGGCCGCGCGACTGAGCGAAGACCCCGCCGTCTCGGTGCTGCTCCTCGAGGCCGGCGGACCCGACAAGGCGATCGAGCTGCATGTGCCGGCCGCGTTCTCGAAGCTCTTCCGCGGCCCGTACGACTGGAACTACGACACCGTTCCCCAGTCACAGCTCGAAGGTCGCACGGTGTACTGGCCGCGCGGCAAGACGCTGGGCGGGTCGTCGTCGCTCAACGCGATGATGTGGGTGCGGGGCTTCGCCGCCGACTACGACGAGTGGGCGGATGCCGCCGGGCCGACGTGGTCGTGGGACGCACTCGTCCCCTACTTCCAGCGCGTCGAGCGCACCTCGGACCCCGCCGACGGCTCCCAGGGCACCCACGGGCCCCAGCCCGTCGAGCACCAGCGGGATCCCCGTGCCCACACGGCGGCGTTCCTGGCAGCGGTGCAGGAGGCGGGGCATCCGGTCACCGCGCCCAACCTGCCGACGGGCCAGGGCTTCTCGCAGACGATGGTGAGCGAGAGCCGCGGCGCGCGCGCCTCGACCGCCGACGTCTACCTGCGCCCCGCGAAGCGGCGCTCGAACCTCCGGATCGTCACCGATGCGCACGTCCGGCGCGTGACCTTCGACGCTCCCGCCGGCGACGGGTCCGGTGCCGGCCTGCCGCGTGCGACCGGGGTGTATGTCGACATCGACGGCATCACCCGCCACGTGCGCGCGCGCCGCGAGGTCGTCCTCTCGGGCGGCGCCGTCAACACGCCGCAGCTGCTCATGCTCAGCGGCGTCGGCCCGGCCGAGCACCTCGCCGAGCACGGCATCGACGTCGTCGTCGACGCCCCCGGCGTGGGCGCCAACCTGCAGGACCACCTGGTCGCCGGACTCGCGCCCGCCGCGCAGGGCGGCACGCTGTACGACGCCGACAAGCCGGCCGAGCTCGTCAGATACCTGGCGACGCGGAGGGGGATGCTGACCTCCAACGTCGCCGAGGCCTACGGCTTCGTGCGCACGGAGGTCGCCGACCGCGCGGGCGCGCCCGAGGGGCTCCCCGACATCGAGATCATCTTCGCCCCGGTGCCGTACGTGGGCGAGGGGCTGATCCCCACACCGGCGCACGGGCTCACCGTCGGCGCGATCCTGCTGCGCCCGCGCAGCCGCGGGACGATCCGGCTCGCCTCGGCCGACCCGGCCGCGCCGCCGCTCATCGACCCCGCGTACCTGTCCGACCCTGAGGGCGTCGACACGGCGACGATGCTCGCCGGGCTCGCGGAGTGCGAGCGACTCATCGACACCGACGCGCTGCGCGCGATCACGACAGGTGGCGGCGCAGAGCCGCTGAGGTGGGTGCAGCCCGAGGGCGGCGACCGCATGACGCCTGTGGAGCGGGCCGAGGTGTCGCTGCGCCGGTACTCGCACACGCTCTACCACCCCGTCGGCACGGCCCGGATGGGAACGGATGCCGCCTCCGTCGTCGACCCCGAGCTCCGCGTCCGCGGGGTCACGGGCCTCCGGGTGGCGGACGCCTCGGTGATGCCCGCCGTGATCCGCGGCCACACGAACGCGCCCGCGATCGTGATCGGCGAGGTCGCCGCCGACCTCATCCTCGGCCGCCGCGTCTGACCCGCCTTCGTCTCGTCGGCGCGTCAGGCCACCGTCAGCGGGGCCACTTCGGGCAGCGGCAGGGAGGTGCCGCCCGCGAACATCCGCCGCACGAGCGGCAGCGTCGCCCGCGAGAACATCAGGCCGGTGAGCGCGCGCGATACGGCCGCCTCGAGGCGGTTGGCGGGCACCATGCGCTTGATTCCGCCTCCCGGGATCTCCTTGCCCTGGGCAGCGAACGGCGCGATGTCGGCCGAGTAGCGGCGCAGCGACCCCATGGTGTCGCCCGGCGACGAGGCCAGGCGCGCCGCCAGCAGGTAGGCACCGATGAGCGCGGTCGCCGTGCCCTGACCGGTCATCGGGGACCCGCACGATGCGGCGTCGCCGAGCAGCACCACCCGACCGTTCGCGACGTCCGGCACGTCGATGCGCACGAGCTCGTCGAAGTACAGATCGGATGCCTCGCTCAGCGCCGCCAGTACGCTCGGGGCGTGCCATCCGGCGCCGGCGATACGCTCGCGGATCAGCGCCTCCTGTGCCGCCCGGTCGCCGCGCAGGGACGGGTCGCGGTCCATGCGCAGAGTGAGGATGGCTTTGGAGGTCGACGGGTCCAGGTCGGGCCGGATGCCGAACGTCGCACCGGGCACGAACCGCAGTGCGAACCAGCCCTCCTCGAGATCGGCGGGCGTCGGCATCGTGAAGAAGGCGGCGTACCCGCCCAGGTAGGTGGCGAACCGCTTCTCGGGGCCGAACGCCAGCCTGCGCGTCGCGGAGTGCACGCCGTCCGCGCCGACGACGACGTCGAACCGTGCCGGCCGGGCGTGCTCGAACTCGACGTCGACGCCGGTGGCGTCCTGCGCGAGTGCGGTGAGCCTGTCGCCGAATCGCAGGTCCAGCAGCCCGGGTCGCGTGTCGGCCGCCGCATGCAGCGCATCGAGCAGCACCTGGGCGAGATCGCCGCGGGCGATCTCGATCTCGGCCACCGCACCCTCGCCGTCGAAGTCGGCCATCGACATTCGGCCGAAGACCCGCCCCTGCCCGTCCACGTACGACATGCCCTGCTCGTGCACGCGCAACGCATCGATGCCGGGCATGAGCCGCATTCGTTCGGCGACCTCGCGGCTCGCACCGCGGAGGTCGACGGCCTGACCGCCGGCGCGGGGCGCGTCCGCACGCTCGACCACGGTGGCACGGATGCCGGCGCGGACGAGTTGCAGGGCGAGAGCGAGGCCCGCGATCCCCGCGCCGGAGACCAGGACGTGTGGCGCGCGATCGAAGTCGTTCATGAGGCATCCCATCAGTCAGACGTTTGTGTGAGACATATGTCTAACACACGTATTGGACGCTTGTCTAGCACGTGCGTCTTAGACACGTCGATAGGATGGCCGCATGGGCAATCGTGAAGACCTGCTGGCCGGAGCACGACAGGTGATCATGGAACGCGGCGTCGCCAAGGCGACAGCGCGCGACATCGCCGCGGCGGCAGGGGTGAGCCTCGCCGCGATCGGATACCACTTCGGGTCGAAGGACGAGTTGATCAGCGCCGCTCTGACCGAATCGCTCGGCAGCGGGATCGGCGACGCGATGGAGGCGATCGTCGAGGAGACCGCGTCACTCCCCCTGCTCACCGGATTCGCGGCGCTCTTCGACCGCATGCCCGAGATCTTCGCGGCGAATCGCGAGGCGCTGCTCGCGAGCCTGGAGAATTCCGTGCGGATGACGCGTGGCGACGGCCCCAGCCAGACGTTGACGGATGCCACCGACCAGGCGCACCTCGGCATCGTCGAGGTGCTGCGCGCGGCCCGCCCCGACATCGGCGAAGCCGACCTGAGCGCGATCGCCAAGCTCGACTTCGCGCTCGTCCAGAGCCTGGGTCTGATGTGGCTCGTCAGCCCCGAGTCCCTCCCCACGGGCGAGGAGCTCGCGCGCGCCGTCGCAGCCCTGGCCGCCGAGGCCCCCGCCTGACTCCTCACTCCGTCGCGGCTCCGCCGTCACGGATGGCGGAGGGACAGGGATGGAGACGCGAAACGCCCCGCCGCACAGAAGTGCGCCGGGGCGTTTCGTGAAGGGATGCCGGGAGGTCAGCGACCGCTGCGGCGGTTCGTGCCGTTCGGGCGGACGACGGAGCCGACCATCAGCTTGCCGCTGCCCGTCGACGAGGCGCGGCGGCCCTGGGTGCGCGGGTTGCCGGCCGGCTGGGCCGACCGGGTGTGGCCGGCGCTCTGATCGTGACGCTGGTGCGAACCCTTGTCGTACGCGCCGGCGGCGTCGCGACGCTGACCGCCAGAGGCCTGCTGACGCGTCGCGCCCTGCG
>NZ_DATCVK010000175.1:0-5735 GCF_036566905.1 Microbacterium sp. | reverse complement strand
CGGGTTGTCGATCAGCACGATGCGGTCTTCGTCCCGGGCGAGTTCGCGAGCCAGTTCGCTCGTGCCGTCGGTCGACGGGCCCAGCGCCAGGATCAGCTCGCTCGGACCCGGCACATCCTGCGCCAGCACGGTCTCGACCGCCCGCCGCAGGTAGTCGCGCTCGTTGAGCACCGGCATCACGAAGCTCACGCCGGCAGCGGGCGGGGGGACCGGAGCGTCCCTGCGCCCGTGTTGCTCGACATGCACGCGTCGATCATGTCATGGGTGCCGCTGGGTAGGCTGGACGCGTGGGTCTCGTCTCGGATGGAAAGAAGGCGGTCGCGCTCGTCCGCAAGGCGGTGCGCAATCGCTCGGCGGTCATCGACGTGCGGCGTACGCTCGCGGCCCGGCCACAGCATCCGCCGTTCCACTACCGGGTCGCGGTGTACTTTGCCGACGGCGCGGTCAACATGTACCAGATGCGGCAGTGGTACAAGCCGCTCGCCGGGCTGGCGAAGACCTGGCCCGTCGTCGTGCTCAGCCGTGCCGCGACCGGTGCCGAGGCGCTGCTCGCCGACGGCGCACTGCCGGTCGCGTTCGTGCCGACGGTGCGCGACCTGGAGCGCTTCATCGCCAAGCAGGACATCCGCCTCGTGCTCTACGTGAACCAGAACACGCGCAACTTCCAGATGTTCCGCTACGGGCGTCGCTGGCATGTGTTCATCAACCACGGCGAGTCCGACAAGATGTACATGACCACCAACCAGTACAAGGCGTACGACTACGCGATGATCGCGGGCGACGCGGCGCGCGAGCGGCTCTCGCGGGTGCTGTGGGACTACGACATCGACCGGCGCACGATCGAGATCGGCCGCCCGCAGGCGGACCACTACTCGGGCACCCTGCCGTACACACCGGACGAGCGCACCGTCGTGCTCTACGCGCCCACCTGGGAGGGCGATCGCCCTTCGGCGCACTACGGCTCCATCGCGACGCACGGTGAGGCGCTGGTCGGCGCCCTCCTCGCGACCGGACGCCACCGGGTGATCTACCGCCCTCATCCGCGGTCGGGCGTCGTGAACCACGAGTACGGCGCCGCGAACAAGCGCATCATCGCGGCCCTGGCTGCGGCGAACGCGGCCGACCCCGCCGCGCAGCACGTCTTCGACGACGGACCCGACCTCGGCTGGCAGCTGGCCGCCGCCGACGTCGCGATCGTCGACATCTCCGCGATGGTCTACGACCGGCTCGCCGCCGACAGGCCGCTGCTCATCACCCGGCCCGCCGACCCCGCCGCGGCCATCGACACGCACGGCTACCTGTCGGCGTGCGAATGGCTGGACGCGTCGGCCGCCGCCGACATCGTCGCCGAGACGGAACGGGTGCTGGGCGACCCCGAAGCGGTCGCGCGTCTCGAGCAGTGGGTGACGCGCTACTTCGGCGACACCACCCCGGGCGCAGCGACGGCACGGTTCCACGGTGCCGTGCAAGGACTCATGGACGACTGGGAGACCTGGTACGCCCGCTCGGTCGCCGACAGCGACGACGACGAGCAAGAGGACGAGGCCGACCTCGACGAAGAGGGTTGAGCGACCGGCACGTCACCGGCGCGCCGAGCGCGGGCCGTGGGTGCCTCAGGCCACCGGGGTCGGACGCTCGACCAGCCGCGAGATCGCCCGCAGCGGGATCGCGACCCACGTCGGCCGGTTGCGCGCTTCGTAGATCGCCTCGTACACCGCTTTGTCGAGTTCGAGCGCGGCCAGGAGCGGATGCCGGGGGTCGAGGCCGGTCCCCGAGGTCGCCGCGTAGCCCTCGACGAACGCCGCACGCGCGTCGAGAGCCCAGGCACGCACCGCGTCGGCCGACCGCTCGGGATGGTCCAGGCGCAGCGACCCCGCGACGTAGTCGAAGGAGCGGAGCATGCCGGCGACATCCCGCAGGGCGAAATCGGGCTGCGTGCGCTCGGCCATGGGCCTGAGCGGTTCCCCCTCGAAGTCGACGACCACCCAGCCGCGGTCGGGGGAGTGGAGCACCTGGCCGAGGTGGTAGTCGCCGTGGATCCGCTGCAGCGGCGGCCACGGCACTTCGAGTGCGCGACGGTACACCGCGGTCGCGGCATCCCGCTGCCCGGCGATCTGGGGCACCTCGGCCATCGCGATCGCGAACCGACGTTCCCAGGTCGCCGCGGTGGCATCGCGATCGGCTGCGGTCGCGCTCCGCGTGGGGAAGCACTGCGCGAGAGCGACATGGACGTGCGCGGTCGCAGCTCCGAGAGCGCGCGCGGGGTCGCGGAAGTCGTCGCCCTTCGCGGCGGCGAGAAGGGCGACCCGCCACGCGTCGTCGACTCCGGGAAGGTATTCCTGGGCGAAGGCGAGCGAGCCGCGGACGCTGCCGTGGGCGGTGGCGAGGTCGGGCCACGTGCCTTCGATCGACCCGATGGGCCGCGGCACGTGAGGCGACCCGGCGCGCGCCAGGGCCTCCTGCAGCTCGATGTCCGGATTCAGCCCGGCGTGGAGCTGCCGATAGACCTTGCAGATGACGGGCGTGCCGACGCCCTCGTAGATGAGCGACGTGTTGGACTGCTCCCCGCTGATCACTCGGGCCTTGGCCTCGGCCGGTGCGCTGCCGAGCGCGGCCACGCGCCCGATCGCGGTCGTCTGGGGTCCACGGGCCGTGCCGCCGCGGGCGATGAGGCGCAGGAGCGCGTTGGCGTAGGCGGGATCGAACGGGCCGTCGATGAATGTCGTCCCGGGCGCGGGGCTGCCGATGACGTGGTCGGGGTCCGCCTCCACGGTTTCGGTCGCTCGCTCGACGACGGGTATCTGGTAGAGCACCGCAGGGAGGGCCCCCTCGTCGGCGACCAGGAATGTGCGGATGCGGGCCTTGCCCGGTGTGTCGGCGGGGTCGTCGGGATCGACGGTCAGGTCCCACCACGACACCAGGCGCAGGCTCGGCGGACGCCCTTTCGCGGCGTACCACCGCTGCCGCGGCATCCACGCCGCCAGGCACGCCAGGGTGCTGTCCATACCTGTGAGCGTATGCCCGGGACGGTTGGCATGTCGAGGTCGGAGTGCAAGCGCTTGCAGTTGACGCTCGAAGAATGGTCTCGGGCTACGCGTCTTCGCCCGACTCCTGCGACCCGGCGATCTCGATGACGGGCGTGACGGGGATGACGATGGACTCGACGGCCGGAGCCGCCCCGAGCCCGACGCCGCCGACACCGAGGCCGCCGAGATCGACGGCTGCGGCTTCGGCCAGCCGCTCGGCCTGGGTATCGGTGCGTTCGGGCTCGGAGGGCAGCCCCGCCCATTCGGCGGGTTCTTCCGGAAGCTGGTTGAACAGACCCATGACGACATTCTCACCCCGCGCGAACGCGGGCAGGGTCACATCAGTCGGCGGGCGGAGCCTCGATCTCGGGCTTTCTGCGGCGCACGACGTTGCCGACCGCCGCCGTCCCGCGGGTCACGCCGTGGATCACGAACCCTCCGGCGCGACGGATGCCTCGACCCGCGAGGCGCTCCACGCGGTCGGCGCCGGGCCGGGGCTCGAGCTCCGGCGGCAGCTGGAGCGGGGGCACTCCGAACGCGCGCCGGGAGCCGACGAGGACGCGGCGCCCCAGGATGTTGTTGCCGGCGCCGCCGATCGCGGCGCCGATGCCGAAGGGCAGCGCCTTGCCGATCCACGACGCGCCGCCGCGAGCCGCGAACTGCCGGATGAACGTCGACTTGAGGCGGTCCACGAGCGGCCCGACCGCGGCGCGGGGGAGGGACTTGGTGATGAGCTCGCCCCAGTATCCGGAGCGGCTCGGGCCGCGTCCGGCCGCCTGACCGGCCAGCTGCGCCACGAGGTCGACGCCCTCCTTGCCCAGCATGAGCGTCAGCACCAGCGCCCGCGCGCGGTCGGGATCCGAGACCGGGATGCCGTGCACCTCGGTGACCGACTGGGCGAACAACGTGGTCGCCTCGAGGAAGGCCACCGTCTCGACGCCGCTGAGCGCGAGGGTGACTCCCGTGCCGATACCGGGGACGACGGCGGTCGCGCCCACCGCTGCGCCGCCGGTCGTGACCGCTGCGAGGTAGCGGCGCTCGAGGATGCGGATGATGTCGGCGGGGGAGGCATCCGGATGCCGGAGGCGGATGCTGCGCAGGTGCGCGAGCACGACCGGCCGCTGGATCGACAGCACGCGGTCGAGCGCGCGGATCGTGAAGGGGTGCTCGTCCGACCCGGTGGGCGGCAGACCTCCTTGCCACGGCGCGTCGCCGGGCAGGGAGTGGATGCGGTGGACCTTCTCGCTCATCGCGCCGAGTCTATGCGCCCGGATCCGAGCGTCCGCCCGGGTTGACAGCCCCGCGCCGAGGGGTCAGACGTAGAGGTTCGCGCGCTCGAGGTCTTCGGCGAAGTCCACCTCGACGGCGTACAGGTCCGAGATGTCGAGCGGCTGGAGCAGCACGCCGTCCTCGGCGATCGCGAGCTCGAGGCCGCGCTCGAAGTAGTCCTGGTCGTCGACGCGAGTCAGGTGGCGCATGAACGACTTCTTGTCGAGGCTCGAGATGTAGTTGATGCCGACGGCCTCGCCGATGCCGCCCTTGACGGTCTTCGAGAGCTCCTTGATGTGGCCCTCAGGCGTGACGGTGTACTTGACCTCTTCGTCGCTCACCTTCGAGGTGTTGACGGTGACGAACGACTGGTCGCGCTCGATGACCTCGATGGCGCGGCCGAGGACGCGCGGGTCGAAGACGACGTCGCCGTTCATCCAGAGCACGCCGCCCTTGCCGGTCTTGGCGAGGGCGCGCAGCAGGCTCTTGGACGTGTTCGTCTGGTCGTAGCGGTCGTTGTAGACGTAGTCGACGTGCGGGAAGGCCTCGACGATGGTCTCGGCACGGTAGCCGACGACGGTGGTGATCTTGGCGTCGCTGCCGAACGCGGCACGGATGTTGTCGTGCTGCTGCTGCATGATGCTGCGGCCGTCGCTCAGCTCGGTGAGCGGCTTGGGAAGGCTGCGGCCGAGACGCGAGCCCATTCCGGCTGCGAGGATAACGGTCTGAAGGGTCAAAGTCTTCTCCTGAAGTGCGCGATTCACTGCCGGTTCACCGGCTCGACACCCCTTCGTGCCGGGACCATGCTATCGATGACCCCTGTGAAGGTGCAGAATGATGGGCTCCCGTTGCCGATTCGTGACATAACGCGAATGCCGCGACGCGGCGACACGAACTGCCCCAGCGTCAGGCCCGCTTGATACGTTGGTTCAGTGACAGCCTCCCTCCCGGTGCCGAATGACATCGATCCGGAAGAGCCGGACCGTCACTCCGGTGCGGGCGTGATTCGCCTCGCCGACACGGTACCGCCGCCTCCCGACAAGCCCCGCCGCCCGCCCCGCAAGCCGCGCTCCGACAAGGACGCCCCGCGCAAGAATCGCGCTCCGCGCACCGCCGAACCGCAGCCGGATCCCGGCCCGCCGCCGCCGCTTCCGAGCGATCTGGAGCTCGCCGCGAGCGCTGCCGCCGGGATCGTGGTGCCGCCGCGGCCGCCGCTTCCGCCCGTCGCCGACGTACCGTCGGCCGATTCGCCACCCGCACCGACGGCCGAGCCCGAAGCGTCGCCCCAGCCCGCTCCCGGGGCCGCGACGGCGCCCGCCGATGCGACCGATGCCGCGATCACGCCCGAGGTCGCCTCTGCGCCCGCGCCGAGCTCCGTCACCGCGCCTCTTGCCGATTCGGTCGCTGTGGTCGATGCTGAGCCCGTGGTCGAGTCCGCAC
>NZ_DATCVK010000174.1:0-11498 GCF_036566905.1 Microbacterium sp. | reverse complement strand
TGCCGAGCTCGGCGAAGTGGGCCAGGTACAGCGCCGCCGCGCGCTGGAACTGCGGCGCGAACGCCGTTCCCAACTCGCGGCCCCGGATCGCCGGATCCTGCGAGGTCGACGCTGCGGTGCGAAGCTGCATGGCTGTTCCTTCGGATGGGGTCGGGTTCGAGGCACGCCCTGGGGCGATTCTGCCCTGGAAGACAGTGGCGCGGGCAGGCGGAGGCGGATCAGAGCTCGGGCGTGCGCGGGGGAGCGGTCCGCCGTGCGCGGAGCGCTTCGAACGCGGCGGCCCAGGCGAGCAGCTCGGGGTCGCTGTACGCGCGCCCGGCGATCGTCAGCCCGACCGGCATCCCGATGTCGTCCATCGTGCCCATCGGAACGGTGACCGTCGGCACGCCGAGGTGGCGGATCGCGAGGTTGCCGTTGGCGACCCAGACGCCGTTGCGCCAGCCGAGATCGGCGGACTCCTCGTTCACGTCCATGTCGGCGGGGCCCACATCGGCGACCGCGGGGAAGACCACGGCATCGAGGCCGAGGTCCGACATCCATTCCTCCAGATCCCGGCGGCGGGTCTCCTCGAGGCCGCGCACGCCGCCCTCGATCTCGGGGATGTCGGTGAACGACGGGTACGGGTGCTCGCGCACCTGCGCGGGATAGGTCGCGATGTCGTCGTCGAACCCGGTGTAGCGGTCGGGAAGTGCGCCGGGCGGCTGCGGGAAGATCGCGCCGGGGTCGACGTCGTCGAGCCGGTCGAGCGCGGGGTCGCCGTTCGCCCGCAGGAAGTCGTCCCACGCCCACGCCGAGAGGTCGACGATCTCGCGGTGCAGGAACTCGGGCGTCACGAGTCCGCGCGTCATGATGGTGGGCGCACCCGGGCGGTCGCCCTCGTAGTTCGTCACGACGGGGAAGTCGACCTCCACGACCTCGGCGCCGGCGGACTCGAGATCGCGGCGTGCCGTCTCCCAGAGCGCGATCACCGAGGCGCGGGTCTCGACACGCGTGCCCGTCGGGCCGCCGATGCCCCCGCCCGGGTTCGTCCCGGCCTCGGCGTCGGCGTTGATGTACATCCGCGGCACCCCGAAGCGGCGGCCCGCGAGCGTCGCGCGGGCGTTGTCGGCGTCCGCCGCACCCAGCGCCGGGTAGGAGCCGGGACGCGTGGCGGCGGCATCCGGAAGCGGGATCCACGGCTGCGCGCGCCAGAAGTCGCCGCGGATCTCGGGGTCGCGGGCGACGAGCACGTCGAGGATCTCGAGCATGTCGGCCATCGTGCGCGTGTGCGGCACGACGACGTCCATCGTGGGCACGAGCGGCCAGTTGCCGCGCACCGAGATCACACCGCGCGAGGGCGTGTATGCGCACAGCGCGTTGTTCGACGCCGGCGCCCGGCCGCTCGACCAGGTCTCCTCGCCGAGCCCGAAGGCGGCGAACGACGCGGCGGTCGCGGTGCCCGAGCCGTTGGACGATCCCGATCCGAACGCCGACGTGAGGTAGTCCGCGTTGTAAGGGCTCTCGGCGCGGCCGTACACGCCGCGCTGCATGCCGCCGTTGGCCATCGGGGGCATGTTGGTGAGGCCGATCAGCACGCAGCCGGCCGCGCGGAGCCGCTCGATCGAGAACGCATCGCGCTGCGCGACGAGGTCGGCGAACGCGGGAGAGCCCGCCGCCACGGTGAGTCCCTTCGCAAGGAATGAGTCCTTCGCCGTGTACGGGATGCCGTCGAGCGGTCCGAGCGTGCGGCCTTCGGCGCGCCGGAGATCGGATGCCGCAGCCTCGGCCCGCGCGTCGGGGTTGCGCACCACCACGGCGTTGAGCGCGGTGGGCGTGCCGGGCGCGTCGAACGCTTCGATGCGGGCGAGGTGCGCGTCGAGGAGCTCGACGGCGGTGACCTCGCCCGACTCCAGTGCCGAGCGGAGCTGGGCGATCGTCGCCTCGACGACGGGGAAGTGGCGGCTCATCGGGTCACCGCCGGCTGCTGTTGCGTGATGCAGTGGATACCGCCGCCGCCCGCGAAGATCTGTCGTGCGTCGACGGTCACCGCGCGGCGTCCGGGGTAGGCAGCCTCGAGGATCTCGCGCGCCTGCGCGTCCGCGCGCTCCTCGCCGAAGCCGCACGCGATCACGCCGCCGTTGACGACGAGGTGGTTCACGTAGCTGTAGTCGACGAAGCCCTCGTCGTCGCGCAGCGTCTCGGGTGCCGGCAGGTCGATGATGTCGAAGGTGCGTCCCGCCGCATCCGTCTGCTCCGACAGGAAGACGCGCAGCGCGCGCGAGACCTCGAAGTCGGGGTGATCGGGGTTCTGCTGTGCGTGCAGCAGCAGGCGGCCGGGAGTCGGGATCGTCGCGACGATGTCGACGTGCCCGTTCGTGCCGAACTCGTCGTAGTCGCGGGTGAGGCCGCGAGGGAGCCACACCGCCTTCGTCGCGCCGATCGTGCGGTGAAGCTCCGCCTCGACGCGCGCCTTGTCGGCGAAGCGGTTGCGGCGCGGGTCCAGCTGCACGGTCTCGGTGACGAGGACGGTGCCCTCGCCGTCGACGTGGATGCCGCCGCCTTCGTTGACGAGCAGCGAGCTGACGAACTCGGCCCCCACCAGCCCGGCGGTGAAGCGGGCGTGCTCGGCGGCCTTCGACCACGACGCCCACTCGGGGGCGCCCCAGCCGTTGAACACCCAGTCGACGGCGCCGAGGATGCCGGGGCGCTCGTCGTCGACGACGAAGGTGGGGCCGTGGTCGCGGAACCAGAACTCGTCCACGGGCGTCTCGACGATCTCGATGCCCGAGTCGAGCATGCGCCGCGCGCGTTCGGACTTCGACGGATCGACGAGGATGGTCACCGGCTCGAAGTCCGCGACGGCGTTCGCTACGGCGCTCCACGCCGCGTAGAAGCGCTCCTGCTCGGCCGGATCGTCGCCGAGCGTCGGCCCCTCGTTGGGGAACGCCATCCACGTGCGCTCGTGCGGATCGCCTTCGTGCGGCATCCTCCAGGCCATCGTCGCCCTCATCTCTGCTCGGCTCGCGGGGAGGTCCGGCTTCGGTGGTCGTAATTGATCTATCGATCAATAGAGAAGATATCTATGCTGGCGAGAACATGTCAAGCACATCGTCACGACCGCGCACCCGCAAGGCTCCCGCCGAACGCGCCGCCGAGATCGTCGCCGCGGCGACCGCGATCGCGCGCGCACACGGCCTCAGCGCACTCACCCTCCGCGCCGTCGCCGAGCGTGCGGGCGTCGCCTCAGGGCTCGTCGCCCACTACCAGCCGTCGATGGACGACCTCGTGGCCCGTGTGTACGCCGACCTCGTCGAGGAGGAGGTGCGCGACGTCGAGCAGGTCGTCGGCGCCATCGCCGACCCGGCGGAGCGGCTCGGCGCGCTGATCGACACGCTCATGGACGGCGCACGCGACGAGATCACCGTCGTCTGGGTCGAGGGCTGGGCGATGGCGCGCCGCAACGACGCGCTGGCGGTCGCCGTCCGCGCGCAGATGCAGCGGTGGCAGACGCTCGTCGAGGCGATCGTGGCGGACGGATGCCGCACCGGCGCGTTCTCGACGACCGAGCCCGGCGAGGTGGCGTGGGAGCTCATCGGCATGATCGACGGGCTCAACGCCCAGTCGCTGGCGCGCGGCACCGACACCACGCGCTTCGCCCTGCGCACCGCCCGCGCCGCCGAGGCCCTCGTGGGGGCGCGGCCCGGATCGGTCCCGGTCAGCGCATGAGCCGTGTCCGCTGGGAGGAGATCCCGCCGGCGCTCAGGGCGGCGATCGAAGACGTTCTGGGCGAGCCGGTCGTGGCGGCGCAGTCGCAGCCCGGCGGGTACTCGCCAGGGTCGGCCGACCGCGTCGTCACCGCGTCCGGCCGTCGGGCGTTCGTCAAGAGCGCGGGGCTGTCGGTGAACCCCGAGACGCCCGGCATCCATCGCGCCGAGGCGGCGGTCACGGCATCCCTCCCCGAAGCCGTCCCCGCGCCCGCGCTCCTCGGGTTCGTCGAGCACGAGGACTGGGTCGCGCTCGTGCTCGAAGACGTCGAGGCGCGGCATCCGTCCACCCCCTGGCAGCCGAGCGAGCTGGCGGCCGTCCTCGACGCGCTCCACGAGATGGGATCGGCGCCGCTGCCGCCCGAGTCCGCAGTGACGGACCTGGCCGACGCGCTCGCCGGCGACGCCGAGCACTGGCGGAGCATCGACACCTCGGCGATGCCGGCGCTGCCGCGCGGTCTCGACGTCTTCGTCCGCGAGAATCACCAGGAGCTGACGGATGCCGCGGCGCGCGCCGTCGAGGACGTGCGCGGCGACCGGCTCGTGCACTTCGACACGCGCGCCGACAACATCCTGCTCCGCGGGGACGGGACCGTCGTGTTCGTGGATTGGCCGTGGGGCGCACGGGGCGTGCCGTGGTTCGACGCGCTGTCGCTGCTCATCAACGTCCGCTACTACGACCCCGACGCCGACATCGAGAGCCTCATCGCGGCGCATCCGGTCTTCGACGGGATGCCGGCGGATGCCGCCACGCGCGTGCTCGCCGGGTTCGCCGGCCTGTTCCTCGGCTCGTCGCTGCGGCCGTCCCCGCCGCGGATGCCGACCCTGCGCCCGTTCCAGCGCGACCAGGCCGTCGTGACGCTGGACTGGGTGCGCGAACGCTGGGCGGGGTGAGACCCGTGGGTGAACTCGACGATCCGGTGGTGGTGCCGTTCTCGCGCGGCATCCCGGGCTCCCGCGAGCGCATCCGCTCGGTGGACGCCGGCTCCGGCGCGTAGCGCTACCGCCTCCCGCTTCGCGCCGCAAGCCCCCTCCGCCGGCGCGCATGCCGCCGTACTTTCGTGGCAGCGAAGGGAGAACGCCATGACCACCCAGAACCCGTACCCCGGACCGATCCGCGACGACGACGACCCGATGCTGGACGACACCGCAGACGACGCCGACGGCATCCTCGAGCCGATCCTCGACGGCGACGACGACCGGCCGCTCGATCCCGATCTGAACGACGACCGGCTCGACAGCGCCGCGGCCGATGAGCGGGCGGCGACCGAGGGCACTCTCGACGTCGACGATCGCCCGTGAGACCGGGAGGACGCAACAACGCCCGCGCGGCGGAACAGGGCCAGGATAGAGGAATGAACGCGATCCCCACCGTGATCCTGAACGACGGCGCCTGGTTCCCCGAGCTGGGCCTGGGAACCTACAACCTGCGCGGCGAGGAGGGGATCGAGGCGATGGTCGCCGCGATCGACTCCGGTTACCGCCTGCTCGACACCGCCGTCAACTACGAGAACGAGCGCGAGGTGGGCGAGGCCGTTCGCCGCAGCGGCGTGGATCGCGAGAAGCTCCTCGTCACCTCGAAGATCCCGGGGCGCCATCACGGCCGCCAGGAGGCCATGGACAGCATCAAAGGATCCCTCGACGTGCTGGGCCTCGACCGCATCGATCTGCATCTGATCCACTGGCCAAACCCCAGTGTCGGCCGGTACGTCGAGACGTGGCGCGGCATGATCGAGGCCCGCGACCGGGGTCTCGTTCGGTCGATCGGCGTCTCGAACTTCACGGAGGACCAGCTCACCGAGCTCATCGAAGAGACCGGCGTCGCGCCCGCCGTGAACCAGGTGGAGCTGCA
The DNA here is from genome assembly GCF_036566905.1 of Microbacterium sp. GTDB lineage: Bacteria > Actinomycetota > Actinomycetes > Actinomycetales > Microbacteriaceae > Microbacterium. The sequence goes on along the minus strand of NZ_DATCVK010000174.1, from coordinate 5,903 downwards.
TCCGTACTTCCCGCAGGACGCGCTGCGTGCCTTCCACCGGACGCACGGCATTCGCACCGAGAGCTGGAGCCCGCTCGCGCGCCGCAGCGAGCTGCTGACCGAGCAGATCCTGAACGAGCTGGCGACCGTCTACGACGTCACACCGACACAGGTCGTGCTGCGCTGGCACACGCAGCTCGGCAGCACGCCCATCCCGAAGTCCGCCGACCCCGACCGCCAGCGCGAGAACGCCGACGTGTTCGGCTTCACGCTCACCGAGGACCAGGTCGCCGCGATCAGCGCGCTCGAGCGCGGACGCCTCTGGGACGGCGATCCCCTCACCCACGAGGAGATGTAGCCCGCCCGTTCAGGCGTCGGGGAGCGCGTCGAGCCACTCGGTGAAGGTCTGCCTGCCGCGCAGCGCGTCGGCGGCGGGCAGGAGCGCGCCCGAGCGGAACGCTCGGCCGAGCGTGCCGGGCGTGTTCACCACCGCCAACGGCGCGCGATAGCCGATCGCGTGCGCGTAGCGGTGCACCATGTCGGCGAGGCTCTCCTCGCGCGGGCCGCCGAGGTCGGTCGTGCGTCCTGCTGGGCCCCGCTCGGCGAGGTCGACGAGGTGCGCCGCCACTTCCCGGACGGCCACGGGCTGGATGCGGCCGGTCGAGGCGACGTGCGCGCCGGCGTGGGTGCGATGGAACATCATCGCGGCGTACTCGTGGAACTGCGTGGTGCGCAGTATGGTCCAGGGCACGACTCCGCCGGCCACCAGCCGCTCCTGCGCGAGCTTGCCGGCGTAGTAGCCGTCCGGCGCGGCCTCGGCGCCGACGATCGTCAGCGCGAGGTGATGCGGCACGCCGGCCGCCCGCTCTGCGGCGAGGAGGTTCTTGGTCGCGCCGGCGAAGAACATCACCGACACGTCGGGCTTCGACGTCACGACGTTCGTGACGTCGACCACCGCGTCGATCCCGTCGAGCGCACCCGCCAGGCCGGCGCCGCTGAGCAGCTCCACGCCGGTGCGCCGCGAGAGGACGACGACGTCGTGGCGGCGCTCGCGCGCGATGGCAGCGACGTGCTCGCCTGTCATCCCAGTACCGCCGGCGATGGCGAGTCTCACGGATCCTCCTGCGCATGTGGGCACGGCGCCCCGGAGCCCGACTCACACCCAGGCTATCCGCCGCGCGCGGGCGATTCGAGGGAGGGGTACGAGCGGCCCGGGTTCGCTCGGGGGAGAGTCCGCGCCCGGGCCGCTCACGGCGGCGGCGCGACGAGCGCACCGCCTCCGCTCAGGCAGAGGGTGCGGCGGGGCACGCAGATACGCGCGCGTCAGGTCAGTTCGCGCAGCCAGCCCGCGAACGTCTGCGTCGTCAGCACCGCATCGCTCCCCGGCAGAGCGAGGCCGGCGCGCATCGCCTTCATCTGCGGGCCCGGCAGGCTCACCGAAGGGACCCATCCACGATGGCCGGTGCGCCGCGCGTACGCCTTCACCATCTGATCCATCGCCTCCTCGCGCGGCCCGGCCAGGTCCGCGGCGCGCGCCTGCGGTGCGCCGGTCGCGAGTGTCGCGAGATGCACCCCGACGTCCCGCGCGGCGATCGGCTGCACGCGCGCCCGCGGGGCGAGGTGCAACGGCCCGAGCTTGGCGCGGTCGAACAGCTGCCCCGCGAACTCGTGGAACTGGGTCGCCCGCAGGATCGTCCACGGCACCTGCGAGGCCTCGACCACCCGCTCCTGCGCGAGTTTGCCGGCGTAGTAGTCGTGCGGCATCCGATCGATCCCGACGATCGAGAGCAGCACGAGGTGAGGGACGCCTGCCCGCGCGGCGGCCGCCACGAGGTTGCCGGTCGCCGTCTGGAAGAAGCGGATCGCGGCATCGGCCGACAGCGTCGACACGTTGGAGGTGTCGACCACCGCATCGACGCCGTCGACCGCGGCGTCGAGACCTTCCCCGGTGGTGAGGTCGACCCCGGTGCGGCGACTCAGTGCGACGGCGTCGTGCCCGTCCGCCCGCAACGCCTCCACGACCCGGCTTCCGACGACTCCCGTGCCTCCCGCGACAGCGACCCTCATGACCTCACTCCTCCCGACCGATGCCTCCATCATGCGCACTCGCGGCCGGCTCATCCAGGGGCGCGACGGAGCGTTCCTCCGCCTGATGGGCGTCGGTTAGCGTGGAGCCATGGCGACCCCCACCGACTCCACTCCCTTCGATTCGCTGGCCGACTACATCGCGCTTCCCCGCGTCGAGGCCCTCGCCCTCTCGCCCGACGGACAGACCGCCGTGCTCACGGTGGCGGCGCTCAAGAAGGACGGCACCGGCTACGAACGGGCGCTCTGGGCCGTTCCGGCCGGCGGCGGGGGTGCGCCGCGACGGCTGACGCGGTCGGCCAAGGGCGAGGCCGGCGCCGCGTTCACCGCGAGCGGCGACATCCTGTTCGTGTCCGCGCGTGCGGACTCCGAAGGCGACGCCGACGACGAGTCCGGTCAGCTCTGGCTTCTGCCGGCGGCGGGCGGCGAAGCGCGCCCCGTGACGCGGCTCGCCGGCGGCGTCGACGGCATCGCCGCGACCGCCGACGCATGGGATCGTCTTGTGATCTCGGCCTCCCTGCTGCCCGGTGCCGACACTCTCGAGAGCGAGGCGTCCCTGCGCGCCAAGCGCAAGGAGAAGAAGGTGTCGGCCATCCTGCACGACACCTATCCGGTGCGCTTCTGGGATCACGACCTCGGGCCCGCCGAGCCGCATCTGCTCTCGATAGACGTCGACGCGCTCGAAGACACCATCGCCGCCGAGGTCGCGGAGGCCGCGGCCGAGGCGGAGCAGGCCGCCGAGGCCGTGAAGGATGCCGTACCCGGCGCCGACGTTTCCGCCTCGGCATCCGACGCGGGGGAGAAGCCGTACCCCGCCACGCTTCCCCGTCCGCGCGACCTCACGCCGAAGCCTGGGCGCTCGGCCGACCACGCCGAGGCGGCCATCACCCCGGACGGGACCACCCTCATCGCGTCGATCGAGCACCGCGAGCAGCGGGCCGGCCGCCGCGTGATCGTCGCCATCGACACGGCCACCGGCGAGCGCACGACGCTGTTCGACGAGGCCGACGTCGACTACGAGATGCCCGCCGTCAGCCACGACGGCACGCGCATCGCCTATCTCCGCACCGTCAAGAGCACTCCGGCCACCCCCACCGACTACGAGGTGTGGATCGCCGACGTCGACGGCTCCGGCGCCCGGCGCATCGCCGCCGAATGGGACCGCTGGGCGTCATCGTTCAGCTTCGCCGCCGACGACTCGGCCCTCATCGCCACCGCGGACCACGACGGCCGCGGACCGGTGTTCCGCCTCCCGCTGGACGGCGGTGCGCCCGAGCGGCTGACCGACGACGACTTCGCATACTCCCACGTGCTGGTCGACCGCAGCACGGGTGACCTCGTCGCGCTGCGCTCCTCGTGGGTCGTGCCGCCGCATCCGGTCCGCATCTCGAGCGACGGCACGGTCACCCCGCTCGCGACGCCGGCGACGACTCCTCGCGCACCGGGATCGATCATCGAGGTCGACACCACGGCCGAGGACGGCGCCCGCGTGCGCGGCTGGCTGCTGCTGCCCGACGGCGCGTCGGCCGAGGCCCCGGCTCCGCTGCTGCTGTGGATCCACGGCGGTCCGCTCAACAGCTGGAACGCCTGGAGCTGGCGCTGGGCGCCGCTGCTCGCGGTGGCCCGCGGCTACGCCGTGCTGCTGCCCGACCCTGCGTTGTCGACCGGCTACGGCCTCGACTTCATCGCGCGCGGCTGGAACAGCTGGGGCCACAAGCCCTACACCGACCTGCTCGCGATCACCGACGCCGTCGAGGCCCGCGACGAGATCGACCAGACGCGCACGGCAGCGATGGGCGGCTCGTTCGGCGGCTACATGGCCAACTGGGTCGCCGGTCACACCGACCGCTTCCGCGCGATCGTGACGCACGCCAGCCTGTGGGCGCTCGATCAGTTCGCCGGCACCACCGACAGCTCGGAGTACTGGCAGCGGATCTTCACGCCCGAGGCGATGGTCGAGCACTCGCCGCACCAGTTCGTGCGCGACATCCGCACCCCGCTCCTCGTCGTGCACGGCGACAAGGACTACCGCGTTCCGATCGGCGAGGGACTGCGGCTGTGGTCGGAGCTCGCCGAGCACCACGCCGACGCGGACGGCCGGATGCCGCACCGCTTCCTGTACTTCCCCGACGAGAACCACTGGGTGCTCAAGCCCCAGCACGCGGTGATCTGGTACGAGACCGTGTTCGCCTTCCTCGCCGAGCACGTGCGGGGCGAGGAGTTCCAACGGCCCGAACTGCTCGGCTGACCTCGCCGTGGACTGACGGGTCCGGTGCGCGACTCAGGACGCGTGCCGGACTTCGCAGTCGCTTCCCGGCGACAGGATCGCCTCGTGGCCGTCGTCGAAGCGCACCACGAGCAGCGGACTCTCGCCGCTGCCGCGGACCTCGATGACCTCGCCCGCGCGTTCCGCCGCTCCTACGATGCGGCCGTGGATGACCACGCGGTCGCCGACGCTCGCCTGCATGCGGACCACCTCCTGGCGCTCACGATACGACGCCGCGGGCACGAGGGGTAGGGCGTCGGCGGCGCCGCGCGGTCGGGCTAGAGCTGTGCGCCGTCGTCGTCGCGGTTCTCGAGCCCGACGCTGCGCCCGCGCCACGACTCGTAGGCCATGAGCCAGCCGATCGACACGGCGGCGGCGAGAACCACGCCCAGCAGCACGCTGCCCCAGATCAGTCCGAAGACGATCCCCAGTGTGAACAGAAGCGCCGTGCCGAGCGCCCAGCCCGAGTGCCCGCGCGTCCAGCCCTTGCGTGTCGTGGTCATGCCGAAAGCCTAGGGGGGCGACAGGCGACACGGGCGCTTCGATCGTCGTGGCTCTGGGTAGGTTGGACGTCGACGACCACGTACACGGAACGGATGCCATGACCCTGAACGTCAGCCCGCTCACCCTCGGCACCTCCGGCCTCGGACGCGACACCGTGCCGGGCTCACCCGAGGAGGAGACCGCCGTCGCTTTCGCGGAGCAGCTCTTCGCGACCACGCACGCGTTCCTCGACACCTCGAACAACTATGCGGGCGGACGCTCGGAGGCGGTGCTCGGCCTCGCGATCGCACGCATCGGGACGGATGCCGCGACCCGCGTCATCTCGAAGGTCGACGGCGATCCCGAGACGGGCGCGTTCGATCGGGAGCGGGTGCTGCGCTCGTTCGACGAGACCGTGGCGCGCCTGGGTGTCGACCGCCTGCCGCTCCTGCACCTCCACGACCCGTACACGGTGACCTTCGACGAGGCGATGGGGCAGGGCGGCGCCGTGGAGGGACTCATCGAGCTGCGCGAGTCGGGCCGGGTCGACGCCATCGGCGTCGCCGCGGGCCCTGTCGGCCTCATGGCCCGCTATGTCGGCACCGGCGTCTTCGACGCCGTGCTCGTGCACAATCGCTTCACGGTGGTCGACAGTTCCGCCGCACCGGTGTTCGCCGACGCGCACGAGCGCGGCATGACGGTGTTCAACGCGGCGCCGTTCGGCGCCGGCATCCTCGCCACCGGTCCGCGCGAGGGTGCGATGTACGGCTACCGGCCCGCGACGCCCGAGCTGCAGGAGTGGGTCTCGCGGCTGGAACGCGTCTGCGCGTCGTTCGGTGTGAGCCTGCCCGCCGTGGCGCTGCAGTACTCGCTGCGGTCGCCGCTCGTCGACTCGACCGTGGTGGGCCTGTCGTCGGCGCAGCGTCTCATGCAGCTCGATGACCTCGCCGCGACGCCCGTGCCGGACGACCTGTGGACCGAGCTCGAGTCGCTCGGGCCCGCGCCGTCGAACATCGACGACAGCGCCTACGCCTGACGCGGACGCGCGCCGCGGCCGGCCAAGGCGGCAGGCCGTGCCGGGCGGGAGGCC
>NZ_DATCVK010000173.1:0-126913 GCF_036566905.1 Microbacterium sp. | reverse complement strand
GCCAGAGGGATCGGCTCGCCCACACGCCGAACGCGAGCGCGCGGATGCGCTCCGCCGCCGAGGTCGTGTCGCCGAGCCTGACGGCGGCGGCCTCGGCGATGCGCTCCTGCCAGGCGATCGCGGTCCACGCGCCGAGTCCTGCGGCGCCGCGCAGACGGGGGTCTTCGGTCAGCTGCGCCGGCCAGCTTCCTGCCGGGGCCGGAGCTGCCTCGAGCGGCCGGAACGTCCCGGGGTAGTCCGGCGCGGTGATGACGTCGCGTCCGTCCGGCGAGACGATCGGGGTCTGCAGCGCGGCGACGTCGGCGGCGACCTCGGGCGGAGGGGGCGCGTCGGCGGGGTCGGGAGGAGGGTCGGCGGGCACGCGGAGGGCGCCGGCCGCCGAGAGTACAACGGCGGGATCACCGGTGCGCGGACGGTACTCGAGGTCGGCTCGTCCGAACGGGCGGCCGCCGCGGCGGGCCAGCTCGGCCAGATCCGCCTTGCGGAGCTTCTTCGCCAGGCCGGGGAAGTCGCCCTCCGGGCCGGTGCGGAACTCCCAGCGGTCGTAGCACGGCAGGGTGACGGCCGCAGCTCCCGACCAGGCGGCGGTTCCGTCCGCGGCGAACGTGGGCACCACCACCGCCAGGTAGGACGTGTCGGGCGACAGCGGGGCCGGGCTCATCAGGCGCGAGCGCTCGAACGCGCCCACGGTGTGCACGTGCGCCCACGCCCACGAGCCGACGAGCTCGTGTGCCGCCTGCACGGTGGGTGAGAGACGTACCGAGCCGTCGGGACGGGCCGAGATGCCCTCGGCGCCCTGCACTCCTACGACCAGCGCCAGCCACGGGGCCAGCTGTTCGCCGGACGGATGCTGCGGCGTATAGCGCCAGGGGAGGTCGCTCTCTGCGAACTCCACGTGGGCGAGCTTCTCGGACTCGGCGTCGTCGGCGCCGGGAGAGGGGTAGCGCCTGACGATGGCGCCCGGGGTGAGCCGGGCGACATCCCCAGGTCCCATGAGCTGGAACTCCGCCTGAACCGTCCGCGGGTCCGACCCGTCGAGGTTCGCGATCCCGATGTCGACCTTCGCCGACAGCCGGCCGCCTTCGGCTGCTCCCGCCTTCACCCGCAGCGGCCGATCGAACCTGCCGAAGTACTGGCCCGTGATCGCCATCGCTACAGCACCCCCGCCAGAGGAACAGCGGCGGCGAGGTCGGCGCTGGGCACCGCGACGGTGCCGATGGCCCGCGCCCATTCGTGGGCCTCGGTCGCGGATTCGTGCACCTGCCCGACGCCCATCACGGTCCACTGCTCGGCGACGGCCGAGAGCACCGGGGTGCGGTCCGACAGCGCCGGCTCGGAGCGGGCCGCCGAGACCATCGCGAAGGCGGCGAGCAGGTCGATGGGCGGCGATGTGGTGATCGTCCGCTTCCCGCCGGTCCGGGTGTCGATCACGATCTGTTCGAGCGTGCGCTCCTCGTCGGCGTGCGGGAACGTGCTCAGCCCGGGCTGCGGGGGCGTGAGCACCTTGCCGGCCGGAAGCACGTCGAACGGCGGGCGGTTCACCAGCTCGGCATCGCTCAGCGTGAGGAAGACGCCCGGTGCGAAGGAGTCGCGAACGTCCGGCCCGGTGCCCGTGATGCGTGCGCCCGCGGTCGCCGGCAGCGGCACGCCCTTGAGGCGCGAGATCGGGATGCCGAGCGGCAGGATCTTCTGCTGCACGACGAGCGTCCCGGTCGGGGGGACCAGCGCCTTGCCAGGCACCGGCTTGCGGGGCGTCAGTGCGACGAGCCGGTCGGCCGTGCTCTCGGCGTGGAGATTCTCCTTCTTCGCCACTTCGGCTGCGAGCACGTCGAGGATCGGCTCGGCGACGGGCAGGGCGTCGGCCGGGCCGCTGCCGAGCGTGAAGGTCTGGTCGAACTCCACCTCGAACAGGAACACGGACACCGACAGCGATCCCTGCACGACGACCGGCCCGGGTCCCGAGATCTGCCCCGACAGCTGCACCGAGGCGAAGTCGAAGCCGCCGGCCGAGACCGAGAAGCCGGCCGCGACGCGCGCCTGGAAGCGGAAGGGCCGCAGCTGCAGGATCGCGTCCGTCTCGATGAAGCCGTGCGCGGCCAGCACCGAGACGTCGATCCCCGCTTCGATGCGCCCACCGAGCTGCACCGTGTTGGCGGTGACGGCGAAGTAGCCTTCGACGCGCAGCGTGATGCCGCTGCCGGGCACGGACTGCGACATGCCGACCCGGCGCAGCGCCGGCAGCTTCGCCGGCTTCGGGTCGAACCCGGGGAAGAAACCGCCGATCGACACGACGACGTAGGCCTCGCTGCCCCAGCTGAGTCGCAGGGCGGCGTCGCCGTAGATCTCGAACACGCCGAGCACGTGACTGTCGACGAGGCTGGCGTCGATCGACACGAGCTTCTCGACCGGGTCGATGAGTCCCAGCATGTCGACGCGGAGGTTCAGCACCTGGGGGAGGCTGGGGATGCCGATGCGCGCGACGCCGAGGATCGCCACCCTGCCGTCCGGGATCTGCACGACCACGGCGAGGTCGAGCGACACCATGCTCCCCGTCGGGCCCAGCGACAGCCACGTCAGCCGGAGCGACGGCCCGAAGATGTGCGTCCCGGTGCGCCGCGGGAAGATGCGGTCGAGGGTGCCGGCGACAGCGAGCGGGTCGTCCGGCGGTCGCACCTGCAGCAGCGCGTCGCCGGCAGCGCCCGTGCGCACCGCGACCCGCAGCGCGTCGGTGTCCATGCCGCGATTGACGCCGACGATGCCGCCGACCCGGTCGAGCGCGAAGCCGAACGACAGCTGGATGGGAGCGATGAACTGGATGCCGAGCACGGCGAGGAAGCTCGGGTCGTCGCCGTCGACCGAGAGGATCGCCGAGGCGGTCACGAGCACGGGCGGCACCGGCACCGAGATCGATCCGCCCCAGCCGCGCTCGAGCGCACCGCCCGCGTTCGGTGGCAGGCGCACCAGCGATCCGCCGCCCGGGAGCGAGGCGCCTCCCCCCGAGCCCGGCGGGGTGAGGGATGCCTCGACCGCACCGAGTGCGAAGGGGCCGATCGGCACCGGCGGAAGGTCGACGCCGGGGATGACGGGAGGGTCCACGTACAGCACCGCGGTGCGCACGGCGACGTGGACGGGACCGATGTCGAGATCCGCGTTGATGCCGCTCGTGGCGAGGGACGCGGCATCCGTCATCTCATTCAGCAGGGGGATCTCGGCCAATGTGCCGAGCGTGGCCCTGCGGAGGCCGTCGAGCACCGCCGCGCGGGCGCTCTCCCACTGGGTGGCCGCGGTCCGCCAGGCCGCCTCGGTGGCGGTCTCGGGGTGATCGATCAGTTCGCCGATCCGCTGCGCGGCGTCGGCGAGCGCGGTGAGGGGCCCGGCATCGACGCCGAGGGTCGTCAAAGTCGCCCGCAGCCGATCCACATATGCGCGTAACTCGTCGGACGCCATGCTGCGCCCCCCGTCCGTTTCCGCGATTCCCCCGATCGCGCGAACACGCGCACGACCACCTCACAGATACTCCCCGCACGCCGGACCCGCAAGGGGGGAAGCGGTCGGCCGCCGGGGAAATGCCCGCCGCCTCGTGCGCGTTGCCCTCTCGCATGCGATCGATCGTCTATTCCCGCCCCGGAACGTCGTCCGTCCTCTCGCTCGCGGAGCGTGAACCCGGGCAGCCCGGCCGGGGAGAGGTGCGCGTGAAGATCGCCGTGTCGGGCGTCAATCCGACGGACTGGAAGGCGCGCGCGGGATCCGGCGCGGCCCTGGCGTTCGATGAGATCGTGCCCAATCAGGACGGGGCGGGAGTGGTCGACGCCGTAGGCGATGGCGTGACCGACCTCGCCGTCGGCGATCGCGTCTGGCTGTACCTCGCTCAGCACCAGCGGCCGACCGGGACGGCGCAGGAGTACACCGTCGTACCCGCGGCGCGGGCGGTGAAGCTCCCCGAGGGCGTCGGCTTCGACGTCGCGGCCAGCCTCGGGGTTCCCGCGATGACGGCGCACCGGGCGCTCACCGTTCACGAGTTCGGGCCGGCACGGCTGTCGCCGGGCGCGCTCGAGCACCGCGTCGTGCTCGTCGCCGGTGGAGCGGGCGCCGTCGGCCACGCCGCCATCCAACTCGCCGCCTGGGGCGGCGCGACGGTGATCGCCACCATCTCGAGCGACGAGAAAGCCGCTCTCGCGCTCGCCGCGGGTGCCCACCACGTCGTGAACTACCGAAAGGGCGACGCCGCCGACCAGATCACCGCGATCGCGCCCGGTGGCGTCGACCATGTCGTCGAGGTGTCTCTCGCGCAGAACGCCGGCCTCGACGGCCAGGTCGTCGCGAACCACGGATCGATCGCGTACTACGCCGACAACGGCGGTGACCAGGCCGCCATCCCGGTGCGGCCGACCTTCGCGAAGAACGTGCGGATCCAGGGCCTGCTGCTGTACACGGTCGGGGAGCCCGCCCTGACCGCCGCTGCTGCAGACATCACCGCGGCGCTGCGCGACGGCGCACTCCCCGTCGGCGAGCAGGCGGGGTTGCCGCTGACGTGGTTCCCGCTGGACGCCACGGCCGCCGCCCACGACGCTGTTGAGCACGGCGCTGTGGGCAAGGTGCTCATCGGCGTGACGGGCGACAACCGCTGACGGTGGCATCGCCGCCGCCGAGCCGGGAAGCGAGCGACGCGGAACACCTCGGGTGACGGCCTCCCCGCGTCTGCTTTTCACGATGTCGGACTAGTATGCCGATAGTCGGATCGAGGGGAGCGCTGTGGTCGCTACGGATGCCGCTGCCGACGACGCGCGCGTCGTCGGCTCGGACAGGGTGCTGGCGGTGCTCATCGAGCTGGGCGCCCACCCGCGCGGAGTGAGCCTCGACGACCTCGCGGCGGCCATGCGCAGCCCGAAATCGACCGTGCACCGCGCTCTCGCATCGCTGCGCAAGGCGGGGTTGGCGGCGCAGATCAGTCGGGGCACGTACGTCCTCGGCGACGAGTTCTTCCGGCTGGCGTTCCACAACTATGCCGAGCGACCCGAGGCGGTGCGGATCACCCCCATCCTCGAGGAGCTGGCGGCGCGCTTCGGCGAGACCACGCACTACGCCGTGCTGGACGGAGCGGAGGTCGTCTACCGCGCCAAGGTCGACCCGCCCGGCGGTGCCGTGCGCCTGACCTCCGTCATCGGAGGGCGCAACCCGGCGTACCGGACTGCGGTGGGCAAGCTCCTGCTCAGCTACCGGGTGGCCGATCGGGACGCGCTTCGAGACCTTCTCGGCGCAGTGGCGCTCGAGCAGCGGACGCCGCACACGATCACGGATCTCCACCGGCTCTGGGACGAGCTGCAACTCGCGAAGGAGCGCGGCTACGCCGTCGATGATCAGGAGAACGAGGTCGGCGTCAACTGCGTCGCCGTGCCCGTCCAGGGGGAGGGACACACCTCGCCGACGGGTGCGATCAGCGTCAGCGCGCTGGCGTTCCGCATCCCGCTGCCGCAGCTCGTCGCCGAGCTGCCGGCCATTCGCGCGATCGTCCGGCGCGAGCCGGTGCCGACGGCTCAGTAGGTCGCGCGCCCCCCGCTGATGTCGTAGACCGCCCCGGTCGAGAAGCTCACCTTCTCCGAGGCCAGCCAGGCGACGAGCTCCGCGACCTCGGATGCCTCACCGACTCGCTTCATCGGTATGAGGCTGGTGATGTGCGCGAGCACCTCGGGCGCCGTCGAGTCGTTCATGGGGGTCGCGATGACCGCGGGCGCGATCGCGTTGACCAGCACCCCCGTCGTCGCCAGCTCCTTGCCGGCGGACTTCGTCAGCGCGATGACGGCGGCTTTGGAGGCCGAGTAGGCCGCCAGGTTCGGATTGCCGTCCTTGCCTGCCATGCTCGCGAAGTTGACGACCCGCCCCCATCCGCGCTCCACCATCCCGGGGACGAAGGCCCGCATCATGCCGACCGTGCCGAGCACGTTCACCTCGAGGGTTGTGCGCCAGTCGGCGGTGGTCGTCTCGACGAGGGGCATGTTGGGCCCGACGATGCCGGCCGAGTTGATCAGGATGTCGACTGCAGCGACGCGCGAGGCGAGCGCGGCGACCGCTTCCTCGTCGGTGATGTCGAGGATCTCGTCGACGTCGCCGGCGAGATCCACCGTGATCACCTCGACACCGTCGGCACGGAGGCGGGAGGCCGTGGCGGCGCCGAGGCCGCGGGCTCCGCCGGTGATGAGTGCGCGCTTCATGGTCATTCCTGTCAGTGTCAGCTCTGCCGAGCGATCTCGACGTGGATCTTGGGTCCCGCTCCGGCGTGCTCTGGCCGGGTGCCGGCGAGGATGGCGGCGAGGTCTTCCAGCTCGACGGTCGCGGCGACGAGCGGCCGCGGATCGACGGACCCGTCGCCGTAGGCGGCGATCGTCGGGTCCAGACCCGCCGAGGCGCCGAGGATGCCGACGGCGGTGACGTCGCCGAGCGCGAGCATGCGCGTGTCGATCAGGCTGGGGCTGCCGGCGAGCCCGACGTGGACGATGCGCCGGCCCGGTTCGACGAGCTCGAGGGCGCGGGCCGGCAGGTGCGGGGCGTTGGAGGAGTCGATCACCGCATGCCAGGCGAGATCGGGCAGCTCCGACTCGGTCCAGACGCCGTCGAAACCGAACGTCCTCGCGAACTCGAGGGAGCGGCCGGGGCGGCCCAGAAGATGGACCTCCGCGCCGGCCGCGCGGGCGAACAGGGCGCAGAGCAGCCCGATCGTCCCCGGGCCGAGGATGAGCGCCCGGTCGCCGGCGCTCAGGTTCGCGGCATCCACCGACCGCCAGGCATTGCCGCCGGGCTCGACCATTGCGCCGGCGGCGTCGTCGACCGTGTCGGGCAGGGCGTGCAGAGCCCACGCGGGGACCGCGACCTGCTCCGCCAAGGCGCCCGGGCGGCCGTTGCGGACCCCGATCTCATCGCGGAACTGACACACGTGATGGAAGCCTGCGTGGCAGCGCTCGCAGCGCTGACAGCCGAGCATCGTGTCGCCGGTGACGCGACGGCCGATCCACGCAGGATCGACGCCGCTGCCGACCGCGGACACCGTGCCCATCCACTCGTGACCGATCCGCATCGGATACGCGGCGTGGCCGTCGTGGAGATACTGCATCTCACCGGTGTAGAACTCGACGTCCGTCCCGCAGACGCCTGCCCGCGCCACGTCGACGACGACCTCTCCGGTCGCGGCTGACGGTGGCTCGACATCCTGCACCCCGGCCTGGCCGGGGCCGGTGATCACGAACGCCTTCATCGGGGTGCGAGGACGGTCTGGCGCTGGGAGCCCAGCCCGTCGATCTCGAGCTCCATCACATCGCCCTCGTTCAGCCAGATCGGGGGCTGAAATCCCATGCCGACCCCGGGGGGAGTGCCGGTGTTGATCAGGTCGCCCGGCTCGAGGACGAGGAACCGGCTGATGTAGTGGACGATGAAGAACGGGTCGAAGATCATCGTCGAGGTCGAGCCGTCCTGCCGGCGGACGCCGTTGACGTCGAGTCGCATGCCCAGGTCGAGGATGTCGGGAACCTCGTCAGGCGTCACGAGCCATGGCCCGACCGGGTTGAACGTCTCGGCGGACTTGCCCTTGAGCCACTGGCCGCCGCGCTCCAGCTGGAAGGCCCGCTCGCTGACGTCGTTGACCACGACCCAACCGGCGATGTGATCCCGCGCCTGCTCGGGGGAGTCGAGGTAGCTCGCACGCCGACCGATCACGATGCCCAGCTCGACCTCCCAGTCGGGCTTGGTGGATCCGCGGGGGATGCGCACGTCGTCGTTCGGCCCGACCAGCGTGTTGGGTGACTTGGTGAACAGGATCGGCTCGTCGGGTACGGCCTGACCGGTCTCGGCCGCGTGGTCGCTGTAGTTGAGTCCCACGCAGATGATCTGGTGCGGCCTCGCGATCGGCGAGCCGATGCGCTCGCCGCCCAGCAGCCGCGTCTGACCCCGTTCGATCCGCTCGGCGACCAGAGGGCGGATGCGTTCGATGCCTCCGCCGGCGAAGAAGACTTCGTCGAAGTCGTCGACGACGTCCGACAGGTCGACGTACGTGTCGTCGACGATGTGAGCGGCGGGCCTCTCGGCGCCGATCGCTCCGATGCGGGCGAGTCTCATGCGTTCTCCTTCGGCGGTGCGGTGATGCCGCGCCACAGCGGGACGGGAAGCCCGGGGACGGCGGGCCGCGCGCTGAACAGCTTCCCCGAGAGGGGAGCGGCGGCGAGCTGGTCCTCGGTCAGATCCTGTGTCGCGGTCGTGATGATCAGGGTGGCGAGCTCCCGGCCGGCGAAGGCGACACTGGAGACGTGAGGGGCGGGCACGTGGATCGTCTCGTCGAGATCGCCGTCGGGCGTGTACCGGCGGACTTCGCCGCGTCCCCACATCGCGATCCAGAGGTGGCCGGCTGCGTCGCTGCACATGCCGTCGGGGTAGGCGTCGTCGACGGCGATGTGCACTCGGCGGTCGCCTGTGGCACCCGTCGCCACATCGTACGACCGCGAATAGACCACACGCCGCACGGTGTCGACGGAGTACATGATCGATCCGTCGGGGCTCCAGGCGAGTCCGTTGGAGAGGGTGAGGTCGTCGTCGATCGTCGTGAGCGTGCCGTCGTCGCCGAGGCGGGCGAGCACCTCGTGCTCGGAGTCGTCGTCGAGGCTCAGTGTGCCGATGAGGAACCGGCCGGCGGGGTCGGGTTTGCCGTCGTTCGTCCGCCGTCGTTGTCCGGCGGGGATGACGCGCGCCAGTTCGCGCGTCGATCCGGACGCCGGGTGCAGGATCAGAGTGTGCGAGCCGGCGACGATCCAGGACCCGTCCTCGGCGACGGCGACCGCGCCGACCGTGCCGGGGAACGAGACGTGATCGAGCAGCGTCACGCGACCGTGACTGTCGAGGCGTCCCGAGAACACGACACCCCGCCGGATGTCGACCCAGTGCACGACCTCGCGGATGGGGTCCCACACGGGGCCTTCGCCGAGTTCGCAGGTCGTCGGATTCGCCAGAATCACCGAGTCGGCGGCAGTCATCAGCTCATCTCCTTCGACGGTGGACGGTGGGTCGCGACCGTGCTCGCGAAGCGTGGCGGGCCGACGCGGCTACTATAGTCATATTCCGTCAATCAGACGTAATTTCCGAAAGTTGGTAAACAATGGCGTCCGACCTCAGGAGCTCGGAGTGGTACTCGGCAGGCGACCGGAACGCCTACATCCACCGCGCATGGATGAGGCGTGGAGTTCCCGACACGGCCTTCCGCGGCCGACCCCAGATCGCCATCGCCAACACCGCGTCCGACCTCACCCCCTGTAACGCGCACCTCGATGAGGTCGCCCAGTCGGTCAAGAACGGCATCTACGAGGCAGGGGGGATTCCGCTGAACCTGCCCGTCGTCTCCCTCGGTGAGACGCAGGTGCGACCCACCGCGATGCTGTGGCGCAACATGATGGCGATGGCGACGGAGGAGATGCTGCGCGCCAACCCGATCGACGGCGTGGTACTGCTCGGCGGATGCGACAAGACGATTCCGGCGCTGCTGATGGCCGCGGCATCCGTCGATCTTCCCGCCGTCGTGATCCCGGGTGGTCCGATGCTCACCGGCCACTTCCGTGGTGAGGCGCTCGGTTGCGGAACCGACGTGTGGCGGCTGAGCGAGGAGGTCCGCGCGGGCACGCTCAGCGAGGAGCTGTTCAACCGGTCGGAGTCTTCGATGATCCGGTCGAAGGGCCATTGCAACACGATGGGGACCGCGTCGACGATGGCGCTCGTCGCCGAGGCCCTCGGCACGATCGTTCCCGGGCTCGCGGGGACGCCGGCACCCGACAGCAGGCTGCTGGAGGCATCGCACGAGACCGGGCGGCTCGCCGTCCGGCTGATCGAACAGGATCGCCGCCCCTCGACGTTCCTCACCAAGGCGAGCTTCCACAACGCGATCGTCGCGCTCGCCGCCATCGGCGGTTCGACGAACGCGGTGGTGCACCTGCTCGCCATCGCCGGCCGGCTCGGGATCGACCTGACCATCGACGACTTCGACCGCATCGGCGCCGAGGTGCCGCTCCTGGTGAACCTCCAGCCCGCCGGCCGCTACCTCATGGACGACCTGTACCGGGCCGGCGGATTCCTCGCTGTCCTCCGCGAGGTGAAGGACCTGCTGGATCCGACGGCGCTCACGATCACCGGCCGCCCGCTCGTCGACCACCTCGACGACGCGCGGATCTGGGATGCCGACGTGATCGCGCCGCGCACCCAGCCGCTGATCCCCGCCGCGGGGATCAGCGTGCTCCGCGGATCGCTGGCCCCCGGCGGCGCCATCATCAAGCCGGCCGCCGCCTCCCCGCACCTCCTTAAGCACCGCGGCCCCGCCGTCGTCTTCGATTCCATCGAGGACTTCCACGCCCGCATCGACGACCCCGACCTGGACATCGACGAGAACTCCGTCATGATCCTCCGGGGCTGCGGACCGATCGGCTACCCGGGGATGCCGGAGGTGGCGAACATGCCGCTGCCGAAGAAGCTGCTCGAGAAGGGCGTGCGCGACATGGTGCGCATCTGCGACGGACGGATGTCAGGCACCGCGTACGGCACCGTCATCCTGCACGTGACCCCCGAGGCCGCCGCGGGCGGGCCGCTCGCCCGGGTGCAGACGGGCGACTGGATCAGCCTCGACGTCCGCAGCCGCCGCCTCGACGTCGAAGTACCCGCCGACGAGCTCGCGGCGCGCGGCGTCAACGACGCGACCGTGAACGGCTTCGCGAATCCGCGACGCGGCTGGGAGCGCCTCTACGTCGACCACGTCATGCAGGCCGACACCGGAGCCGACCTCGACTTCCTCGTCGGCTCCAGCGGATCGCGGGTCTCCCGCGAATCCCACTGAGTCTCGAGAGCGCTCGAGCCACTCGCGGTCAGCGGACGGCGTGCCCCCGCGACTCGAAGGACGCCGCGAGCGCCGCGAGCGTGGCGGCGCGCTCCTTCATCGCGATCCTCCGCAGGAAGGCAGTCGCCAGCCGGTAGACGCCATACGTGCGCACCTCGGCGTGGTGGCGAACCAGCGTCGTCTCATCGTCGCCGGCCTCGAGCCGGTACGCGGGCCATCCTTCCAGCTTGAGCCTGCCCGCCTTCGTCTTGTCCCACCAGTGGTAGACGAGGGTGTGTGGTGGCTGGAACTCCGCGATCTCACCGGGGGTCGGGCCGAAGGACGTGTCGTCGAGAAAGGTCGTGCCGACGGCCGGGGCGCCGGGCGAGGTCTGCGTGGTGCGTCGCAGCATGCTCCCCTTGTCGGGCATCCACTCGTTGTATCCCTCGATGTCGGCGAGGCGAGCGAACACCGCGTCGATGCCGGCAGGGACGGTGCGGGTCAGCTCGAACTCGATGACACCCATGCGCTCAGAGTACGACCGGCAGGGCGCCCGTGTATCGGTGGCCGTGCGGCGGCCGCTGCTGGGGGAGCGATCATCGGATGCCGAGGAATTTCACCGATCCGGCCCTCATGCTCCCGGAGCGGATCTACCCTCTCGTCATGACACCATCGCCCACCGGAATCGCGACCGCCGGACAGCTGCGCGCATCGGGTCACACCTACCGGCCGGTGCGGGTCGAACTGCGCGAGAACCTTCTCGACGCCCTCGCGAGTGGCCGCGACCCCTGGCCCGGCATCCACGGCTTCGACACGACCGTGATCCCGCAGCTCGAGCGCGCCCTCCTCGCCGGCCACGACATCGTGCTGCTCGGCGAGCGCGGGCAGGGCAAGACGCGCCTGCTGCGCAGCCTCGTGGGACTGCTCGACGAATGGTCTCCGGTCATCGAGGGGTCGGAGCTCGGCGAGCACCCGTTCCACCCGATCACCCCGGCATCCGTCCGCCGGGCAGGCGAACAGGGCGACGATCTGCCCGTCGTATGGCGCCACCGCAGCGAGCGGTACGCCGAGAAGCTCGCCACCCCCGACACGTCGGTGGCCGACCTCATCGGCGACGTCGACCCCATCAAGGTCGCGGAGGGCCGGTCGCTGGGCGACCCCGAGACGATCCACTACGGGCTCGTGCCGCGCAGCAACGGCGGCATCGTCGCGATCAACGAGCTGCCCGACCTGGCGGAGCGCATCCAGGTGTCGCTGCTCAACGTCATGGAGGAGCGCGACATCCAGATCCGCGGGTACGTGCTGCGCCTCGACCTCGACGTTCTCGTGGTCGCCACCGCCAATCCCGAGGACTACACGAATCGCGGCCGCATCATCACGCCGCTGCAGGACCGCTTCGGCGCCGAGATCCGCACGCACTACCCCCAGACGATCGACGAGGAGATCGCCGTCATCCGGCAGGAGGCCGACCTGGTCGCCGAGGTGCCCGCGCACCTTCTCGAGGTGCTCGCGCGATTCACCCGCAACCTGCGGGAGTCGGATGCCGTCGACCAGCGCGCGGGCGTGTCGGCCCGGTTCGCGATCGCCGGCGCCGAGACGATCGCCGCAGCCGCCCTGCATCGCGCGACGCGGCAGCACGAGGAGGTCGCCGTCGCCCGCCCGGTCGACCTGGAGACCGCCGTCGACGTGCTCGGCGGCAAGATCGAGTTCGAGACGGGGGAGGAGGGCCGCGAGCGCGCGATCCTCGAACACCTGCTGCGCACCGCGGTCGCCGAGACCGCCCGCACGCACCTGCGGGGGCTCGACGCCCGCGTGCTCGCCGAAGCCCTCCACGACGGTGCGACCGTCATGACCGGCGAACAGGTGACGGCGGACGACGTCCTCGCGGCGATGCCCGTGCTCGGCGAGTCCGACCTCTACGAGCAGGTGGCCGAGCGACTCGAGGCCCGCACCGCGGGCGAGCGGGCCGGTGCGCTCGAACTGCTGCTCGAGTCGCTCTACCTCGAGAAGCGGATCGGCAAGGACAGCGCCGACGGGGAGACCGTCTATGGATGAGCGGATGCCGCGGCTCGCGGCAGCTGGAGGGCCCTGATGCCCCGCAGCTTCCACCGCACGCCCGCGCACACGGCGCGGTACGGACGGTACACCGGCGGCGATCCGCTCGCGCCGCCGGTCGAGGTGCAGTCGGCGCTCGAGGCGATCGGGCAGGACGTGATGGCGGGGACCTCGGCCGATCGGGCGATGCGCGAGTACCTGCGGCGTGGAGACCGCAACCGGGAGGGGCTCGACGACCTGGCCCGGCGGGTGCGCGAGCGCCGGGCGGAGCTGGTGGGCCGGCACCGGCTCGACGGCACGCTCGAGGAGGTCCGCAAGCTGCTGGACCGCGCGGTGCTCGAGGAGCGCAAGCACCTCGTGCGCGACGTCCAGCTCGATGACGACACCCGCGCCTTCGCCGAGATGCGCCTCGAGAACCTGCCGTCCAGCACCGCTGCGGCCGTCAACGACCTCGCCGACTACGACTGGCAGAGCCCGAGTGCACGGGCGGACTACGACCGCATCCGCGAACTGCTCGGCCGCGAGCTCCTGGACCAGCGATTCGCGGGGATGAAGAACGCGCTCGAGAACGCGACGGATGCCGATCGCCAGGCGATCCGCGACATGCTGAACGACCTCAACGACCTGCTCGAGAAGCGCCGGCTGGGCGACGACACGCAGGAGGACTTCGACGAGTTCATGCGCAAGCACGGGGATCAGTTCCCGGAGAACCCGCAGAACCTCGACGAGCTCCTCGACACGCTCGCCGAGCGTTCCGCGGCGGCGCAGCGGATGCTCAACTCCATGACCCCCGAGCAGCGGGACGAGCTCATGGGCCTCGCCGCCCAGGCGTTCGGCTCGCCCGACCTCATGCAGTCCCTGTCGCGACTCGACGACAATCTGCGCTCGCTCCGGCCCGGCGAGGACTGGACGGGCTCGGCATCCTTCTCGGGAGAGCAGCCGACCGGCCTCGGTGAGGCGACCGGCATCATGCAGGACCTCTCCGACCTCGACTCGCTGACCGATCAGCTCAGCCAGACGTATCCCGGTGCGCGCATGGACGACATCGACCTCGATGCGCTCGAGCGCCTGGTCGGCGAGGACGCCGCCGTCAACGCCCGCACCCTGCGCGAGCTCGAGCAGGAGCTCAGGGACACCGGGATGCTGCAGCGCGCGTCCGACGGGCAGCTGCGGCTGACCCCGCGGGCCATGCGCCAGCTGGGACGAGCGCTCCTGCGCGACATCGCGACGCGGCAGTCGGCTCGCACGGGCCGCCGCGAGACGCGCCACGCCGGCGCCGCCGGCGACCGCACCGGCTCGACCCGCGAGTGGGCGTTCGGCGACACCGAGCCGTGGGACATCCCGCGCACGGTGTCGAATGCGGTGCTGCGGACCGTGCTCGACGGAGCCGACGCCTCGGCGGGTGTGCGTCTCGACACGCGCGATGTCGAGGTCGTCGAGACCGAGCAGCGCACGCAGGCCGCGGTCGCCCTCCTCGTCGACACGTCGTTCTCCATGGCGCTGGACGGCCGCTGGGTTCCCATGAAGCGCACCGCCCTCGCCCTTCATCACCTCATCTCCACGCGCTTCCGCGGCGACAGCCTCCAGCTGATCGCGTTCGCCCGCCATGCCGAGGTGATCGACATCGAGCAGCTGACGGCCAAGGACGCCGTCTGGGACAAGGGCACCAATCTGCAGCACGGCCTGCTGCTCGCGCAGCGGCACTTCCGCCGCAACCCCACGGCACAGCCCGTGCTGCTCATCGTCACCGACGGCGAGCCGACGGCGCACCTCCGCCCCGACGGCCACGTGCACTTCTCATATCCGCCGGACGCCCGCACGGTGGCCGTCACGGTGCGCGAGCTCGACACCGTGCAGCGGCTCGGAGCCCAGACCACGTTCTTCCGGCTCGGCGAGGACCCGAGCCTCGCCCGATTCATCGACGCCCTCGCGCGGCGCGCCGGTGGGCAGGTCGTCGCCCCCGAGCTCGACGACCTCGGGCGAGCCGTCGTGGACAGCTACCTGGGGTCACGCCATACGGGGCGCGGGTCCCCCGAGGACTTCGGCGACATGCTGCACGGCCGATCCTGGTGGTGGTAGGCCGGCGCACCGATCCGCCGTCTCGCGTCCGCCGCGGCGGGCGGGCGTCCGCTCAGCTCATCGCGTCCCACACGCGGTCGAGGGGTGCGGAGTACATCCGGATGCGCGAGTCGCCGATGCCGGTGGGAACCCACAGTCGTTCGCGATGCACGATGCCGCCGCACGAGTACACGACGCGCGGCACGTAGCCGTCCACCATGTCGCCCTCGGGCGTGAGCAGCGGCTGGCGCGTGCGGGCAAGGATGCGCGACGGGTCGTCGAGGTCGAGCAGCAGCGCGCCGAGCGAGTAGGTGCGCAACGGGCCGACGCCGTGGGTGAGCAGGAGCCACCCGCGCGACGTCTCGATGGGGGAGCCGCAGTTGCCGAGCTGGATCAGCTCCCACACCTCGGTCGGCGCATGGATCACGCCGAGGTCGTCCCACAGCACGCCGTCGTCCGAACTCGACAGCGCGATGTTCTCGCCGTCGCCGCGGGCTATCGCGAGGTGGCGCCCGACGACGAGACGCGGGAACAGCGCCATGCCCTTGCCGCGCGCGCCAGGTCCGACGAGTCGCTGCGACTCGAACGAGACGAGGTCCGGCGATGTCAGCAGGCGCGGCGCCACGGTGCGTCCGTCGTAGGCCGTGTACGTTCCGCGGTACTCGACGCCACCGTCGCCGGCGGTGAACCGCACGAACCGCGCGTCCTCCACGCCGCGGTCCTCCTCGGGCAGAACCGGCAGAATGGTGCGCGCCGACAACTCCACGTCCGCGTCGAACCCCAAGCGATAACTCGACGCCGCCGCGTCGCGGAGCGTCTGCAGTGGTCGGCGACTGGACGGCCGCATGGCCAGCTTCGGCGGCAGAGCCTCGATGGCCGCCTCCAGCTCGTTGGCGGTGAAGCGATCGGGCAGCGCGGCCAGGACCGCGCCCGCCAGGTCGTCGAGCCGATCGGCGACGTCGAGCGTCCGCGCGAAGTCCGTCAGCGACCATACGCCGAGTGCGACATCCGCCCGCGCCGGCGGAACGGCGCGCTCGCCGAAGAGCCAGGTGTCGTCCGCCCCGATGACGGCCTCCGCGAAGCCGATCGCCGACGTGTGCCCCTCGCCGATGCAGCGCAGCGACACCGCGACCCGCAGCTCGCCGTCGCCGAGACCGGCCTGTGAGGGATGCTCGACGGCACTCGGGTTGCACAGAGCCGCGCCTTCGACGGCGTACTGGGCTGTGAACGCCGACCCGACGACGAGCAGCTGCGCCTCGGTCAGATCGTGCTCAGCATCGACGCGCGCCACCAGCGCGTGAGCGTTCGACAGAAGGATGGATGCCGCCTCCGGCTGCTTCGTCGCGAAATCGGCGACGATGGCCTCGGCGAGGGCGCTCACCTCGTCCCGCGGCATCACGCGGACGCGCTCGATGATGGGAAGCATCCGCGAGTGGGCGGTGCGCGTCTCCTCGCCCGGCAGGAACAGCCGGTCGACGACGCGGGAAGGCTCGTGGTGGAGCGCCGCCGGATGTGGTTCGAGGATCATGCGGACGCCCTCTCCGTTCGTCCCGCCGTTGGCGAGTACAGCGCCGATTGAAGCACGGCAGTCAGGGCGGCGGGAGGGGTTGACAGCGATCGGCGAGAACCGCGGTCCGGTCTTCAGCCGCGCTCGGCCTCGAGCACGTCTGCATCGAGCTCGTCGCGAGAGCTCAGCCCGAGTTTGCGGAGCGCGTTGGACATGTGCGTCTCCACGGTGCGCGGTGACAGGAACATCTCGGCGGCGATCTCCCGATTCGTCCGTCCTGCCGCCGCTCGTCCGACGACCTCCCGCTCGCGTCGGGACAGATCGTTTCCGTGCGCCGGGCGCCCGCCGCGCCACGGGTACGGCACGGGAACACCGTGGCCGCGCATCGTCCGGGTGACTCTGGCGATGTCCTGCCGTGCCGAGAGCCGGCCGTATGCGGTCAGCGCCTCGATGAGCAGGCTCGGCCCGTCGGCGGCACCACGGGCGCAGCGCCAGTCGCCCAGCCGCTCGGTCGTCTGCGCGGCCACCTCGACCAGGCCAGCCGCACGCGCCATCGTCCGCGCGTCGGACATCAGACGCTCAGCCGCATCGCCGTCGCCGTCGACGTGCGCGAGGAGCGCGTCGCACATGGTCACCGCCACGGAGATCGCCGGCGCCTCGACATCGCGGACATGCGTGCTGATCGCCCTCACCCGGGAACGCACCTCGTCCGTTGTGCCCAGTGCCGAGGCGGCATCCACCAGGCAGACGAGGGCATCGGCAGCCCAGGTCCACATGCCCTTGCGCTGGATCTGGTCGAGGGCGGCCGAGGCTTCGTCGAAGCCGCCTCGTGCATCGCCCAGGGTCAGCCGGAGCCGGGCGAGGGCCGCACGCGCGGGGATCAACGGCCAGGCTGTGCCCACCTTCTCGCAGTCCCGGATGAGCTCCGTCAGGCGCTCGGCTGCCTCGACGGTGCTCCCGAGAGAGCCGAGCATCAGGCAGTACAGGTACTGGGCTTCGAAGGATGCCGCGCCGAATCCGAATGCGCGCGAGGCCAGGTCCTGCGTGCGTTCAGCAAGGCCGTCCCAGCGGCCGGCGGCGTGGTCCACCATGGCGCAGACGAGTTCGTACACCTCCAGCAGCCGGGGTGAACCCGACCGCTCTGCGATCGATCGTCCCTCGCTCAGCAGCTCGTCGGCGCGGCTCACGTAGCCGATGTGGAGCGCACCCTGCGCCCAGTTGATCGCCGCACGCGCGTGCTCCCTGGGCTGGGTGAGGAGGACGGTGTCGTGACGCGCCGACTCGATGAGCTGCCACGCGTGCGGATCGCCCTGCTCCAAGAGGAGCGATGCCCGCGCGATCCGCACACCGAGTTCGACCTCCGGCGATCCGGCTCGGCTCGCCGCCTGTTCGGCCTGAACGGACCGCGCGAGATGCACCTCGAGCGGCACGTCGACGACCGTCTCGGGAGCCGCCAGTACCGCCAGCGCGCGTGCCTGGAGGTCGGGGCGGTCGTAGAGGTCATCGATCGCGCGCTCGATCTCGCCGTAGCCGTCCCGTGCGAAGCCCTGCTGGCGGTACAGCCTGCCGAGAGCGAAACGGAGTTCGCCTCGAGCCGCCTGCGTGAGCTGCTGGCTGTCCAGAAGTCGAGTGAGGATCGGGGCGGCTTCGGCGTGAGCCAGACCGTCGACGGCCACGCGCCCGAGTTTCGTCGCGATGCGCACACGGTCGTCGATCGAGAGGTCGGCCATATCGGCGGTCGCCTCGCGCAGGAACTCGGCGGCCGCGGACTCGTTCCCGTGGCGCACCGCCTCGTCGGCCGCGGCCTCCGCCCAGCGCACGAAGTCCCTGACCCGGCCGGCGCGCTGGTAGTGGTGCGCGATCCGTGCCGAGAGCATCGGATCGCGCCGCTCCTCCAGCACTCCGGCGACGCGAGCGTGCCACCATTGGCGCGTCGGCAGGGGCGTCGCCTCGTAGACGATCTGCTGAGCGAGAACGTGGCGGAAGCGGATGCGACCGTCGTGGTCGTGCAGGAGGCCCGCGGCGTGGGCGGACGTGAGTGCGGCCGCCACCTGCCGGGGGTCGTGCTCGGTGACCTCCGCGACGAGGGCGGGATCGATGGAGAGATCGATCACGGCTGCCGCGTCGATGACCTCGCGGGCGGTCGCATCGAGAGTGGTCAGCCGCTGGACGACGACGTCGCGCAACGCGGTGGAGACGGACAGTGCGGCAAGGGCATCCGGATGACCGGGGATCTCCTCGGCAGGCAGGCGCGCGAGCAGGGTTCGCAGCACCTCTTCGACGACGAAGGGGACACCGCCGGTGACTTCGTACAACCCCGTCGCGATCGGAGCGGGAACATCGACGCCCAGCAGATGCCGCGAGAGCTCGCCGACTTCGGCGACGTCGAGCGGCGCGAGCCGCACACTCCGCGTTCGGCCGGCAGGTGCGCGGGCGAACGCCTCACCGACAGGAGTGGTCCCGAGATCCGCGCGACTGGTGACGATGATGGTGAGCTTCGCGGGCTGGTGCGCGATGAGATACGTGAGGAAGTCGAAGGTGACCGTGTCGGCCCAGTGCAGATCCTCGAGCACCAGGATCGCGGGGGACACCTGCTCGAGCAGCTCCGTCGCCGCCCGGAAGATCTGATGCCGTGCCTCACGCTGATCCGCGGGCCGCTCCGGCGCAGCCGGCAGACGATCGGCGATCTCCGGCACGAGCGGCGCCAGGCTGCCCACGACCGGGCTCAGCCCGTCGATCTCGATGAGGTCGCCATGGTGCTGGAACGCGTCGAGCACCGGCCCCAGGGGGAACGGGTCGTGGAGCTGCTGACAGTGACCGACGAGCACGGCAGCGGTGCCCGACGCGGCGGCGAGCAGTTCGCGGACCAGTCGGCTCTTGCCGATCCCGGCTTCGCCTTGGATGACGACGAGGGCCGGAGGAGCCGAAACAACAGCTGTCAGCGCGGTGAACTCGGCGTGACGACCGACCAGCACGGGCGACACCCCGCCTGCGGGTGGAGCGGATTGCTGAGGCATGACTGCCATTCCCTCGGGTGGGGCGCGAGCAAAAGTCAGTGTAGGTCACGGATGCCGGCGCCATTCACCCGTCCGTAACCTGCAACGCAACGAATGAATCGAATCATCCGCGCGCGAGGAGAGACAGTGACCAGGTACCTGAGGCAACGACAGCGGCGTTTCACACCCCCGCGACTGACGATCGCGCTGGCCACCGCCGTCGCGCTGGTGGCGACGGCGACACCGGCCGGCGCGTTCGCTGCACCGCCGGCTCCGGCCGCTGTTGAGGACCTCGGGGAGGGCAGCGGCGCCATCGAGGTGACTCGGGCCGAGGACACGCAAGCCGTCACGGCAGATGCGGGCGAGCCCCAGACCTATGTGGTCCAGATGGCCCTCGCGCCGGTCGTCGCATACGACGGCGGTGAGGCAGGACTGAAGTCGACGAAGCCCCGCGGCGGCGCCAAGGTGGATCCGGCCGACCCCGCGGTCGAGGCGTACAGCACGCATCTCAAGGGGCAGCAGCGAGCCGCTCTGGCGAAGGTGAACGGCGGCGGGCCGTCGTACAGCTACGTCTACAGCTTCAACGGGTTCGCCGCCGAGCTCACCCCCGCGCAGGCCGCCGAACTCGAGGCGCAGCCCGACGTGGTGTCGGTGCATCCGGATGAGCTGGTCGAGACCGACACGTCCTCGACGCCGAGCTTCCTGGGCTTGGACGGCGAAGACGGGTTGTGGGGCCAGCTCGGCGGTCCGACCGGCGGAAAGAAGACGCCCGGCGCAGGTGAGGACATCGTCATCGGCGTCATCGACAGCGGCATCTGGCCCGAGGTCGGCAGCTTCTCCGACCGCAACGAGTCGAACAAGCTCGTGTACCAGGGCAAGCCCGAGGGGTTCCGCGGCACGTGCGCGTCGGCCGAGAACGTCGGCGACGACTCGTGGGACGCCAACCTCTGCAACAACAAGCTGGTCACCGCGCAGTACTTCAACGCCGCCTGGGGCGGGAACGAGGGTGTCGCGCAGCAGCTGCCGTGGGAGTTCCTCTCGCCCCGCGACTACAACGGGCACGGCACCCACACGGCATCGACCGCCGGCGGCAACCATGGCGTCGACGTGACCGGCCCGGCCGCCGCGTTCGGTGAGATCTCGGGCATCGCACCGCGGGCCCGCATCGCGTCGTACAAGGCGCTGTGGTCCGTCGAGGACGGCTCCACCGCGAACGGCTACACCTCCGACATGGTGGCGGCCATCGATAAGGCCGTCGCCGACGGGGTCGACGTCATCAACTACTCGGTGTCAGGATCCAGCACGGACTTCCTCGAGCCCACCGAGGCGGCGTTCCTCAACGCCGCTGCTGCCGGCATCTTCGTCTCGGCATCCGCGGGCAACTCCGGCCCCGATGCGGGCACGGTCGCCCACCCCGGGCCCTGGCTGACCACCGTCGCCGCGGGTACTCACGACCGCACGACGACGGGCGCCGTGGTCCTGGGCAACGGCGCGCGCTACGAGGGGGTGTCGGTCAGCAACTCGGCGGTCGGTCCCGTCCCGCTGATCGCCGGAGCCGCCGCCCGCGCTGCGGGTGCCTCTGCCGGCGCCGCGGTCCGCTGCTATCCGGCGAGCGCCAACAACGGCAAGCCGGCGCTCGACCCCGCCAAGGTCACCGGCAAGATCGTGCTCTGCGAGCGCGGCGGTGACATCGCCCGCGTCGATTCTTCGCGAGCGGTCGCCGAAGCGGGCGGGGTCGGCATGATCTTCGTGAACGCGTTCGAGAACTCGCTCAACGCCGACTTCCATTCCGTGCCCACGGTGCACCTGCCCGACACGGAGGGGTCCGCGATCAGCGCCTACGCGGCTACTGCCGGAGCGACCGCGACCATCGAGAAGGCCGTCATCGCGAGCGGCGGTGCCGCGCCCTACACGGCGGCGTTCTCCTCTCGCGGTCCGCTCGTCGCCGGCAACGGCGATGTGCTGAAGCCCGACGTGATCGCTCCGGGACAGGACATCCTGGCGGCGGTCGCCCCTCCGGGTCAGGGCGGCATGGACTTCAACCTCATGAGCGGCACGTCGATGTCGGCGCCGCACGTCACGGGACTGGCCGCCCTGCTGCGCGACCTGCACCCCGATTGGTCGCCGATGGCGATCAAGTCGGCGCTCATGACCACCGGGTCGGACGTCCTGGACGGCGAGACCTCCAGCGATCCGAACCTGATCTTCAAGCAGGGCGCCGGACACGTGCAGCCCACCAGCGCGGCCGATCCCGGCCTGGTATACGAGAGCGGTGTCGACGAGTGGCTGGCGTTCCTGTGCGGCTCGACGCGCAGCGTGCCGGCCGCCACGTGTGACGACCTCGAGGCGGACGGGCGCTCGCTGGACCCCAGCGACCTCAACACGCCGTCCATCGGCATCGGCCTGCTCGACGGCACCCAGACGGTCACCCGCACGGTGACCAACGTCGACGACGAGGCCGCGACCTACACCGCATCGGTGAGCGGTCTCACGGGAGTGGGCGTCACCGTCGAGCCGAGCACGATCACCGTCGCGCCGGGGGAGACCGCGTCGTACGCGGTGACCTTCACGGTCGGCGACGAGACCGAGCTGTTCGACTATCTCGCGGGTCAGCTCTCGTGGACGGACGGCAGCCACACGGTGCGGTCCCCGATCGTGCTCCGGGCCAAGCAGCCGGGTGAGGAGGACTGGGCCGCTCGGTACGACGGAGCCGGCGGGCAGTTCGGGAGCTCGTCGGATGTCGGCAACGAGGTTCTCGTCCACCCCGACGGCCAGCGCGTCTACATGAGCGGCTACAGCCGGCCGCCGTCGGCCGGCGGGCTGGTGAGCGACTTCCTCACCGCTGCCTACGACCCCGAGACCGGTGACACGCTCTGGGAGGAGCAGTGGGATGCCTCCGACGGCGGCTCCGATGAGCCGGCGGGCTTCGGGATGAGCCCCGACGGCGACACCGTCTATGTCGCCGGAACCAGCGGTGGCGACTACCTGACCGTCGCCTATGACGGTGAGACGGGGGAGAAGCGGTGGACCACGCGTCTCGATGGGCCGGGCGAGGCCGGTGATTTCGTCAACGACCTCGCCGTCAGCCCCGACGGCTCGACCGTCTACGTCACCGGTTACCACAACATGGGCGGGCCGCAGCTCGACTACGCCACCGTGGCATACGACGCGGCGACCGGTGAGCAGCGATGGGTCGCGCGCTACGACGATCCGGTGAGCGGCACGGACGACGCGCGGGGCATCGCGGTGAGCGAGGACGGCTCGACGGTCGTGATCACCGGGCAGAGCCAGGGTGACGGCACCGGTCTCACCGACTGGGGCACCGTCGCATACGATGCGGCCACCGGCGAGCAGCTCTGGCAGGTCCTGCGCAACGGGTCGGACGGTCACATCGACATCGCGGAGAACATCGCCGTCACTGGTGACACCGTGATCGTCGCGGGTGTCGTCAGCAACACGGACCGTCAGACCGACTGGGAGACCGTCGCGTACGACCTGGCGACCGGTGCAGAGCGGTGGGCGATCGGGTACGGAGAGGCGCTCACGGATACGCCGCAGTCGCTCGGAGTGAGTCCGGACGGCGGCACGGTGGTCGTGGTCGGCAACGTGGAAGGAGGCGCCGACATGGACTACGCCACGGTCGCGTACAACGTGGCCGACGGCGAGCAGCTGTGGGCGACGCGCTACGACGGCACCGCTCATGGGCTCGACGTCGCCTACGACGTCGCGCTGACCGCGGACGGCACCCGCGCCGTCGTGACCGGCGAGTCCCGGAGCGCCGAGACGGCCTGGGACTATGTCACGATCGCGTACGACATGAGCACCGGCGAGCAGATCTGGTCGGGCAGCTACGACGCGACGGGCGCCAGCGACGGGGCGAACGGCGTGGCGGTCGACCAGCGGGCCGATGGTTCGCGACGGGTGTTCGTCACCGGAGCGAGCACCACCGCGTACGACTCGGTCGGGCTCGACAGCAACATCGACGCGGCGACGGTCGCCTACTTCGACCCGTTCGACTAGCCGACAGCGGCGCGGCCGCCGGGAGAGGAATCGTTCCTCACCCGGCGGCCTCGTCGTTGCCGCAGCTGCTATACAGTCGCGGTCTTCCGGCAACCCCCGGGATGAAGATGTCCAAGCGTGCCGACGAGGGCGGCGAGGGTGTCACCGACGCCTGGCGTGACGGAAACCGGGCGCCACCCGAAGGTGACACCCGGCCTCGCTTCCGAGAAATCAGGCCAGGTAGGCGAGGGCGCCGACGATCAGGTCGGCGACCTCGTCAGGGTGCGAGACCATCACCGAGTGCGAGGCATCGGGAATCTCGACCGTCTTCAGCGACCCGGCCCGCTCGGCCATGAACCGCAGGCCCTCGGCGGGGATGTTCTTGTCGCCGGTGCCGTACACGAACCACGACGGCAGGGTCTTCCATGCCGACGTCTCGGCGGGCTGCGGCTCGGTGAGTGCGAAGTCGCGGATGGCGCGCTGGGTCGCCGCAGCGATCTGCGCGTCGGCGAGCGGCACGTCGCCGGCGAACTGGTTCGGGAACAGCTCGCGGTCGACGATGAGGTCGTTCGTTCCGTCACCGAGAGGGATCGGCCGCACGGTCTCGCCCAGCGTGCTGCCCGGGAACTGGCCGGTGAGGCCCAGTGCGGTCTCGCCGTGCTCGGGAGCGAACGCCGCGACATACACGAGCCCCTTCACCGCGTCGGCGCCGACGGCGGCTTCGGTGATGACGGCCCCGCCGTAGGAGTGGCCCACGAGCAGCACGGGGCCTCCGACCGACTCGACCGCGCGACGAACGTTGTCGGCGTCGGTGGTGACGCTGCGCAGCTGGTTCGGGGTCGCGATCGCGGCCACGCCGCGGGCGTGGAGGTTCGCGAGGACGCCCGTCCAGCTGGAGGACTCGGCGAAGGCGCCATGGACGAGCACGACGGTGAGGGATTCAGACACTGCTTCTCTTTCTCTGGGGTGGATGCTGGGGCCGGTGAGACGGGGGAGGGATGCTGTCACGCGAACTCGACGACGATCTCGACCTCCACCGGGGAGTTGAGCGGCAGCACCGCGACTCCCACGGCGCTGCGGGAGTGGACCCCGGCATCGCCGAAGATGTCGCCGAGCAGTTCGGAGGCGCCGTTGAGCACGCCGGCCTGTCCGTAGAACTCCGGGTCGGACGACACGAACCCGACGACCTTCACGATGCGGGTCACGCGATCGAGCGAGCCGATCACCGTTGCGACCGCTGCGAGCGCATTGATCGCGCTGACCCGGGCGAGGTCCTTGGCCGCCTCGGGAGTGACCGCGGAGCCGACCTTGCCGGTCGTCCGCAGGGCGCCCGCGACGAATGGGAGCTGCCCGGCCGTGTAGACGTAGTTGCCGCTCACCACAGCGGGGACGTACACGCCCGCGGGCGCTGCGGCCTGCGACGGAATCTCGACGCCGAGCTCAGCGATTCGATCGGTGATCGCGCCCATGACAAAACTCCCAAGCTCGTCGCCACCCGGGGCAGTGGCAGAGCTTCACCGTAGCGGTACTGGGAGCGCTCTCACGGAATGACGACGAAGAATGTCGCCTCCCGGCGGTCGCGCCGTTTCGGCGTCACCCCGGAATGGCGTCAACGCCGCACGCACCTCGTCGAGCCACGTGGCGGAGCGCGCTCCGGTGCACAGGGTGAGGGCGGTCGTCAGGTCGGCGCGGGCTCATCGTCCTTCGATTCGGGCGACGACGTCGATGGCCGGCGATAGCATTCGTCGCATGGCCGAGGAGCCCGCGACATCCATCACCGTCTATCACCACTTCGATGCCGGCCAGAGCGCGGTGTGGAGGGCATGGACGGATCCGGCGATCGTCAGTCGCTGGTGGGGCTCCGACCCGGACGGCGTCGTGACATCGGCAGCGCTCGACGTGCGACTGGGCGGCCGCTTCACCATCTCGTTCCAGGACTCCAGTGGTGACGTGCACACCAGCACGGGGGAGTACCTCCGCGTCGAGGAACCGACCGAGCTGGAGTTCACGTGGTCGTGGCTCAGCGAGACCAACCCCCCGTCACGGGTGAGCGTGGTCTTCGCGACGGATGACACCGGGACGCGGATGCGATTCGTGCACGGCGAACTCCGCGGCGGGTCGGATCACGATTACGCCCAGGGCTGGCGACGCACGTTCGCGAAGCTGGACCGCGTGCTCGCCGGCTAGCTGTTCGGCTCGAGCTTTTCGGAGGGGCCCCTTTCGGTCCATCGAGAGCTGGCGACTGCTGCCGGGGTCGCCCTCACGATTGAGCGATCTCGTCAGCGTCTGGGCGGGCGGAAATCTCCCGACCAGCACTCCCGGAAGAAGAGAGTTGCGCCACGCGCTAACTCGCGTTAGTCTCACATCACCTCGAACTCACGCGCGTTAGTCAGCCGTGCGAATCCAATGAAGGAACAGCAGATGTCAGAGACGACCCGACGCCCGGTGACGATGGCGGATGTCGCGCGTCACGCCGGCGTGTCCCGTTCGGCCGTCTCATTCGTGCTCAATGATCGACGCTCGGTCAGCATCGCCGAAGACACCCGCGATCGTGTGTTGGCCGCCGCGGCCGAACTCGGCTACCGTCCCAACGCGGGCGCGCGCGCACTCGCCAAGAAGCAGAGCGACTGGTACGGACTCGTCACCGAGATTGTGACGGCGCCGTTCGCCGTGGACATCATCAAGGGAGCGCAGGATCGCGCCCTCGTCGATGAGAAGTACCTGCTGATCGCGTCCACTGAGTCCGACCCCGCCGCAGAGACGGCGGCCATCGAGCGGCTGCTCGAGCAGCGCGTCGAAGGACTCCTCTATGCCGCGACGTGGCATCGTGCCGTCGAGCTTCCCGAGATCGCACGTGAAGTGCCGACCGTGCTCGTCAACTGCTTCGATGTCGCGGGCCGGTACCCGGCCATCGTCCCCGACGAGCGCACGGGCGGGCGTCGGGCGACCGAGCGCCTCCTCGCGGCCGGACACCGTCGCATCGGCTTCATCAACCTCGATCCCGACATCCCCGCGGCGGTCGGGAGGCGCGTCGGCTACCACGAGGTGCTCCAGGAGGCGGGTGTCGCACCCGACGAGAAGCTCGAGATCTCGGGACACGCGACGGCCGACGGCGGCTACTCCGCGGCATCCGCTCTCCTCGACCTCGCCGACCCGCCCACGGCGATCTTCTGCGCCAACGACCGCATGGCGATGGGCGCGTACGACGCGATCAAGGAACGCGGCATGCGCATCCCTCACGACATCGCCGTCATCGGATTCGACAATCAGGAGCTCATCGCGGCCTACCTGAGACCGGGCCTGACGACGGTGGCACTGCCCTTCGAACAGATGGGCGCCCGCGGCGTGGATCTTCTCGCCGCGATCATCGCGGGTCAGTCGACCGGCACGGGAACCGTGACGGTCGACTGCCCGCTCCTAGAACGCGCGTCGGTGTGACTGGACATCTCGTCCGACGCGCAGCCCCTTCGGCTTCAACGAAGAAGAAAGGAACACACTCATCATGACAGTTCACCGCAAGGCGGCGCTCATCGCCGTCACGGTGGCGGCGACCGCCGCGCTCGCACTCTCCGGCTGCAGCGCCGGCGGAGGCGACTCCGCGGACTCGCTGGACGGCAGCCAGCTGCTGACGATCCCCCGTGAAGACATGGGCACCTTCGACCGCAACTTCAACCCGTTCGCCAACCCCGACTTCCCGATGACGCAGCAGGCGATCTTCGAGTCGATGCTCGTCTACAACCCCGCCGACGGCTCCACCACTCCGTGGCTGGCGACGGAGTGGGAGGTGGCTCCCGACAGCATGAGCATCACGTACCACCTGCGTGAGGGCGTGGAGTGGTCGGACGGCGAGCCGTTCGTCGCCGACGATGTCGTGTTGTCGTTCGACCTGCAGCGAGAAGTGCGCGGCGGATTCGACTACATCGAGTCCGTGACGGCGGTCGACCCACTCACGGTGCAGTTCGACTTCAGCCAGCCGTTCTCTCCCGCGTTGCTCGACATCGGCCAGCAGGTGATCGCTCCCGCCCATGTCTGGAGCGATGTCGACGACCCGACGAAGTTCGCCAATGAGGAGCCGGTCGGCACCGGTCCCTACACCGAGATCACCAACTTCCAGGCGCAGTCGTTTGACCTTGGCAAGAACCCGAACTACTGGCAGCCCGACAAGCAGAAGATCGAGGGCATCCGGATGCTGGCCTTCGCGGGCAACGACGGCGCCAACCTCGCCGCCGCCAACGGCGACGTCGATTGGGCCCCGCAGTTCATCCCCAACATCGAGGAGGCGTACGTCGCGAAAGACCCGGAGCACCGGTTCTACTGGTTCCCGACGACCGGGTCGATGATCAGCTGGCAGTTCAACACCACCAAGGCACCTTTCGACGACGTGAACGTGCGCAAGGCACTCTCGATGGCAGTTGATCGCGACCAGGTCACGGAGATCGGCATGCAGGGGTACACACACCCCGCCGACTGCACAGGCCTCTCGGGTTCGTACGACAGCTGGCGCGACCAGACCGTCGTCGACTCGTGCACGTGGACCGAGCGTGACCTCGAGGCTGCCGGTGAGCTGCTGGATGCCGCGGGCATCACGCTCGGTGCGGACGGCAAGCGCGTTCTTCCCGATGGTGCGCCTTTCGAGTTCGACTTCTCGGTGGGCTCGACCTCGAGCGACTGGGTGTCGGTCGGCAACGTCATTTCGCAGAACCTCGCCGAGTTGGGGGTGACCGTCAACGTCGCGGCCAAGGACTGGGGTGATGTCGTCGCCGGTTATGAGAACGGCACGTTCGATTCGGGCATCGTGTGGAGCGCCAACGCACCCACGCCGTACCAGTTCTACCGCGGTGTGATGTCGACCGAGACGGTCAAGCCGGTCGGTGAGCAGTCGTTCGACAACTACCATCGCTACGGCAACGTCGAGGCCGACGCGCTGCTCGCGCAGTTCGCCGCGACCTCCGACGAAGCCCAACAGCAGACGATCATGAACGATCTCCAGGCACTGTTCGCTGAGGTGGCCCCGGTGGTGACGCTGTTCCCCGGGCCGGAGTTTGGCGCCGCCAGCACCCTGCGCTTCACGGGCTGGCCGAGTGAGGACAACCCGTACGCCATCCTCGGGGGCGTGCGTGCGCGCAGCGCCGTGCTCATCCTCACCAGCCTCGAACCCGTCGTCACCGACTGACCCATCGTGCCGTTCTGCTGCGTCGCCCTCGCGGCGCAGCAGAACGGCCGAGGAGACACATCATGGGCTACATGCTGCGGCGCTTCGGGTTCTATCTCGTGGCGTTCTGGGTGTCGATCACCCTCAATTTCTTCCTTCCTCGTTTCATGCCGGGCGACCCGGTGTCACGCATGGTCGCGCGACTGCAGGGGCAGATCCGACCTGACCAGGTCGAGGCTCTGAGAGAGTCCTTCGGGCTGAGCGACGCTCCGCTGTGGGAGCAGTATTTGCGCTACCTCGGCCAGATCTTCACGGGCAACCTGGGCTTCTCGATCTCGAGGTTCCCGACCCCCGTCATCGACGTCATCTCCAGCGTCATCGGATGGACCTTCCTGCTGGGCTTCGTGTCTCTGATCATCGCCGTCGTCATCGGCAACGTGCTCGGTATCCTCGCTGCCTGGCGCCGCGGCGGCGTCCTCGACTCCTTCGTTCCGCCGCTGCTCATCTTCATCGGCTCGTTCCCGTACTTCTGGCTGGCGATGGGGCTGCTCTACCTCTTCGGTGTCACGCTCGGATGGTTCCCGCTGCGCCACGCGTACGAGGTGGGCACCACTCCGGAGTTCTCCCTCGCGTTCCTCGGCGACGTCGCGTACCACCTGATCCTCCCCGCCACGTCGATCGTGCTCGTCTCGGTCGGCGGCTGGATGCTGGGCATGCGCAACACGATGATCGCCACCAACGCCGAGGACTACATCGTGATGGCCGAAGCCAAGGGCCTGCGGGCGAACCGCGTGATGATGCAGTACGCGGCCCGCAACGCGCTGCTGCCGTCGGTCACGGCATTCGGCATGTCGCTGGGCTTCGTCGTCGGCGGCGCGCTGCTCACCGAGGTCGTCTTCGCCTACCCGGGCATCGGCTACACCCTGCTGGCCGCGGTGCAGAACCTCGACTACCCGCTCATGCAAGGACTCTTCCTCACGATCACCACGGCCGTGCTGATCGCCAACTTCCTCGTCGACATCGTGTACGTGCGCCTCGATCCGCGCGTGCGCGTGAGCTGAACGGAGGGTGTGATGTCACTCGCGCAAGATCCCCGCGCCATGGCCGAGCTGGAGCTCGGCAGCCCGCCCGGCCCCGACGGGCAGGTCACGACCACGCCGACGCCTCCGCGTCGCCGCCGTGGCGGAGGCGGACTCCTGGGAGGCCTGCTCGGCAACGCGAAGGCAGCGTGGGGCCTGGTGATCCTCATCCTCTTCCTGCTGATGGCGGTCTTCGCTCCGGTCCTCGCTCCCGGAGACCCCACGCTCATCCAGGGCATCGGTTCACAGCCGCCGTCGCCGGAGCACTGGCTGGGAACGACGGCCAAGGGGCAGGACGTGCTGGCACTGAACATCTGGGGCTCGCGTTCGTCGCTGTTCGTCGGCTTCACCGTCGGGATCCTCGCGACGTTCGTCGGGCTCCTCGTCGGCCTCGCATCGGCCTTCTTCGGACGCACCATCGACAACGTCCTGTCGCTCGTCACGAACGTGTTCCTGCTCCTTCCCGGCCTGCCGCTGCTCGTGATCCTCGCGGCGTTCCTGCCGCAGGGGCTCGGCACCGTCATCCTGGTGCTCGTCATCACCGGTTGGGCCGGGTCCGCCCGCGTGCTGCGCTCGCAGGCCATGTCGATCCGCGGCAAGGACTTCGTGGCCGCCTCGCAGGTCACCGGCGAGGGCGGCTTGCGCATCATGTTCCGCGAGATGCTGCCGAACATGGCGTCGATCGTCATGAGCACGTTCCTCGCCTGCGTGATCTTCGGCATCGGCGCTCAGGCCGGCCTCGAGTTCCTCGGTCTCGGCGACATCAGCACCATCAGCTGGGGTACGAACCTGTACTGGGCCAGCAACGACGGCGCCCTGCTGACGGGAGCCTGGTGGGTGTTCGTTCCTCCGGGCGTGTGCATCGCGCTCGTCGCCTTCGCGCTCGCGCTCGTCAACTACGGCGTTGACGAGACGACCAACCCCCGCCTGCGTCGGCCGCGCCGCCGCACCACCCCGGACGCGCCCACCCGTGTCGTCCCCCGCACGCGCAAGGAGACGGCGCGATGACCGCCCCGCTGCTCGAGATCCAGGATCTCTCCGTCGAGTACGTCACCGAGGCCCGCACCGTGCGTGCCGTCGATCGAGTGTCCTTCTCGATCGCCGAGCGCGAGGTGTTCGGCCTCGCGGGGGAGTCGGGCTGCGGCAAGTCGACGATCGCCAACGCGATCCTGCGGCTGCTGCGGGACCCCGCAGTGATCTCCGGTGGGTCGGTCCGCTTCGCCGGCACCGACGTGCTGGCACTGAACGCCGAGGAGCTTCGCGAGTTCCGGTGGCGCAAGGTGGCCATGGTCTTCCAGAGCGCCATGAACGCGCTGAACCCGGTGATGACGATCGGTGACCAGATCGTCGACATCTACACCACCCACGACGGCGTATCGAAGAAGACCGCGCTCGCGCGGGCCGGCGACCTGCTCGATCTCGTGGGCATCCCGCGAGACCGACTGCGCTCGTACCCGCACCAGCTGTCGGGCGGGATGCGGCAGCGAGTCGTCATCGCGATGGCGACGGCACTACGACCTCCACTGCTCATCATGGATGAGCCCACCACGGCGCTCGACGTCGTCGTGCAGCAGGAGATCATGGCGCAGATCAAGGACCTGCAGCGCGAGCTGGGGTTCGCGATCCTCTTCATCACCCACGACATGTCGCTCATGGTCGAACTCTCCGACCGGATGGCCGTGATGTACGCGGGGCGCTTCGTCGAGACCGCACGATCCGACGAGATCTTCGACACGCCCGAGCACCCGTACACCCGCGCCCTGATGAACGCCTTCCCTCCCATGTCCGGTCCCCGCACCCGTCTGCAGGGCCTCGGCGAAGGCGTGAGGTTCCGCGACATCCCCGATCTCGAACCGATCACGCCCACCCACTGGGTGGCACCCAGCGACGACGACTCCCTGATCACGGAGACCATCTCATGACCGCACCCGAGACCCCCGTGCTCTCGACACGAGGGCTGCAGAAGACATTCACCATCGGCGGGGCATTCTCCCGCAAGAGCGTCCGCGCCCTCGGCGGCGTCGACCTCGACATCGCCCACGGCGAGGTCGTCGCACTCGTCGGCGAGTCCGGCAGCGGAAAGTCCACACTCGCGCGCTGCATCGCCCGCCTCGAGCAGCCGTCGGCCGGCACCTTCCTCTTCGAGGGCGAAGACATCATCGCCACATCCAAGCGGCGCGCGACCCGCGAGTACCGCTCGGCCGTGCAGATGATCTTCCAGGACCCCTTCGGGTCGCTGAATCCTGTCCACCGGATCGGCCACTTCCTCGAGCGTCCGCTGCGCATTCACGGTGCCGCATCCGGCCGCGCGGAAATGGAGCGCGCGAAGCAGCGGCTGATGGCGAAGGTCGGGCTTCCCGACGAGATGCTGGACCGCTACCCGCACGAACTCTCCGGCGGCTAGCGGCAGCGCATCGCGATCGCCCGCGCGCTCGCGGTCAACCCGCGGCTCATCCTCGCCGACGAGCCGACGTCGATGCTCGATGTCTCGGTGCGGATCGGGGTGCTCAACCTCATGCGCACGCTGTGCGAGGAGCAGGGCATCTCGATGCTCTACATCACGCACGACCTCGCGTCGGCGCGCTACCTCGCCGACCGCATCGTCGTGATGTTCGCCGGCGAGTTCGTCGAGGGCGGCGATGCGATGGAGCTGCTGGCAAACCCGCAGCACCCGTACACGCGGCTACTGATCTCGGCAGTACCCGACCCCAAGCGCACCGAGCCGTTCGACCCAGTCGAACGCGCTCGTCTGCGCCGCGAGGTGCTGACGCCGACCGACTGCGCGCTGGCCCAGACAGCCGCCGAGCCATGCTCCGACGCGAAGCCCGTCTTCCATCACGTCAGTGAACAGCCCGAGCACTGGGTGCGGTGCGGGCTCTACGCTCCGCCTTCCGACGCCCCCGGGACCGCCTTGGAACTGCCCGACGACCTCGAAGAAAGCCCTGCCGCATGACCGCGACGTCCACATCCACGATCGTCCCGGCGGAGCTGATCGCGCGCGCCGCCGCCGACCCGCACCGCCCGGCCTATCATTTCACCGCGCCGGCGGGATGGCTCAACGACCCCAACGGCCTCACCCAGCGCGACGGCGAGTACCACCTCTTCTACCAGTTCAACCCGCACGCG
Organism: Microbacterium sp.; assembly: GCF_036566905.1. GTDB lineage: Bacteria > Actinomycetota > Actinomycetes > Actinomycetales > Microbacteriaceae > Microbacterium. Next base: position 94,110 of record NZ_DATCVK010000173.1, on the reverse strand, counting down.
CCGTTGCACCACCGCATTCACTGGGGGCACGCCGTCAGCGCCGACCTGGTGCACTGGCGCGATCTGCCGATCGCGCTGACGCCGAGCGACGGGCCCGACGTCGACGGATGCTGGTCCGGCGTGCTCGTGTACGACGGCGACACCCCCACGATCGTGTACTCGGGCCGTCACGGAGACCGGGAGCTGCCGTGCGTGGCGACCGGTACCCCCGATCTCGTCGAGTGGACGAAGGATGCCGAGGGCCCGGTGATCGCGGCTCCGCCCGCGGGCGTCGACGTCACCGCGTTTCGCGACCACTGCGTATGGCGCGAGGGGGAGACATGGCGGCAGCTGATCGGCTCCGGCATCCGGGGTCGGGGAGGGACGGCGTTCCTGTACGAGTCTCCCGATCTGCGCGAGTGGACGTACGTCGGGCCCCTGCTGGTCGGCGACAGCGCGGTGGGCGATGCGAGTTCGCCCGACTGGACCGGCACCATGTGGGAGTGCGTGGATCTGTTCCGGATCGGCGGGCAGGATGCCGCGCACCGCGATATCCTCGTCTTCTCGGCCTGGGACGAGGGCGTCACCCACCACTCGCTGTACTGGTCCGGTCGCTACGACGGCGACCGGTTCACGCCGGCCGCGCTGCACCGGCTCGACCTGGGCGGACGGTACTTCTATGCCCCGCAGTCGATGCGCGACGAATCGGGCAGGCGTCTCATGTTCGGCTGGCTGCAGGAAGGTCGACCGGACAGCGCCGCCGTCGCGGCGGGATGGTCCGGCGTCATGTCGCTGCCGCGCGTGGTGACGGCATCCCCGGACGGGGCCATTCACCAGGCACCGGCTCCCGAGGTCGATGCGCTGCGCGACGAAGAGCTGGTCGTCCTCTCTTCGGTGCTGAGCGCCGAACCGGTGGAGATCGTCCGCGGGGACCAGCTCGATCTCGAGCTGCGACTGACAATCCCCGACGGCGGCGCCGTCACGATCGCCCTGCGGGCCACTGATGACGGCGCCGAGCGCACGGTCCTGCGACTGCAGCGACACGGTGATCGCGCGGAGCTGAGCCTCGACCGCTCGCGGTCGAGCCTGGATCCCGAGGTCGACGCGAGCCCGCGCGGGGGCAAGGTGCCCTTAGACGGAGACGGCGGCGCAGACATACGGATCCTCGTGGACCATTCGGCGCTCGAAGTGTTCGCGGGTGGAGTTCCGCTCACGGCCCGCGTGTACCCGACCCGGGAGGATGCCCTCAGCGTCCGCCTGTCCGGGGCCGACGTCCCGGTGCAACTGCGCGCCTGGTCGATGCACACGGTCGCACGGAACGCGGCGGCCACTGCATGAACATCGTCACTGGGCTGTCCACAGGGCCGACCGTGCGGCCCGCGTTTCATTTCAGCGTGCCCGATAACTGGAAGAACGACCCTCAGCGGCCGATCTTCATCGACGGCGAGTACCACTACTACTACCTGTACAACGCGGACTACCTCGCCGGCGGCGCCGGCACCTCCTGGCGGCGGGCCACGACCCGGGACCACGTGAGCTTCGTTGATCACGGCGTCGCAATCGAGAAGTTCACCAACGGCAACGGGGACTGCTGGTCGGGATCGCTCGTCATCGACACCGAGGACACCGCTGGGTTCGGCAGAGGAGCGGTCATCGCCTTGGTCACCCAGGCGCTGGTCAATCAGGTGCCGGAGGGGCGCCAGGCGCAGTTCCTCTGGTACTCCACCGACGGCGGCCGCTCCTTCCGGGCAGGCGGCGACGACCCGGTGCTGGCGGATCCGGACGTCACAGACTTCCGCGACCCGAAGGTGATCTGGGACAGCATCCGTGAACGGTGGTTCATGGCCCTCGCGGAGGGCCATCGCCTCGGCTTCTACGCGTCACCCGACCTCGCCACCTGGACGCGGGTCGGCGAATTCGCCCGTGACGATTTGGGTCTGCTGGAGTGTCCGGACATCTTCCAGATGACGGCCGACGACGGATCCTGGCAGTGGGTTCTCGGGGTCAGCGCCAACGCAAAGCATCGCGGATTGCCGGCGACGTACGCCTACTGGACGGGCGCATTCGACGGCAGCAACTTCGTTCCCGAGGCGCACGAGCCACGCTGGCTCGACTGGGGCTTCGACTTCTACGGGGCCGTCACCTACCCGCACTACGAGCCGTCCGGTGAGGAAGACGCATCCCTTCGTCACGCCATCGGCTGGGCGAACTTCTGGGACTACCCGCACAACACCCCTACCCTCGTGACCGATCGCTACAACGGTGACGACATGATCGTGCGGGACCTCCGGCTGGTGCGTGAGCGTGACGGATACGCCCTCGCTTCCACCCCCACCGGTTCATTGACGGAGTACACGGTTCGTACGCACCGCCTCGGCGATCTGGAGGTCGACGGTGACCTCGATCTCGACGTACACGCGCCGGCGTACGACCTGAGCTGCGAAATCGAGTGGGATGCCGAGGCCGCCTGCCCCACGGCCGACATCGGCTTTCAGGTGTGCCGCGCCGGCGGCGGGTCGCGCTACGTCACGGCCGGTTTGGACCTGTCCGGTCCGTCCGCCTACCTCGACCGGACGCTGACGTTCAACCCGACGCGCGGCCGCACGCAGGCGCCGCTCGAAACGTCAGCGGGGCGCGTGGCAATCCGCCTGCTAGTCGATCGCACGAGTGTCGAGCTGTTCGTGGGCAACGGGGGGAGCGCGCAGTCGCACCGCCTCTTCCCCCTCGCGGGGGATGACGGCATTCGACTTTATGCGCGTGGCGCGACCGCGGTCTTCCATGACATGACGATTCGCGAGCTCTCCGTACCGACGGAGACCCGCGCGTGATGGCGATCGCGTGCTCGTGATAAACGAGAGCCTCACTGTGCGCGACGACACCGATGGGTCGGATCCTGGAGCACGAGCCTGCACGCCTTCGGTCGTTGGACTGCAACATCCGACGGGAACTCGTCGGCCTGCCGGGCCAGGCGCGGTCGCGTGGAGTCGATCGCCCGGTCGTGCACAAGCTCAGTGACCAAGAGGCCGCCTTGGCTGTACCCGGTGTCGATATCGCCGACGGCACGGACCTTCTGCGCCCATCCGGTCCCGGTCTCGTCGCTCTGAGGCGAGGCGGCAAGGGTTCCCGGCTCGCGGGTCGTGCACGGTCTGTCATCAGGTGATTAACCGCTTGACCAAGCCGCGACATCCGGTCTATCGTGTGAATAACCGATTAACCAAAGAGGGTGACGATGGGCCAGCGAGGGTTCTACCAGCCGGAAGGCGCGTGGGTGGGGGATGTCATCCCCTGGCAGGAGGATGGCGAGTTCCACCTCTTCTACCTGTACGAATCGCGCCAGGTGCCGCGCGAAGGGATGCCGTGGCACCGCGTGGTGACGGACAACCTCGTCGACTTCGACGACCGCGGCGAAGCGATCGCCTCGGGCGGCGTCACGGCGGCCGACTTCAACGTCTACACCGGCAGCATCGTGCTCGCCGAAGACGGCACGCACCACGTGTTCTACACCGGGCAGAACCCCGACGCGGTCGGCGACGACGGACGGGCGCTGCAGGTGGTGATGCACGCGACGAGCGTGGACGGAATGCGTTCCTGGCAGCGCCACCCCGACGACACGTTCGGAGCCACCCCCGGCTACGAGACCGGCGACTGGCGGGACCCGTTCGTGTTCTGGGACGAAGCGGCGCGCGTATGGCGGATGCTGATCACGGCGCGCCACGCGCACGGGCCGTCGCGGCGCCGTGGCGTGATCGCCCAGTGCACATCGCACGACCTCTCCACGTGGGAGCCGGCTGCACCGTTCTGGAACCCGCGGCGGTATCTCGCGCACGAGTGCCCCGAGGTGTTCCAGTGGGGCGGCTGGTGGTACCTCGTGTTCTCCGAGTTCAGTGACGCCTTCACAACGCGCTACCGCATGGCCCGCAGCCTCGACGGTCCCTGGCAGGTCCCTGAGCACGACACGATCGACGGGCGTGCCTACTACGCGGCGAAGTCCGCTGCCCGTGGCGACCGGCGGTTCTTCTTCGGCTGGATCGCATCGCGCGAGGGCGCGCAGGACGATGGCCCGTGGCAGTGGGCGGGCACGATGTCGGTGCTCGAGGCCGAGCAACGCGCCGATGGCACTCTCGCCTTCCGCCCGCCGGAGGAGTCGCGCGACGCGTTCTCGCAGCCCGAGGAGGGGATTCCCGCCGGGAGCGTCCTGCTGGCACCCGACGGGTACCGCGATCTGCTCACGAGAGAGGATGCCCCGACGGCGTTCCGTCTGCGTGCGCGCTTCGATATCGCCGACAGCACGACGGAATGCGGCGTGCTGCTGCGGGCCGGCGCGGACGGCGATGAGGGGTACGTGCTGCGCCTGGAGCCCGAGCGCGGGCGGCTCGTCTTCGACCGCTGGCCCCGGCGTGCGACCGGCACCGAGCAATGGCAGATCTCGGGCGACGTGCCGTTCGCGATCGAGCTGGAGCGGCCGTGCCACATCGGCGCCGGCGAACACGTTCTCGATGTGATCGTCGACGGCGACATCTGCGTCGCGACGCTCGACGACGCCACCGTCCTGAGCACCCGTCTGTACGACCGACGGAACGGCCGACTCGGCGCCTTCGTCGGTGAGGGCGCCGTCACGATCACCGAGTTCTCGGTGTTCTCGCCCGCCCCTGCCGACCCCAGTCAGCAAACGCACTCCGACTCGCTCCTCGCCAAAACCGCGTAGCAGCCGATCCCGCACCCACCTGCAGTACCCGATCAAAGGAGATTCCGACATGGCAGCTCTCACCCGCACGGCGGCGATGGTCGCCGTCGCCGCCGCGACCGCACTCATCCTCACCGGCTGCGCCGGCTCGTCAGGCGCGTCCGACCCGACCGACGTCGACCCCGACGGAGAGGTCGTCCCCCGCCAGATCTCGTGGCTGCTCTCGCGCCCCGCAGACGGCGGCGTCATCACCGCGATGGAGCAGATCGCCGACGAGTACGCCGCCGACCATCCCGGCTTCGCGCTGAACCTCATCACGACTCCCGATCGGCCGTCGTACATCCAGAAGTACGAGACGCTCGCGGCCGCCAACAAGCTGCCGGAGCTCTTCGACACGGATGCGACGCCGTTCGCGCAGAAGCTCGCTGCACAGGGGCGGATGATCGACATCGAAGCCCTGCTCGACGACCTTGGACTGGACGACTACCGCGAAGCGGCACTGAACTATCAGCGCTTCGACGACGGCTCGCTGTACATGGTGCCGTTCGAGTTCCAGCTCGAGTACTTCTGGTACAACTCGGCCCTGCTGGAGGAGGCGGGCGTGGGCGTGCCGGCAACCCTGGACGACTTCCCCGCGATGTGCGAAGCGCTCCGCGCGAAGGGCATCACCCCGATCGCGCTCGATGGACAGGACCAGTGGCCTCTGGAGCGGTACATGGCCTACTACCCGTTCCGGCTCGCCGGACCCGAGTACGTGCAGCAGCTCAAGAACGGCGAGGCATCGTTCGGCGACCCGGCCGGACGCGCCGCCGCCGAGTGGCTGTCGTCACTCGGCGAGGCCGGCTGCTTCCAGGAGGGGTTCTCGTCGACCGGCTACGCCGACGCGCAGGCGCTCCTCACCTCGGGCAAGGCTGCGGTGTACAACATCGGCACGTGGGAGCTGAGCAACTTGGCCACCGACGCGCTCGACCCCGGCGTCCGGGATGACGTGGACTACTTCACGCTCCCGACGATCGACGGGGCCGTCACCGACGACAACGAATACGTCACGCCTTCGGGAATCGGCATGGCCGTGAACGCGAAGACGTACGACCCGCTCGTGCGGGACTTCCTCGGATTCGCGCTGGAGCGCTACCCCGAGGTGTATGCCGCGACCGGCGCACTGTCTCCGACCACGACGGCAGCGACCACGATCCCCGACAACGCCACGCCGCTGTACGCCCGCGCGATCGAGCAGGCCGACAACGTCGGGCCCCGCATCGCGATGCCGTGGGACACGCAGCTCGACCCTGCGACGAACACCCGCCTCCAGCAGGAGCTGACGCTGCTGGTGCAGGGGGACATCACTCCCGACGAGTTCATCACCACGATGGACGCCGCTCTCGCGGAGAACGCCAATGCCTGAATCCCTCACTGTCGGGGCTGGCGCGGCCGTGTCGCGCCAGCACCGGCGGGCGCGCCCCGCGCTCAGCTCGATGCTGCCGAGGCGCTCCACGCTGTCTGTGGTCGTCTTCCTCGTCCCCCCGTTGCTGCTGTACGGCGTGGCAGTGCTGCTGCCGATCCTCCAATCGCTGTTCCTGAGCGTCTTCCGCTGGGACGGCATCACCGACATGGTGTTCGTCGGCGTCGACAACTACGTCAAGATGTTCACCCGTGACGATGTCTTCTGGACGGCGTTCGGCAACGCGCTGGGCTACCTCGCCATCTGCCTGGTACTGCAGCTGGGTGGCGCGCTGATCGTCGCGAGCCTTCTCACGGCGCTGCCCAGGGCGCGAGAAGTCGTGAAGACGATGTACCTGCTGCCCGCCATCATCTCCACCGTCGCGATCGCGTTCCTGTTCCAGCGGATCTACTCGCTCGAACCGGTCGGCCTGCTCAACCAGGTGCTCGCATGGGTGGGCCTCGAGAACCTGCAGACCGCGTGGCTGTCGAACATCCAGACCGTGCTGGCGGCGGTCTCCATCCCCGAAGGATGGCGCTTCACCGGGTTGTACATGCTCATCATCTACGCGGCGCTCATCGCGGTGCCCCGTGAGCTCGAAGAGGCGGCCCGGCTGGACGGTGCGTCGTGGTGGCAGGTGTTCTGGCGCATCCGCTTCCCGTACATCCGCCCGGTGTGGATCACCACCACGATCATGGCGACCACCTTCGCGCTGCGCGGATTCGATATCCCGTACCTGCTCACGAACGGCGGCCCGGGCCAGGCATCCGAACTCCTCACCACCTACATGTACAAGACCGCGTTCGTGCACACCGACTACGGATATGCCAGTGCGATCTCGGTGTTCATCGTCGTCGAGTGCCTGGTCGCCGTCGCCATCATCCTGCTCGTGCTTCGTCGAAGGGACGACTCATGACCGCTCCCACGCTCACCGCCCCCGCGCCGCCCCACAGGCGCGAGCCGGCCGCGCCACCGGCCGCCCAGCGGCGGGTGCCGTCGCGATCACCCAGGCTGCGCGTCCAGCGGACGCTGCTGAGTGCGACCATCGTGCTCATCGTGATCGTGCAGGTGTATCCGCTGCTCTGGCTGCTTCTGACCAGCTTCCGCACCGCCGCCGACTTCGCGGCCGGGAACCCCTTCGCGCTGCCGGGATCGTTCACGCTCGACAATTACGCGCGCGCGTTCGGCACCGGCAATCTCTGGCTCAACATCCTCAACAGTCTGATCGTCACGCTCGGTGCCAGCGCGCTCATCGTCATCGCGGGCATGATGGCGGCATTCGCGTTGGAGGTGCTCGGCTTCCGGTCCAGCGACGGGGTGAGGGCTCTGCTGCTGCTCGGCATCATCGTGCCGGTGCAGATCGCCCTTGTGCCGTTGTTCATCGACTACTCGCAGGTCGGGCTGCTCGACACCCATATGTCGATGATCATCCCGCTCGCGGCGTTCTCGCTGCCGATGGCGGTTTACCTGTTCTCGTCGTTCTACAAGTACATCCCGCGGGAGACGTACGAGGCGGCGTCGTTGGACGGTGCCGGGCCGTACCGCATCTTCGCTCGCATCACGCTGCCGCTCTCGGTCAACACCATCATCACCGTGGTGCTGGTCAACAGCATCTTCATCTGGAACGACTTCATCTTCGCGAACACCTTCGTGCTCTCGGACGGATTGAAGACGATCCCGCTGGGTCTGCAAAACTACATCGGAGCGATGGGCAACACGGACTGGACCGCGACGTTCGCTGCCGTCTGCGTCACCGTGACGCCGTTGCTGCTCGTGTTCCTCGTCCTCAACAAGGCGATGATCTACGGACTCGAGAGCGGGGCGACGAAGGGGTGAGGATGCCCGAGCACGGCAGGAGCGGTTCCGCGGTCACGATGCGCGACGTCGCCAAGGCCGCCGGCGTGTCGGTGGCGACCGTGTCGCATGTGGTCAACGACAAGCAAGGCGTGCGCATCGGGGAGGACGCCCGGCGGCGTGTCCACGATGCGGTCGCCGAGCTCGGGTACCGGCCGAACGCGCTTGCGAAGACGCTGTCGCGGGGAACGTCTCGATTCATCGGCCTCGTGTCCGACGCCATCGCGACCACCCCGTTCGCGGGCCAGATCATCCACGGCGCTCAGGACGAGGCGTGGAAGCACGGATACGTGCTTCTCGTCGCCGACACCGACGGCAACCGTGCAGCCGAAGACGAGGCCATCGCGATGATGCTCGAGCATCAAGTGCACGGCGTGCTGTACTCGAGCTGGTTTCACCACGAGGTGACGGTTCCCCCCGCCTTGGAGAACACCGACACAGTGCTCGTCGACTGTTACGCGTCGAGAAGCGAACTGCCCACAGTGGTGCCCGACGAGGAACAAGGCGGACGTGTCGCCACCGAGGAGCTCCTCGCCGGCGGCCACCGCCGCATCGCGTTCCTCAACACGACGACACCCTCGCCCGCGCAGACCGGACGCCTCGCGGGATACCGCGCGGCGCTCGAAGCGGCGGGCGTCGCCTTCGACCCTGAGCTGGTCTTTCCCACCGCTCCCGATCAGCAAGGCGGATACGCCGCTGCGCCGCTGCTCCTCGCGACTGACGCGACGGCGGTCTTCTGCCACAACGACCGGGTGGCCATGGGCCTCTATGACGGGCTCCGCGAGCACGGCATACGGATTCCCGACGACATCGCCGTCATGGGGTTCGACAACCAGGACGTGATCTCTGCCCACCTTCGGCCACCGCTTTCGACGGTCGCGTTGCCTCACTACGATCTCGGCGCTGTCGCGGTGCGAGTCCTGCTCGGTCTCGAGCCGGCGAAGGACACCCATCAGTATCTCGTCGCGTGCCCGCCGGTCGTCCGGCAATCCACCTGAGACGGGTGCGCGCAGCCGGAGGTGCGACCGCGCGGTCTCGGCGTCTACGAGCGGACCGCGGCCAGTGGACGCGAGCTGACCGCACTCCGCGTGCGGGATGTGGATGCCGTCCGCCGGCGTCTCGCGGTGAACGAGAACGCCGTGCGCGTCGGCGCCGACATCCACGTCGGGACGCCCAAGACGCACGAGCGGCGGTCGGTGCCGTACCCGGAGTTCCTCGACGACGCGATCGCAGAGCTGTGCGCGGGCAAGACGCGCAACCAGCTGCTGTTCCATGATGGCGACGACTACTTCGGGCGGCCCCGCTCATCCGAGTACTCGCGGTCGTGGTTCAAGACTGCGCTGGAAGAGGCGGCGCTCGAGCGCATGACGATCCATGACCTGCGGCACACGGCGGCCTCGCTCGCGATCAGCTCGGGCGCGAACGTGAAGGCGGTGCAGCGAATGCTCGGACACGCGTCCGCTGCGATGACGCTCGACGTCAATGCCGACCTGTTCGACGACGACCTCGACACGGTGTCGGTTTCCTTGAACGCGGCTCGGAGCGCCGCTATCGCCCGCTGAGGCGAGGCTCGCGCTGGTCCCGCCGCCCGGCGTTCAGCGCCGGGCGCTTTGACGCTATTCCGGAGCCCGCGCCCGGGTCGCGGACATCTTCACGAGCGAGAAACAGTACGAGCGGTTTCGCGTTACAGCGCTGTTTTACTGTCGCACTGTCGGCGCCGACATCACCCGCAGCAGGTGCGAGAGACGTCCCGCGCCGTCACATCCTAGCGAAAAGAGCCGTCTCGTGATCCACCGAATGAAGGCCTCCTCCGTTGCGCTGGCGGTATTGGCCGTATCCGCTCTTGCCCTTACTTCCTGCGCATCCCAGAGCAGCACAGCCGCCTCCGGCGGCGGCGACTCCGACGAACTCACCGATGTCACCGTCGTGCTCGGCTGGTTCCCCAACGCCGAGAGCGGTGGTTTCTACACCGCGCAGCAACTCGGCTACTACGAAGAAGCGGGCCTCAACGTCACCATCGAGCCCGGCGGACCGCAGGTGTCGGGCACGCAGCTCGTCGCTTCAGGGCGCGCACAGTTCGGGATCACCGGATCCGGAGCCAACGAAATCGTGCAAGCCCAGGACGAGGGCATCCCGCTGGTCGCGGTCAACGCGATCATTCAGGAGAGCATCACCGGGATGATGGTGCACTCCGACACCGGCATCACGTCGTTCGAAGAGACGGACGGCATGACGTGGGTGAACTCGGCCGGCGTGCTGGGACCCGAGTGGGTCAAGCATGAGTACGGCATCGACTTCGAGTCGATGCAGTACACCGGCAGCCTGGCGAACTTCATCCGCGACCCCAACCTCGTGCAGCAAGGGATCGCACCCAACGAGCCATACGTCGCGCACAAGGAGGGCGACCTCGCCGTGACCTTCCTGCCGTTCTCGGAGGCAGGCTTCAACCCCTACAACACCGTCACCTACGTCACGCAGGACTACCTCGCTGAGAACCGTGAGGTGGTCGAGGCCTTCGTCGAGGCCAGCAACGAGGGATGGCGCGACTACATGGGGGACGTCGACATCGCCACGCAGATCAACGACTACCTCATAAGCGAGGTCGACGATCAGCTCGATCCCGAGCTCCTCTGGTTCGAATGGGACGCGCAGCGTGACTACGTGTTGACGGCCGAGGGCGCCGACAAGATCGGCGCGATGACCGAAGAGCGCTGGCAGACGCTCATCGACCAGCTGAACACACTCGGGATGCTCGACGACCCCGACGTCGCCGTCACGGACGTGGCTGACCTCACCGTCACGCCCGACATTGCGCCGCTGGAGGAAGTACCGGCCGCCCCCGAGGGATCTTTCGACGAGATCCAGTTCTGAATCGTCGGGGAGGCCGTCCGACGGCCTCCCCGACTGCCCCCGAAAGGACCGCCATGTCTCTCGCTCCCAGCCACCCGCCCGCCGCCCCCGTTAGCGCCGCTGCCGCGCCCGTCCTCGAGTTCCGCAACGTCGAGAAGGTGTTCCGCAACGGCTTTCACGCCATCACGCCGGTGAGTCTCAGCGTTCAGCGCGGCGAGATCGTGTCGATCGTCGGCCCGTCTGGATGCGGCAAGACCACCGTGCTGCGCATGGCCGCTGGTCTCACCGACGTCAGCCGTGGCGAACTCGTGAGCACAGCGAGAGAACAGGCGTACGTGTTCCAGGATCCGACGCTGCTTCCCTGGCGCTCGGTACAGAGCAATGCCGAGCTCGTCGCGAAACTCAAGAAGATGCCCAAGGCGCAGCGTCGCGCTGCTGCCGCCGACGCGCTCGAGACGGTGGGGCTCTCGTCGGTCGCGTCATCCCTGCCCCGGCAGCTTTCGGGCGGAATGAAGATGCGCGTCTCGCTCGCCCGCGCGATCACGAGCTCCCCCGACATCATGTTCCTCGACGAGCCGTTCGCGGCTCTCGACGAGTTCACCCGCGCCCGCATGGCCGACGTGCTGCTCGACCTGTGGCGCGGCAACGACTTCAGCGCACTCTTCATCACGCACTCCATCCACGAGGCGGTGTACCTGTCGCACCGTGTCGTCGTCATGGCGGCACACCCCGGCCGCATCGTTCGCATCATCGACTCGCCCAGTCCGCCCTCTGCCGACGCCGCTCGCGACACCTCGGCGCTCGCGGACCTCGAGGCCGAGATCTCGGGCCTCCTCGCCACAGCTCATAAGGAGGCGTGATGTCGTCCTCGACTCTCTCCGCACCCGAAACTGTCGCCACCGAACCCGAGACCGCTGCCCGCAAGCATTCGGGTGACACCTCCACCGCGCGCCGCATCGTCATCCCCGTGGCGTTCGCGGCGATCGCCCTCGCGTTGTGGCAGATCGGGGTGACGATCACCGGCGTGCCGCCTTACCTCGTGCCCGGTCCGCTCGACGTGCTGAACGCGCTGATCGAGAGCGCCCCCGTCCTGCTGGAGCCGACGCTGGTCACCGCATACGAGGCCTACGCAGGCTTCGCGATCGCCGCGGTGAGCGGCTTCGGTGCCGCACTGGTCATGGCCCGGTTCAAAACGATGGAGCTGGGCTTCTACCCATACCTCGTGATCCTGCAGACGGTGCCGATCATCGCCGTCGCCCCGATCCTCGTCGTGTGGTTCGGCGCGGGCGCGGCGACCAACATGCTCGTCGCCGCGATGATCGCGGTGTTCCCTGTGGCCGCCAACACCCTGCAGGGGCTCAAGTCGACGGACCGCAACCTTCTTCAGCTGTATCGGATGGCCGGCGCGCCGCCCCGGGTGCAGCTCTTCTCGCTCCGTGTGCCGGGCGCGCTGCCGCAGATCATGACCGGCCTGAAGATCGCGGCCAGCTCGGCGGCGATCGGCGCGATCGTCGGCGAGTTCGCTGCGGGCGTGGGTGGCGGGGCCGGTGGTCTCGGATACGCGATCACCCGGTTCGCGAACCAGCTGCGCACGCCCGAGCTGTTCGCGTCGGTGGTGCTCGCCAGTGTCGTCGCGCTGGTGCTGTTCGGTGTCATCTCGTTCATCGAGTGGCTCGTGCTTCACCGCTGGCACGAGTCGGCCACACCCGAAGACTGACACCGCGACCCGCCCGACGGAGGACCATGACCCGCCGACTACTCGTCACCGATGCCCTCCTCGTCGATGTGACCAACCAACCCCGTGTGCGACCCGGGGGTTGGCTCCTGGCGGAGGACGGGGTGATCGTCGACACCGGTGCCGGTCGTCCACCCGTGGCCGACGCCGAGACCGAGGTGCTCGATGTCGCGGGAGCGTACGTCGGGCCCGGGTTCGTGTCGTCGCACAGCCACCTGTTCACGAGCGTCGCACGCGGGCTCGGCGCCGACGAGCCGCTGTACGGCTGGGCTGACGCGATGTACTCGGTCAGCGCCGACGCCGATGCCGAAGATGTCTACTGGGCTGCCGCTCACGGCGCCTTCGACAGCCTCAACAGCGGCGTGACGACGGTATTCGACTTCATCGACTCGCGCCGACCCTGGGTGTCGATGCGCGACGACGCCACCGAACCCGCCCTGCGGCCACCGGCCTATGTGCATCGGCAGGTCGATGCCCACGCCGACGCGGGCATCCGCGGTGTGATGGCCGTGAAGCTCGAGGGCGTCGACGCGGATCGTGACCAGGCATGGAAGGACTTCGCCGACGCCGTCGCCCACATCCGGGGCGGCGACCGGCGATACCTGTTGGATGCTGCGGTCTACGGCGCCGCACAGTGGGCGCGCGACGAGCAGCTCGCGGACGTCGAGGTCGAGGCGATGCGCCACTTCGGCATCGTCAATCAGGCGCACTTGCTCGAGACTCGCGAGCAGATCGAAGCGCAATGGGAGAAGTTCGCCTGGTACGAGCGTGCCGGGGCGCTCGGTTCCGGCATGATCTTCGGCCACTTCGTGCACCCCACAGACCACATCGTCGACGCCTGCGCGCGGGCCGGATGCGCCGTCTCGTGGCAGCCGGTCGCCAACGGCCGCCTCGGGTCGGGAACCGCCGACATCACGCGATTGCGGGCTAGCGGCATCCGCGTCGGACTCGGCCTCGACGATCAGGCGTGCTCCGATCTCTCCGATCCGTGGCAGAACATGCGGTTCGGCCTCTACCAGCACCGCGCAAGCACGCGATCGACCGCGTTGTCGGTGAGCGACGTGCTGCGCATGCAGACGCTCGGCGCCGCCGAGATCATTGGCGTCGACGACCGCGTCGGCTCGCTAGAGCCCGGCAAATACGCCGACTTCGTCATCGTCGACCCGCGGCAGCCCGACCTCGGGCCGCTCCGAGACCCGCTCGCGTCGTACGTGCTGTCCGTCGGCCAGCGCAACCTGCGCTCGGTGTACGTCGGCGGCGAACTCGCCTCGCACGAGGGCATCGCGACCTCGCCCCTCGCTGCCGACGCATCGCGGCAGGCGCACCGGCGGTTCGCCCCTTAGTTGAAGGCGCTGGCGTGACGCCATCCTGAGCGACGACGTCGCGGACGTTCGCAGCATCCTGCGATGAACGACGGCGCCGCCCCGGTCGGTTGACCGGGGCGGCGCCGTCGCGGTGATCGGCTCAGCCGGCGCTACCCAGGGCGACCGCGGGATTCGCGACCGTCAGTTGCGTGAACACCTCGTCGGTCACACCGCGTGCGGCCAGGCGGGGGCGGATGTTCGCGCCGAGATGGGTGAGTCCCCAGCCCCCGTAATGGGTGAACTGCGGTTTCATCGCGATGTCGTGACTGAGCAGGATCTGGTCGGCGAAGCCGGCGTCGAGGAGTGCCACGAGCATGTCGACGCGGTGATGATCGAACGCGCGCAGCGGGTAGTCGTCGCCACGTCGGGCAGACGTGGCCCACTGCTCCATGCCGAACGTGTCGAGCTCGACCCAGCAACCGCGGCGCGCCAGCTCGAATGCGAACTCGGGCTCGGGGCGTTCGTCGCAATGGCTCACGATGAGCTTGCGGGGGTCGACTCCCCAGCCCAGCACCTCGTCGACCAACGGCAGGGTCGCCAGTGCGTCGGGATAGATGGTGCGGTGGAGGTTGAGCGCCAGGCCGCTCGCGACCTGCGCGAGGGCGGCGCCGCGCACGACCTTCGTCTCCTGCTCGGTCGGCGGGTTGCCCGTGCCGATCTCGCCGATCACACCCGGGCGCACCCCCGACCTTCCGACGCCGTCGCGGATCTCATCGAGGATGACGTCGCGCACCACCTCGGCCGACGCGTACTTGACGTACGGCGAGTGGGCGGGCTCGACGTACTCGCCGCATCCCATCACGATCGGCACCCCGGTGAGGTCCGACAGTGCGCGCAATGCGAGAGGATCGCGCCCGTAACCGGGGATTCCCATGTCGACGACCGTGCCGCCGCCGGCCGCGCGGAAGCCGTCGAGCTCCTCGCGAGCGACGTCGAGGTCGAGTTGCTGCATGGCCGATCGATACGAGAACGGCTCCAGCTGCACCCGGCCGTGCAGGCGGGCCTCGTAGGGCTGTGTGTAGTGCGCGAGCTGCGCCGGGTCGTCGGGGTAGGCCCACTGCCCGTTCGCGTTGGCGATGAGGTGCTCGTGGGGCAGCGTCATGCCCATCCGGTCGACCGGCAAGGGGCCGGTGACGGTCATCACGGTCGACGTCATGCGGCCGCGCTCCTTTCGACGGGGATGCCGGCACGCCGGCGTACTTCCAGGATGAGTTCTTGCTGCTCGATCGAGGCCACGAGGGCATTCTGTCGCCCTGTGACCGGGGCGAGGAGACATCCCGCAACGCCTTCGGCATCGATCAGTTCACGCAGCGTCTCGGCGGCGATCTCGAGGCCCTCGTCTTGCGGGTCAGTGGCCTGGCGCAGACGGGTGAAGAGCGCTTCGGGGATGGAGAAGCCGCGCAGCCCCGCGTTGATCGCGCGCGCCGTGGGCTCGTCGGGCAGAATCGCGACGCCGCCGAGTAGGTGGAATGGGGCTGCGTCGGCGCGGAGCACGTTGACCTCTGCGAGGAACTCGCGCCAGCGCGGCAGGTCGAAGATGTGCTGCGAGATGATGAAGTCGGCGCCCGCGCGCACCTTGCGCAGGACCTGGCGCGGCCGGTCCTCATAGGGCGGCGCGAACGGGTGCGCGACGCTGCCGAGGTAAAGATCGGGCTTAACCTCCACCTTGCGCCCGTTGTCGTACTCGCCCTTGCGGCGCAGCCGGTCGGCGATGGCGAGCAAGCGGGGGCTGTCGACATCGAACACCGGAGTGGCATTGGGGGAGTCGCCGACGCGCACATGGTTTCCGGTGACGAGCAGCGCGTTCTGCACGCCGAGGCTCGCCGCGCCCAACAGGTCGCCCTGCAGTGCCATGCGATTGCGGTCACGGCACGCGAATGTCGGCATGATGTCGATGTCCGCAGCCCGCAGGTGGGCGACGGCGGCGATGTTGCCCATGTGCACGTTCGCGCCCGAATGGTCGGTGATCGAGACGATGTCGGCAACGCTCGCCACCACGCGGGCGGCATTGACGAAGTCGGTCGCATCGGCGCTGTCGGCGCCGTTGACCTCGGCGATGAAAGTGAACTTCCCGGAGTCCAGCACGCGCTTCAGCCGGCTCACCGGCGCGAACGTCTCGCCTGCAAGTGCGAGCGGTAGCAGCGCGCGCTCGTCGGCCTGGATCTGCTCGCGCCGCGCTGGATCGAGGAAGAAGCAGCCCACACCGGGTTCGACCTCGCAGCCGTTGTTCGCGAAAACGCCGCCGCACGGCCCGATCTTCATCGCCTTCGGGCACACGTCCATATACGTGGTCACGCTCATCGACATCCTCGATCCTCTCGCCGTCGTGCTAGCGACAGTAAGACTGCGCTGTAACAGACATGTTTCGTAGCTCAACGGCTCTGGTTACAAAACCGGCCCGATTCGCCCGCGGGCGCTACATAGAATCGGCACATGCCATCCGACGCGGGTTCCATCGACGAGCGCCTGCAGCAGATCTGGCACGACTCCGCGCAAAAGCGGATGCCGCTTCCCACCGAGTTGGAATTGGCGACCGCCCTCGGGGCGAGTAGGCCCATGGTGCGCGAAGCCCTTGTGCGCATGGAGGCAGACGGACTCATCGCGCGCCGCGCACACCAGGGCACGTTCCCCAACGTGAGCGCCCTGTCGATCCCGTTCCGCATCGACCAGAGCTACGAACTCACCGCACGCCTGACCGAGTCCGGCCTGGACGTGAGCGTCGACGTGGTGTCGGGGGAGTGGTCGACGCTCACGGCCGATGAAGCGCACGACCTCCAGCTCGAGGAGGGTGCGTCGTGCTTCCGCGTCGTCAAGCGCTGGTGCGCCGACGGCGAGCCACTCATCCTCGCCGAAGACGTGGTGCCCGCCCGGCGTCGCGACGACGTCGACTTTCCGGACGACTACTCGGTGTTCGACATCGTCGATCGGCTGCGCGGCGCGGTGGTGGAGTGGGAGTCGGCATCGCTGCGGCCGGTGCTGCCCTCCGCCTCCGATCAGGAACTTCTCTCCGTTGGCGATCGCGAACCGCTGCTCGCGATCACCCTCGTCGGGGTGTCGCTGCACGGCGACCGGCTCTTCCGCGCCTACGAGCTCCACACCTCACGCGGCCCCGAGTACGGCATGGTGCGTCGCGCACCTGCCCACGTGCGCCAGCGCTGAGCGAGTCGCTTCCGCTCCGTGTCGGAGCATGCGATACGCCGACGAAACATGTCTGTTACGTCGCTGTCTGATCACGCCAGTACCGTTGCCAGCCATACGCCGCGCACTCGGCACGCGTACCGATTCACGTCTGGAGCACCCATGGCCGATCAGCCCCTTCTCAAGAGCATCGCCGACCTGCCCGCCTACCGCATCACGGAGTCCGACACCGTGCGGCTCGTACCGCTCACCGGACCCATCGACGGCTCGCCCACGAGCGTTTTCGTCGAGATCTGGGACCCAAAGGGATGCCAGCCCGACAACTCCCATCCCGACTCCGTCGAGATCTTCGTCTTCCTGCAGGGCGAGGGCATCGCCCAGAGCGACGAGCACAGCGTCGAGGTGCGCGCGGGTGACGTGCTCGTGCTGCCCGTCGGTTCGGTGCATCACATCGAGAACGCCTCGGACACCGACCGCCTGTATGCGATCACGGTGATGGCCAACGACCTCGGCTCGCAGCCCGAGGAGTCGACGATGCCCGGGTTCCACGCGCTCGTCACGTCCGGGGTGAGCGTGCCCCTCGACGACGCCGACCTCGCCGTGATCGGCGCCCACGCGGCCACCATCAGCGGCTACACGTCCTGACGTTCGGCGCCGCAGCCCATGACTCTGCACGCCCCCACGGGAGAGCTCACGACGTACCCCGGTCTGCTCGACGCGTTCTGGGAGTACGACCGCGCGCTGCTCACGAACGACGTCGCCGCACTCGACGCGCTCTTCGCGCCCGGTGCCGACACGGCGCGCGGGGACGGCATCACCCTCGCCGTCGGTCATGACGAGATCTCGCGCTTCCGGCATGCGCGCACGACAGTGCCGACGCGCACCGTGAGCAGCGTGCACGTCGTGCCGGCTGGCGCGAACGAGGCGTTGATCATGGCTAGCGTGCGGTCGTCGACCGGCGCGCCAGGATTGCAGACGCAGCTGTGGCGGTGGAGCGAGGGGTGCTGGCGCGTCACTGCAGCGCATGTAAACGCTCCGGCGGCGCCCCTCGACCGCGCCGTGTGGCGCGTGGTGGGAGCACCGCTCGTGCCCGCGCCGCGGGAGGGAGCACTGACGGGCCTCACGGTCGCAGTGAAAGACGTCTACGCCGTCGAAGGACAGCGACTGGGCGGGGGAGTGCCGTCGTTCGTGCGCGAGGCGACGCCCGAACCGCGTAACGCCGCGGCCGTGGAGGCACTGCTGCAGCGCGGTGCCGATGTGGTGGGAATCGCGCAGACCGACCAGTTCGCGTACAGCATCGCCGGGGCCAACCGCCAATACGGCGTGCCGCTCAATCCGCTCGCGCCGCACGCGCTGCCGGGCGGGTCGACGAGCGGCGGCACGACCGCCGTCGCGCTCGGGTGGGCCTCGGTCGCGCTCGGCACCGATACCGCGGGGTCGATCCGCGTGCCCAGCGCCTACCAGGGCCTGTGGGGGCTGCGCGCCACCCACGGGGCCGTGCCGCTGGACGGCGTGCTGCCGCTCGCCCCCACGTTCGACGCGGCCGGATGGATCACCCGAGACGCCGACACGCTGCGACGGGTGACCGCCGCGATGCTTCCGGCCGAGTCACGCGCCTTCAGCCGTGCGGTGACGGTGAGCTCGCTCAACGCTCTGTCGGATCAGGCCGGGCGTGCCGCGGCCGAGGCCTCGGCGCGCGCGCTCGATGCCGACAGTCTCGAGCTCGAGCTCGAACTCGAACTCGACCTCGACGAGGCCTTCGCGGCGTTCCGGACAGTGCAGGCGTTCGAGGCGTGGGCGCAGCACGGAGCGTGGATCATCGCGCACCCCGGAACTCTCGATGGCGATGTCGCCGCACGGTTCGCGTTGGCCGCGGGCGTGAGCGCTGCCGAAGCCGAGGCTGCACGCGCGGTGACGGGGCGCGCAGCATCCGTTCTGCGTGACGTCGTCGCCGATCGCGTGCTCGTTCTGCCGACCACCGCCTCGGCCCCGCCGGCGCTGAACGCGACCGCGGAGGAGATCGACGCGCACCGCGCGAACACACTGCGGCTCTGCTGCCTCGCGCCGATCGCGGGCCTGCCCGCCGTCGCGTTTCCCTCGCCCGGCGACCCGTCGGTGGGGGTGTGCGTGATCGGCGGTCGCGGCCGCGATCTCGACCTCGTCGACATCGCCCAGCGAGCCTCCTCGGCCCGCTGACATCCGACTTCCGCTCCCCGAAAGGAATCCCGATGGCCTCGCTCCGCAGATGGTCCCTCGCCGCGGCGCACGTCGACACAACGGGCGCGCCGACGGTGCGCGCGACGTCGCTCGGTGCGCTCCCGCAAGACCTCACCATCGACCTCGAGCGCACAGCGGTCATCGTCGTCGACATGCAGAACGACTTCTGCACGCCCGGAGGCTGGCTCGACGCGATCGGCGTCGACGTCGCGATGGCCGCGGCCGCCGTCGACCCGTTGCGGCGGCTGCTGCCACGCCTGCGCGACGGCGGCGTCTCGGTGATCTGGCTCAATTGGGGCAACCGTGCCGACGTGGCGAATCTGCCGCCGAACGTGCTGCACGTGTACGACGCCGATGGCACCGGGGGAGGCATCGGCGACCGCGTCGGCTCGAGCGACGCCGTGCTCGTCGCGGGCAGCTGGGGTGCGGAGATCGTCGACGGATTGGACGTCGAACCGACCGACATCCATGTCTCGAAGTACCGGATGAGCGGCTTCTTCGACACTGCCCTCGACTCGATCCTGCGCTCCCTGCGCGTCGACACGATCCTGTTCGCCGGGGTGAACGCCGACCAGTGCGTCCTCGCGACACTCACCGACGCGGCATGCCTCGGCTACGACGTCGTGCTCGTGGAGGAGGCGAGCGCGACGACTTCGCCCGCCTTCTGCCTCGACGCGACCGTCTACAACGTGCGCCAGTGCTTCGGGTTCACGACCACCCCGGCGCAGCTCGAGACTGCACTCTCGTCGTCATGACCGTTGACGTGCTGCAGCCGGGGTTCGGCCCGATCGACGGCGCACACGACCGACCCCACGGGCTCGCCTGGGCTGGCGACGCTCAGAGCCGCCAGGACGAATCGGCCTCGAAGTAGACGTCGAGCGCAGCGCGGGCCCGGACCGGGTCGCGCAGCGCCAGCGCGAGATACAGCGCGTCGATGACCGCGAGGTGCACAAGCCGGCCCGACAGCGCCTCGAACCGGAACGACATCGAATGCCCTCCCGCCACCAGCGAGCGGTCGACGACGGTCGTGAGCCGCGACTGCGGAGTGCTGGTGAGGGCCGCCGTGGGCACGCCGCGAGCGTGCAGCGCCTCCGCGCAGCGGATGGTGTCACGTGTCGCGCCGGTGTGGCTGATGAGCAGCGCGCACGAATCGTGCGCCGCAGTGCGTGCGGCAAGGTGCTTGTGGTTGGCGTCTTCGGGTACGGCGACCTTCAGCCCGATCGACGTCAGCTGATCGCGGGCGCTCAAGGCTACGTTCTGCGAGGTGCCGTAGCCGATGATCAGGATCTCCGACGCGGCCGACATCATCGCTACGGTGTCGTCGAACACGGCGGCATCGATGCTGCTCGCGGCGTCCTGGATGACGCGCGAGGAGAACCCCATCACCTTGAGCAGAACGTCGCCGGGAGCATCGGTGGGCTCGACGTCGTCATACGCGTAGTGCGAAAGCGACGTGGTGTCGCGCGCGAGCTGGATCTTGAGGTCCTGGAAGCCCGTGAACCCGACCCGGCGGCAGAATCGCACCGCCGTGGATTCCGCCGATCCGGCGCGCTCGGCCACCTCGGCGACCGACATGTGGATGACCTCGGCGGGATTCGCGAGTACGAACTCCGCGATCCGCGTCTCGCTCGGCGACAGAGACGGCAAGCGGGAGCGGATGCGCCCGAGCGCGGACGGAACGGCAGCCGACTCCTCGAACTTCACCCGTGGCATGTCACCCTTTCGCAGACGGTCCGAGCGCGGTGGCGTCCTCGGCATCGCACACTGCGCACTGGAACGCGACGACTGGCGACACCCGAGCCTCGCGGGCTCTGGCGGAGTCGATCATATCGCCGCGCGCGCCGACGACTTCGCATGCACGGGCGCCCGCCGTCAGAGCGTCTCTGAGCCATTCATCGCGCGGCGCTCCGCCCACCATGCCGTTCACCGCGTGCGCGGTGAACGCATCGCCCGCGCCGATCGTGTCGACGACCGAGCGGGGGGCGGGGCCGCGCTTTCGCCCGGACGAGACCCAGCCACCGTCGGCGCGGCAGTACGCCTCGACGCCGTCGGCGCCGCGAGACACCAGTCGCAGGTGCGGTCCGTCCACCTGCTCCGATGGGCGGTAGTGGTCCACGTCGTCCGACGACACCTTCACCACGTGTGCGGACGCCGTCATCTCCCGCATCTGCGCGGGGGATGCCTCCGCGAGACTCTGCTCGTACCAGACGAGCCCCGCGCGCGTGCGTCGCGCCGCCTCGATCGCGAGCGGCTGAGCGATGTCCACGACGACCGCATCGGCATCCTCGATGGCCCCCCAGGTCGCCGCGGAGATCTCCTCGGGGTGAGGCAGGTCGAGCGTGTGACCACGCGGCCGGTGGCAGCGTGGGCACTCGAACAAGAAGTGGGAGCCGGAGTCGGAGGCGACGTGGAACACACGCGGGGTGCGATAGCCGTCGCGCGAGACCACACCGGTGACGTCGACTCCCCACGATTCGAGGTCCGCACGGACCAGGGAGCCGAGCGTGTCCTCTCCGACGAGGGCGACCAAGTGCGCGTCCCAGCCGAGTGCGGCAAGGCGCACGGCGATGTTCGACCCGGAGTTTCCGGCCGCGGTCCGCGCCGTGGGCGCGTCATCGCTCGCTGCGACGAAGTCGAGAGATGTCGTTCCGACGACGACCACCTTCGGCCGAGTCTTCATGACGTGGCCCTCGCCCGACGCGGCGCGAACCGATCACCCAGCGACGCCTCGAGCGCGCCGATCAGCACGTAGACGAATGTCGAGGCGACGACGATCACGAGGATGCCGGCCCACATATCGATGTAGTGGTAGTTGGCCCGCGCGTGGTTGATGAACGTTCCGATTCCCGCTCCTGTGGCGATGTACTCGGTGAGGATGACGCCGCTCAGGGCGGCGGGCAATGCGAGCTTCGTCGCCGACAGCAGGCTCGGGACCGCCGACGGCAACCGCACGCCGATGACCGTGCGGAGTGCACCCGCGCCGAGCACCGCTGCCAGGTCGAGCGACGCGCGTGATGCCGAGCGCATACCTGCCGTGAGGCTGACGAAGCTCGAGAAGAACGTGATCATGACGCACACGGCGATGCTCGTCGCCGGCGTGCGGCCGAGCAGGAGGATGACGACCGGCGTGATCACGACGACCGGCACCACGCCGAGGGCGAGGGCGAGGGGCGAGAGCGCCCGGTCGAGCACGTCGCTCGCCGTCACCAGGCACGCGAGAGCGAGGGCGACGACGAGCGAGATCACGTAGCCGACGCCGAGCATCAGAAGCGTGCCTGCGGCCGCCTGGAGCACGTCGCCGAGGTGGGCCGGGTCGGCGAGGAAGGCCAGCGCCTCCATGGGGCTGCGGAGGAACGTGTTCGCGGGAATCGCCCAATATGCGACCTGCCAGAGCACCAGCAGGACCACCACCGGGGCCAGTCCGGCGCCGACTTCCGCCGCGAACTTGCGCAGGGGGCGGGTGCGGGCCGTCATGACCCGAGCTCCGCGGTCCACGGCAGCAAGCGCTCCACGGCGTCCACCAGGAGATAGACGACCACGCTCAGCAGCGTGATGACGAGTCCGAGCGCGTACGCCCGCGGTGCGTTGACCTGCGCCATGCTGTTGATCATCAGCACCCCGACTCCGCGGGTACCCCCGAAGTACTCCGCGAGGGTCGTGCCGAGCACGGCGGTGGGGCCTGCGATGCGAGCCGCCACCAGAAGGTTCGGGGTCGATGCCGGCACCTGCACGCGGAAGAAGTACGCGATCCGCCCGCCGCCGACCACGTTGGCGAGATCTTCCCACTGGGCGTGCGAGGCCGTGAGCCCCTGGACGAGCGATATGTAGACGGGGAACACGACGGCGATCGCGGCGAGTGCGACGTGGGGCCCAGGAAGGGGCAGCAGCAGGAAGAGCAGCGGGGCGATGGCGGCGAGCGGGATGCAGTACACGATCGTCAGCTGACGGGTTGTGGCCCGGCGGAGGAACGGCACCGACACGACGATCACGCACCCTGCGAAGGCGACGAGGGTGCCGTAAAGGAGGCCTTGCAGGGCCGACACCAAGGTCACGCTGAGTGCGCCCATGATCATTGCGCCGTCGACGACGAGCTGCTCGATCACGGCGAGGGGGGTCGGGAGCAGGCGGCCGCCGCCGGGTGCGACGGCGGCGTAGGCCGTCCACGCGAGGAGGAATGCGGCGAAGGCGAGGACGGCGGGCAGGCGGCGGGGCAGCCGCGAACGCGACGCCCGGGTCGTGGCCGTAGCCGTGGTTGTGGTCGCGGTCGTCACGGCGTCTCCGCCCGCAGTGCGTCGCTGACGCGTCGGCAGATGTGGAAGAACTCGTCCGAGTCGAGCAGCTCCCGTCGGCGCGGCCGTGCGAACGGCACGTCCACGACCGCGTGCACTCGACCCGGGCGCGCGCTCATCACGACGATGGCATCGCTGAGCAGCACAGCTTCGACCACCGAGTGCGTGACCATCACGGTCGTGATCCGTTCGTGCATCCAGATGCGCTGCAGTTCGAAGTTGAGGTTCTCGCGGAGCAGCTCGTCGAGCGCGCCGAACGGCTCGTCGAGCAGCAGCACTCGAGGCCGCGTCACGAGCGCCCGGGCGATCGAGACGCGCTGCCGCATGCCACCAGACAGCTGCGCCGGCCGAGCCCGCTCGAATCCCGCGAGCCCGACCAGCTGCACGAGCTCGCGCACGTAGTCCGGGTCCTTGGGCAATCGCGCCATCTGCCGTGCGAAGGCGATGTTGCTCTCGACCGATCGCCACGGCAGCAGGGCGCTGTCCTGGAATGCCATGCCGAGCTCATGGCGTCCGACGCGGTCCGCCGGCGAGAGGCCGCCGAGCGAGATCGCGCCGATGCTCGGCGTATCGAGCGCTCCCATCATGCGCAGCAGGGTGGACTTGCCGGACCCGCTGGGACCGACGAGCGAGACGAATCCTCCCTCCGGCACCTCCACCGAGATGTCGTCGAGTGCATGTACGGGACCGCTCTCGGTGGAGAACGTCTTGGAGACATTCTCCACCGAGATCGTTGTGCGTGATTCCACGAGGGTGAAGCTCCTGGTCAGGGAAGGATGCCGAAGCCGGGGTCTTCGGCCCGGATCTCGTCGAGCAGCGACATGTCGACGTAGCCGCTGCCGTCCAGCGGCATGTCGGTGCCGAGGATCATGTTCAGGGTCTCCATCGCGACGGTCATCTCGTCGCCGCCCATGTAACCGATGCCGTGCTCCTCCGTGGTCGGCGAGTAGAACAGCTGCGACGCGCTCTCCGCGGTGAACAGCTCGGTGTCGTAGTCGAGACCGAGTTCCTGGCCGTGGAGGTCGACGGTGAGCTGTGCGGCGGCGGCCGGGTCCTCGATCATCGCGAGCTGTCCTTCGAGGTCAGCCTTGAGGAGAGCCTTGATCTGCTCCCGCTTCGTGTCGTCCTCGAGGTCCGCGGCGCGCACGGTGTAGACGTTCACGTAGTAGCCGTAGCCGTAGTCCTGAAGCAGGAACCACTCGGGCTCGATGTCGAGCGACTCCAGCAGCGCCGGTCCCTCGGTGCTGAAGCCGAGGTAGGCGTCGATGTCCCCGGCGACGAGCGCCTCCGGCCCCGTGGTGATCGGCACGAGCTCGACGGTGCTGGTGTCGATGCCCGCCACCGACGAGAACTGCTCCCACACCGACATCGCGGTGGTCGACACCCCGACGCGCTTGCCTTCGAGATCGGCTGGTTCGGTGATCCCATCCTCGGCGGCGGAGATGAAGGCGAGCGGGCTCGCCTGGTACAGCGTGCCGACGACGACGAAGTCGCCGCCATCCTGGTTGAGGGTGGCCGGCTCGGTGAATCCGGCGAACGCAGCGAGCGCCTGGCCCGAGCTGAGCGCGGCCATGAAGTCCACGTTGGGGCCACCCGTGAGGATGTCCACGTCGAGGCCGGCATCCTCGAAGTAGCCCTCCTCGTCGGCGGTGTAGCTGCCCGCCCATGTCGAATTGAGGATCCAGTTGGTCTGGAGCCCGACGGAGGTGAGCTCGTCGGCGGCTGCCGAACCGGAGTCGTCCGCGGCGCAAGCGGCGAGCGAGGCGGCGGCGAAGGTGACGACGCCAAGGGCGATGAGTCCTCGGCGGAACCGGGTTCTGGTGCTGTGCATGGTGGAGCGTCCTTCCTATCGGGGTGGGAGTGGAACGGTGGCGGAGGGTCCGTGCGGGCGGAAGATCGGGGTGAGGTCGAATTCGTAGAGCGTGTCGCCGAACGTGTTCCGGCTGCCCCATCCGACCGCTGTGCCGCGGACGCGCTCGAGGGCGCCGCACACAAACAGCACATTGAGCACGCACGCGACCTGCTCGGCGGCGGCAGAGTCGCCGGGGATGGCGATCAGGCGATGGGGGAGCTCGTCCGGCAGTTCGGCGAACGTCGCAGCGGCCACGGCGGACTCGCGCGCGGAGGCGATGCCGAGGATCCCGAATTCCGACTCGCGGGGCAGAAGCGCCTGGTAGCGCCCGTGCGCGAAGTTGCGGTACTCGGAGGCGGCAAGTTCACCCAGTCCAGACTCGGCGAACTTGGAGTCCAAGTCGCGCTGGGCAGTGCGGGTGTCCGGGCCGTGAAGCAGCACGAGGGCCGGCTTGGCGAGCACCCCCGCGAGCGTCGCGGTTAGGAGGTCGAGCGAGGCATCCACTCCTTCCGGGTCGGGCAGCAGCGGCCACAGGGTGGGCGGCAGTGCACCGATCTGCTCGGGGAAGGCCTCGCCGTACGCGCGTGCGAGGACCACGGCCTGCGCCAGGATCGAGTTGACGGCGACCCAGCCGTGCACCTTCGGCAGCATCGGGTAGGCGAAGACCTCGACGTCGGTGCCCGCCAGCAGGCGCTGTCCCTCCGAGTCGAGCGCCCCGCACAGCACGGCCGAATCAGTGGGCACGTCCGGGAGAAGTCTGCAAGCGAAGAGCGAGTCGCTGTGCCCTCCCGATGCGGTGACCAGCAGCACGGCGGTGTCGGTGGTGGTCTCGTCGAGGAAGTAGAGGTCCATCGGCTCGCCGCTGCGTGCCAGGCGACCGGTCGCACGCTGGTGGAGGACGGCGGCCATCTCGGCGATGGCGAGGGACCCGCCGGCGCCGAAGGTCGCGAGCGGCTTCGACGCCTGCGTGCGGAGCCAGGCTGCGAGCGTTCCCACGTCGTGTGTCATGGCCTGCGCATATGTGGCCTCGAGTTGGTGGAGCTCGTCGACGTACGGCATGACGAGATAGGTCTCGTAGGAGCTGGTGGGGGCGGTGA
This sequence comes from Microbacterium sp., assembly GCF_036566905.1. Classification (GTDB taxonomy): domain Bacteria; phylum Actinomycetota; class Actinomycetes; order Actinomycetales; family Microbacteriaceae; genus Microbacterium. The sequence continues at coordinate 67,610 of NZ_DATCVK010000173.1, read as the reverse complement.
CGGGAGAGGCGGTGCTCATGATGCGGTGTTCGATCCTGTGTTGCGGGCGATGATGAGGTCGTTGGTCGGGTCGGAGGGGGCGTGCGTCAGAACGATGTCCGTGAATCCGGCAGTGCCCAGGGCGTCGACGTAGGTGCGACTGCCCCACATGCCGCCCGGAGCGATGCCGGCCCGCCTTTGTGCGAGCGGGAGGCAGTGATAGAGCCCGAAGGCGAGCACGCCGATGGCGTGGGGGTGCTGGATGTTCACGCGCATGTCGGTGTCGAAGCCGAGTTCCACAAGGCCGAACACGCCGCCATCGGCGAGTAGGTCTCGCACGGTGCGGAAGAAGAGGTGCGGGTCGGACAGGTCGTGGGCGACGTTGACGGCCAGGACGAGGTCGAACTCGGTCGCCGCCACTCCCACCGGCCACTCGTCCTCCAAGTCGGCGACGTACAGATCGATGTTGTCCAGTCCGAGGCGAAGCGTTCGGGCGCGAGCGGACGCGATCGCATCCGCGGACTGGTCGACGCCGACAAACCGGGACCGGGGGTAGTGCGCAGCGAGGATCGCGAGCGCCTCGCCCGACCCGCACCCCGCATCAAGGACCAGGCCGCCGCGATCCAGCCGATCGTGCACGCCCAGCAGGGGCACCACCTCGTCGATCAGGCTTGCCTCGAGAATCGGACCGCTCTCGACGGCCAGCACGTCGACGATCCGCCCTTCGTAGACGGATGCCGGGAGCCCGCCGGTCGACCGCGCGGCCCGGACCAGCTCGTCCTCCAACGACGCCATCGCGACGAGCTGCTCGGCGATGCGCCCCCAGTTGCCCGTGCCGCCGCTCGACGTGACGGCGTCGGCGTATCCCGGGGCGAGGAAGAAGCGGTCGGCGCCGTCGGCATCGCGCTCGCTGTCCACGATGCCGGCGGCGGCCATCGCCCACAGCCAGTCCTCGACGTACCGGTGGCCGACACCTGTCTGCGCGGACAGCCGGGCGACGTCCGCGCGGCCGAGTTCGGCGAGAGCCGCGCTCAGGCCCAGCCGCTCACCGAACGAGAGGATGAGCGCGAGCCAGCCCTCATTGATCACGCGGACGATGTGGTCGTGCGCCGCCCTGTTGGCGTCGACTCCGACTGTGCTCTGGCTCATGGGATCGACAGTATGGTGTGAAATGCCAATCGAGACGCTCAAGGACGGAATTTTACACCGAAGTAACGTCGCCGAAATCGGGGCGGCGCTGGAAGCCCCCGAAGCCCGATGCCAGGTCCGCATCGAACCGCTGCGGCAGCCGCTCGCCGGCGAGCGCCCGCGTGGCGAGGGCGGTCAGCGCACCCGCGATGTCACTGCCGATCCAGCCGTCGTCGTCGGGGTCAGGGGAGAGGAACCCGAATGTCGTCGCGCCTCGACTGCGTGCGATCCTCGTGGCCGCGACGCCACCTGCGTCGGCAGCATGGGCGACGAGGTCGCATCCGAACTCATCCGTCAGCAGTGCCCCGGCTGCGCGCCCCGCGTCGACGTCGTCGAACGCCGGCAGATGGACGACGCTGAGGGGCGCGGCGGCGGCGTCGGCGAACTCGGCGACCACTCGACGCTGCGTCGGCACTGGTGGTCCGGCGACGAATCCCAGTCGACGGAATCCGCTCTCGGCGGCGAACCGCGCCGCGTCGGCGGCGGCGTGTGCCCAGCACCAGTCGATCATCGTCACCGGGCCGGCCGCACGGGTGCTGAGCAGATCGCTCACGATGACCGGGGCAGCCGCACCGCCGGCGAGCAGCGGTTCGTACTGCACGCCGTGACACACCGTCACCCCGGCGGCAGGCAAACGTTCCGGAAAGCCGACGCGGACATCGACGGTCATCCCCAGGCCGGCCAACCGCCGCGCGGCTTCGGTAGCCCCGTCGATCCACGGGTCGGCGCCGCCGGGCGCGGCCGGTAGCAGCACGACGACGTCGGGACTCATGCGCCGGCCCGCCATCCGGTCTCACGGGCACGCGGCCGCTCGCGATCCTGCTGTTCGAGCTCGCGCATACCCGCGACCAGAGTGCGCGTGGCGTCCGCGACGCCGGCGCCGATGATGAGCGGGCGGCCGTTGGGGTAGTTGTCGGTGACCGCGAGCACCACGCCGGTGCGGCGTCCGAAAAGCGATCCCAGCGTCACCACCGCAGAGGACTCGCGCTCGTTGCAGAGCACTCCCGCGCGTACCCAGTAGTCGATCGTGTCGCGCAGCTCAGGCTGGAAGTAGCCGCCGACGGATGGCCGCCCGTTGCCGAGGATGTCCGAGTCGGTGGACCTCGTGATGCCGGTCACCGCGGCGACCGACTCGTCGCGGGCGCCAGCAAGGAGGGCGCTGACCACGTCGTGGTGCGGCGCCGCCGGGAAGGACGAGTCGATATAGGCCCGCGTCGTCGCCTCCCCCCGAACTACGCCGGTCGCCACCACGACGTGCCCGGGATGCACGTAGGGGTGCAGGCCTGCCGCGGTGCCGAAGTAGATGAGCACATCCGCCGGGGTGTGCTGCATGAGCTCGACCAGCACCAGCTCCAACTCCGGGGAACCGCTGCCGGTGGAGATGACCGTCACTCGCTCATCGCCGAGCGGAGCCGTCCAGGCATCGAAGAGGCTGCTAGAGCCGGCCGGTTCGGCGGGACCGAACGCGGACGCGAGGGTCTCGGCGTGGGAGCGCCCGGCATGGCCGGCGAGCGGGTCGCGGACGGTCAGCACGACATATCGCCCAACCCGATCGGGATGGATGCCTGTGAGCGCCGGCACGCCGGCAGCGCTGAGCCCAAGCCGGGGGAGCGCATCGGCATACGCGTACCCCGCCCATGCGCGATCGCGCACCTCGGCGAGTAGTCTGCTGTCGCGCTCGTCGGCCCACGTGGGCTCGTGGTATCCGCTCATCGGTTCATCGCCTCTCCCGCGATTGCGGTGATGGGAGCCAGTTCGGTCACGGTCACCGAGTCGGCGAGCCGTCGCGTCTCTGCCCTCGCAGACTCGCGATCGCTCGGGGCACCGACCCGTGCGATGGCGGTGGCGGCGACCGCCGTGGCGGTGCGCGCGGACTCAGCAAGATCACTGCCCGACATCGTCGCTGCGAGGAAGGCCCCCGAGTATGCGTTGCCGGCACCGGTAGGGTCCTTGACCGTCGCCGCTCTCGCAACGCTCGCCGCCACGACTCGGTGCCCGTCCGACACGATCGACCCGCGACTGCCCAGCCGGAGTATGACACTGCGCGGCCCGAGCGCCAGGAGCCGCTCGAGGGTCGCGCGCTCGTCTCCGTCCCCCACCAGATCGGCCGCCTCTTCGCGGTTGATCGACAGGATGGACGTCGCGCGCAGCACGATCCGGGCTTCGTCGCTCAACGGTGCCGCGCAGACGGCGCCGGGAATCTCCCACATCAGCGTGGCTCCGCCTGCGACGTGCTCGAGAACCGGCCCCCAGAATCCAGGCGGAAGATCGCGGAACACGTACAGCGCCGATGCCTCCCGCATGACGCGTGGAAGCTCGGGCAGGTACGCTCGCATCCGCAGATGGGCGTCCCAGCCGCCGACGAACTCCTCATGGCGCACCTGATCGCCGCTGTACGTGATCAGAGTGCGCGAGGTGGGATCCACAGAAGGCAGCAGTCCCATCGTCCCGATGCCCAGCTCGGAGAACTGCGGCAGGAACGGTGCGAAGTCGGTGCCGACTCGCGAGGCCAGCGCGACGCCGTCCGAGACCGTCGCCGCACCGTACGCCGCCCAGAAGCCCGACCCGCCGAGCACGACTCTGGTGGTGCTCTCCTCCACGATCTCGTCCAGCACGACACGCGAGAGCACGGTGATGCGGCCGGCTGATGCCGCGCTCACGCGGCAACCCCGAACCGTCGATGCACCTCTGCGCTAGTGCGTCCGGGATTTCGCGACGCGCAGACGGCTGTGATGCGGGCATCCTTGTGCCCCATGATCTGGACGTTGTCGAGGAGGACCGTGGTGTGCGATCCGTCTGACGAATCAGCGAGCCGTGCCCGCCGCGCGGCGTCCCACGGATGGATGAGGTGAAACGTCAGATCCATGGTGTCGAGCGGTAAATCGACGTCGGACATTTCGAGTCCTTCCGGTCCCGGTTGAGCGTGAGTCCACGTTAGGAGCGACTGGAGCATCTGGTATGACAGCGTCGTTACGGACATGTTTCATCGGTCAGATGGATGCTGATCTGCGACGGAGCGGGTTGGCGCGACGACCAGACTCGGCTCGCCGCATCCCGAACGGTCCCGCGCGCGGCGTCCACTGCAGCCGGCCAGTGAAAGGTGTACAGGGGCTCGGAGATTCAACTAGGATCGATACTGACTACCTACTCAGTATTGGAGATCTACGTGGCCGTCCTACATTGCGCGTTCCGGTCCGAAGCCCTCGAACTCAGTACTTCGCTGACAGCCATCGTCCCGGAGCGGGTGGCGGCTCGCGGAACTCTTTATCTGCTTCACGGGCTGAGTGACGATGACTCCATGTGGGTCCGCCAGACAAGCATCGAGCGTTACGCCACAGCTCGCGGGCTCGCTGTTGTGATGCCGCAGGTGCACCGCTCGTACTACAGCGACGAGGTGCACGGTGGTGCGTACTGGAGCTTTCTCTCTGACGAGCTTCCTCGCGTCGTGGAGTCTGTCTTCGACGTCCCGTCCAGCCGCGACCGGTCCTTCGTGGCCGGCCTGTCCATGGGTGGCTATGGCGCGATGAAATGGGCGCTGAGGCATCCCGAGCGCTTTGCCGCAGCAGCAAGCCTGTCTGGCGCGCTTGGGCTTGCCGCACGCACTCGTCCCGGGCCAGGAAGCCTCGATGCAGGTCTTTGGGATCGCATCTTTGACAACCGGTCGATCGTTGGCGGTGCTGATGATGTCTTGGCACTGCTGCAGTCCGTCGCCGACCCGCGGGACGCTCCGGCTTTGTACGTTTGCTGCGGGGTCGATGACCCGCTGTTCCACGAGAACGAGACGTTTGTGCGCGTGGCGGACGAGATGCAGGTCCCCGTTCGGGTCGAGTTCGGACCAGGGGCTCACACGTGGGACTACTGGGATCGCGAGATCGAGAAGGTCGTTGCATGGCTCCCCGTGCCGTAACGCGTTCAGTCTCGTTGAGCTAGCGCCATCTTTTGATTCGCGGCCCACTGGGTCGCTGCCTGGGCCACCGGAGCTGTGGGATTGAGCAGCCAGGCTGTCTCCAGTCCGTTGATGAAGGCGAGGATCTCGACCGCTTTGAGCCGCGGGTCGATCTCGCGGCGAATCGCACCTGCGTCCTGCGCCACAGCCACGATTCTCGTCAGCTCGTCTATGGTTCGTTCATAGTGCGAGTGCAGTCGCGGCCGGAGCGCGCCGTCGTTGCCGATGTTTTCGGCTATCAGCACCGAATGCATCCCGACCGCATCCGGCCGCGAGCTCCACTGATGGACTGCTGCCGCGATGGCGTCGAAGATCCCTAGCCCTATCCCGGCGTCTCGATAGGCGGGACGCTCGAGTTCGTCCCGACGGTCGAGAGCCGCCTTGAGAAGCTCTTCCTTCGATGTGAAGTGGTACATCACAGCTGCTTGGGAGACGCCCGCCTCGGCAGCGATCTGCGCCAGGGTCGTTCCTCTCGAGCCATTCCGAGCAACCAACCGCATGGTCGCGTCCACCAGCCGCTCCCGGCTGGCACGGCCCTTGGCGTACGTGCCGCCGGCCTTCGTGCGCGTAGTAGACATCGATCCTCCAAGAGTGGTGCGAACAGTTTACTGTTCAGTCAGTTTTGTGCGATACTGACTGGCGAGTCAGCTTTGGTGCGACTCCGGTTCAAAGGAGAGGCGAACATCAACAGCATCCATGCAGGCGGAAGGCATCGAGGACTTCGCGTCACCGCCGCAGCATCCCTTCTCGCAGTGCTCCTCGCAGGATGCGCCGCGCCGGGCGGAACCACTCCGGCCCAAACAGCGGTTCCGGTGAGCACCGAGCTCGGTTCGTCGCCTGTAACGATCACCGCGAGAGTGAATGAAGATCAATCGGCGCTTTGGGAAGCTCTCGCCGAGGGATTTGAATCGGAGAACCCCTCGGTGACTGTCGAGCTTGAAACGGAGGCGTTCGCTACTCTGCAGCAGAACGCCCCCCGGTACCTGTCGGCGCAGCACACACCGGATCTGCTTCGGCTCGCCGCTCCGGGTGACGCCGTCAAGAACGATCTGCTGCTGAACCTGGACGAGTATTCGGAGGCTTACGGATGGGACGAGTTCCCCAAGTCCCAGCTCGAGCAGTGGACCATTGATGGTGACGGGCGAGTCCGGGGCGAGGGTTCGCTCTACGCGATGGGCGTCGGGTTTGGGCTGGTCGGGGTCTACTACAACAAGGACAAGTTCGAGGCCCTCGGGTTTGACGAACCTCCCGCCACCCTGGAGGAATTCGAATCGATGCTTGCACAAGCGTCCGCGGCGGGGATTACCCCGCTCATCGGCAACGTGAGTTACCTGTTCCAAGGGGTCGCACAGTCATTGGGCGCCGCGGAGACGATTTCGTCTTGGGTCTTCAATCAGCCTGGGGCGAGCATCGACGCCGCGGACACGATCGACGCCGCGGCAAAGGTGCAGAGCTGGGTGGAGGCGGGCTACTTTCCCCGTGACTTCGGCTCAGCGGACCCGAATCTGGATTTCGGTCGTTTCACCAGCGGCGAGAGCCTGTTCTTCCATAACGGGAGCTGGTTCGCCGCGGGACTGGACGCAACCGCGCCTGGTGCATTCAGCTTCTTCCTCCTGCCGCCGGCGGCGCTCGAGGACGGCTACCAAACGATGGCCGCCCCGAACGCGGTGGTGATTCCTGCGAACGCGAAACACCCCAACGAGGCAGCCGCCTTCCTCAACTGGGTGAACGGCGAGAGCGCCCGAGAGACACTTGCCAGCGTCGGCGGGCTCGTGGGTGGAGGGAGTGCCGACATGCCCGTGCCGCCGACCGAGCCCGGAACGGTGTTCGCCGAAACCGTGGCGGCATTCGATGCCGTCACGGCGGACGACGGAATCGTTGATTTCCTCGCGAATGCAACCGCCGGCATGGCGAGCGCCACACTCGATCCGCAGGGTGACCTCCTCATCGCAGGCCAAGTCACACCACAGGAATACGTCGCGAGACTTCAGGCTGACTACCTGGTCGCTGTCGAGCAGTAAGTAGAGGAGCACGCTGTGGTGGCCGACCGAACGGCTGGGAAGACGTCAAGGCGTCTTCCCAGCATCCTCCTTGCCTATCTGTGGATCGCGCCCGCCGCGATCATGTACTGCATCTTCGCCGTCTACCCCCTGACGCAGACCATTCGCTATTCGTTCTACGACTGGGATGGCATCGGCCTCGCTTCGTGGGTCGGACTGGACAATTACCACAGCGTTCTCTCCGATCAGCAGCTCTACGGATCGCTGGTGAACACGCTCACGCTCATCCTGTTCATCTGCGTCGTTCCCGTAGCCCTTGGGCTCGTCGCCGCCTCGGCTGCACGCTTAGTCAGATCCGCAGGCTTCGCCGCGGCTGCCCGCGCTGTCTTGTTCCTCCCGCAGATCGTGCCTCTCGCGGCCGCGGCCGTTGCCTGGACCTGGATGTACGCCGACGCCGGCCCCATCAATCAGCTGCTCAGATCCGTGGGCCTCGGTGGCCTTACTCGACCTTGGCTGGGTGACTTCTCGACGGCGCTACCAGCCGTCGGACTCATCGGATCGTGGGTGATGATCGGATTCTGCACCGTGGTGCTGACAGCAGGCATAGGGCGCATCGACGCATCGCTCTATGAGGCGGCACGCCTCGACGGGGCGAATGCTCTCCAGGAGTTCTTTGCAGTGACGCTCCCGGGCTTGCGGCACGAGATCGTTGTGTGCGTCACTGTCACGCTGATCGCCGCCATCGCGAGCTTCGACCTTATCTACATGACCACACAGGGTGGGCCGGGGTATTCAACCATGGTGCCAGGGGTCCAGGTCGTGCGTCTGGCGTTCACAGAGAACAGAGTCGGACTCGCGTCTGCCCTGGCCGTCGTCTTGCTCGTGATCATCCTCGCCATCGTTCTGCCTGTGCAACGACTCAACCGCGAGGGAAGTGTGCGATGAGAGATCGGGGGCAGCAACTGGGCGGGTCTATCACCCTCGTCCTGCTCATGGCGTTGACGCTATTGCCGTTCGTCGCGATGCTGATCACCGCACTGCACGAACCAGGGAGCCCTCCGACCGGCCTATCTCTTCCAACCAGGGCTCACTGGGATAATTTCGCCGCAGCGTTCGAGGCCACCAACTTCCTCCAACTCGCAGCATCGAGCTCGTTCATCGTTCTAGGAGTTGTGCCGGCCGCCCTCCTGTTCTCCTCACTGGCAGGGTTTGCGCTGGGGTACCTTCGCCCAAAAGGGCGACGTGCCGTCTACGTGGCATTCCTGCTCGGCTTGACGATCCCTTTCGAGTCCGCGGTGATCCCGCTCTATTACCAGGCTGCAGAGTTGGGGACGCTGAACACTCAATGGGCTCTGATCCTGCCATTGATCGGCCTAGCGATGCCGTTCGGTGTGTTCTGGATGACCGGACACTTCCGGTCGATCCCACTCGAATTGTCAGAAGCCGCACGGATGGACGGCGCGTCGACGTTGCAGTTGTTTCGGCACATACACTTTCCACTCGCCGTGCCCGCGCTCGTGACGTTGGGCATCCTGCAGTTCCTGAACACGTGGAACCATTTCATCCTCGCCATCGTCCTCATCGATGACCCATCGAAGCGAACTATGGCGGGCGCCTTGGGGGCGTTTCAGGGCCAGTACCAAACCGACATCGTCCTGCTCTGTGCCGCCGCCATCCTGCTCATGGCTCCAACCCTCATCATCTTTCTGCTGCTTCAGCGTCACTTCGTAAAGGCGGTTCTCGCAGGCGCGATCAAAGGTTGACCGTCGGAACGGCGCCGAGGCGCGAAGGGTCCACCGTGGACGGCGCCGCCGATCCAATTCGAGAGAGCAGCTTTCGGCCGGTTTGCGCCCTGGCGCGTGAGGAGTTGCGGGGGCGGAAGCAGGTTTCCTCGCGGGTTGACATCGTGAACGAGTCATTCACCGCTCGTTCGCATGGACGTCTCTCGCCTCTCCTATCGTGACGGCGTCGCGGATCCGCCGTTGCGCGACATTCTGTCGATGCATTGGAGCAGTCATGAAGATCGTGCAGCTGTCGGACACGCACATCAGCCACCTCGGGGGGTCTCCCACCGACAACGCCGTGCGGATCGTCGAGTTCATCAACGCGCTGGAGCCCGACTTCGTCGTCCACAGCGGGGACGTGACCATCCTCGACCCGGACGAGGACCGAGATCGCGTTGCGGCCCGTGAGGTACTCGCCGGAATCGCGGCCCCGCTGCGCGTGCTCCCCGGCAATCACGACGTGGGCGAACCGGGGGAGGAGCCGTTCGGGGACCGCCCGGTCACGAGTGAGCGCGTCGCCGCATTCCGTGCGCACTTCGGTGAGGATCGCTTCGTCGAGGAGGTCGGCGACTGGGTTGTGATCGGCGTGAACAGCGAGTTGTTCGACTCGGGGCTGCCCGAGGAGGATGAGCAGTGGGAGTGGATCGAAGCTCTTCCTGGCCTCGCCGGGCCGCGCCCCGCCTTGTTCTTCACGCACAAGCCGGTGTGGGCGTTCACTCCAGAGCTGCAGGATCCGCGCCTGTCGGTGGGACCAGAGTCACTGCCCCGACTCGAGGCCGCCCTGGCGGCACTCGACGTCCGCGGCTATGGCAGCGGGCACCTCCACCACTATGCCCTCACGCGCCGCGACGGAGTGCCCGTGGTCTCGGCTCCGTCGACGGCCTTTGTTCACCGCGGCGCCGTCAGCGCCGACATTGTCGGTCCGGGGCTCATCCAGCTGGGCGTGGTCGAGTACGTGGTCGACGAGAGAGGGGCGCTTCCGTTCTTCCGCGCGCCGCACGACCTCGTGGAGCCGGAGTTCCTGCAGGTCGAGCAGGCGCGTCTCGCCTTGGATGCGATGGGTGTCGTGCTCCCCGCGTGATCGCGGCGTGATAGACCCGACAGCATGCACGCGCACGTCTCCGAACCGCCCATCGGCGGAACCATCGACCACATCCTCTCCGTGTTGCCCTCGCTCATCCCGAGCGCCCAGCGTGTCGCCCGGATCTGCGCGGAGCGGCCGCAGGAAGTCGTCGACATGTCGGGCGCGGACCTCGCCGAGGCCGCCGGCACGTCGGCTGCGACGGTCAGCCGCACAAGCCAGGCGCTGGGCTTCCGCGGCTTCCAACACATGCGGATGCTGCTCATTCGCGATCTCGGTGCGGCCGCGCAGGACGAGGAAGCGCGCCCCCAGGGCACCGAGGGCTGGCTGCGTACGCTCGCAGACGGTGCGGCCGGCCTCCTCCGCAGCTCGCTGGCCTCGGTCGATCCCGGCGCCTTCGACGCGGCTGCGGACGCCATCGCGCGTGCGCCACGTGTGCTCGTGGTCGGCACCGGCGGATCGCACCCGGCAGCGCAGGCCGTGGCCGTGAACTTCATCATGAACGGGCGCTCGTGCGAGGCTCCCAGCGACGGAGTCGTGCAGCAGCTGACTGCGAGCGTGCTCGGGCCGGGCGACGTATGCCTCGTGGTGAGCTCGAGTGGCGCGAACTCGGTCACCCTCGCGTCGGCCGCGGCGGCAGCGGATGGGGGCGCGACCGTGATCGGTGTGACGGGCTTCGCTCGCGCACCGATCGCCGAGCACGCAGACCTGCTGCTCGTCGGCGGCGCCCGGTTCCAGGCCTGGGATCGGGGCACACTCGGCAGCGGCCTCGTCCAACTCCTGCTGCTGACGGCGCTCCAGATCGCGGTGGCGGAGCGGATGACGGATGCCGCGGAGCACGCGAGGGCGGCCGTGCGCGACGAGGTGCTCGGCATCGTCGCCGAGGAGATGCCGGCGGAGTCGGCCGAACCCGAGGGCGAGCCGGACGTCGCCATCGATGTTCGCGACGGCACCGCCGAACGTTGACGCCGGGTTTGCCTGCAATTCACTTTCACATCTTTGAATCGCCAGGCAAGCGAATTTCGCGGGAGGGTCCCGCACAGTAAGTCGCTTGCAGAAAGCGACTCATGGGCACGATCCAGCTTTCAGGCATCGGGCGCAGCTTCAAGAGCACCGCTGCCGTCCGCGACATCGACCTGACGATCGCGGACGGCGAGTTCGTCGTCCTGCTCGGACCGTCCGGCTGCGGCAAGACCACACTGCTGCGGATGATCGCCGGCCTGCTCGAACCGACCACGGGCCGCATCCTGCTCGACGGCGCCGACATCACCGAGCTGCCGTCGAAGAAGCGCGACCTCGCGATGGTCTTCCAGAGCTATGCCCTCTACCCGCACCTGAGTGTGCGCAAGAACCTGGCCTTTCCGCTGAAGGTCCAGCGGCTGGGCAAAGAGGAGATCCAGCGCCGGGTGCAGGACGTCGCCGACTCCCTCGAGATCGGTCACCTGCTCGACCGCAAGCCGAAGGAACTCTCCGGCGGCCAGCGCCAGCGCGTCGCCGTCGGGCGCGCGCTGGTACGCAACCCCAAGGCGTTCCTCATGGACGAGCCGCTATCGAACCTCGACGCGAAACTGCGCACGCAGACGCGCCACGAGCTGACGGCGCTGCACCGCAGCCTGAACGCGACCTTCGTCTACGTCACTCACGATCAGGTCGAGGCGATGACGATGGCGACCAAGATCGTCGTGCTCAACGCCGGGGCCATCGAGCAGTACGGCACACCCGAAGAGGTCTACGACCGCCCCGAATCCGTGTTCGTCGCCGGCTTCCTCGGCAGCCCCGCGATGAATCTGCTCGACGCGCAAGTCCTCGGCCGCCAGGGCACCGTGTCCCTGTCGGGCAACGGCCTGGCGGGCGACCTGTGGCTGGGCAGCACCGACGACCTGGACGTCGTCGTCGGCATCCGCCCCGAGCACCTCGAGATCGCCCACCTCTCAGACGCACACGACGGGATCTTGCTCGAGGGCACCGTCGAAATCGTCGAGAACCTCGGCGGCGAGCAGATACTCACCTTCTCGACAGGTAACTCCCGCGTCCACATGCGGACCACCCGCGACGTGCACGTCGCCGTGGGCGAACAGCTCACTCTGCGAGCAGATCCCTTGCACATCCACCTCTTCGACAGTGCCACCAGCCGCCGCCTCGAATGGGTCGCCGACGTCGGACCCACCGAGGCCAACGCGTCCGCGGCCCGCGAGAGCGCGGCGACGACAGTCGACCCCGAGCCCACGGCATCCTCCGCCCGCGTTGCCGAACCCATTCTCACTGCCTGATACGCCGTCCCTTCCCACCCGAAAACAGGAGAACCACGACATGAACACCCGAACCCGCCGCGTCGGGCTCGCCTCGCTCGCCGTGCTCGCCGTCGCCGCGCTCAGCGGCTGCGCCGGAGCCGCAGCGACCGGCGCCGCCCCGGCTGCCGGCCTCACCGAGCTCGCCGATGACCAGAAGGTGGAGATCGTCTTCGAGTCCTACAACCTCGGCAACGCCGGCATCTGGTCCGACACGATCAACACGTTGCTGGACGAGTTCATGACCGAGCACCCGAACATCACGGTCGTCGGCCAGCCGAGCGACTCGGCGAGCGGCACCGCGGCGAGCGTGCAGAAGCAGGTGCTCGCCGGCGATCCGCCCGACGTCGCACAGCTCACGTTCAACGAGCTCGACTTCGCCGCCACCACCCTCGGCGCGCAGGATCTCACCGCCCTGGTCGGCGAGGAGGGGCTGGAGGAGCAGTTCGGCGGCGAGTACCCGTACCACGAGCGTGCGCGGGTGCTGGCGGACTGGGACGGCGAGACCTACGGCCTGCCCTATGTCTTCTCGACGCCGATCCTGTGGATCAACGAGGCGCAGTTCGAGGCGGCAGGGCTCGACCCCGCGACGGTCGACCTGTCGACATGGGATGCGGTGGCCGCGGCCGCCGAGCAGATCACGGCCTCGACCGGCGCGCCGTCACTGAGCGTGACCTGCGTCGTGACCGGCGGCAGCTGGTGCATGCAGGGACTGTTCCGCTCCAACGACGCGCAGGTGCTGAGCGATGACCGTGCCACGATCGGGTTCGGCTCGGACGCCGCGGTGGACACGGTGCAGGTCTTCCGCGACATGTTCGACGACGGCTTCCTCACGAACGAGGACTCCACGTCGCAGTATGAGGCGTTCGCGCAGGGCAAGACGGCGATCCACGTCAACACGTCGGCGCTGCAGGGCGCGTTCATGCAGGGCTCGCAGGCGGGCGGCTGGACGCTGGACGCCCGGCCGCTGCCCGCCTTCGACGACCTGCCGGTCGTACCGACCAACTCCGGCTCGTTCCTCGCCATGTTCGCGAGCGACCCCGCCAAGCAGGCGGCCGCCTGGGAGCTGATGCAGTGGTTGACCAGCCCGCGCGCCTACGAGCTCATCTCGACCGAGATCGGCTACCTGCCGTTGCGCACCGCGCTCACCGAGGATGGGGGACCGCTGCATGAGTGGGTGGAGCAGAACCCGCTGGTCAAGCCCAACCTCGCTCAGCTCGACGACCTCGAACCGTGGGTCTCGTATCCCGGTGACAGCTACGCGCAGGTCGATCAGGTGCTGGCGACCGCTATCGAGGAGTCGATCTTCTACGGCGCCGACGCGGAGACCGCAATGACGGATGCCGCCGACCGCGCCCAGGAGCTGATCAAATGAGCACCACCGACGAGACCCTCGCCGAAGCACCGGTGCGGCTGCATGCCGTGCCGGGCGTGTACAACCTTCGTGACACCGGTGGCTACCGCGCCACCGCCGGGACGACCCGCTGGGGCAAGCTCTTCCGCTCGGACGCACTGCACCGGATCGACGCTGCCGGGCGGGCCCGCCTCGCCGAGCTCGGCATTGCGCACATCGTCGACCTGCGCGGCACCGACGAGCGGCGCACGGCGCCGAGCCTGCTCGACGGGCTCGACGCCCGGGTGCACCACCTGCCGGTATTCGACGACGCGGCTCCGGCAGTGCAGGCGGGTGTCCCTATCGGGCTCGCGCCGATCTACGACCACATGGTCGATGAACGCGGCGCGCACCTCGCCGCCGCCATCCGGGTGATCGCAGACGCCGCCGACGACGAAGCGGTGCTTGTCCACTGCACGGCGGGCAAGGATCGCACGGGACTCGTGGTGGCATTCGCGCTGCGCGCCGCTGGGGTCGACCGCGACGAGGTCGTGGCCGACTACGCCCAGACGTCGGACAACCTTCGCGGGGAGTGGGCCGACGCCATGCTGCGGACCTTCGAGGGCCGAGGGCACGACCTCACCCCCGAGATCGTCGAGCTCGTGACCGCGAGCCCAGCCCCGATCATGACATCCCTGCTGGACCGCATCGAGCGCGAGCACGGTTCAACGGCCGCCTACCTCCGGGCGCAGGGCCTGACCGACGCCGAACTCGAACGCCTCACCCGCGCACTCATCGACTGACACACCACCCAGAACGGAGAAACCCATGACCGGAATCCAGGCGCAGCATCCCGCGCCCGAGCACTTCATCCTCCACGTGTCGGACACCCACTTCGTCGGCAACGGCGACCTGCTGCACGCGCGCATCGACTCCGACAAGAACCTCGCGGAGCTGTTCGACGGCTTCGCGAAGTCCAACGCACGCCCCGAGGCGATCGTGTTCACCGGCGACCTCGCCGACACCGGGCGGGCAGACGCATACGAGCGGCTCCGCGCGCTCGTCGAGCCCGCAGCCGAGAAGCTCGGAGCCCAGGTCATCTGGGTGATGGGCAACCACGACGAGCGGGTCGCGTTCCGGCGCGGGCTGCTGGACGAAGGGGGCGAGCAGTCCGAGCCCGTCGACCGGGTGTTCGACATCAACGGGCTGCGCATCATCGCGCTGGACTCGACGGTGCCGGGCCAGCACTACGGCGAGATCTCGGACGAGCAGCTGGACTGGCTGCGCCGCGAGCTCGAGGTGCCCGCACCCGACGGCACGCTCATCGCCCTGCACCACCCGCCCGTCCCGAGCCCGCTGGGACTCCTGGCGCTGGTCGAGCTGAAGGATCAGGACAAGTTCGCCGAGGTCATCGCGGGAACCGACGTCCGCGGCATCCTCGGCGGTCACCTCCACTACTCGACCCACAGCACGTTCGCCGGCGTGCCGGTGTCGGTAGCCTCCGCCACCTGCTACACGCAGGACCTCAACGTCGTGTACCCGGGTGCTCGGGGTCAGGACGGCGCCCAGTCGTACAACCTCGTGCACGTGTACGGGGATCGGGTGCTGCACTCGGTGGTGCCGATCGGGCAGTTCCCGACCGTGTACGAGATGACGCCTGAGATGCTGGAGTCATACATGAAGCTCAGCGCGGAAGAGCAGCTCGCGGTCGTCAACGCGTCTGTGCAGGAGTAGGCCGTACCGTCATGTTCGTCACCGTCGCCGCCCCCACGGGAGCCGTCGCCGGCACCGCGGATCCGACGCCTCACCGGCGTCGGATCCGCGCCGCCCGGCTCGTGCCCTACCTATACGTCCTGCCCGGGATCGCGTTCCTGCTGCTCTGGACGTACAGCCCGCTGGTCCAGACGTTCGGGCTGTCGTTCTACGACTGGAACCTCCTGCCGACCAGCCCGAAGACCTTCGTCGGCCTGGACAACTACATCGAGGTCGCGCAGCTGCCCGAGCTGCACACCGCGATCGTCAACACCGTGATCTACGTCGCGGCGTTCCTGGTCTTCTCGCTGGTGCTGCCGATCGCCATCGCGATGCTCGCGCGGCAGGTCCGCGGACGGCTGCGCACCTTCTACCAGGCGCTGATCTTCGTACCCTTCCTCGTGACACCGGTCGCCACGAGCGCGGTGTGGCGCTGGCTGTTCGCGGAACAGGGCGCCATCGCCACGGTCCTCGCCGGCGCCGGCATCGACATGCCGAACGTCTTTCGCGACGCAGATCTCGCCATCTGGGCAGTCATCGTGATCGTCGGCTGGCAGATGCTCGGCTTCGGCGTCCTCGTGGTCGCGGCGGGCTTCGCCGGCATCAGCCCCGAGTACGGCCAGGCCGCCTCGCTCGACGGCGCCGGAACGGGAACCATCACACGCCGCATCACGCTGCCGCTGCTGTCGCCGACGATCGTCTTCCTCGCCCTCATGACGATCCTGCTGGCGGCGCAGTGGACCTACCCGATCATCGACCTGCTCACGCAGGGCGGGCCGACCAACTCGACGACCAACATCTACTACCTGCTCTACCAGTTCGGCTTCCAGAACTTCGACACCGGCATCTCGTCGGCGGCGGGGGTCATCTTCTTCCTCGGCTTCGGTGTCATCGCGCTCGTCTTCCTCGAGCTGCAGGACCGACTGAGCTTCTACGACAACTGAGAGAACCACGACATGGCATTCGTCGCCGTCGCCGCACCGGTCGCCGTCACTGGTAGCGCCAATACCCTGCAATCCAAGGTCGAAGACCTCGCGGTCGGCTCGCGCAGCCACGCCGGCGTCATCGTGGGCCACGTGATCCTCATCGCCCTCGCCCTGTTCAGCGTGTTCCCTGTCTACTGGATGTTCGCCACCGCGCTGCGAGCGCCGGGAGACGCGCTCGACCAGACGCTCCTGCCGTGGCCCCTGAGCTTCGAGAACTTCGCCTACGTGTGGAACACCGTCCCGATCGGCAGCATGCTGATCAACACCTTCGTGATGTCGCTGATCCTCGCGGCGGTGCAGCTGTTCATCGCGATCCTTGCTGCCTACGGCTTCGCAGTATGGGACTTCGTCGGCAGCAAGTTCCTCATGTTCCTGTTCATCGGCTCATGGCTGGTGCCGTTCCAGGTGACGATGATCCCGAACTACCTCCTCGTCTCCCAGATGGGACTGCTCGGAACCGTCGGCGGCGTCATCGTGCCGCAGCTCGCTGGAGCATTCGCCGTGCTCCTCATGGTCCAGCACATGCGCGCCTTCCCGCGCGAGCTGCTCGAGGCCGCCCAACTCGACGGCCGTTCGAGCTGGTCCACGCTGTGGACCGTGGTCGTGCCCAACATGAAGCCGGCGCTCGCCGCTCTCGGCATCATGGGGTTCATCTCGGCGTGGAACGAGTACCTGTGGCCGGCGCTCATCATGCGACAGGGCGACGCGCTGATCCAGGTCGGCGTCCGCAGCTTCCTCTCCGCCGAGGGCAACAACTGGGGAGCGACCATGGCCGCCGCCGGACTCGCGTGCGTTCCCGTGCTCCTGATCTACATCTTCCTGCAGCGCTACGTCGTCGACGCGTTCGTGCGCTCCGGCCTGAAGTAGTCCGTCAGGGAGCGGACGTCGTCCGGTATGGGCGCTCGGCGTTGCGCGTCGAGCGCGCGCGAGCGCCGCGGCCGACCAAAGGCCTGGGGCGCGGCCAAGGGCGGCTCTGGAGATCTCTGGGTAGTCCGCAACACATCAGAACGGCCCATCACTCTTGACCATGTCGATGTGGCGCCGATTGAGGCAGCCACCCTCCTAGAGGTCGA
Organism: Microbacterium sp.; assembly: GCF_036566905.1. Taxonomy (GTDB): domain Bacteria; phylum Actinomycetota; class Actinomycetes; order Actinomycetales; family Microbacteriaceae; genus Microbacterium. The sequence continues at coordinate 50,200 of NZ_DATCVK010000173.1, read as the reverse complement.
CGGAGACCGGCCTCGCACGTTCAAGGCGGGCGCGCAGTTTCACTTCTGGGCACGAGCCAGGCTGACGCTAGGCATCCGCGAGGTCACTCTGGTGTGGCGCGTCGCAGACGCGGACGCTCCGACGCACCGCTCCTCGCGCACGATCTCGAGTTTCGTCAGTCACTCCACGGTCGCGAGTTCGCAGTCGGTCACGGGAGCGCGCGCGATGAGGGAACCCTGGTGCATGCGACGTCGGGCTTCGAACCCGCACTTTCCCCAGCGGAATGGTCTCGATGTGTGATGTTGGAGGCATGTTCTTCCGTCGCCGACCGCACCGAAATCCGTAGCGCCCTAGCCGAGGCCGCCCAGATGGACCCTCGTATCGCGGGCGCCGCGCTGGCTGGGTCGGCCGCCCGCGGCACCGAGGACCGATGGTCCGACATCGATCTGATCCTGCAACTGGCCCCCGCCGCGGATGGGCCGGCGGTCGTCGAGGCGACCCAGGGGCGTAGCATCCGTCCGAGCCGCTGGCAACCCCACCTCGATTTCATGCTCGGTCACGGGTGGCGCGCGTACGATTGCGCGACCGCACGACGAAGGGAGACGAGAATGACCGACACCCAGGGAAACTCCGAAGCCACACAGGCGGCGCGAGACGCCGCCGAGCGAGTGCGCATGTCGGCCGCCGACGGTGCAGAATCGTTCGGCGCCACGGCGGAGCAGATCGCTGACGAGGTCTCGGCTGGCGCGCAAGCCACGAAGAGCGATGTCGCAGGAGCCGTGAGCGACATCGCAGACACGGTGAGCGCGAAGGTCGGGGACGTCGTCGATGGAGCCAAGAGCGCTGCGTCCGAGGCGAGGGCCGCGGCCGGAAAAGCCGCTGATGCCGCCGTCGATGCCGCGAAGGCCGCAACCGCGAGTATTAAGGATGTGGCCGACAACGTTGATTTCGACAGCCTTGTCGCCCAGACCAAGACGGTCGCGGGGGAGTGGAGGGACAAGCTGAAGCAGACCTATCGCGAGCACCCCGGCGTGGTGATCGCCGCAGCCGCGGGCGCTTTGGTGGTGCTGGGCGCGATCGTGCGTTCGATCGGTCGTCGCTGACACTCACGCTTGCCTGTATCCAAGCCGCAGAGGCTTGGTGGCCAATGCACTGTTGCACTGCGTGCGTCACCCCGGCTCAGCAAAGACTGTCGATGCTCAGGACCCATCGGTGACCGTGCACGACTGTGAGTGGTGATCCTGCGTAATCGCGACCGGCGTTTCGAATGCGCTGTCCTCTCCACCTGCTGCCCGTCAGTCGGCCGACGCGCCGGCGTGGTGTTCAGTTCACCCGTTCGTTGTGCCTTCATCGAAGCACTTCCGGACGTCCATGCCGCTGTCCTTGACTTGGGCCAAGATCGTGTCAGCGTCCTTTCCCGGCTCGATGCCGATGTCCGTCAGGCACTCGCGATACCTGTCGAACTCCGGCATGTAGTACGACCTGGAAACCTGCCACCGGAAGTCCACAGGCGCGAAGACGACGTAGCACTTGTCATACACCGGCGCCGCTTCGGCTAGGTAGGAGAACTGGTGCACACCGCCGACATCGTGCTTGGCGGCAAGCGAGGCGCCGCCTTCGTTCATGCACGCCTCGAACTTAGCGAAGGCGTCCTCGTACACCTGCTGCGTGACGACCTCCACACCCTCGGGCAGGGGTCCTGCCTCAGGGTTGGTGAATGCTCCACCGGACGCAGCCAGACCACCGACTGCCACCAAACCGGCCGCGGCCACGAGCGCGCCTACGATGATCGTTCGCTTCGTCATGTCTCGCTCCTTATGAATTTCACTGAGCCGACTTGGACGCCGCTGCCGTTGGAGGCCTTGTGCTCGAGATCACCGACTCGGGCATACCGGGAGGCGTGATAATCGCCTCGGGTGTGATCGCTCGTGTCCGACGGATCCTGCCGACAGCCCACGCGGCAGCGACGAACGAGGCAATCGCGAGAGCAACCGCGTCGAGCAGCATGAGATCCCAGTTCGCCGTTGCTGCGAGCCACATCGCGCCGACGAAGATCGCGGCGGCGACCACGAGGACGATCGCAGGGATGGTGTACCGCATGGTGGCCACTCTGCCGTGAGATACGAAGGTCGGCAACGTCTCGCACGTAGCCCGGTCGCTCAGCGATCGAACTCAACAAGGGGAGGCGGTGCCGCGGCTGTGCAGTCGCGGTGCGCCCGTAAAGCCCGCCGCGATCATGCCCGGAGGGGGATGGTCATTTGACACGCTGATGTGCCAGCCAACTCCGCCGCGAGGGTCAGTGAATGGCTCGATTGCTGCGGCCGGTCACCGGCGACACGCAGGCCTGAGCAAGCTCTTGCGTACTAGCGCGTAGGTCAGCGGGCGCCAAGCTCGAAAAGTGTGGGCAAAATGTGGGCAAAAGCGCATCTGGCCACGACCTGCGCGCCGGGAAAGCCACCTTGATCAGGAATTTACATGTCCGAGGAGTCGACGCGACGGCGGGAGTCGAACCCGCAACGCTGCCGGGTATGAACCGGAGCCCGGGACCGCCCGGATCGCCGCGATGACACCACCGTAGACGCCCTCGGCTCGAGGCGCGCGAGGGTGACGGAGCGTGTCCGGTGATGAAGAGATGTGACGACGGACGCCGCTCATCCAGAAACTTCGCCCCCGCCTGCATCCGAACTCCCTCCTCCGTCGGAAGAACTCTTCAACAGGCGGCGACTGGCCGCTCAGAGAAGGAGGAAGACCGTGCGAAAGAAGGTTCTCGCGGGAATCGCCGCCGGCATTGTCGCCGCACTCAGTGTGGGCATCCCCGCAAACGCGGCCACGAACAGCAACGCCGTGCTCTCGGTACTGCACGGCATACCCGACACGCCTGTCGACGTCTACGTCAACGGCGCACTCACGCTCGACGACTTCCAGCCGGGTGACCTGGCTGGACCCCTGGATCTGCCCGCGGGCGACTACGAGGTCGCCCTCACCGCGACGGACGCCGCCGACGACAGCTCGCCCGTGCTCGGGCCGGTGACGTTGACGCTCGACGCCGGCAAGAACTACACGGCTGTCGCGCACCTCAACGAATCCGGCTCGCCGACGGTCACGCCGTACGTCAACGACACCTCGCCCACGGCGGCGGGGGAGGGACGCCTCACCGTGCGGCATGACGCGGCCGCGCCCGCGGTGGATGTGCTCGCGGGCGGAACCGCAGTGATCCAGGGGCTCGCCAATCCCGACGAGTCATCCCTGAATCTGCCCGCCGCAACCATCGAGGCCTCCGTGGCCGCGGCCGGCACCACCGATCCCGTGATCGGCCCGGCGCCCGTCGATGTGCAGGAAGGCGCGCTCACCATCGCGTACGCGTGGGGCAGCCTCGAGGACGACAACCTCGCCCTCGCGGTGCAGACGATCACGGGCCTCCACTCGGCGCCGGACGGCGTGAACTCGGGGACCGGTGGCCAGCTCGCGCAGCGCGACATGTTCCAGCAGTCGCTGTGGGCGATCGGCGGTCTCGTCGTCGCGGCGGCGGTCGCGGCATCCGCTCTCGTCGTCGTGCGCAGCCGGGCACGCCGCTGAGATCCCGAACCATGGGCAGGGCGGTCGCAGGAGTCGGAGCATCTCTTGCGATCGCCCTCGCGCTGACGGCGTGCGGCTCGTCCCCAGGGGCCGCCCCGTCGGCGCCGGCACCATCTGCGACGGCGACGGCGACGGCGCGTCCGACGCCCGCCGTCGAGGTGCCGATCTCGGCGGCCACCCCGTCCCCCACACGGCGGCCCGTGCCGCCGGTCAGGGTGGTCGCCGCTTCCATCGACGTCGACATGCCGGTGGTGCCCGTCGGCGTGGAGGCCGGGGGCTTCATGGAGCTCCCGGTCGACCCCGCGACCGGCGGGTGGTACCGCTTCGGGTCCGACCCGGCGGCATCCGACGGCAACGTCGTGATCTCGGCCCACGTCGATGCGCCGCAGTATCCGATCGGTCCGCTCAGCCGGCTGCGGGACCTCCCCGCGGGCGAGGTCGTGGAGGTGACGGATGCCGCGGGCGATGTGCGCCGGTACCAGGTGCAGAGCGTCACGTACTACCCGAAGGCGGACCTGCCGGTCGACGAGCTGTTCGCCCGATCGGGCACCCGAACCCTCGTGCTGATCACGTGCGGCGGGCAGTTCGACTCCCGCACCGGCCGGTACGCGGATAACGTGGTCGCCATCGCGACCCCGATCACGTGAGCCGGCGATGGCGCCGGACGACCAGAGGGGAACCAGCGTGGACGACGAGGAAGAGCGCGAGCTGTGCGGCCGTTTCGCCGCCGGTGACGAGCGCGCCCTCGAGCAGATCTACCGACGATGGTCGCCGATCGTGTTCACCCTCGCGCTGCGGGTGCTCGGCGAGAGAGGGGATGCGGAGGACGTGACCCAGAAGACGTTCGTCTCGGCATGGACCTCGCGGGCGTCGTACGACCCGGCCAAGGGCAGGCTGTCGACGTGGCTCGTCACGATCACCCGCCGCCGCATCGCCGACACGCTGGAGGCGCGCCGGCGCGTGCGCGAGCTGCAGGAGAAGCTGCAGCGATTCGCCGTCACCGACGATGAGGCGATCGCGTCCGACATCGACCTCGGAGACCGACTGTTGCTCGCCGACGAGATCGACCGCCTCGAGCCCGACGCACAGCGCGTGGTTCGGCTGGCGTTCTACGACGACCTCACCCACCAGCAGATCGCGACCCGCCTCGACATGCCGCTGGGTACCGTGAAGAGTCACATCCGCCGAAGTCTCACCCGCTTGCGCGACCGATTGGAGGTGTCTCATGTCTCACCTTGATCCCGAGCGTCTCGCGCTGGTCGCCGTCGGAGAAGCGGTGACGGATGCCGAGCACGAACACCTCGCCACGTGCGACGCCTGCTCCCTCGAGCTGGCAGAACTCGAGCACACGGTGGCGGTCGGCCGGTCCACGGTGACGCTGGGCGAACTCGAGGCGCCGCCCGAGCGGGTCTGGGATCGCATCCTCGACGAGGTCAGGTCGCAGCCGTCCGCGGCATCCGACGACAGCACGGCCGCGGCCGCAGTGTCTCCGGTGCCGGTCGCGGACCAGCAGACCGAGCGGCGCCGCACGCGGGGAGGCGGACGCGTGCTGTTCGCCCTGGCGGCGAGCATCGCCGCCGTCCTGGCCGTCGTCGGTGTTTGGAACCTGGTCAGAGCGCCGCAGTCGGTCGAGATCGCGTCGGCAACCCTCGCCGCGTTCCCCGATCACCCCGGTGCCAAGGGGACAGCGCTGGTGACCGAGCTCTCCGACGGAGAGCGCACCCTGACCGTGAGCCTCGACGACTCCGACGACGGCGACGGCTTCCGGGAGGTCTGGCTCATCACGGCGGACGCCTCGGCGCTGGTGAGTCTCGGCGAGCTCGACGGGAGGAAGGGCACGTTCGTCGTCCCCGCTGACGTCGATCTGAGCGACTACGTGCTCGTCGACGTCTCACAGGAGCCGCTCGACGGCGATCCCACTCACTCCGGCGACTCGATCGTGCGCGGCGAGCTCGAGTTCAGCTGACCCGCGGCGCTCTGTGTCCGGGCGCGGTGATGTCTGAAATGAAGTTTGTCGCCCCTGCATCCGTCTCGGCCGCTTCGAGCGAATACCTCTACGGCACCCTCCGTTCGGACCGTGCCGGGAATCGCATCGAAGGAGATCGGAACCATGAAGAAGACTCGCCTGGCCGTCGCGGCGGTCGCCGCCCTGGCTCTCGTATTCACGTCCACGCCCGCCCAGGCGTACGGCGGCGCCGCCCCCGCGGGCACGATCGTGGATGTCGCCGTCGCCGCATCCGGCGGCGGGACACCCGACGGCAACCCTTGGGACTACGACATCCTCGTTCAGGCGCTGGTGGCCACCGGGCTCGACGGAACGCTTGCGGATGCCGGGCAGACCTACACGGTGTTCGCGCCCAACGACCGCGCGTTCCTGCGGCTCGTGACCGATCTCACCGGAACGGCGCCGGAGAGCGAGGCGGCGGCGTTGTCGACCATCACCACGACCTTCACTGCCGAGCAGATCTCGAACATCCTGCTGTACCACGTGGTCGCGGGAAAGAAGCTCGGCCCGGTCAAGGTCATCACGGCCGGCTCCCTCACCATGGCCAACGGCGGCATCGTCCAGCCTCGCGGCATCACCCTGCGCGACGAGACTCCGGCGTTGAGCGACCCGCGCCTGGTGGTATGGGCGATCAACATCCCCGCGACCAACGGCGTGATCCACACGATCGACCGCGTCCTCGTTCCCGCGTCCTAGCGACGGACGGTCTCAGGCGCAGAACCTCAGCCGATGTATGACGGATGCCGCAGCCGCCGCGGCGGCTGCGGCATCCGTCAGTGTCCTTCGTGGGTGACCACGGGAAGGACCGTGCCGTCGGCGTCGAGGAGCGCCGCCCCCTGGCACGCCCCGAGCGCGGGCACCACGACGAGCGTCACGACGGCGGCTGCGGCCATGAGGCTCCACAGGCTCGTCCGGCGCGACGGACGCCGTGTTCCCCGCACGACCCCGCAGGCGACGGCCACCCCCAGGCCGGTGGCCGTCATGATCGCGAGGATGCCTGCGCGACCGGGTGCCGTGGCGAGGAGCGCCACGGCGATGGCGACCGCGGCCGCCGCTCCGGCCACCGCCGCACGCGGCGCCGGCGTCCGGTCGAGGGCCAGGCTCGCCGCGCCCCACGCCAGAGCCGCGACCCCCAGGACGACGGCGAGCACGCCGAGTGCTCGCGACAGCCCGTCGGCCTGGATCCCCACCAGGGCCGCGGCTCCGAGAGCGATGTCGACGAGACCCAGGCCCCACGCGGCGACGGGCACCCACGACGAAGCACGGCTGACGCGCTCGGTCGTGGATGCTGCGGCCATCGCGGTCACGCCGTCGCGAGCCGCGACGTCCGCTCGGCCGCCAGCCCGACGCCCAGCAGCACGATGGCGCTGGCGAGGTGCAGGAAGTGGTCGGGCGCGTTGAGCGCGAGGATGTTCGCCGGCGTGCCGACGAGGAAGAACCCGACGACGCCCAGCAACAGGTACGCGGCGCCCACCGTGACGTTCACGATCTTGGCCGGTCGTGCTCCTGCGATCCCGGCGATCAGCAGCGCGGCGCCGATCAGGAGGTGCGCGATGTTGTGGAGCGGGTTGACCTCGAAGATGCCCAGGAGGAGTCCGCCCTCGGTGGCGATGAAGCTGACGCCTCCCGTGAAGGCGAAGCCGAGAAGGCCGACGAGGAGGTAGACGGCGCCGAAGACCGTGGCGACGATGCGGTTCGGTGACGATCCCATGAGAGACCTCTCTTTCTCAGCGGCGGCGATCTGCCGTGCTGTGAAAGGTCTTCGGTGCGGGTGGGAAATCGGATGGGATGCCGCGGCTCGGCGACGCTGCAGAGCGGACTGTAGCCGATGGCCGCCCGTCGCAACGCCGGTTTGCAACGGCATGGCCGGACGGGGTGAACTTGACCAATGGCCACGACCGAAGACCTCGCGGACGATCTGGCGACCGCCGTCCGCGGTGCCGACGTCTACGCCGCCTATCAGCCGCAGGTGTCGTTGGAGAGCGGGTCGATCGTGGCCGCGGAGGCACTGTGCCGCTGGCGGCATCCGCGGCTCGGCGACATCGATCCCGCGACCATGATCGGTGTCGCGGAACAGAGCGGCGTGATCCATGCGCTCGGCCGAAGGATGATCGATGAGTGCCTCGACACACTCGCCGGATGGCGTGAGATGGGCCGCGACTGGGCCGTCGCCGTCAACGTCTCGCCGCTGCAGTTCGAGGACGAGTCCTTCGCAGATCATGTCGCCACCGAACTCGGGCGGCGGATGTTCACCTCGGGGGCGCTCGTTCTCGAGCTGACCCAGGACGCGCAGCCGGTCGATGAACGTGTGGTTCTGCCGCAACTGCGCCTGCTCCGCGAGATCGGAGTGGAGATCTCTTTCGCGGGATACGGCGCGAGCCCTGGCTCGCTGGATCGACTGCGGAGTGTGCCGCTGACGGAGGTGAAGCTCCCCGGGAACCTGGTGCGGTCGGCAGCGGGGCCCGCGCTGGATGCGCTGCGCGACAGCGTCGAGATCGCGCACGCACACGGGCTGCGAGTGGTCGCCGAAGGGATCGAGACTCTCAGCCATCTCGACATCGCGGTGCTGCTGGGCTGCGATCGCGCGCAGGGCTTCCTCATCCGGCATCCGGATTCGGAGATCGTGTTCCCGTAGCCCGTCGCGAGCTCGAGGGACGACGAGAGCACGCTCAGTCGTTCGCTCGCTCGGCTTCGCGAGGACTGGAGGAGGGATACCCACGCGAGCACGCGCGCTCTACGACCTCGGCACCGGGGTTGTCCAGTCCCTGCTCCGTCTCGCACCGCCCTGGCAGGCTGAGCCCATGCGAGAAGGAGATGCGATGAAGCAGCGCACGCTGGCGGGACGACAGGTGTCGGCGATCGGGCTCGGGGCCATGCCGCTGTCGATGAACAACGACAAGGTGTATCCGTCATTCGAGGATGCCGTGGCCACCGTGCATGCCGCGCTCGACGCCGGTGTCACCCTCATCGACACCGCCGACATCTACGCCCCGGACGGTGAGGAGATGGGGCACAACGAGCGCATCGTCGCCGAGGCACTGCGCACCTGGGACGGCGACGCGTCGAGCATCTTGGTTGCGACGAAGGGCGGGATCACGCTGGGAGACGACGGTGCCAAGGGGCGTGACGGATCGGCGGCATACCTGCGCTCGGCGGCCGAGAAGTCTCTCGATGTCCTCGGTGTCGACCAGATCGACCTCTACCAGTATCACCGTCCCGATCGATCGCTCGTCTACGGCGACATCATCACGGGGTTGAAGGCGCTGCAGGATGACGGGCTCATCCGTGCGGTCGGCATCTCGAATGCGAGCGTCGAAGAGATCCAGATCGCGATCGATGTGCTCGGCGAAGGCAACCTCGCCAGTGTTCAGAACGAGTTCTCGCCGAAGCATCCGGGAAGCGTCGACGAGCTGCGCTTCTGCGGAAAGCACGGCATCGCGTTCTTGCCCTGGAGTCCGCTGGGCGGCACCGGCGGGGGAGCGCGCCGGGTCGGCGATCGGTTCTCGGCGTTCCGCGAGGTCGGCGAGGCCCACGGCGTCAGCCCGCAGCAGGCGGTGCTTGCGTGGGAGCTGGCGCTGGGCTCGCACGTCATTCCGATTCCGGGTGCGCGGCGCGCGGCATCCATCATCGACTCGGCTCAGGCGGCATCCCTCGAGCTCAGCGCGGACGAGGTCACGCGCTTGTCGGCGTCGGTGGGCATCTTCGACGACTGAGCCGGCGGCGGCCAGTCATCTCAGGAACGCGACCGCCGGCGCGCTCATCCTCGACGTGATCGACCTGCTGCACACGGACTACGCGAGGACGTCGGATCCGCTGCGCGATGCCAGCCTGTTCACGCTTCAGTCGAGGGAGGCCGGCGGCGCAGCGGGCGCGAGGGGCGGGTTGGAGGAGGCGTCTGCCCGGAGCGTTCCGACTCGCTCGCCCCTCGCTCGCTCACCGACGGCGGAGTGGGAGTCTGTCGCCTCGCGCGCACCTCGTTCCGCGATCGAGGGGGTCGAGGCGTTTCGTCCCGCCCGCGGGAACTCGTCCCGGAAGCGACTGCTGATGGTGGGTCGGAGGCGGCGGGAGACCCGACCTGGGTCGGAACAGTCGCAGCCGGCTGCTTCTTGATCAGCTCCGCCACGGCGATCGGGATGCTTCCGACTGCGGCGGTCACGAGCGCGGTGATCGCAACCGTCCGCGCTGATTCGACGCCCAGCACGTAGGCGAGGACGGACGGGACGACGGCAGTGAGAATCGCGGCCATCGCCAGGGCGAGGAACCTGTTGAACTGCGTGAACAGCCAGAAGCCGAACAGGACAGCCAGTGACATTCCGAGGGGAAGCAGCGCCGTGCCGAGCAGCATCCAGCCGCTCCACAGCGCGAGGCGTTCCGGTGGCCATTCCGAGAACACGAGGCCGCCTGCCCACTGCAGGAGCAGGAGTGGGACGCAGACCAGAGCAGCGCCCAATGCGAGAAAGAAGACCAACTGCACGACCAGAGAGCGGACGCTGGAGATGTAGAGCGGACGTATCTCGACGGTCGGCAGGAAGACTGCTCCCGCATGGCTCTTGAGTGCGGCGTACGCCTCCGTCGCACGCATCGCCTCACTTGCCTCGTCCATCCGTGCGCGCTCGTCATCGGTGATGAGCATCGCTTCAGTCTGTGTGAGGACCTGCTCGTCAGGGTCGAGCACCGTCACCTGACGCAGCATCACGGTCATCTGCGCGAAGGACAGCCCCGACACCATCAAGCCGCCGACCAGGGTCGCCTGCAGGAGGATCAGCGCGTCCTTGCGGATCAGTGCATCGGAGAGCAGCAGGAATGTCAGGGAAAAGTACAGCAGCACCGGCACGACGAGCATGTCGCTGAGGGTGCGCCTCTTGAGGCCGATAATGCCGAGCAGTCCGGACTTCATAGCGGTGACGAATGTCGTCTCACCGACCGAGGCGTTGCGAATCTGCTCCCACGCGTCTGCCCACCCCTCGTCGCCGTACTTTGCGACGTACTGCCGCCTCAGGGTGTCGTGGAACATGAGCTCGTCGGTGGTGCCGATGGAGCGCATCAGCGCTTCGCCCTCGGCATCGAACGTGAATTTCAGTCCACCGATGCATCGCAGCAGGAACTTGAACTGCGACAGCGGCATGAGCTCGAGATCCTTGAAAGCCGGCCGGCCGTTCAGCCTCTGGAGAACGCCCGGCCGCCGCACCGCGGTCAGCGAGACCGCGCGCAGGACCTCGATCAGCACGACCGTGACCACGACGAAGATCGCCTCGAGCCAGAACGGCTTGCCGACACGCCAGGCCGTCGTGACAGCGATGCTCAGGCCGATCTCGCTGACGAAGATCCACAAGAGGCGGGGCAATGGAGCGAGGAACAGCAGATAGACGATGCCTGCGGCATACGTCGTGACGTTGAGTGCCGTCCAAGGATCGTTCAGCCGGATATCCGGGGGAGTCGCTGACGTCACAGCATCCCCCTCCGTGCCGCACGTTCCGACGGTCCACGACTCGGGCAACACCGCCGAATACGCGAATGATATGGCGCAAACCGCCGGGCTACCAGTGGGCCGAGTGCGGCCGACCTACCGTTCAGGCGGCCGACGATCCTCCTTCGGGACGGGAGACGCGGATGCTTCGACCGGGTCGCGTCGCAGCGGGTTAGGGTCGGGCCCATGGCCGAGGCATCCGATCACTGGCGCGACGCCGGCATCATCATGGGCTGGAATCCGAACCTGTGGGACGAATGGCCCGGCACCTATGCGGGTGTCGTGGCGGGCGTCGCGACCGGGACCCCGTTTGTGACGCAGTGGTCGGTGGGCGCCCGCAAGGAGGTGGAGCCGGGGACCGACGCGTGGCTGCTGCGGCAGGGCGGGTCGTACGGGCTCATCGGGCACGGCACCGTGCTGACGCAACCGTACGAGGATGCGCACTTCGCCGATCCACGGCGCACGGCGAGCTTCGTCGACGTCGCGTTCGACGAGCTCGTGGTCGAGGCCGACCGCGTGCCGCGGGACGTGCTCGAGGTCGTCGTACCGGAGGTGGCCTGGCGGTTTCAGTTCCGCTCGGGAAACCGCGTCGCGCCCGAGCCGAACCGGCGGCTTCGCGGGCTGTGGCGCGAGGCGACGTCGGCGCTCGGGTGAGGCTCGGGCTCACGGCGCGCAGGTCTCATCCACGCCCTTGAGGTGCGTCCCGTCGCGTGGAATCGTCGGAGTCCCGAGGATGACGCCGCGGGGGTGACCGGCGAAAGGACCGTCCGATGTCCGACGAGCAATTCCTCACCATTCCCTCGATTCCGGGTGAGGTGAAAGACGATCGCCATCCGGGGTCGATCGAGGTGCTGAACTGGAGCTGGCTCGTCTCCCACGCATCGTCCGACGCGCCGGGTGGGGGAGGCAGGGTAGGCAAAGCGGAGCTGTCCGACATCATGGTGGTGCTCCGCTTCGACTCGGCCACTCCGCTCCTCTTCGAGGCCTGTGCGCGCGGCAAGCGGTTCGGCGAGGCTCTGCTGTCCGTTCGCCGGCACGGGATGATCGGCGACTACCTCACCCTGCGCCTGAGCGACGCGGTCGTGACCACCGTCAGCACCACCCACTCGGGGGACGATCCGGTCGTGCAGATCTCGCTGGGCTTCGCTTCCGTCACGATGACGCACCAGATTCCGCAGCCCGACGGCTCACTCGGCGACCCGGTTTCGGTCACCTTCGGGCAGCAGCACGTCTGACGAGCTCTTCGGCCGGCTCGGCGGGCTACAGCAGTTCGGTTACGATCCGTTTGCCCGCCACGCCCGCAGCTGCTCGACCACGAACGCGTGGTCGTCGGCCTGCGGCAGGCCCGAGACGCCGACCGTCCCGACGACGCCGACGCCCTCGATCGTGATCGGGAACACTCCGCCGTGCGCGGCGTACTGGGTGATGTCGAGGCGCGCATCGGTGTCGAAGTTCTTGCCGGCCGCCCGGAACGACAGCCCCACCCCGAACGACGACCGGCCGTACTGCCGGGCGACCCGCGTCTTGCGCTCCAGCCACCCGTCGTTGTCGGCGCTCGAGCCGGGCAGCGCGGTGTGGAACACCCGCGCCTCGCCGAGCGTGATGCCGATGACGATCGGCAGCCCCGCTGCCGCGGCGGCCTGGCGCATCCGCGTGCCGAGAGCCCAGGCATCCGACAGATCGAAGCGAGGGAGCACGAGCTCGGCCTCGTCGGCCTGGACGCGGGCGAGCTGGGCGGCGATGTCGTCGGTCATGGGACGAACCTACCTACTGTCCCGGGTCGGCTCGATCGATCCGTCCTCTGTGACGGGCCGCGAGCTTGGGGCGGGATCCCCGGCAGCGCGGCGACGGGCCGGGGATTCCTCCCCAGGCAGTGGTTTCGCGGGCTGATTCGACGTTGTCCACAGAACCGGCGCTGACCAGCGCTTTTGCGGTTACTGGATGTCGGAACCCCTCGCCAGAATCGGGGTATGAACTTCCCGCTCGCCGACCTCAGGAGCGTGGCCGATCTGCTCGGCGACACTCTCGCGGTGGCGCTCGGCAGCGAGGCGTATCGGGCTCTATCGCACCGCGAGTTGGTCGATGCCGTAGGTGTTATCGAACGGCTGGGGCGGATCACGGATGCTGCGCGCCTCGCGCTCGCCGGGGACGTCGGGCGACGCGCCGACTCCGAGTTCGGAGACGACGCCATCACGGCGCAGTTCGGATGCGCGTCGGCGCAGGAACTGGTCGAACGCACGACGTTGGTGTCGAGCGCCACGGCGCGGGCACGGCTTCGCGATGCGAAGGCGATCACCAGCCGGGTGACGCTGACCGGGCAGACGCGTCCGGCACCGCTCGAGCATGCGCGTGCGGCGCTCGCGTCAGGGCGGCTCAGCGCCGATGCGCTGACCACGATCGTCGACGCACTGCGACCGCTGCTGGGGCGCTGCTCGGTCGATGAGCTCGAGGCGGCCGAGTTCGAGCTCGTGGGGGCGGCCGTGGGTGATGCCGAGGCACCGGCGTGCGGCATCCATGAATTGAAGGTCATGGCGACCACGTGGGCGTTGTTCCTCGACCCGGATGGCGCACTCCCCGATGAGGAGTACGCAGAGCGGATGCGCGGGATCCGCGTCAGCCGACGGTCGCGTCGCGGACTGCGCCGGATCTACGGCGATGTCACGGACGACGTCGCGGCGCAGTTCGACCGACTCGTGGACGCGCACCTCAACCCTCGCGCACAGGACCGCGGGCCGCGGTTCGTGGATGCCACGGCCGACGAGGCGCCGGACCAATGCGTGCCCGATCCGCGGACCATCGACCAGAAGCGGCACGATGCGTTCGCGTCCATCCTGTCTGCAGCGGCGGGCGCGGCCGAGACCCCCACATTGGGCGGTGCCGCACCGACCCTGATCGTCACCACCACCGAGCACGACCTGGCTGAGCCGAACGGTGTCGCGTTCGTCGAGAGCGCCGCCGGTCCGGTGCCGGTTCCGGCGTCGTTCGCCCGGCATGTCGGCTGCCACGGGACGATCCACCGGCTCACCCTTGCGGCGAACGGCGCCATCAAGGCGCTTCATGTCGAGGACCGGGTGTTCAACCACTGGCAGCGCAAGGCGATCGGTGCCCGCGACGGTGGCTGTGTCATCCCGGGCTGCACCGTTCCTGCCGCCTGGTGCGAGGTGCACCATGTCATCGACTGGGCGAAGGGCGGCCCGACCTCGGTCGACAACGGCGTTCTGCTCTGCTGGCATCATCATCGCGGCATCGAGACCAGCGGGCGGGAGATCCGTATGGTCGACGGCATGCCGCAGGTGCGACCACCCGGCTGGGTCGACCCGCAACGACAATGGCGAGAGCCCAACCGGCTCCTGCTCACCGAATTGAGACGCGCGAGGTCCGCGTAGACCGGCTACGAACGGGACGGTCGTCCCGCGCAACATCGACCCGGTCGTTGAGCGAGCGAGGAACGAGCGAGACGAAACGCGCCGAGGGCCGGAGTCACGCCGACGGGAGCGCCCGCTCGCTCACGCGCCGCGGTGACACCGCGGGCGGCGGCGCGTCCAGCGCGCGCAGCATCCGCTCGAGGGTGTCGCGCAGCTGCTCGCGTGCGGGCGAGTCGAGATCGGTCGTGTACTCGACGCCGGCCGGGATCCACGAGAGTCCGTACATCGTCTCGCGGAAGTCGCCGCCGCCGACCGGCCACCGGGTCCGGCCATCGCCCTCATCCGAAGCACCCTGGCCCCACTGGCCGAAGTAGTCGCGCATCGCCTCGAGCGGCAGCTCCATCACCGCGTCCGCCTCCACCGCCTGCCGCACCCACGAGCGCGCCACGAAGATGAACTCCTCGATCTCATCGGGAGTGAGCGGCTTCGGCTCGAACAGCACGCGCGTGTGCTCGACATCGGCCAGGCGGTCGACGCGGAAGGTGCGCCAATCCTCCTTCTCGATGTCCCAGCAGAGCAGGTACCAGTGCCGGTCGGCCGGTGCCAGGGCGTGCGGTTCGACGCGGCGGTGGGTGACCTCGCCGGACGCCGCCGTGTAGGTGAAGCGCACCCGCTCGTGGTCGCGGGTGGCGAGGGCGAGCTCGCCGAGCACCTCGCCCGACACGGCCGCGCCGGCGTTGAGGCCCGCCGGCTGCACGGTCTCGGCCAGCGCGGCGACGCGGCGGCGCAGGGGAGCCGGGAGCACCTGCTCGAGCTTCGCGAGCGCGGTGATGGTCGTCTCGGGTCCGCTGACGAGCCGCTGGGATGCCGCGACGCGCAGGCCGATCGCCATGGCCACGGCCTCTTCGTCGGTGAGCAGCAGCGGCGGCACCGCGCTGCCGGCCTCGAGGCGGTAGCCGCCGGCCGCGCCCGGCGACGACTCGATGCGATAGCCGAGGTCGCGCAGCCGTTCGACATCGCGTCGGACGGTGCGCTCCGTCACGCCCAGGCGATCCGCCAGCTCGGATCCCGGCCAGTGCCGGTGCGTCTGCAGCAGGTTCAGCAGCGAGAGGGCTCGCGTCGTCGTATCGGACATGACTCAAGATTGCCCGAGATTGCGGACCGGAACTGTCCGCATTGATTCCTAGCCTGAGGTCATGGCGAACGAATCGATCATCCAAGCGCAGGGACTCACCAAGCGCTTCACCGTGAAAGGCAAGACCGTCGAGGCCGTCACCGACCTCACGTTCCAGGTGGCGCGCGGCGAGCTCGTCGCGTTCCTCGGACCCAACGGCGCCGGCAAGTCGACGAGCCTGCGCATGCTCACGACCCTCATTCCCCCGACCGCGGGCACGGCGAAGGTCGTCGGCTTCGACATCCTGAAGCAGCCCGCCGACGTGCGAGCGCGCATCGGATACGTCGGCCAGCTCACGAGCGGCAGCTTCTCGCAGCGCGCCCGCGACGAGCTGCTGAGCCAGGGAGCGTTCTACGGCATGTCGAAGGCCGCGGCGCGCACGCGTGCCGACGAGCTCATCGAGTCGCTGGACCTCGGCGGCTTCGCGACGCGCTCGGTGCAGCAGCTGTCGGGCGGGCAGAAGCGCCGGCTCGACATCGCTCTCGGGCTCATGCACGCGCCGCCACTCCTGTTCCTCGACGAGCCGTCGACCGGACTCGACCCGCAGAGCCGGGCCAACCTGTGGCAGCACATCATCGACCTGCGTGCGCAGCACGGCACGACGGTCTTCCTCACGACGCACTACCTCGAGGAGGCCGACCGCTACGCAGAACGGGTCATGGTCATGGACCGCGGCCGCGTGATCGCCGACGACACTGCGACGCGCCTCAAGGCCGAGCTCGCGGGCGACGTGCTCACGTTCGGCTTCGCGACGGAGACGGATGCCGCAGCCGCCGTCGCCGTTGTGCAGCGGCTGACCGACCGCGACGTGCGCCGGACTGGCGGGGAGGCGGCCGACGCCGGCGCCGCGCAGACGTACGTGACCGTCACGGCACCCGAGGGAGACGCCCTGCTGCCCGCGGCCGTGCGCGCGCTCGACGCCGCGGGTCTGGCCGTCCGGACTGCGACCGGCGTTCCGCCGACGCTCGACGACGTCTTCCTCGCACTCACCGGCCGCACGCTGCGCGAGGCGGGCGAGGGCGAGAGCGAGCCCGACGACGCAGACGAGAAGAGCGCAGACGCCGCGGACGCGGCATCCCGCCCCGCCGAACCGGCGATCGAGAAGACAGGAGCGAACCGATGACCGCCCAGACGCAGACCCGACCCGACACCGCGGTGACGGCGAACCCGGCGCGCGACACGTGGAACGTGCTCACGCGCGAACTGAAGCCCGTCGTGCGCGACCCGTTCACGCTCATCTTCAGCCTGGTGCAGCCGCTGGTGTTCCTCGGGCTCTTCGCGCCGCTCCTCGTCGGCTCGTCGGGCCAGCCGGTGGGGGAGACCCTGCAGTGGTTCGTGCCCGGCGTGCTCGTGATGATCGTGCTGTTCGGCACCGGGGCGACCGGCTCGAACCTGCAGTACGAGATGATGACGGGCTCGCACGAGCGCACCCTGGTCGCCCCGCTCGCGCGTTCGTCGCTGCTGGTCGGTCGCGCGCTGAAGGAGATCGCACCGATCGTCGTGCAGGCGCTCATCATCGTGCTCATCGCGTGGCCGTTCGGCTTCACGATCAACGTGCCCGGACTGGTGATCGGGCTCGCCCTGCTCGCCGTGTTCGGCATCGGGCTCGGGGCGCTGTCGTACACGCTGGCGCTCAAGACCAAGGACCGCGAGTGGCTGTTCTGGGGCGTGCAGCAGACGCTGATCTTCCCGCTGCTGATCCTGTCGGGCATGCTGCTGCCGCTCGACGAGGCACCCGGATGGATGCGGGCGGTCGCCACCGTCAATCCGATCAACTGGGTGGTGCAGGCCGAGCGGGCGTTGTTCGCCGGCGACCTCGGCAACATCACGGTCCTGTGGGGCTGGGTCGCGGCTGTCGTCCTCGCGATCCTCGGCCTGGCGGTCGGCATCCGCGCCATGCGCAAGAGCAGCTGACCATGAAGCGGATGCCGCGGCTTCGAGCCGCGGCATCCGTGCGTGTGCGGGCGCCCGACGGGGTCTCGAGGCGAGCTGAGCGCGGATCCGAGAGTGTGGGCAGGCATGCTCGAGGGTGGCATCGGCGGCAGCGTGCGCGGTCCTAGGATCAGAGGATGACGACGGCGCGACGGCGAGGCATCCTCGCTGCCGTCACGGCCATCCTGCTCCTCGCGATGGGTGCGGGCGTCGCGTTCGTCGTCGGCGATGCGCTCGGCATCCGCACCGAGCCGGCCGCGCAGATGCAGCCCGCAGCGCCGGTGGTCGCGGCTGCGACGGATGCCGTGGCCGCGCCCGAGATCGCCGCACTGGACGTGCCCGATACGGAGCGTGTCAGGGTGGCGATGGACGAGCTGCGGGACGCCGTCGCCGATGCCTCCGCGCGTGAGGGCACGGCATCCCTCACCGTCGAGATGGCAGACGGTGACGCCGGCGGCGTGGCTGACGGCTACACGCTGGACGGCGACGCCGCAGCGCTGCGGATCCGCGCCGCCACGGAGGCCGGCGCGACACGGGCGATCTACGACCTCGCGGCCCAGGTGCGCGCGGCGCAGCCCCTCACCGACCTGCTCGGTGAGCACGCGGCATCCCGTCTTCCGCTGCGGATGAGCGACCTCGGGGCGGTCGGCGTGATCCCCGACCCGGCCGAGTGGGAGAGCGGTGACGACTACTCGCACGCGTCGAAGGCGTTCGCCGCCGTCGTGCAGCCCGAGCCGCCGTACATCGACCAGGCCGCGCTCGCCGCGGCCTACGAGGACTTCGACGGGTTCCTGCGCCACTCGCTCGCCAACGGCATCAACGCCGTCGCGTTCCCCGGGTTCGTCGAGTTCGTCACGTTCGACGACGTGCCGGGCGGCGCCGTCTATGCGGACGGCGACGACCACCGCGACAAGGCCCTGGCTCTCCGCGAGGCGTTCGCGCCGTTCTGGGAGCGCGCCGACGAGCTCGGCGTGAAGGTGTTCCTGCGCACCGACATGCTCGCCCTCACCGGACCGCTCGAGCGGTACCTGATCGACCGGTTCGGCTCGCTCGACACCGAGGACCCCGAGTTCTGGGGCGTCTACGCCGCCGGCCTCGACGAGCTGTACGAGGCGGTTCCCGCGCTCGACGGTGTGCTGATCCGCATCGGCGAGGCGGGGCCGGTCTACGACGTCGGCGGCTGGGACTACTACTCCGCACTCGAAGTGACCACCGTCGACGCCGTGCGGACGATGCTCGGGGCGCTCACGGCGCAGGCCGAGGCATCCGATCGCGAAGTCATCTTCCGCACGTGGAGCGTGGGTGTCGGGGCCGTCGGCGACATGCACACGAACGACGCGTCGTACGAGGCCGTGCTCGACGGCATCGACTCGCCCGCGCTCATCGTGTCGACCAAGTACACGCTCGGCGACTTCTACACGTGGCTGCCGTTGAACCACACGCTCGAGCAGGGCGCCCAGCGCCGCATCGTGGAGTTCCAGAGCCGCCGCGAGTTCGAGAACTTCGGCGCCTTCCCGAACGACCTCGGCCCGCAGTATCAAGCAGCGCTGCAGCAGCTGCTCGCCGAGAACGAGCGCATCGAGGGCGTCTGGGTGTGGACGCAGGACGGCGGTCCCTGGCGCGCCGGACCCATGTCGCTGTACCTGAAGTCGGGCTTCTGGCAGCTGTACGAGCTCAACACCCAGATGGCCGCCGCGCTCGCGCAGGACCCCGAGACCGATGTCGCCGAGGTGACCGCCGGCTGGGCGCGGCAGTGGTTCTCGGACGACCCCGCGACCGTGCAGGCCATCGCCGAGGCGATGACACTTTCGCGCGACGCGATCGCCCAGGGGATGTACATCGAGCAGTTCGCCGACCAGCGTGTGTTCGCGATCGGGCTCGAACCGCCGCCCATGATGTGGATCTTCGAGTGGGACATCCTCACCGGCGACTCCGCCGTGCTGGACGTGCTCTACGCGATCGTGCGCGATAGCGGGCTGTCGGGCGCGGACGCCTCTGCCGGGGCCTCGAGCGCCGGCATCGACGAGGCGATCGCCGACGGCGCGCAGGCGGTCGCCGCCGTCGAGAAGATGCGTGACCTCGTGACGGGAACGGATGCCGCGACCTGGCACTCCGCCGACATGCGCGACGCCTTCGTGGGCACACTCGACTACGAGCTCGACACCCTGCGGCTCCTCGAGGCGTACCGGGCGATGATCCTGCACCAGGGCGAGTGGCATGACACGCTCTCGCCCGAGTCGTACGCCGAGTGGGATGCCGATCGCGCCGCCTACGAGGCGCTCGCCGTCACGCACCTCGAGCGGTACGAGGGCAGCCTCGACTACCCCGCGTTCAACCTCACCGCGGCACAGCTCGGCGTCGAGAGGGCGGAGCGCGACCTCACGATGGCGTGGCTCGCACGCGGCCTGCTGCTGCTGGCGATCGCCTGGGTCGTGATCGGCATGCTCGCCGCCCGCACACGACTGGTCGCCAGGCCCGGTGCCGCCGCCGCGCGGGCGACGTGGATCGCCTCGACTCGTCCGTGGCGCGCGCGCGAGTCGACGCTCGGCATGCTCGAGCTCGACCGCTGGCTGCTGCTGATCGTGCCGACCGCGCTGCTCGTCGCCACGCGGGCGGTGCAGACGTCGTTCCTGTCGTGGACGCATCTGGCCGTCACCATCGGGGCGTGGGCGGTGTTCGCCCTCGTGGTGCGGCTGTTCGTCTGGCAGCGGTCGCCGTGGCCGGTCATCGCCGCAGTGGGCGGCGTCGTGATGCTGCGATGCATCCTCACCCTGTTCGCCCTGTCGTTCACCGGACCCGGCGGCTACTGGTTCGCGTTCTGGACCGACCCGGTGCTGCGCACCGTGTACATCACGGTGGCGTTCGCGCTCTTCGTCTGGGTCTTCGTCGCCGCCGGCTGGGCTCTCGCCGCCCAGGTGCGCGCCCGCCGCGCCACCGGGTACGTGCTGGCCGCCGTGGGCGCCGGGCTGCTCGTGCCGTCCGCCGCGGTCGGCGTGATCGGCCTCGAAGCGGCGCTCACGCTCTGGAACGACGAGATGGGCCTGCTGCCTTGGGGCCTCGCGCGCATCCTCGGCATCACGACCTACCTCGAGATCCCCGACGCCACTGCGTGGGCGGCCGCCGGGTTCGCGGCCGTGCTGCTCGTCGTGGGCGTCGCGCTGGCGCTGCCCTGGCGACGTCGTCGCGCGGCGGGATCCACGCTCCCAGAGGCGGCCGGCGACGTGCCGGCCGCGCGGTGAGACGGCGCGTGAACGCCCCCTCCTGAAGGAGGGAGTGCGGCGCCGGCCGTCCTCGACCACTCACTTCGGAGGAGTACTTTAGAAGCATCCCCGAAACGATTCGAAGAGGTATTCACCATGCGCTCACGAAGCACAGCACTCCTGTCCATCGCCGCCGTTTCCGGCCTGCTCCTCGCCGGTTGCGCGTCGACCGCCGAGCCCGAGGCCACGCCCACATCGGCCGCGTCGTCGGTCGTCGAGTCGTCGGTCACCGAGCCGGCGGCCGCCGGTGAGCGCGTCGGCGTGGACGGCAACGAGCTCGAGGTGTGGAGCAGCATCGTCCCCGACGAGAGCGCTGCGGCAGTCCTGGACGAGCCGGAAGCCGGCAACCAGTGGGTGACCGTCAACGTCGCCCAGTGGGTCACCGACGAGGACCTCTCGGACGTCGACGTCGCACCCGTCCTGCGCTCGACCGAGGACGAGTCCTTCTCGGCCGACGCCGTGTCGCAGCGCTCGGTCGACGTGCCGATGACGCCGGAGAAGTCGTACACGTTCGTGTGGAGCTTCCAGGTGCCCGAGGCGCTCGTGGACGCCGAGACCCTCGTGGTCTGCGTCGGCTCGGGTGACGAGGGCTGCAGCAGCCTCGTCGCCGAGTGATCCCACGGCGCCGCCCGCATGGGCGGCGCCGGATCCACCGCCTTCGCGCCGTGTGCCTTCGGGTGCACGGCGCGAACGCGTTTCTGCGGCAGTCTGCCTGCACCGCGCCGGTCGGGCTCGTGGGAAGAAGTACCTTGTATGCCAATAGTTTGTATGCAAAGCTATGCCCATGACGACGACCGCCACCCCGCTCGAATCGTCGGTGTGCTTCGCGCTGTACACGTCGATGCAGGCGACGCTGCAGCTCTACCGCGACCTGCTGGAGCCGTGGGGGCTGACCTACCAGCAGCTCATGGTGCTCGCGGTCGTGTGGGAGCGCGACGAGGTGTCGCCAGGCGAGCTCGCCGAGGCGCTCTGCCTCGACGCGAGCAGCGTGTCGGGCCTCGTCGGCCGGCTCGAGCGCATGGGCTATCTCCAGCGCGAGCACCGGTCCACCGACCGCCGCTCGGTGCGGATCACCGCCACCGCGCACGCGCTCGCGGTGCGCGGCGAGCTCGGTCACATCGAGCGCTGCGTCGCGGAGGCCATGCAGGTCGCGCCCGCAGAAGCCGAGTCCGTCATCGGAACGCTCCGGTCGCTGCGCACCTCGATGCGCGGGTACGACGCGCGCGCGGCATCCATCGCCTCATGAACGGCAAGGAAGGAAACGCATGACCCTCGAAGAGATCCCCGTCACCACGATCCACGGAGACAGCACCACCTTCGGTGACCTCACCGACGGGCGGCTCGCCCTCGTCGTGAACGTCGCGTCGCGGTGCGGACTGTCGCCGCAGTATGAACAGCTCGAGGCGCTGCAGAAGGAGTATGCCGACCGCGGCTTCACCGTGATCGGCTTTCCGAGCAATCAGTTCCTGCAGGAGCTCTCGACCGAAGAGGCGGTCGCCGAGTACTGCTCGACGACCTGGGGAGTCACGTTCCCGATGGCCGAGAAGGTGCGCGTCAACGGCCGCAACGCCCACCCGCTCTACCAGGAGCTGACCGGGACGCCCGACGTCGACGGCAAGAAGGGCCGCATCACCTGGAACTTCGAGAAGTTCCTCGTCAGCCCTTCGGGTGAGGTGAAGCGGTTCTCACCGCAGACCAAGCCTGACGCTCCCGAGGTCGTCGAGGCGATCGAGGCCTGGCTGCCGGGGGAGTAGCCCGCGACGCTCAGGCGGTGCCGGCAGCCGATGCGGTGCGTCGTTGCTCGATGCCGCGCTGCGCCCGGCGGGCGATGCCCACGACACCTGTGATGAGGGCGAACACGCCCAGCACCAGCACGCCGATGGCGATCGTGGTGGCGGGGCTGAGCGACACCAGCCACGACGCGAGCGCGGCCTGACGGGCAGGGTCGGTGAGGAACCACACCGCGCCGGCGGCGATCGCGGCGAGGACGAGGCCCCACACGATGCCCGCCCAGCGGACCCGCGGACGGGAGAGGGCGACGGATGCCGCCGCCGCAGGCCGGTCGGATGCCGCGGTCTCAGGCCGGTCGGATGCCGTCGTCGGCGGCTCCCATGCGGGCGGCCGAGCGCCGGTGAACGCCGGCGGGAGGACGGCCGGCGCCACCGGCACCTCGGGCGTGGGCGGGACGAGGTCGTCGACCGTGATGGGGTCGGCGGGTGCGGCATCCGGAGTTTCAGGAGTGCTCATGGCGGGGCTCATTTCTCGTAGACGGTGACCTCGACCGAGCCGCTGCGCTGGTCGAGGGTGATGCGCTGGGTCGTGACGGCATCGGTGGCGGAGTCTTCGCTGCGGACGCTCCAGCTGAGGCTCCCGTCGCTGCCGGGCTCCACAGTGCCCGACTCGACGTCGCCGCCGTCCGAACCCGGCAGACGGCTGTACTCCAGCGCGCCGCTGCCGAGGGTCGCGTCCAGCTCGAGCGCTGTGCCGGGATACAACTCGATGTAGGTGTAGCCGTAGCCCTTTGTCACAACGACGTCGCCCGCCCGGACGTCATCGCTGCCGGACAGCGGCGAGACCGACAGGGTCGTGCTGCCGAACGGCTGCACGACTGCCTGGTCGTAGCTGGCGGTGCCGAGGACTACGTTGCCGAGGGCGAAGCGATCGGGACCGGATGCCGCGGCCGCCGAACCGCCGATCACGAGCAGGACGATCGTCACGGCGGTCAGGAAGCCGCTGCGGCGGCGGGCCACGCCGGCGACGACCATCGCGAGGGCCGTGACCAGGGCTGCGGTGAACACGCCGATGGCTCCCGCGAAAGGAGTGGAGGCGGCGGCGAGGACGGCGAGGGCGCCGGCGACGAGCGCGGCACCGAGGGCGGTGAGCACGAACACGAAGCTCGTGCGCGGTCGGGTTGCCTGGCGGACGCGACGACGCTCCTCGGCTTCGCGGGCGAAGGCCGTTCCTGCGCTCTCACGTTCGCGCCGCGCCTGCTCGCGGGCCGCGCGGGCAGCGTCCTGCTGGCTGCGCTGCCACGTGTGGTGCTCCGTGCGCCATGCCTCCTGCCGGGCGCGCCAATCGGCGACCTGCGGGTCGGCGGTGTCGGCGGCTCCGGTCGTGGACTCGGCCGGCGCCCGACCGGCCGAGTCCACGACGCCCGCAGCAGCTGCCGCGAGGGGAGAGGTCGCGTCGTCACCCGAATGCGACGCGACGGTCGGGGCGGGCTGCGCGGAAGCCGTCTGCGCACCCGCCCACGGGGAGCGGTCGGCGCGGGCCGACCGGACGATGAAGTAGGTGGCGAGCCCGATGAGGGCGAGCACGATGATGACCCCGAAGCCGCCGAGGGGCGATCCGACGTCCCAGATCGATGACGGATACCCGCCGCCGAACGCCGCCCACACGGGCCACAGCAGCAGGTTCCGCAGCCACGGCACCACTGGGATGAAGCCGACGGCGGTGAGGATGAAGATGCCGGTCATGGCCGGGTCGTAGCGGCCGTGGAACAGCTCGCGGAGGTGGATGCGGCCGTCCGTGTCGGGCAGCAGCGCCCACGCGATCGCATAGACGAGCAACGCCGGGAACCCGAGCAGCGCCACCACGACGAAGATGCCGCGCACGATGAGGGGGTCGATCCGCAGGCGAGCCGCGAGGCCGCCGCACACACCGCCCAGCCAGGCGTCTCCCCGCACGATGCCGAGGCCTCGCACCCACGCGAAGAACCGGTCCGAGCCTGTCTGTACCCCAGGAGGGGCGGTCGGCGGTGGTCCCGGATCAGTGGGGGGAGCGGAGGTGGTGTCGGTCATGCTTCCACCCTGGCGGCGGTGAGACGGTGCCCGCTATGGGGTGATCCCCTGACCCTTCCCTGATCCTCGTGCCCCGGTGTGGTCGGGGGCGGCGGGCGATGATTGGATGGCGGCTTGCCCTCGAACGCGACTGTCACCGCCCCCGCGGTGCACACGGCGTTCGAGCGTCCCGCCCTGCGTCGGCCACGGGACTGCGTGGTCTCGGGCGTCTCCGCCGGGCTCGCGCGGCATCTCGGCTGGCCCGTCTGGATGGTGCGCACCACCTTCCTGGCGCTCACGCTCGTCTCGGGCGCCGGCGTGCTGCTTTATGCGTGGCTGTGGCTCTTCATGCCGTGGGACGACGTCGCGACCGGTGACCCCGCAGCAGAGGCGCACGGCCCGCAGGTGCCGACGCGCCGGGCGCCGGTGGCCTGGATCCTGACGGCCGGGTCCATCGTCGCCACGCTGGCGACGGTCGCGGCCATCGCCGTGTTCGCCGGCAACGGCGTCGTCGGAGCCTCGCTGCCCGGGTGGATCGGCGGCGTCTTCGTCGCGACGGCCGTGGCAGTCGCGGCAGGCTCGTGGGCCACGCTGGTCGATCGGCGCGACCCGGCGCGGGGTCCCCGGCACGAGAACGTCGTGCGCGCCGCGGTGACCATGGTGCTGATCGTGCTGCTGCTGGCGCAGCTCTCGACGCTCCAGCAGGTCGGAGTGGCCGGCTTCGTCTACGCCCTGATGCCGCTCGTGGGGATCGTGCTGGTGTACTCCTCGATGCTGGTGGACAAATGGCGCGAGCTGTCGGGGGAGCGTGTGCGTCGCATCCGCGAGGAGCAGCGCGCCGAGATGGCCGCTCACCTGCACGACTCGGTACTGCAGACACTGGCCCTCATCCAGAACCGCGCCGGCGCCTCCAGCGAGGTCGCCCGCCTCGCCCGCGCCCAGGAGCGCGAACTGCGCGCGTGGCTCTACGACGGCGATGCTCCCGCCGACAGCGACCTCGCCACCGATCTGCGCGACTACGCCGCCGCGCTCGAGCTCGACTATCCGGTGCGCATCGACGTCGTCTCGGCGGGACTGCCGGCGGAGCGTGCGAGCGGCGAGGTCGCAGCGGCATCCCGCGAGGCGATCCTGAACGCTGCCCGCCACGCCGGCGGTGACGTTTCGGTGTACATCGAGGGCAACGAGAACGCCGTGGACGTGTACGTCCGCGACCGGGGGCCCGGCTTCGACCTGGCCGATGTGCCCGACGACAGGCTCGGCATCCGTCAGTCCATCCTCGGCCGGATGCGGCGCGCCGGGGGATCCGCGACCGTGCGCCGCGGAGTGAGTGGAGGCACCGAGGTGCACCTGCGATTCGTGACTGCTCCCCAGGCGTTTCCTTCGGCCGCCGGCGCGCCAGGTGGAGCGACTGGCCGTGTGAACCCCGCAGATTCCGAAGTGGGAACGGGGGATGCACATGGCTGAGGCACCGGTGCGGGTCGTGATCGTGGACGACCACTCCATCTTCCGGTCGGGCCTGCGTGCCGACCTCGACGGCTCGATCGAGGTGGTCGGCGAGGCAGGTGATGCCGCCGCCGCCGTGTCGGTGATCGAGGCGACCCGGCCCGACGTCGTGCTGCTCGACGTGCACCTGCCGTCCGGGCAGGGCGCCGCGGCATCCGGTCCCGACGCGGCGGGCGGCGAAGCCGTGATCCGCGCTGCCGGCCCGGCGGTGCCGACGACGCGCTTCCTGGCGCTGAGCGTGTCGGATGCCGCGGAGGACGTGGTGCGGGTCATCCGCGCCGGCGCGCGCGGCTACATCACGAAGGGGTCGTCCGGAGCCGAAGTCAGCCGCGCGGTGCATGCCATCGCGGAGGGTGACGCAGTCTTCTCCCCGCGCCTCGCGGGCTTCGTGCTCGACGCCTTCGGCGCTGCCGTCGGCGAGACCGCCGCGACCAGCGACGAGCTCGATCGCCTGTCGGCGCGCGAGCAGGAGGTGATGCGGCTGATCGCCCGCGGCTATGCCTACAAGGAGGTCGCGGCCGAGCTGTTCATCTCGATGAAGACGGTCGAGTCGCACGTGTCGGCGGTGCTGCGCAAGCTGCAGCTGTCGTCGCGGTACGAGCTGACGGCGTGGGCATCGGAGCGCCGCCTGCTCTGAACCGCGTCCGCGGCCTTCAGGGCGTGCTCGCCTGTCGGAGAAGGTGAGGATCGCGCGACGTGGCCGGCATCTCTAGGCTCGGGACGTGGGAAGACCGCAGGGGAGCCTGATGCTCGGCGAGGTGCTCGGCGCGATCGTGCGCCGCGCCGCGGACGAGGTCGAGGCGACCCTGCCGGCCGCGGTCGCCGACGAGCCCGACGGTGTGCATCAGCACCGCGTGCGGGTGAGGCGCCTGCGCAGCGTGCTCGGCGGCTTCCGGGACGCACTCGACGCCCGCGCAGCCGAGCGGGTGCGCGTGGCCTACGCGGAGTGGGGGCGTGAACTCGGTGTCGTGCGCGACATCGAGGTGCGCGCCGAGGTCGCGGCCGAGATGCTGGCGCGGGCGGAGATCGACGATCCGGACGTGCGGCGGCGGCTCGTCGACAGCGAGCAGGAGGCGTATTCGGTGGCTCATCAGCGGCTGGTGGAGCTCGCAGCCTCTCCGCGCGCCGAAGAGCGCGCCCGCCTGCTGCGGGAGTTCGTCGATGCGGCGAATCCCGTGGAGCCCGATCGCGAGGCTGCGGAGGTGCTGTCCGCAGCGGTGGCGCGACAGGCGCGTCGCGTGGAGAAGGCTGAGTCCCGCCTCGACGGCACGGATGCGCGCTACCACGCCCTCCGCAAGGCCGCACGTCGCATGCGGTATGTGGCGGAATCCGTCACGGATGCCGCTCCCGAGCTGCGCACGAAGGAGATGGAGGCACTCGTCGAGGCCGGCGACGACATCCACGATGCGCTCGGCGCGCACCGCGACGCCATGCTGCTCGCCGAGCGGGTGGATCACGAAGCAGCCCTCGCCGGGCGCGCGGGGGAGCTGTCGCACGCGTACGACAGGATCGCCGAGGTGGCGCGGGACGAGGCGGCGGAACGCCTCGACGAGGTCCCGCAGGCGATGCGGCGACTGAAGGCCGCGGCATCCCGTCTTTCGTGAGCAACACCGGCCCACGTCCGGGGATGCGAGGTCGGCAGCGCGCCCGGCCGGTGTCGGCCGGGCGACCTAGACTTGGTGGGACATGACCGACGCCACTCCCACCGCGCCCGCTGCGGGGACCATTCGTCCGATCGTTCTCGACGGAGGCGCTGCGCCACGCTCTGGCGCGCGCTCCGATGAGGACCTGCTCGACGGACTCAACCCGCAGCAGCGCGAAGCCGTCACCTACCGCGGGCAGGCGCTGCTGATCGTGGCCGGTGCCGGCTCGGGCAAGACCAGCGTGCTCACGCGCCGCATCGCCTCGCTGCTGCGCAACCGCGAGGCGTGGCCCAGCCAGATCCTGGCGATCACGTTCACGAACAAGGCCGCCGGCGAGATGCGCGAGCGCGTCGAGCACCTGGTCGGCGATTCGGCGCGCGGCATGTGGATCTCGACGTTCCACTCGGCGTGCGTGCGCATCCTGCGCCGTGAGGCCGAGCAGTTCGGGTTCACGAAGTCGTTCACGATCTACGACTCGGGCGATTCCCGTGCGCTCATCAAGCGGCTCGTCAAAGAGCACGAGGCCGACGCCTTCGGGCTCACGCCCGCGGCCACGCAGTCGAAGATCTCGAAGTTGAAGAACGAGCTGGCGGATGCCGAGTCCTACGCCCGCACGGCGAACATGAGCGACCCTGCCGAGCGGGTCTTCGTCGACCTCTTCGCCGCGTACCAGCGCGAGCTGCAGCGGGCGAACGCATTCGACTTCGACGACCTCATCGGGCAGACGGTGTTCCTGTTCCGCGCCTTCCCGCAGGTGGCGGACGTGTACCGACGCCGGTTCCGGCACGTGCTCGTCGACGAGTACCAGGACACCAACCACGCGCAGTACGCGCTGATCCACGAGCTGACGCGCCCGCCCGGATCGGATGCCGCACCCTTCGCCGGCTCCGGCGGCATGATGATCTTCGAGGCCGAGCCGGCCGCCGAGGACGGTGCGTCGCTCACGGTCGTCGGTGACTCCGATCAGTCGATCTACGCGTTCCGCGGAGCCGACATCCGCAACATCAGCGAGTTCGAGAAGGACTATCCGGGCGCCAAGGTCGTGCTGCTCGAGCAGAACTACCGTTCGACCCAGAACATCCTGTCGGCCGCGAACGCCGTCATCAGCCACAACTTCGACCGCAAGGACAAGCGCCTCTGGACCGACGTCGGCGAGGGCGAGAAGATCATCGGCTTCACCGGCTACTCGCAGCACGACGAGGCGCAGTTCGTCGCCGACGAGATCGAGGCGCTGCGGCGCGCGGGCGTGGACTACTCGCAGATGGCGGTGTTCTACCGCACCAACTCGCAGTCCCGTGCGCTGGAAGAGATCTTCATCCGCTCCGCGCTGCCGTACAAGATCATGGGCGGCACGAAGTTCTACGAGCGCGCCGAGATCAAAGACGCGCTCGCGTACCTCGTGGCGGTCGCCAATCCCGCCGACGAGATGGCGATGCGCCGCATCATCAACCGGCCGCGACGCGGCATCGGCGATGTGACGATCGAGACCATCTCGCGCTACGCCGTCGATCAGCAGATCACGTTCCGCGACGCGCTCGCGAACTCGTCGGCGCTCGGGGTCGGCCCCAAGATCCAGGCGGCGATCGCCCATCTCGACGCGGTCCTGGCCGAGGCGACCGAGATCATGCTGCCCGCGTCGGGCGAGCTCGCACCGCCGACCGCCGTCGCCGACGGCCTGCAGCTGCTGCTGAACAAGAGCGGCTACTACGACGCGCTGCGTGCCAGCAAGGACGCGCAGGACGAGGCCCGCATCGAGAACCTCGACGAGATGGTCGCCGTGGCCCGCGAGTTCGCACGCAACAACCCCGAGGGCACGCTCCTCGACTTCCTCACCGAGGTGGCGCTCGTGTCGGACGCCGACGACCTCGAGGACGCCTCGGGCTCGGTGTCGCTGATGACCCTGCACACCGCCAAGGGCCTCGAATACGACGCGGTGTTCGTCACCGGCGTCGAGGAGGACCTCATCCCTCACCGCATCTCGGCGGGGGAGCCGGGCGGGCCGCAGGAGGAACGGCGCCTGTTCTACGTCGGCATCACGCGCGCCCGTCAGCGCCTCTACCTGTCGCTCGCGATGACCCGCGCCCAGTTCGGCGAGGTCACGGTCGCGATGCCCAGCCGCTTCCTGCAGGAGATCCCGCTCGAGCTGCTGCATTGGCGTCAGTCGCCGGGCGACGTCAACTCGCGCGGCGGCACGCAGTCGCGCGCGCTCAACGCGCGCCGCGGCGGCTTCGGCGGGTCCGGTTCCGGCTCAGGCAAGCGGTACGGTGACGATCTCGTGCCGCTCGCGCGCCGCGAGCCGACCGGCAACCTCGAGCGCTTCGCGAACAAGATCCCCTCGAAGGTGCGCGACAACGGCGATCTCGAGCTGGCGCCGGGCGACCGCATCCGTCACGACGACTTCGGCGAGGGTCGAGTGGATGCCGTCACGGGCGAGGGCGCGAAGCGCGTGGCGCACGTCCGCTTCGACTCGGCGGGGCCGAAGAAGCTGCTGATCAAGATCGCGCCGATCTCGAAGCTCTGACGGCGACTATTCCTCCGTCTCCCAGAGCGTGTAGCTGAACACTGTGCCGGCGATCGCCGCGGCGGCAGTCACCGCGACGGCCGAGATCAAGAGCGACCGTCGGGGAACGCGCGACCGACGTCGAGGCGTGAGGGAGCCGGCGGCGGCGGCGAGCTTCGCCCGCGCGGTGGCGAAGTCGATCCTGTCATCGGTGAGGCGCTGCGCCGGGTCGTGCCGGTGCAGCTCGTCGGCGATCTGCTCGTCAGTCCATCTCAACGGCGAACACACCCCCGCCCCGCGACGTGTGGCCGGTGCGAACGAGGATGCCGCGAAGGCGCTCTCTCGCCCTGCTGCCCCGCTTCCACATCGTCGGCAGCGACACCCCGAGGACCTCGGCGACGTCGGCGGCGGGCAGGTCGTCGACGTGCAGCATGACGAGAAGCTCGCGGTCGTGCGCGCTGAGCTCCGACAGAGCGCCGATCAACGGCGAATGATCCGTCTCTGATGATTCGGCGATCGTCGATGAGAGCGATTGCAGCAGACGCCGCTCGCGCTCCCGACGACGGTAGGCGTCGCCGATGAGGTTGCGCGCGGTGCCGTAGAGCCAACCGGCGTTGATCGGCGCCCGTCGCGCCTGCCGGATCGCGCGCACGTAGCACTCGGCGGCGAGGTCTTCCGAGAGCTGCTGATCGCCGACCCGACGGAACACGAAACGCACCAGCGAGGGGTAATGCGTTTCGAACAGCGACTCCATCGTCGCCGTCGAGCCGGGGGGATCGGTCACTCGAGGTCCTTATGCGCGTAAGCGATCAACGTAAGCACATCGCGGTCGCGGCGCCGGGCCCACGGTCGGGGACGTGTGGAGAACCCCCGGCGACGTTACCGAATCGTGATCCTCTCTGGTCAGGATCTCGAGCGCTCCGACAACTACATGTGCAGGCACGGCGGCCAGCCTCCGCCACCCGATCGCGGTCGCCTGGGCGACCTATCCGATGAGAAAGCAGGACCGATGACAGTTCCCTCGCCACGCCGGCGCTCCGCGCCCGGTGTCGCCCGCACCTGGTCGATCGTCGCCCTCACCGGCGCGCTTGTCGCCGGACTGATCGGGGGCCAGCCGGCGTGGGGAGTCGAGTCGGATCCGCCGCCGGAGCCGGCGGCGAGCGGTTCGATCTCGGGTGTCGTGACGACCGAAGCCGGCGAGCCGGCCGCGGACGTGCAGGTGGTCGCCCACCGCTATCGGTCGGACTGGAGCACGTGGATGTGGGAGACGTCGGCGCCCGCCGGCGCGGACGGCACCTACTCCCTCGCCGGGCTTCGCGACGGTGAGTACCGCATCGAGTTCCAGACCGGCTACGCGTCGGCGAGCTTGACACCCGAGTGGTGGGAGGATGCTGCGGACGTCTGGTCGGCGACGACCCTCACCGTCTCAGGCGGCACGGTGATCACCGGCATCAGCGCGAGCCTCAGCGCCGGCGCAACGATCAGCGGCACGGTGACCGATGAGTCCGGTGCACCGGTGCCGGGAGTGTCGGTCCGTGCGATCGACCCGGCCTTCGGGAACTGGAGCGGTTACACGAACACCGACGCCGCCGGCGCCTACGAGCTGACCGGTTTGAAGGCGGGCGGATACGCCATCGAGTTCGCTCCGCTCGGCGTGAGCGGTCCGGTCGCCGGTGAGTGGTGGGACGATGCGGCCTCTCGCGCGGACGCTGAGGTCGTCACTGTCTCCAGCGGCGGCTCGGTGTGGGGAATCGACGCCGTGCTCGCGGGGGCGGGGTCCATCTCTGGTGTCGTGACGGACACGACAGGCGCTCCGGCGCCGAACGCGTACATCGGTGTCTACCGCGCGAGCAGCGATGGCATCGGCGATTGGGCCGGATCGGCAGCAACCGATGCATCGGGTGCGTACAGCGTGACGGGGCTGGCCGTTGGTGAGTACAAGGTGCAGTTCTCGACTTGGGGATCTCTTCTCGGCGAGTGGTACGACGATGCGGCCGACGTCTGGTCGGCTACTCCCGTGACGGTGGAAGCCGGATCGACGACATCCGTCGACGGCGAACTCACGGTCGGGGCTACGATCGCCGGCGTCGTCACCGATGAGGCGGGGCAGCCGGTGGGCAACGTCGCGGTCTGGGCGCGGCCGACCGCCGGCGATGGAACACGTTTCCCGACCGGGGTGAGCACCTCGCCGGACGGCACCTACTCGCTGAGCGGGCTTGCCCCCGGCGACTACCGCGTGCAGTTCGAGACGGACCAGGCGGCGACGAACGTCGCTGGCGAGTGGTGGAACGATGCGAAGACCGAGGCGGCAGCTGACGTGCTGACGCTCGGGGAAGGCGAATCGGTAGCGGGCGTCAGTCCGGTGCTCTCGCCAGGAGCGGGGATCAGCGGAGTCGTTCGTGATGGCAGCGGGGCTCCGCTGACTGACGCGCAGGTCTCCTTGCACGCCGTCGATGGCACCTGGCTCGCGAACGCGTGGACAGCACCCGACGGCTCGTACCGCTTCCAGGGACTCGACACGGGCTCGTATCGCCTCGAATTCCGGACCCAGGTCGGTGAGCGGTCGTTCCTCAGCGAGTGGTGGAACAACGCGCCGGACCTCGCGTCCGCCGACGACCTCGTCACCGTCGCGGGGACCACCGCGGAGGGGATCGACGCGGTGCTCTCGGTCGAGGATGGCTCGGTGCTCGAGACGAACTCCGCCTCGCTTTCTGGCGTTGTGACCGATGCGACCGGGAATCCGCTCGAGGGCGTCAGCGTGTCGGTCGACGCCGGGACGTGGGGAGACGGCGCGCAGACCGATGCGAGCGGAGCGTGGTCGATGACCGCGCTGCCTGCGGGCTCGTACCGGGTGTCGTTCTCGGCCGAAGTAGACGGCGCACTCGTCACCGAGTGGTGGGAGAACGCGGCGGACTCCGACTCGGCGACCCCGATCCGCCTCGTGAATGCCGAGCAGCGCACCGGAATCGACGCCGTCCTCGGCTCAGCCGCCCTCCCGGTGCTCGACTCATCGATCCCGAAGGTCACCGGTCAGCTCCGCGTCGGCGCTGCCGTGAAGGCTCACCCGCGCGGGTGGACCGAGGGCACGCAGTTCGCGTTCCAGTGGCTCGCGGACGGCGAACCGATCGCCAACGAGACTGGTGCTTCGCTCGAGCTCACGCCTGACCTGGCGGGCGCGCGCCTGACCGTCGTGGTGACCGGATCACTGCCGGGCTACCAGAGCGTCATGCAGACGTCGGTGCCGACGGGGCCCGTCGCCACGCGCTAGAGCACTCATCGGCAACGAAGGGCCGGCTTCTCCAGGAGGGGTCGGCCCTCGGTCGTCCCCGGCGCACCGCGTTTCGTCTCGCCCCGCTCGCTCAGCGGCCCGACGCTGACGCGCCCCGCTCCACCAGGAGATGGTGGTGGGCGAGGCGGCGCAGTGCGAGCATGACCGGCTCGTACATCGCTGTGCCCAGCACGGCGTAGGTCACGGCGTCGGCGCGTGACATGCCCGCCATCGGCGCGACCTCGTGGGCCGCGACCTGGCGCATCGCGTCGCCGTAGCGGCCGAGTACGGCGGGTGAGGCATCCAACCCGGCCGCATCCAGGGCGCGCAGCGCCTCGTCGAGCTGAGCCACCGCGGTGAAGTCGGCGTCGTACGTGAGACCGAGGGCTGCGATCGCGTCGCGGGCGCGCGGGTAGTCGTCCCGGCCGCCTTCCACGTAGGGCGGCAGCGCGCCGACCGCGCGCCCGAGGGTCTCCATCGGGTCGTCGAGAGGGGAATCGACGAGGTCGAGCACTTCGCGCACCCGCACCAGGGGCAGGCCGCGCACATCGGCGAGCGCCGCGATCAGCCGCAGGCGGGCGAGGTGCTCCTCGCCGTACTCGGCGCGCGTCGCCGACAAGGTCTCCCCGCGAGGCAGCATGCCCTCGCGGATGTAGAACTTCACGGTCGCGACGGGGACACCGCTCCGCTCCGACAGCTCAGAGATCTTCATCGCGGCCCTCCCGACCCTTGTGGTGGATACTATAGCTATCTAATATTGGAGAGCGTAACTATCCAACGGAGGTCATCATGGACCCGATCCTCACGATCGTCGCCGGCGCGACGATCCTCACCGTCATCGGCATCATGTCGGGCGGCACGTTCCTGCTGCGGATCGCCTCGGGCGGTCTGCCGTTCAACGGCCTGCAGAAGACGTTCTTCCGGGCAGGGCACGCCCACGCCGGCGTCCTCGTGCTCCTCGGGCTGGTGAGCCTGCTGCTCACCACGGCCGCCGGTGCGGCGCTCGTCGTGCAGTGGGCGTCGGTCGGCGTGCTGGCCAGCGCGATCCTGATCCCCGGCGGGTTCTTCCTCTCGGTGCTCGGGCGCGACCCACAGCGTCCGGGGCGCGCCATCGCACTCCTGTGGGCGGGAGTCGTGGTGCTCGCGGCATCCCTTCTCGCGGTCGGCATCGGCGTGATCGTCGCGGGGGTCTCCGCACTGGGCTGAGCCTGCCCTGGGAACCGGGCGTGGGCCTCGCAGTGGCGGGTTAGGCTCGCACAATGGCCTTGTTCTCGCGCCGTCCGAAGAAGCCCGCCGAGCAGTCGACGCCCTCGCCCGAGTCGTCGCCGGCTGACGCGGCGACCGGCGACGCGACGCCCGCCCCCGACGCTCCCGCTGTGAGCGAGCAGGTACTGGGCGAAGAGTCCGCAGGCCCGGGGCGCGAGCAGGCGGCCGTCGACGGCGCCGACGCGACTCCGCCTGCAGGGGAGGGGGAGGCGGATGCCGCGGCATCGGTGTCGATCTCGGTCTCATCGTTCGGCGGGCTTGGCGTCACTCCCGCCGCCACTCAGCCCTCGGCACCGCAGGATCCGGCCGAGAGCGACCCGCCGATGCCGTCGGGCCCGCGTCCGCGACTCGGCACCCGCGAGTGGATGCGGACGGCGCCGGAGCAGACCGAGACCGTTCCGGGCCTCCGCGACAACGTCCTGCTGCGGGCAGCACTCGGCCGCGTCGGCGATGCGCCGGCGTCGCAGGCGCTGCTGGATGTCACGCGCCAGCTGCTGCAGGGGCACGTCTTCCTGCGCGTCAAGGGCGACGCGCGCACGCTTCTCGCCGAGGGGAAGGGACTGCCGCTGGCTGTCGCGACCGCCGGCGAACGAAGCTTCGCCCTCGTGTTCTCGAGCGGCGCCGCGCTGCAAGCCAGTCTGAAGGCCGACGGCGACACCGACACCTCGGCCATGGGCCAGCCGGTGCTCACCGTGCTGCGGCACGTCTTCGAGAGCTCGTACGACGGGATCATCATCGACCCCGCGTCGTCGCCGTCGCGTGCCGTGCTGCCGAAGGAGCTGCTGCAGCGCGCCGTCGATCAGGCCGACCCGCAGCTCACCGTCAAGACGCTGCTCGCCGCCGAGCGCACGCCCGAGGTCAACGGCAAGGTGGCGGAGGCTCTCACGCGAGTGCCGCTGTGGGTCGCCGTCGGCACGGCGGAAGGGGGAGTGCCGGGTCTCGCCGAGGCCCGCGACGCCGACGGGGCGCGCTACCTCGAGGTGTACTCGCACCCGCTCGAGGTCGCCGTCATGGGCCGCGGCGACAACGCCGCACCGATCACCGGCGCCCAGCTCTCGCAGGCGGTGCGTGGTGACACAGCCATCACCGGCGTCGTCGTGGACCCCGCGGGTCCGTGGATCCGCCTCACTCGCGACGAGCTCGGCCCGGTGCTCGCCCTGACCGACTGAGGGCTCGATCCGCCTGTCCCGGCTCGCTGCCGACCGGGCGGTCCCGCGTGCCATCCGGGGGTTGACATGCGCACGTCCGGGCGTACCCTATTCAACATAGGTGTTGATAAAGGGATGAGTTGATCAATGGACGACCAGGAGCTGGATCGGGCGTTCGTCGCACTGGGAGACCCCGTGCGGCGGGCGATGATCGCACGCCTGAGCCGCGGCCCGGCGACGGTGGGCGAGCTGGCCGAGCCGTTCCCGATCACCATGCAGGCCGTCTCGCGCCACATCAAGGTGCTCGAAGACGCGGGCCTCGTCACGAGGTCTCGCGATGCGCAGCGCCGCCCCGTGCATCTCGAGGCGACCGCACTGGAGCAGCTCACGGCGTGGATCGACCGCTACCGGCTCGACGCCGAGCGCGCCTACCGGCGGCTCGACGCGGTGCTGGCGGCCGTGCAGACCGTCCCCGCCTCGCCTCCCTCACGAACCCCTCGCACGACCGACACGAAGAAGGAGAAGGAATCATGAGCAACCCGCTCATCATCGAAGCCGTTCCCGGCACCTCGTACGCCGACATCACGCGCGAATTCGACGCCCCGGTCGAGGCCCTGTTCCGCGCCCACGCCGATCCGGAGCTGTTCCGGCAGTGGATCGGCCCGGGCGAGGAGCGCACCGAGATCACCCACTGGGATTTCCGCACCGGTGGTGGCTACCGCTTCGTCCAGCGCGACGGCAACGGGGAGTACGCCTTCCGCGGGGTGTTCCACACCATCCGCGAGAACGAGCTGATCATCCAGACGTTCGAGTACGAGGGCTGGCCCGACGAGGTCAGCATCGACGCCATCCGGTTCGAGTCGCTCGACGGCGGCCGCTCGCGGATCGCCGACCACAGCGTGTTCTCGAGCGTCGAGGCGCTCGAGGCCATGCAGTCCGAGGGCATGGAGCGCGGCATGCGCGAAGGCTACGAGAAGCTCGACGAGCTGCTCGCCGGGGAGAGCTGAGGCATGGGCAAGGTCGTCTGCTCCGCCTCGATGTCGCTCGACGGCTTCGTCGCGCACGAGAACAACGACCCCGGGCGCCTGTTCGACTGGTACGAGGCCGGAGACGTCGAGGTCGTCACCGCGAGCGAACCTGCGGCGTTCCACCTCGCTCCGACAAGCGCCGACTACTGGCGGGACTGGGTCGGCCAGATCGGCTGTCTCGTCGTCGGACGGCTGCTGTTCGACATCACCGACGGCTGGAAGGGTGAGCATCCGCTCGGTGTGCCGTTCGTCGTACTCACGCACGCGGCCCCGACGGACTGGGCCCACGCCCACACCGGCAACGCCCACTTCGTGACCGACGGCATCGAGGCGGCGATCGCCCGGGCACAGGAGATCGCGGGTGGACGCACGGTCGCCCTCGCGGCGGGCACGATCGCCGGTCAGGCGCTGGCTGCAGGGCTGGTCGACGAGGTCGCCGTCGACCTCGTGCCGGTCGTGCTCGGCAGCGGTCATCGCTACTTCGCCGACGTCGACCCGGCCGCCGTGCGGCTGGGCGACCCGACGACGATCATCCCGAGCACGCGGGTCACGCACATGGTGTTCCCCGTCGAGAAGTAGCGAGCGCGCGGTGACGGTGGCCTCTGTCGCAGCTGCCCGCTAGCGTCGGACCATGGCCTCGGAGCGCATCACCCTCACCGTGCCCGGTCCGGACGGCGATCGCGAGGTCGGGATCTCGAATCCCCGCCGCGTGATCTGGCCCGAGCTGGGGATCACCAAGCAGGAGCTGGCCGAGTATCTCATCGCCGTGAGCGGCCCCTTCCTCGCCGCGAACGGCGACCGGCCGGTGTCGCTCGAGCGCTTCCCCGAGGGGGTCGACGGCGAGCGGTTCTACTCGAAGAACCCGCCGAAGGGTGCACCGGCCTTCGTCGAGGCGCAGACGGTCACCTACAACAGCGGGCGCCGGCATCCGCAGATCATCCTCACCGAGATCGCCGCCGCGGTGTGGGCGGTCCAGATGAACACCATCGTGTTCCACCCCTGGGCCTCGCTGACGGCGAACACCGACAACCCCGTAGAGCTGCGCATCGATCTCGATCCGCAGCCCGGCACGGACTTCGCGGATGCCGCCGCCGTCGCCCCCGCCCTGCGCGACGTGCTCGCAGAGGCAGGCCTCACGGCGTTCCTCAAGACGAGCGGCAATCGCGGCATCCACGTGTTCTGTCCGATCGAGCCGGAGTGGGAGTTCCTCGACGTGCGCCACGCCGTCATCGCCGCCGGACGTGAGCTGGAGCGGCGCCTCCCCGACAAGGTGACGATGAACTGGTGGAAGGAAGAGCGCGGCGAGCGCATCTTCATCGACTTCAACCAGGCGAACCGCGACCGGACGATGGCGGGTGCTTACAGCCCGCGGGCGCTGCCCGCCGCCACCGTGTCGACGCCGCTCACGTGGGACGAGCTCGAGGCGGGCGTCGACCCGACCGCGTTCACGGTGCGAACCGTGCCGCAGCGGCTCGCCGAGATCG
Organism: Microbacterium sp.; assembly: GCF_036566905.1. Taxonomy (GTDB): domain Bacteria; phylum Actinomycetota; class Actinomycetes; order Actinomycetales; family Microbacteriaceae; genus Microbacterium. The sequence continues at coordinate 11,822 of NZ_DATCVK010000173.1, read as the reverse complement.
GCGACCCGTGGGCGGACCTGCTGGCGAAGCCGGGACGCATCGACACGCTGCTCGAGTGGTGGCAGCGCGATCTCGACGACGGACTCGGCGAGCTGCCCTTCCCGCCCGACTTCCCCAAGATGCCGGGCGAGCCGCCGCGCGTGCAGCCGAGCCGCATCAACCCCGAGAACTGGCCGAAGGATGAGTGAAGGACTCACCCATCGTGCTGAGGTGCTTCCCCGAGACACGGCGAGACTTCGCTTCCGTCAGATGACGCCGGCGGACCTCGACGCGATGGCGGGCCTGTTGGGTGATCCGGAAGTCATGCGGTTCTACCCCGCGCCGAAGACCCGTGAACAAGCGGCGGCGTGGATCGATTGGAACCAGCGGAACTATGCCGAACACGGCTACGGACTCTGGATCATCGAGACGCACGCGGGCGACTTCGTCGGAGACTGCGGCCTGACGTGGCAAGAAGTCAGCGGAGTCAGGAAACTCGAGGTGGGATACCACGTGACCTCGCCGTGGCAAGGTCGCGGCGTCGCGACCGAGGCGGCGACGGCATGTCGCGACTTCGCGCGCGAACACGTCGACGCACGGGAGCTGGTCGCGATCATCCACCCGGACAATCGCGCCTCCGAGCGAGTGGCCGAGAAGATCGGGATGCACCGCGTCGAAGACGACCAGTCCCGAAGCGGTTCACGCCGGATCGTTCTGAGCATGACGCTTTAGCGACACGTCCTCCGTGCTCTCGGGGTCGAAGCCGAGTGCGGCGCGTCCGCCGTCGACGGGAAGGACCGCGCCGGTGATGAAGTCCGACTCGGCCGACAGCAGGAACGCGACCGCGCGGGCGACGTCGAGCGGCCGGCCGACGCGGCCGAGAGGGTGCAGCGCAGCCATCTGCTCGTCGGCACCCGGATGCGTGCGGCGGTACTCCTCGTAGCGCTCGGTCGCGATCGAGCCCAGCGCGACGGCATTGACGCGGATGCCGTGCGGGCCATGGTCGACCGCGGCCGCGCGCGTCAGCCCCTCGACCGCCGCCTTCGCGGTGGCGTACGGCAAGGCGCCGCGCACCGGGCGCTGCGCCTGGTGGGACGAGACGTTCACGATCGAGCCGGGCCGCCCGCGGGTGAGGAAGTGCCTCACGGCGGTGTGGCACCCGACGAGGGTGAGGTTGAGATTGAGTGCGACCAGGGCGCCGATCTCGTCGGCGGTGGCCGTGGCGAGGCCGGCATCGCGGAAGACGGCGGCATTGTTGACCCAGCCGCTCAGCTCGCCGTGCGTCTCGGCGAGCTCGGCGGCGGCCGCGGCCGCAGCGGCATCACCCGCATCGCTGCGGAGGTGATGCACTCGCGAGTTCGGGCCTGCGGCGGGCGCCGGGTCGAGGTTGACCACGTGTCCGATCGACGAGAGGTGCTCGGCGATCACGGCGCCGACGCCGCCGCTCGCGCCGGTGACGACGAACGAGGGGGAGCGATCACCGGCCATCGTCGGCTCAGACCAGGACGTCGGCCAGATCGTAGGCGGCGACCACTTCGAGCTGCTCGTACGTGCACGAGCGGGGGTCGCGGTCGGGACGCCATCGTTCGAACTGCACCGTGTGGCGGAAGCGCCACCCCTCGAGCTGGTCGTAGCGCACCTCGAGCACGCGCTCGGGGCGCAGCCGCACGAAGGACGAGTCGGCGCGGCCGGCCTGGAAGCGCGACTTCTCGCCCTCGCCGCGCAGCGCCTGGCCCTCGGCATCGCGCTCGACCAGCGGAGCCAGCTCGTCGATGAGCTCGAGGCGGCGCGCGTTGCTCCAAGCGGCGACGCCGCCGACGGGATAGAGCGTGCCGTCTTCGCCGTAGAGGCCGACCAGCAGCGAGCCGACGCCCTCGCCGGACTTGTGGATCCGGTAGCCCATCGCCACGACATCCGCGGTGCGGGCGTGCTTGATCTTGAACATGGTGCGCTTGCCCGGTGCGTACGGCTGGTCGAGCGGCTTGGCGACGACGCCGTCGAGTCCGGCTCCCTCGAACTCGGCGAGCCAGCGGCGCGCGAGGTCGGGGTCGTCGGTCGTGCGCGTGACATGGACCGGATCGGGCACGTTGCGCAGCAGGTCGACGAGGGTCTCGCGCCGGGTCGCGAACGGCTCGTTCTGCAGATCGCGGTCGCCGACGGCGAGCAGGTCGAACGCGATGAACATCGCCGGCGTCTGCTCGGCGAGCATGTTGACGCGGGATGCCGCGGGGTGGATGCGCTGCGACAGCGACTCCCAGTCGAGCCGGCGGCGGCCGTCGCGGTCGACCGGCACGACGATCTCGCCGTCGAGCAGGCACGGCTCGGGAAGGACACGGGCGAACGCCTCGACGAGCTCGGGGAAGTACCTCGTCAGCGGCTTCGCCCCGCGCGAGCCGATCTCGACGTTCTCACCGTCCCACGAGATCAGGGCGCGGAACCCGTCCCACTTCGGCTCGTAGCTGAGCCCGCCCGGCACCTTCGTCGCATCGGGGACGTCGGGCACGGACTTCGCGAGCATCGGCGCGGGGATCTCGTACGGCATGCGCACCATCCTGCCGTGGTCCGCCGACACCCGACAGTGCTCACGGGCAGGCGGATGCCGCGGCCGCGGCGCACCCGGTCAGGCCGACGCGGACGCAGAAACCGCCGCGGCGTACAGCGCGGCGGCCTCGGCTCGGTTGGCGGCGCCGATCTTGGCGAGGATCGCCGAGACGTGCACCGACGCCGTCTTGGGGCTGATGAACAGGCGCTGGCCGATCTGCGGATTCGTGAAGCCCTCGGCGATGAGCTCGAGCACCTGGAGCTCCCGCGGTGTGAGCGATGCGACGATCCCGGCCTTCGTCTGCGCGGCGGCGGCGGTGTCCGCCGGAACGAGGCGGGCCTGCGCCGCGAGCTCTGCGGCCCAGCGCGCGACGCGCGTGACACCCAGTGGCGGCGCCTCGGCTGTGATCGCGGCCAGCAGGTCTGCGGCGTCGTCGCGCTCGCCGGCGTCGATCAACGCCCAGGCCAGGCGGCAGCGCGCCGTCTGCAGGTGCCAGATGGGCATGCCGCCGGGGCTCAGCTCGTCCACGATGGCGCGCCACGCCGTCACGCGGTCGTCGGCCGGGGCGCCGTCGCCGTCCGCGAGCACGGCGCGGACGAATCTCGACACGCGCCCTGCGAGCTCGTTGTCGGGCCAGCCGTCGAGGGCTCGTTCCACGCGCGCCCGCACCTCGGAGTCGCCTGCGCGGCCGGGGGAGTGCGTCAGCAGCGCCGCTGTCAGCACGGCATAGCGGCGCACCGTGCGGCTCTCCGGATGCTCGGCGGCGGCCAGCACAGCGGTGGCGGCATCCGTCCCCTCCCGGGCGTGAAGGGTCAGGGCGGCATCTGCCCGCTCGACCGCCCACCAGGCGGCCTTCTCGGGATACAGGCGCTGCGACTCCTCGATGCGGCCGCGCTCGGTCGCGAGCAGGTCGTCGCGTTCGTGCGGGCGGTCGTCCCACACCAAGTGCGACGAGAGCAAGCGCACCGTGGAGGCTGCGTCGGCCCGGCTCATCAGCCGTCGCGCGCGTCGCGCGTAATGGAGCGCGGTCTCGGGTTCTCCGGTGGCGAACAGGGCGAACGCGACCGATTGGGCGATCGCCGCTCCGGAGCCCCGTTCGATGCCGGCGCGGACGACGTCTTCGTAGTGCTGTGTTCCGACGACGACGGCCTCGTGGAGGCGCCCTGCCGACACCAGCATGTGGGTGAGCGCGTTGCCCACGTAGGCGCGCATCGGCGGGTCCAGCCGCAGAGCGACGGCGCGCTCCAGGGGCGCCAGTGCGCCCGAATCCTGATCCTCGTCGCCGGCGAGCCGCCACGCTTCCACGGTCAGTGCGACCGCCAGCGCGGGGTCGTCGCCCGTCTCCTCCGCGAGGGCGATGGCGCGCGCGGCGTGCTCCGCGGCATACGTGCCGTGCTCGTCGATCGCCATGTTGGTGAGCACGCGCGACAGCAGCACCCGGGCGCGGCGGTCGTCCACGCCCTCCAGCAGCGCGACGGCCTCGTCGAGGTCGGCGGGGCGGCCGGTGTGCTCGAGGTTGAAGGTCTGGACGTACCGCTGCCGCAGCAGCGCCGCGCGCATGAGCGGATCGTCGGGGCAGACCGCGAGGCCCTCGTTGGCGGACCGCAGGGAGCGCTCGGGATCGCCGAGGTCGTTCCACGCCTGCGCGGCGTCGAGGTGCAGTGCGGGCAGGGTCGTGCCGGCGCGCGTCTCGGCATCCGGCACCTGACCCCAGAGCTCGGCGAGGCGCTCGGTCAGCTTCGCCGATGTCGCGGGCGAGAACCGCGACCGCGATTGGCGGAGGGCTGCGACCGTCGCGTCGAACGCGGCAGGCAGGTCGCGGGCGGCGAGCCAGTGTTCGGCGACGGCGGACGCGTCGTCGGGCGAGTCGCCGCGATGGTCGCGCAGGTGCTCGGCGTAGCGGCGGTGCACGCGCACGCGCTCGCTCGGCAGCATCTCGCCCTCGACCGCCTCGCGCGTCAGCGCGTGACGGAACGCGTAGCCGGTGCCGTCGGCGGTGATGACGCGGGTGTCGATCGCCTCGCGCACCGCGGCATCGAGCGCGCGCTCGTCGAGCGCGGTCACCGCCGAGAGCACGTCATCGTCGACGTGCACGCCGCCCGCGGCCATCGTGCGCACGACCTGCTGCGCGTCGTCGCCGAGGCGGGCGTAGCGCGCGAGGACGAGTTCGCGCAGCGTGTCGGGCAGGGCGCGGTCGCCGAGGTCGACCAGCTCTTCGACGAGGAACGGGATGCCGCCGCTGCGCTCCGCGAGGGCTTCCACGAGACGCGGATCCAGGCCGCCGGCCAGCTGGGCGACCTGCTCGGCCACCTCGTCCGGCGTGAGCGGAGCCACCTCGACACGCACGACGGAGCGGGTGCGGTCGAGCTCGGCGAGCACGGGGCGCAGCGGGTGGAAGCGGTCGATGTCGTCGGAGCGATACGTCGCGACGATGGTGAGCCGGCGGCCCCGAAGCGTGCTGGCCAGGGTCTTCAGCAGCGCCATGGTCGCGGCATCCGCCCACTGCAGGTCTTCGAGCACGACGACGACGTGCCGGCGCCGCGAGAGCTGCTCGAGGAGCACCTCGATCGCCTCGGCGAACTCGGCCGCGGGCTCGTCGGGTTCCGCAGGCTCGTCGGCGATGCCGGGAACGAGCGCTGCGAGGCTCGCGATCGCCGCCGCGGACCCGGCGGCGTCGCGCAGGGCGTCCGTGCCCACCGCGGCGTGCAGGTCGCGCAGCACGCGACGGATGGGCCCGAACGGCGCGCCGATCGGTCCGAGGTCGACGCATTGGCCGAAGGCGACGACGGGGCCTTCGCCGGGTGCCGTCCGCGCGCCGAGCGGGTCGGCTGTGACGAGGGCGAGGAACTCCTGGACCAGTCGTGTCTTGCCGACCCCCGCCTCGCCGCGCACGACGACGGTGCGCGGAGTACCGCCGACGCCGGCGTCGAACGCCTCGAGCAGCGCGGCCAGCTCGGTGTGCCGGCCGACCATGCGCGGGCTCGAGTGGAGTGCGGGCATGGTCATATGGTGGCACTTTCGATGCGTGGGCGGGATGCGGCTACGCGACGGCGGCGGTGCGCGGGTCGTGGTGGGTCGCGGTGCGGAACCAGGCCGCGAGCGTGCGCCCGTGCGGGCGCTCTGCCGGACGGCCCTGCTCGCGCTGGGCGACCATCAGCTCGTTCTCGCGAGCGAGGTCGACGGCGCGGTGCTGGTCGAGGATGTAGCCGGTGAAGGTGGTGTCGTTCATGAGTCTCTCCTGTCTGCGGCGGAACGTCGGAGGGTTCCGGTTGTGCTGACAGGTACGACTGTCCTCGCTAAGGCGGGTCCGCCCCATCGGGCGATCGCCTTGTCTTGACGGCTGCGGTGCCTTAGACGGACCGCCCCGCGGCCTAAGGCGGCGAGCCGGCGACACGGCCGCCGGCGAAGCCTCAGTGCGCCACGGGCCGCTTCGGCCGCGCCCAGCGTGCGGGGAGCTCGGGCCCGTCCCAGACCTGGATGACGCCCCACGCCGCGGCGGTGATGGGCACCGCGAGCACGGCGCCGACGATGCCACCGAGGACCGTGCCCACGGTCAGGGCGACCAGGATGACGAACGCGTGCAGCTTCATCGACCGGCCCATGAGCACGGGCTGCAGGAAGTTGCCCTCGAGTTGGTTGACGAGCACGACCACCCCGACGACCAGGAGGGCGTTGAGCGGCCCGTTCGCGACGAGCGCGACGAGCGCCGCCACGATGCCGGCCACCGTCGCGCCCACGATCGGGATGAAGGCGAGCAGGAAGACGAGCACCGAGAGCGGGATCGCCAGCGGCACCTGAAGGATGAGCAGACCGATCAGGATGCCGATGGCATCGACGGCGGCGACGGTCGCCGTGCCGCGCACGTACGAGCCCAGCACCGTCGTGGTCTTGTCGCCGATGCGCCGCGCACGCACGTAGTTCTCGCCGCGGAACGGGCGCAGGAGGAACTCCCACATCTGCGGACCGTCCTTGAGGAAGAAGAACAGGATCGTCACCATCAGCACGAGCCCGGTCACGAAGTTCGCGACCGCCCCGACGCCGGCGAGGGCGCCGGAGCCGAACTGCGCGCTCGTGACGAAGTCGGTGAGCGTCTTCACCCACTCGTCGAGCTGATCAGGCTGCACGAAGTCGAACGGCAGCGTCTGCGTCCAGGCGAGCAGACGCTGGAAGCCGTCTTCGGCCTGCGCGTACAGGTCGTCCCACTGGTCGCGCACCGCCCACACGATGAGCCAGCCCAGGAGGCCCAGGATCACCACGATGGCGAGCAGCGTGATCACTGTCGCGAGGATCGATGGGATGCCGCGCCGCCGCATCCAGCTCATCACCGGGTGGAACGCGCACGCGAGGATCAGCGCGATGACGAGCGGGATCGTGACGAGGGTGAGCGATTGGATCGCGAAGAAGATGGCCGCGGCCACCGTGACGACCACGATGATCTGGATCGCGCGGATGCCGAGCTTGCCGAAGCCGTCGGCCCACAGGCTCCAGGGGGCGCGGGTCGCGTGCGGCTCCACGTCGTGCGACTCGACGACGACGCGCTGGGGGTCGTTCCGGAACAGTCCCATGCGCCGAGGGTATTGGCAGGCGGCATCCGGAGCCTGCGGGTTGCGCGCGTGGCGCGCGCCGACTATGCGAAAGCGCTCATCCCGGTGATGTCGCGGCCGATGAGCAGTGCCTGCACGCTCTCGGTGCCCTCGTACGTGTGGATCGCCTCGATGTCGGCCATGTGCTGCATGACGCCGTTCTCGAGCAGGATGCCGTTGCCGCCGAGCATGTCGCGCGCCGTGGACGCGATCCGCCGCGCGGCGCGGGTGTTGTGGTACTTCGCCAGCGACGCCTGCGTGGGGCGCAGTTCGCCGCGCTCCTCGAGGTCGGCCATCCAGCGGCAGTACAGCTGCATCGCGGTGAGCTCTTCGAGCATGTTCGCGAGGCGCTCCTGCACCATCTGGAACTTGGCGAGAGGCTTGCCGAACTGGATGCGCTGCTGCGAGTAGGCGAGGGCGGCTTCGTAGCAGGCGGTCGCGTGTCCGAGCGCTGACCACGCGACACCCGACCGTGTCGAGTAGAGGACGGTCGAGGCGTCCTTGAAGCTCTTCGTTCCGGGAAGGACGGCATCGGACGCCACACGCACGCCGTCGAGCACGATGTGCGCCTGATGGATGCCGCGCAGCGACGCCTTGCCCTGGATCACCGTGCCGACATAGCCCGGCGTCTCCTGCTCGACGAGGAAGCAGCGCACCGCACCATGGAACTCGTCGGCGGGGGAGTCGACGCGCGCCCACACGAACGTGATGCCGCCCGAGGCGCCGTTGCCGATCCACTTCTTGGCGCCGTCGAGCACCCACTCGTCGCCCGCTCGCCGCGCGACGGTCTCGAGCGACACGGAGTCCGATCCGTGGTCGGGCTCGGTGAGGGCGAAGGATGCCGGGACCTCGCCGCGGGCGACGGGCACCAGCCAGCGCTCCTGCTGCGCGTCGCTGCCGAACAGTGCGAGGGTGCGCAGGGCGAGGCCGCCCTGGACGGCGAGCACCGTGCCCAGGGACCCGTCGCCGCGGGAGATCTCCATGTTCACCAGGCCCGCCGCCAGGGGCGACAGGCGCGTGAGCGACGGGTGCACGATGCCGTCGTTGAAGAGGTCGAGCCCGCCCATGCGCATCGCGAGGTCGAGCGGGTACTCGGCGGTGTCCCACGCGTCGAGCATGCGCGTTCCGACCTCGTCGATGTACGCCTCGGCGCGCTCCCAGGCCTCACGATCGGCGACGGGGATGTCGGCGAAGACCGCGTAGTAGTCGGTGCCGCGGCGGGCGGTGACGTCGTAGCCTTCGACGCTCTGACCGGGGCGGGGCTGGAAGTCGGTCACGATCGGGCTCCTGACGCGTGCTGGCGGGTGGTGCGGCATCCGGTCCGCATGGAACTGAATCCCACCGACCATAGTACTCAGTGTCATCGGATTCCTGCTGGCCGCGTTTCGTCTCGCTCGTTCCTCGCTCGCTCAACGACCGGGGTCGAGGTAGGCGACAAGGTGAGCCTGCCGACGCACCGGTCGTTGAGCGAGCGAAGCGAGACGAAACGCACCCGGCTCCGTCTGCTAACGTGGAAAACCGACCAGCCGGTATGTCGGTCCGTCGCAGTCGTTCTGTCGCAAGGAGGCGCCATGACCCACGACCACGCCCGCCGTTTCGAGGGCACGGTGTCGCTCGTCACCGGTTCGAGCCGTGGCATCGGCTTCGCGATCGCCCGGCGCCTCGTCGACGAGGGCGGGGCGGTCGTGCTCACCGGCCGCAAGCAGGACGCCCTGGACGCCGCCGTGGCGGAGCTCGGCGACACCGCCTCGGCGGTGGCCGGTCGCGCCGACGACGCCGATCATCGCGCCGCTGTGTTCGCGCATATCTCGGAGCGGCACGGCCGGCTCGATCACCTCGTCAACAACACCGGCATCAACCCGGTGTACGGCCCGATCGTCGACATCGACGTCGAGGCCGCCCGCAAGATCCTCGAGGTCAACGTGGTCGCGACGCTCGACTGGACGCGCGCCGCGCTCGCCGCCGGGCTCTCCCGCTCCGTCGTCAACATCGCCTCGGTCGCCGGCCTCGGTGCCAGCCCCGGCATCGCCTTCTACGGCATCTCGAAGGCCGCGCTCATCAACCTCACCGCGCAGCTCGCGTACGAGCTGGCACCTGGCATCCGCGTGAACGCCGTCGCGCCGGCCGTGATCAAGACCGCGTTCGCCCGGGCCCTGTACGAGGGGCACGAGGCCGAGGCATCCGCCGCCTATCCGCTCGCACGGCTCGGTGAGCCGGCCGACGTCGCCGGACCGGTCGCGTTCCTGCTCTCGGACGACGCCGCGTGGATCACCGGCCAGACGGTCGCGATCGACGGCGGCGCCGGCATCCGTCCGCTCGTCTGACGAGGAGCGCCGCCGGTTCGGGTGAAGGATGAAGGCATGAAGGATTCCCACGTCGCCGACGACGTCACCCGCGCCGCCGTCGAGCTGTTCGCCCGCCAGGGGTACGCCAACACGAGCGTGCAGCAGATCGTCGAGGCCGCCGGCGTCACCAAGGGCGCGATGTACCACTACTTCGAGTCCAAGGACGATCTGCTCTTCGGCATCTACGAGCGGCTGCTGAACCTGCAGAAGGCGCACCTCGACCAGATCATCGCCCGCGGTGGCACCGTCGACGAGGTGCTGCGCGCCGTCTGCGTCGACGTCCTCGAGACCTCGATCGACTCCATGGAGGAGGGGGCGGTGTTCTTCCGCAGCCTCAACATGCTGTCTGCGCCCCGGCAGCAGGAGGTCACGCGCCGCCGCCGCGCTTACCACGACGAGTTCGCCGAGCTCATCTCACGCGGGCAGTCCGAGGGGCTGTACCGGAGCGACATCCCGCTCGCCATGCTCGTCGCCCACTTCTTCAGCGATGTGCACTACCTGTCGCACTGGTACTCGCCCGAGGGGCCCGAAGACAAGACGCTCGTCGCCGAGCAGCTGACCGACCTGTTCCTGACCAGTCTGAGGAGAACGGATGCCGCAACCTGACGAGGCCGTGAGGCCCGACGTCGCCGATGCTCTGCCCGCGTCGATGCGCGCCTGGCGCGTGGCGCGGCTCGGTGAGCCCGCCGAGGCACTGTCGCTCGACACCGTTCCCGTGCCGAAACCCGCCACCGGCGAGGTGCTCGTGAAGGTCGCGGCCGTCGCGGCCAACTTTCCCGACGTGCTGCTGTGCCGGGGCGAGTACCAGGTGAAGCCCGAACTGCCCTTCAGCCCCGGCATCGAGTTCGTCGGCACGGTCGCCGCGCTCGGCGACGGGGTCTCCGCGGTCGCGGTCGGCGAGCGCGTGGTCGGGTCGAAGATCGGCGTGCTGTCGGAGTACGCGGTGCTCCCGGCATCCGATGTGTGGACTGCTCCTTCCTCGCTCTCGGATGCCGAGGCTGCGGGACTGACGGTCGCCTACCAGACCGCGTGGTTCGGGCTCCACCGTCGTGCGGCGCTGCACCAGGGCGAATGGCTGCTGGTGCACGCCGCCGCCGGCGGCGTCGGACTCGCGGCGGTGCAGCTCGGCGTCGCCGCCGGCGCCCGTGTCATCGGCGTCGTGGGCTCGGCGGCCAAGGCCGCCGTGGCCCGCGAGGCGGGCGCCGAGATCGTGCTCGTGCGCGGGGTCGACGACCTCGTCGCCGGGGTCAAGTCCGCGACGGGCGGCCACGGCGCCGACGTCGTGTTCGATCCGGTCGGCGGCGCGGCGTTCGACGCATCGACGAAGTGCATCGCGTTCGAAGGGCGGATCATCGTGGTCGGCTTCGCCGGCGGCACGATCCCGACCGTGCCCGCCGGGCACGTGCTGGTCAAGAACTACTCGGTGGTGGGGCTGCACTGGGGGCTGTACCCCGGCGTGCGCCCCGACCTCATCGACGAGGCCCGCGCCGCGCTGACGCGGTCGGCCGACGAGGGGCGGATCCACCCCGTCGTGGACCACGTCGTTCCCTTCGCCGACGCGCCGCGGGCGCTGACGGCGCTCGCGTCGGGCACCACGGTGGGCCGCGTCGTGATCTCGGTGTCGACGTGACCGCGGATCGGTTCGCGCTCGACGGCCGGGTCGCGCTCGTCACGGGCGGGGCACGCGGCATCGGCGCGGCATACGTGCGCGCGCTGCACGAGTCCGGGGCGCGCGTCGTGATCGCCGACATCCTCGACGACGACGGAGCGGCGCTCGCCGCAGAGCTCGGCGATCGCGCGCTGTTCGCGCACCTCGATGTGACCGACGAGGGGGAGTGGGATGCCGCGATCCAGGCATCCGTCGATGCGTTCGGCGTCGTCGACATCCTGGTGAACAACGCCGGCATCGCCAACGCGGCGCCCATCGAGCATCTGACCACCGAGAAGTGGGACTCCGTCATCGCCGTGAATCTCACCGGCGTCTTCTTCGGCTGCCGCGCAGTCGTGCCGATCATGAAGGCGCAGGGGCGCGGCTCCATCATCAACATCTCGTCGGTCGAGGGCATGCGGGGGAGCCCGGGCCTGCACGGCTACACCGCCGCCAAGTTCGGCGTGCGCGGGCTGTCGCAGTCGCTCGCCGTCGAGCTCGGGCCGTTCGGCATCCGGGTCAACTCGGTGCATCCGGGCTTCATCAACACGCAGATGACGACGCGCATCGATCCCGCTCATCTCGACATCCCGCTCGGACGACCGGGTGAGCCGTCGGATCTCGCCGGCACGATCGTCTTCCTCGCCTCCGACGCCTCGTCGTTCACGAGCGGTGCCGAGTTCGTCGTCGACGGCGGCATGATCGCCGGCATCCCGCACAAGTAG
>NZ_DATCVK010000172.1:0-20838 GCF_036566905.1 Microbacterium sp. | reverse complement strand
GCGTGGCGCCCGCAGAGCTCGAGGTCCTCGCCGCACACGCTGCAGCGCTGCCCTCGCTGCGCGTTCGCGGCGTGATGGCGGTCGCGCCGCTCGATGAGGCGCCCGCGCCCGCGTTCGCGCGCCTGAACGCCCTCGCCGGCGTCGTGCGCGCCGTCGTGCCCGACGCCGACTGGATCTCGGCCGGCATGACTGCGGACTTCGCCGAAGCGATCGCGGCCGGCGCGACACACCTTCGGATCGGTTCGGCAATCACGGGCCCCAGACCAGAACCCGGTTAACCTCGGAACAGATGAGCACTACGGAGGATCAGATGTCGAACCCGCTCAAGAAGACCATGGTGTACCTCGGACTCGCCGACGAGGAAGAGGTCTACGAAGAGCCGGCGCCCCAGCCGCGTGCTCGCAAATCGGAGCAGGTCGTCGATAAGCCGGCCGCTCCCGTGACCCCGATCCACCGGCCCGCCGTCGTGCGTCAGCCGGCGCCGGCGACGATCAACGAGATCCTCACGGTGCACCCCAAGCAGTACCGCGACGCCCAGGTCATCGCCGAGAACTTCCGTGACGGCATCCCCGTCATCATCAACCTCTCGCAGATGAGCGACGCCGACGCCCGACGCCTGATCGATTTCGCCAGCGGCCTGTCGCTGGGCCTGTACGGACGCATCGAGCGCGTCACGAGCAAGGTCTTCCTGCTCTCGCCCGAGAACGTCGCCGTATCGGGCGACGGTGCCGTCGCGCAGGCCGATCCGGAGTCGGTCCCCTTCACGCAGCCGTAGTCTGGCTACGTGGCCGTCGTCCAACTCATCGCAGCGATCCTCAACCTCGCGCTGCTGCTCTATGTCTTCGTGTTGCTCTCGCGGCTGATCCTCGACTGGATCCCGTTCTTCAACCGCGAATGGCGCCCGCGCGGCGCCGGGCTCGTCGTTGCGGAGCTCATCTACACCGTCACCGACCCGCCCATCAAGCTGTTCCGCCGCTTCATCCCGCCGCTGCGCGTGGGCGCCATCGCGATCGACTTCGGGTTCGCGCTGACGATGCTGGGCTGCTTCATCCTGCTCAGCATCACGCGCACGCTCGCGGGCTGAAGCGCGACGCGCCGCGACCCGGGCGTCGCCTTCGACACTCTCAGAACCGATGACTATGCTTTGCTGATACGAACGGCCGCCACCCGGCGGTCGCCCCGACATCGGCCAGCGACCAGACGCTCGAAAGAGGAATCACCATGGCATTGTCCCCCGATGACGTCGTCACCAAACAGTTCCAGCACGTCCGCTTCAAGGAGGGCTTCGACCCCGACGAGGTGGACGATTTCCTCGACGAGATCGTCGTGGAGTGGCGCAAGGCTCTCACCGAGAACGAGGAGCTGAAGGCCAAGCTGGCGGCGTACGAGTCGGGTGCCGCTCCCGCACGTGCCGCCGAGCCCGCCCCCGCTCCGGCACCCGAGGCCGCCCCGGTCGCCGGCGCCGCCCCCGCCGCGAGCGCAGGCATCATCGAGCTGGCTCAGCGCCTGCACGACGAGCACGTCGCCGAGGGCATCGCGCAGCGCGACCAGCTCATCTCCGACGCCAAGTCGCAGGCCGCCTCCATCGTCTCCGAGGCTGAGACCCGCGGCCGCGAGGAGCTCGCCAAGCTCGACCGCGAGCGCACCACGCTCGAGGGCCGCATCACCGAGCTGCGCAACTTCGAGCGCGACTACCGCGCTCAGCTGCGCAGCTACATCGAGGGCAAGCTGCGCGACCTCGAGACCACGGCGACGACGTCCGGCGCACAGCCGGTCTCGGCGCTGGGCCTCTAGGCCTTGACGCGTCGACCTCCCCTTCGTCAGGCGGCGGCCGGCATCATCATCGCGAGTCTCGCGGTGCTGGTGCTGGCCGCCGACCAGTTCGCGAAGTATCTCGCTCTCGAGAACCTGCCGTACCAGGAGCCGGTCGAGGTCCTCGGCGACTTCCTGAGCTTCTATCTGACACGCAATCCCGGTGCCGCTTTCTCGCTCGGCGAGGAGGTCACGTGGATCTTCACGATCGCGCTGGCCGCCGTGGCCGGCGTGATCGCCTGGCTCGCCGCGACACGGGTCCGCTCACGGCTGTGGGCCGTCGCGCTCGGACTCCTTCTCGGTGGGGTGCTGGGCAACCTGACCGACCGGCTCTTCCGTGACCCCGGGTTCGCGGTCGGGCATGTCGTGGATTTCATCAATACGCCGTGGATGTGGTTCTTCCCCGGCATGTCGCCGGCGATCTACAACATCGCCGACATCTTCATCGTGTGCGACATGATCGCGATCGCACTACTGGTACTCGTGGGGGTGCACATGGACGGATCGCGCGACCGCGGCCGCAATGACGAAGAGGAAACGCTGCTGGGTGCCGACGGCGACCAGTTCGCGCCGGGCGGCGCGGTGGCAGGATTCGGGAGCGAGTTCCCGGTGGCGGATGCCGATGCCGGCATCCCCGCCGACGAGCGCGGGCTCCCGCCGCTGAGCGAGAGCGAGCAGCTCGAGGTCGAGGCGGAGGCCGAGCGCGAGGCGGAGGAGTACGACGCCGAGCCGGAGCACCGCCGCCCCGGGCGCGACGCCGAGATCTGACGTGGAGTCGCGGAGCCTTCCCGTTCCCGACGGGCTCGACGGCACGCGGGTCGATGCGGCGCTGGCGAAGATGCTCGGCTTCTCGCGTACCTTCGCGGCCGACGTGGCCGACGCCGGCGGCGTGTCGATGGACGGGCGGACGCTCGCGAAGTCCGACAAGCTGCGCGGCGGCGCGTGGCTCGACGTGTCGTGGGCACCCAAGGAGGAGCCGCGCGTGATTCCCGTCGAGGTGCCCGACCTCGGCATCGTCTACGACGACGACGACATCGTGGTGGTCGACAAGCCCACCGGTGTCGCCGCCCACCCGTCGCTCGGATGGGAGGGGCCGACGGTGCTCGGGGCCCTCGCAGGCGGCGGCTACCGCATCGCGACGACCGGCGCGGCGGAGCGCCAGGGCGTGGTGCACCGCCTCGACGTCGGCACGAGCGGCCTGATGGTGGTCGCCAAGACCGAGAGTGCCTATGTCGCGCTCAAGCGCGCGTTCAAGGAGCGCGAGGTCGAGAAGATCTACCATGCCGTCGTTCAGGGCCACCCCGACCCGCTCGCCGGCACCATCGACGCGCCTATCGGGCGGCATCCCTCGCACTCATGGAAGTTCGCCGTCACACCCGAGGGCAAGGACTCCGTCACGCACTACGAGACACTGGAGGCCTTCCCCGGCGCCTCCCTGCTCGAGATCCATCTCGAGACCGGCCGCACGCATCAGATCCGCGTGCACATGGCCGCGCACCGGCATCCGTGCGTCGGCGACCCCCTGTACGGCGCCGACCCGACGCTGTCCGCGCGGCTCGGCCTCACTCGCCAGTGGCTGCACGCGCACGAGCTCTCCTTCGCCCACCCGAGCACGGGGGACTGGGTCACCTTCACGTCGGCGTACCCGGCAGACCTCGCACACGCGCTCGAGGTGCTGCGCGGCGACTGAGCCCGCCGTGGCGCGGTCATTGCAGGCCCTTCTGGGCTCGGCTCGGTCAGCGACCGCCCTCGAAACGGGCGACGCCCTCGTCGCGCAGGGCGGCCTTGATGCGTCCGCGCATGTCGTCCGAGAGCTGCAGCGCGGGCAGCGCATCGAGGTCGTACCAGCCGACCTCGCTCATCTCCCCGTCAGCCGGATAGGGCTCGCCCGATACCCAGATGCACCGGAACGTCAGGTCGAGGTAGTCGCTCTGGTCGCCGTTCTCGTAGGTGACCCGCGGGATCTGGTGCACCCATGCCAGGCGCTCGGCGCGGCACACCACACCCGCCTCCTCGAGCGTCTCGCGCACTGCGGCGTCAGCCGGCTCCTCACCCGGATCGACGATGCCGGTGACCGGTGTGAGGGCGCCGTTGTCGCTCCGGCGGCCGAGCAGCACGCGGTCGCCGCGCAGCACGACGGCGGTCACGCCGACGAGCGGCAGCGGCCGGGTGCCGACGAATCGGCGCAGGTCGAGGACGAAGTCGGGTGTCGGCATGACATCACCCTAGAGCGCCCCGCGCCACGGCAGATCGAGCGCTGGACGATGTCGGATGCCGCGGGCACAGTGGTCGCATGACGATCGAGGTACGGCCGGCGACGGTGTTCGAAGACGTCGCCACTCTGGTGGGGCCGAAGAATCCGGCATCCAACGTGTGCTTCTGCCTGAGCTATCGCATCCCCGCGAAGGAGGCGACCGCCCTGCGCGGACCGGAGCGCGCCGAACGCGTGCGCCGGCTCATGGACGAGGAGGGGCCGATCGGGGTGCTGGCATACGAGGGCGACGAGCCCGTGGGCTGGGCGGCGGTCGCGCCTCGCACGAGGACGCATTTCGCCACCTTCCGCAAGATCCCCCACGTCGATGACCTCGATGTCTGGTCGCTGTGGTGTTTCCGCGTCCGGCCCGGTCATCGCAAGAAGGGTGTGATGCACGCACTGGTCGACGGTGCGGTGGACTTCGCGCGGAAGAGCGGTGCCCCTGCCATCGAGGGGTACCCGGTCGACAACGGCGACGCCAGGGTGGATCTCACGATGGCCTACGTGGGCACGCAGCGCCTGTTCGAGCAGGCGGGCTTCGTCAAGGCGGCCGACACGACGTCCGTGCTCTCGGGATTTCCCCGTGTGCTCATGCGGCTCGAGCTCTAGCGTGGACGCGTGAACGACCTCCTGCGACGCCGCCTCGAACGTGCGAACATCCTCTACCTCGACTTCCTCGACACCATTCCGCCCGAGCACCTCGGGTCGCGCCTGGCAGATCTTCCCTCCGACACGATCGGTCACCAGCTCTGGTGCGTCCTCGGCGCCCGCGAGAGCTTTCCGCGTGCCGCGCGTGCGGGGGAGTGGCAGGGGTTCACGAGCCCCGTCACGGCCGACGGCGGGACGGATGCCGCCACCGTGCGCTCCGCGTTCGTGCGAACCTCGACAGACGTCGACGAGTGGATCGGCGGCATCGACGCCGGCGACGAGGACTCCCTGCGCTACGTGCTGGCGCTGCTCGAGCACGAGACGATGCACCAGGGCCAGCTGATCCGCTACCTCTACGGCCTCGGCATCGACAGGCCACATTCCTGGCAGCAGCAGTACGCGCTCGACGAGGACTTCTGAGGTTCCGTGAACCGTTCTCTCGGCATCCGGCAATACCCCATGTGAGCCCAACAACAGGAGTGAACACCGACCGCGAGATCATCCGCCTTTCCCTCGACGCCCCCTCTGCGTTCGCCGAGCTGTTCGAGCGGCACGCACGGGTGATCGGCGCGTTCGCGGCGCGGCGCGTCGGATCGGACGCCGCTCAGGACGTCCTGAGCGAGACGATGCTGGTCGCTTTCCGGCGGCGGGCGGACTTCGACGACACGTGGGAGTCGGCGAAGCCCTGGCTTCTCGGCATCGCCTCGCGGGTGATGAAGAAGCATCGCGCCGACGAAGCGCGGCAGTGGCGTTCGTTCGAGGCGTCGGTCTTCCGGGGCGACCACGTGAGCGACGGCGCGATCGAGCAGGCCGCGGCGCGAGCGGATGCATCCGCCGCCGTCCGCGCGCTGGCGCCGCGCATCGCCGCGCTCGGCGTGCGCGACCGGGAGACGCTCCTGCTGTACGCGTGGGGCGACCTCACATACGAGGAGGTCGCCGTCGCGCTCGGAGTGCCCGTCGGCACTGTGCGGTCGCGTCTCAATCGCGTGCGCCGCAGGCTCGCGCCACCGGGTTCGAAATCGTCCGCCCGGCTGACCTGGATCGCGAAGGAGGAGACCGATGGAGCTTATGGAACGAGTGCGTGAGATCGGGGCGGACGCCCTGTCGGTGGGGCCCGCGGGCATCGATGAGGCGCGTCATGCCCTCCTGCTCGAGATTGCTCGGGAGGAGCGAGCGGGTGCCGTCCCCACTCGCGGCCGGAGAGCACGGTGGATCGGCGGCTCGGCGCTGGCCGGCGGGCTCGCCGCGTCGGCGCTGGTGATCGGGTTCGTCGCCGTGCCCGCCACCGCGCCGGCAGCGTCGGCCGCGGAGGTGCTGGAGAAGGCGGCGGAGGCGAGCATCAGGGCAGCCGAGGAGGTCGTGCCCGCAGGGAGTTACACGCGCATCGACACCGCATTCACATGGGCGACGACATACGACGAGCAGATGCCGGCGGGTGCGAAGTTCAACAACGCCTCCCGTGCGGACGCGGAGGCCGTTCTGCTGATCGAGGACGAGTCGAGCGTCTATGTGCCCGCCGACCGCGAGGGCGAGTGGGTGCGGGAGCGGACGGCGTACCACGTGGCCGAGTCGGTCGGACCGCGGTCCGCGGAGGCTTCCCAGACCTGGGGGCGGGAGATGAATCCGGGGGCGGGGTTGTCCGGCGTCACGCGCTACCCCGCCGGCATCGTCGAGGGCGGTCGGGACGGCGATGTGGTGATCTACCACTTGGACGGCCGGGAGACCTACGCGGACATGCCGGCGGACCCCCGCGGAGTGGTGGCCTGGTTCGAGCAGCGGTACGGCGCGGAAGGCGAGTCGGACGGTATGGCCCACTTCTTCCTGGAGACGCTCGGCGACCTCATGTCGTTCAACCTCGCGCCGGCGGATGCGCGCGCCGGAATGCTGAGGGCGTTCGCATCGCTGCCGGGCGTCGAGGTGGTGTCGAGTGACGGGGACCTCACCACCCTGGCTTACGAGCGGGGCTTCGAGGCGGGTCCGGCCCGAGTCGAGTTCGTCCTCGACACCGCCCGCGGCTACATCGTGCAGTCGACCAACTGGGGGATGGGGGAGTACGACGAGCCGGTCACATTCGACGGCGTTCCCGACTGGCAGAGCCGGACCGTGTCGACTGTCTCGACCGTGGACGCGGCGCCTTGACGACGAAGAGTGCCAGGCTGTGGCGGCGTCGAGCGGAGGCATCCGCTCGACGCCGTCGTGAGCGCCCGGGTGAGTTCAACGGTCATCCTTCATCCTTCACTCTCCACGTGAGGGTGAGCAGGCGCGGTGAGCCACACCTTCACCTTCGACTCGAGAGTGAATCGACCTCACCGCGGGAGTCCGCGACTCACGCGAACGCCCGCGGCCGGTGTCGGCGGCCGAACCTAGACTCGATCCGTGGCATCCGACTCCTTCGTTCATCTGCACGTGCACAGCGAGTACTCGATGCTGGACGGTGCCGCCAAGATCGGCGCCATGACGCAAGCCGCGGCCGAGTACGGCATGCCGGCGATCGCGGTCACCGACCACGGCAACACCTTCGCGGCGTTCGAGTTCTACAACGCGGCCAAGGCCGCGGGCGTCAATCCGATCATCGGGCTCGAGGCGTACGTCACTCCCGGCACGCATCGCAGCGACAAGTCCCGCGTGGCGTGGGGCTCGCCCGAGCAGAAGAGCGATGACGTCTCGGGCTCCGGCGCCTACACCCATATGACGATGTGGAGCCAGACCACCGAGGGGATGCACAACCTCTTCCGGCTGAGCTCCCTGTCGAGCATGGAGGGCTACTACTTCAAGCCCAGGATGGACCGCGAGCTGCTCGAGACCTATGGCAAGGGGCTCATCGCGACGACGGGATGTCCCTCCGGCGAGGTGCAGACGCGCCTCCGCCTGGGGCAGTACGACGCCGCGCGGGCGGCGGCCGCGGAGTTCCAGGACATCTTCGGCAAGGAGAACTACTTCGCCGAGATCATGGACCACGGTCTCTCGATCGAGCGCCGCGTCATGACCGACCTGATCCGTCTGTCCAAAGACCTCGACATCCCGCTCGTGGCCACCAACGACTCCCACTACACACACCAGCACGAGGCCGACGCGCACGCGGCGCTCCTCTGCGTGCAGTCCGGTTCCACGCTCGACGACCCGAACCGGTTCAAGTTCGACGGCGACGGGTACTACATCAAGACCGCGCAGGAGATGCGTCAGATCTTCCGCGACCACCCGGAGGCCTGCGACAACACCCTGCTCATCGCCGAGCGGTGCGAGGTCGAGTTCAACACGAGCGCGAACTACATGCCGCGCTTCCCGGTCCCCGCCGGCGAGACCGAAGACAGCTGGCTGGTCAAAGAGGTCGAGGCGGGCCTCCACTATCGCTATCCCGAGGGCATCCCCGACAGGGTGCGCAAGCAGGCCGAGTACGAGACCGGCATCATCCTCCAGATGGGGTTCCCCGGCTACTTCCTCGTCGTCGCCGACTTCATCAACTGGGCGAAGAACAACGGCATCCGCGTCGGCCCCGGCCGCGGCTCGGGCGCCGGCTCCATGGTGGCCTACGCGATGCGGATCACCGACCTCGATCCGCTCGAGCACGGCCTCATCTTCGAGCGATTCCTCAACCCCGACCGCGTCTCGATGCCCGACTTCGACGTCGACTTCGACGACCGCCGCCGCGGCGAGGTCATCGACTACGTCACGGAGAAGTACGGTTCCGAGCGCGTTGCGCAGATTGTCACCTACGGCACGATCAAGTCGAAGCAGGCGCTGAAAGACGCAGGGCGCGTCCTCGGCTTCCCGTTCAGCATGGGCGAGCGGCTCACCAAGGCGATGCCGCCGGCCGTCATGGGCAAGGACATGCCCCTGAGCGGAATGTTCGACTCGCAGCATCCCCGGTTCAAGGAGGCCAGCGAGTTCCGCGCCCTCATCGACACCGACCCCGACGCGAAGACGGTCTTCGATCGCGCGCTGGGGCTGGAGGGGCTGAAGCGTCAGTGGGGAGTGCACGCCGCCGGCGTCATCATGTCGAGCGAGCCGCTGCTCGACATCATCCCGATCATGCGTCGCGAGCAGGACGGCCAGATCGTCACGCAGTTCGACTATCCGTCGTGCGAGACGCTCGGTCTCATCAAGATGGACTTCCTGGGGCTGCGCAACCTCACGATCATCTCGGACGCCCTCGACAACATCCGCATGAACCGGGGCGAGGAGCTCGACCTCGAGCACCTCGCGCTCGACGACCGCCCCGCCTACGATCTGCTCACGCGGGGCGACACCCTGGGCGTGTTCCAGCTCGACGGCGGCCCGATGCGGTCGCTCCTGCGCCTGATGAAGCCCGACAACTTCGAAGACGTCTCGGCCGTCATCGCGCTGTACCGCCCGGGGCCGATGGGCGCCAACTCGCACATCAACTACGCGCTGCGCAAGAACGGTCAGCAAGACGTCACGCCGATCCACCCTGAGCTGGAAGAGCCGCTCCGAGACATCCTCGACATCAGCTACGGCCTGATCATCTATCAGGAGCAGGTGATGGCGATCGCGCAGAAGGTCGCCGGGTTCTCGCTCGGACAGGCCGACATCCTCCGGCGCGCGATGGGCAAGAAGAAGAAGTCCGAGCTCGACAAGCAATACGAGGGCTTCTCGGGCGGCATGAAGGAGCGCGGGTTCGGCGAGGACGCCATCAAGGCGCTGTGGGACATCCTTCTGCCGTTCTCCGACTACGCGTTCAACAAGGCGCACTCGGCCGCCTACGGCCTCGTCTCGTACTGGACCGCATATCTGAAGGCCCACTATCCGGCCGAGTACATGGCCGCGCTCCTCACCAGCGTCGGCGACTCGAAGGACAAGATGGCGGTCTACCTCAACGAGTGCCGCCGCATGGGTATCAAGGTGCTCCCGCCCGACGTGGGTGAGTCGATCCGGTACTTCGCGGCCGTCGGTGAGGACATCCGCTTCGGGCTGGGTGCCGTCCGCAACGTGGGCGCCAACGTCGTCGACGGGATCGTGGCGTCGCGCAAGGACGGGAAGTTCACGTCGTTCCACGACTTCCTGGTCAAGGTTCCGATGCACGTGGCGAACAAGCGGACCATCGAGTCCCTGATCAAGGCCGGCGCGTTCGATTCGATGGGTGACACCCGTCGAGCGCTCCTGGAGGTCCACGAGGACGCCACCGAGGCAGCGGTCGATCGCAAGCGCAACGAGGCTCAGGGAGCCATCGGGTTCGACTTCGACAGTCTCTACGACGCCGTCGAGGAGGTCGTGCCGCCGAAGGTCCCGGCACGGCCGGAGTGGACCAAGAAGGACAAGCTCGCCTTCGAACGCGAGATGCTCGGCCTCTATGTGTCGGATCACCCGCTCGCGGGCCTCGAGATCCCGCTCGCGAAGCACGCGTCGACCAGCATCCACGACCTGCTCGCCTCGGAGGACATCGGCGACGGCGACCAGGTGACGATCGCCGGCCTGGTGACGAGCGTGCAGCACCGCGTGGCCAAGCAGAGCGGCAATCCGTACGGCATGATCACGGTCGAGGACTTCGACGGCGAGATCACCGTCATGTTCATGGGCAAGACCTATACCGAGTTCCAGCACATGCTGCAGGCCGACTCGATCCTGGTCGTGCGAGGACGCGTGTCTCGACGCGACGACGGGATGAACCTGCACGCGCAATCGGCGTTCACGCCCGATCTGGGCACGACGGACGACTCCAGCTCGCTGGTGCTTGTGATGCCGGAGCGCCGCGCGAGCGAGGCTCTCATCGGCGAGCTGCTGCAGACGCTGAACCGCCACGCGGGCGACACCGAGGTGTCGTTGAAGCTCCACAGCGGCACGGTGGCGAAGGTGTTCGAAGTGCCTCACACGGTGCGGATCACCCCTGATCTCTACGGCGAACTGAAGGGTCTGCTCGGGCCGCAGTGCCTGGGTTGACGCGTGACACGCGGACGGCAACGGATGCGGCAGGCGCCGCGCGTGGTCTCATCGGCGTCTCATACGCCGTGGGTAATATCGGGTCGACGCGGGCTTCACGCCCGCCGGAAGGGACGATCGTGACGCACGAGACGCAGGACGGGAACATCGACGAGGCGGTCGCGGCCGAAGAGCCGCCGCAGTACGGAGTAGGGCCCTTCTCGATCCGGGAGGTCGCCCTCGCGGGCACGTGGCTCGTCGCTTTCGTGGTGTCGTTCTTCCCGATCTACGGCGATCTGGGTGAGGGTCCGTCGGTCTGGAGCAGCGGCATCGACTGGGTGCTGACTGTCGGAGTGCCGACGGTGGCGGTGTTCCTCATCGTGCTGCGCCGGCTCTCGCCGCAGGGCATCCGCCGCGTCGGATCGCTCGGCATCGACCAGTTCGCGTCGGTTGCGTTCTCGGTGGCCACCGTGCTGTGGCTGACGATCATCTGGAACTCCTTCATCCGGCTCGCGAGCGGGCGCGTCTTCATCGCGACCTGGGTCGTGTGGGTCGAGTTCTTCCTCATGCTCGCCGGCGTGCTGCTCACCGTCCTTTCGCCGTTCATCGCGCCGTTCGCGCAGGACTTCCGCGGGCGCCCCGAGATTCCGGCGCACCGCAACGCGCGTCCTGTGCTGCCGGTGGCGCCCCGCCCCGCCTACGTCCGTCCGGAGCCCGCGGCCGACGCCGACTACACCCCGTATGCCGACGACGCCGCGCCCGGCGCGAACGCCGCTCCGGAGGCACCTGCAGCGCCCTACGCGGCGGCCGGCGACGCGGAGGCGCGCGGGTACGACCTCGACGAGACCCCCCGCGCGACGACGGACGACGCCGCGACCACGGTGATCCCGCTCGACGAGCCGGACGCCGGCGCGGCGGACGAGTCGATCGCCGCGGAGGCTGCGGCGACCGAACCCGCCGGGACCGAGCCCGCGCACGCCCGTGAGTCGTTCGAACCCGTCGACAATCCGTCGTCGACGGTCGAGCCCGCCGCAGCCACCGCGCCGCAGCACCAGGCGTTCTGGGCGCTCGTCCCCGAGGAGCGCGACATCGTCGACGAGATCGGCATCCCGGTGTTCCGCATCGGTCCGACCGCGTGGGCGCTCGTGATCGAGGACCGCGGCGACGTCTTCGTGGTGCGCCACGAGGACGGTCGCATCGGCTACCTGCACGACGTCTCCGGCGTCACGCGCGGCTGATCTCGATATGCGGCGCCGGGCTTCCCGCCCGGCGCCGCTGCTCGATCCGGACGAAATCGATACGGGAAGCGGGGCCTCCGCCCCGGCCGCGCTACCCGATCCGGCGGAGCCGGTCTTATCGGCGCGGTACCGTAGACGGATGCTCCGGACGATCGACCTGCGCGGGCGCACGCTCTCGCCCGCCGAACTGCTCGCGACCGTTCCCCGTGCTGCTGCGGCACGGGAAGAGGCTCTCGCGACGGCCGCCCGCATCGTGGACGACGTCGCCGCCCGCGGCGAAGTCGCGTTGCGCGAGCAGGCGGAGAAGTTCGATGGAGCGTCTGGTCACGACATCCGTGTGCCGGCCGCCCACCTCGACGAGGCCCTCGCGGCACTCGATCCCGGGGTGCGGTCTGCGCTCGAAGAGGCGATCGCGCGCGTGCGCGAGGCCTCTGCCGCTCAGGTGCCCGCGCCGACCGTGACCGAGCTCGGACCCGGCGCCCGGGTCACCCAGCGCTGGCAGCCGGTGCGCCGCGTCGGCCTCTACGTCCCCGGCGGCAAGGCCGTCTACCCCTCGAGCGTCGTGATGAACGTGGTACCCGCGCAGGTCGCCGGCGTGCGCGAGATCGCGCTCGCCTCACCGCCCCAGCGGGAGTTCGGCGGCCGTGTGCACCCCGTGATCCTCGGAGCCGCCCGGCTCCTGGGCGTCACCGAGGTGTACGCGATGGGGGGCGCCGGGGCGATCGGCGCGCTCGCGCACGGCGTCACCTCGCTCGGCCTCGAGCCGGTGGACGTCGTCACCGGTCCGGGCAACAACTTCGTGGCGGCTGCCAAGCGGGCGGTCGCGGGCCTGGTCGGGACGGATGCCGAAGCCGGCGCCACCGAGATCCTCGTGGTCGCCGACGACAGTGCCGATGCGCGCCTGGTCGCGGTCGACCTCATCAGCCAGGCCGAGCACGACGAGCAGGCCTCGGCCGTGCTCGTGACGACCTCCGAGCAGCTGGCCGACGACGTGCAGGAGGCGATCGCCCCGCGCGCCGCAGCGACCCGGCACGCCGAGCGCGTCGCGGCAGCCCTCGCCGGCCCGCAGTCGGCGATCGTCCTCGTGGACGACCTCGCGGCCGCGACGGCGTTCAGCAACGCCTACGCGCCCGAGCACCTGGAGCTGCACCTCGCCGACCCGCGCCCGGAGGAGTTCGTGCACGCGGGCGCGGTCTTCGTCGGCGCCGACTCGCCGGTGAGCCTCGGCGACTACCTGGCAGGCAGCAACCACGTGCTCCCGACCGGCGGGCAGGCGCGGTACTCGGCGGGTCTCTCCGCCGCGACATTCCTGCGCCCGCAGCAGGTCATCGAGTACGACCGTGACGCCCTCGCGGTCGTCCGCGACGCCATCGTGACGCTTGCCGAAGCCGAGGCGCTTCCTGCGCACGGCGAGGCGATCACGGCCCGGTTCGAGGACTGAGACCGGATTCCCGGCGTAGGCTGTCTCTGCCATGCACTGCCCGTTCTGCCGCCACGCCGATTCGCGCGTCATCGACTCGCGCACCAGCGACGACGGTCTCAGCATCCGTCGCCGTCGTCAGTGTCCCCAATGCGGCGGCCGCTTCACGACGATCGAGACCGCCAGCCTCAACGTGATCAAGCGCTCCGGCGTGATCGAGCCGTTCAGTCGCGAGAAGGTCATGTCGGGCGTGCGCAAGGCCTGTCAGGGGCGACCCGTGACGGATGCCGATCTCGCCGTGCTCGCGCAAACCGTGGAGGAGAGCATCCGCCAGACCGGCGCCTCGCAGCTCGACGCCAACGAGATCGGGCTGGCGATCCTCGGCCCGCTGCGCGACCTGGACGAGGTGGCGTACCTGCGATTCGCGAGCGTCTACCAGGCCTTCGACTCGCTCGAGGACTTCGAGGCCGCCATCGAGCAGCTGCGCGTCGACCACGGACGCTCGCCTGCACACGAGGACAGCGCGGCGGCCGCGGGGGAGTGACCGGATAGCCTAGGAGGGATGTATCCCCTCCTCTTTCGCACCGTGCTGTCGCGCATGGATCCCGAGTCCGCCCACCACAGCGCGATGGTCGTGATCCGCCTGCTGGGGGTGCCCCCGTTCTCGTGGGTCGCACGCGCGATCACCCGCCCGGCGCCGCAGCTCGCCACCACGGCTCTCGGGCTCGCCTTCGACTCGCCGTTCGGCGTCGCCGCGGGGTTCGACAAGGACGTCACAGGCGCCGCCGGCCTGCACGCCCTCGGATTCGGTCACGTCGAGGTCGGCACGGTGACGGCGATCCCGCAGGACGGCAACCCGCGGCCGCGGCTCTTCCGCCTCATCCCGGATCGCGCCGTCGTGAACCGCATGGGATTCAACAACCACGGCGCGGAAGCGGCCGCGGCGCGCCTGCGAAAGCGCTCGCGCCGCACGGTGCTCGGTGTCAACATCGGCAAGAGCCGGGTGGTGGACGTCGCCGATGCGACGGCCGACTACGTGCGCAGTGCGACCCTGCTGGCGCCGCTGGCCGACTACCTCGTCGTCAACGTGTCCTCGCCGAACACGCCCGGTCTGCGCGGCCTGCAGGCGGTCGAGACGCTGCGCCCGCTGCTGGACGCCGTGCGCGCAGCGGCAGGTGCGACGCCGCTGCTGGTGAAGATCGCTCCCGACCTGTCCGATGACGAGGTCGTCGCGATCGCGCAGCTCGCCGTCGATGCGGGGCTGGCGGGCATCATCGCGACCAACACGACGATCTCTCGCGAGGGCCTCGTCACCGACCCGGCCACGATCGCCGCGGCCGGCGACGGTGGTCTGTCGGGGGCGCCGCTGAAGCAACGCGCGCTCGAGGTGCTGCGGCTGCTGCGGGAGACCGTGCCCGCCGAATTCTCGGTGATCTCGGTCGGCGGGGTCGAGACCGCCGCCGACGTGCAGGAGCGGTTGGATGCCGGCGCCACGCTGGTGCAGGGCTACACGGCCTTCCTCTACCGCGGGCCGCTGTGGGCCCGGCAGATCAACCGCGGGTTGGCGAAGCGCCGCTGAGGCCGGCCGGCCCAGCCGGAGGCTTCGCGATCACGCCGGCTTCTGGCCGCGCTTGACCTGCGGCTTCGGCAGACGGAGGAAGCGCATCTGCACGGTCCGCATGGCGGCGTACCAGCCGAGGCCCTTCTCCGCCTTGCCCTCGCCGAACTTCTTCTTGACCGCGCGCTTGACGGTGATCGACGTGATCACCATGTCGCCGACGACGAAGAAGATGAAGATCCAGAGGCCCACGAACGCGTAGTACTGCAGCGCCGGAATGGGGAGGAACGTCGCCAGGATGACGAGGACCATCGCGGGCATGACCGCCTCGCCGAGGTGCCAGCCGGCGTCGACCCAGTCACGCACGAACTTGCGCTGCGGGCCCTGATCCCGCGCGGGGAGGTAGCGCTGGTCGCCGTTGGCCATGCCGATGCGGGCTTTCTCGCGCTGCGTGGCGAGGTCGGCCTTCGCGCGCGCCCTCGCCTCCTTCGTGTCGGCGACCAGGGGGCGCTTGCGCGCGGCCTCCTGCTCGGCACGGGAAGGAGTGGGGCGTCCCTTGGGCGAGGGACCGCCGAGGGGGACGCCGTTCAGCGCGGTGCCCTCCGACGGTGCGTCGTTGGACGAAGGTGCTGCAGGTGTCTTGGCCACGGATGATCCTCGATGTACGGAGTAGGGGTGCACTTAAGATTACCCGCATGACCTCTGACCTCTCCCGACAGGATGCTGTGCGCGATGCCGCGGCATCCGGCATCCCTTCCGCCCTCGCCGATCTGGGGACGCTGGTGCGCATCCCGTCCGTCGCATTCCCGGGTTTCGACGCCGCACAGGTGCAGCGCAGCGCCGAGGCGGTCGCCGGGCTGGTGCGGGACACCGGACTGTTCGAGACCGTGGAGATCCGCACGGCCGTCATCCCGGCCACGGGGGAGCAGGGCAGCCCTGCCGTCGTCGCCACGCGCGCCGCCCGCAACGGTCGCCCGACGATCCTGCTGTACGCGCACCACGACGTGCAGCCCGTCGGCGACGAGTCGCTGTGGGAGTCGGCGCCCTTCGAGCCGACGGTGCGCGGCGGCCGGCTGTACGGCCGGGGCGCCGCCGACGACAAAGCCGGCATCATGGCGCACCTCGCCGCGCTCCGCGCGCTCAAGGAGGCGCTCGGCGACGACTTCGACCTCGGTGTCGCGCTGTTCTTCGAGGGGGAGGAGGAGGCGGGATCGCGCTCATTCGCGCAGTTCCTCTCCGACAACGCGGATGCTCTCCGCGCCGACGTGATCGTCGTCGCGGACTCGGGCAACTGGGACGCCAAGACGCCCGCCCTGACCGTGTCGCTGCGCGGCAACACCCGCTTCACGCTGCGGGTGCGCACGCTCGCGCACGCGTCGCACTCCGGCATGTTCGGGGGAGCGGTGCCGGACGCCATGATGGCAACGGTCAAGCTGCTCTCGACGCTGTGGGACGACGACGGAGCAGTCGCCGTGGCGGGCCTCACGGAGCGGGATGCCGACACCCCGCCGTACAGCGAGGAGACGCTGCGCGACGAGGCCGGCCTTCCGGAGGGCGTCTCGCCGATCGGCCGCGGCACGATCCTCAGCCGCATCTGGAACAAGCCGTCCATCACGGTGACCGGCATCGACGCCCCCACCGTGGTCAACGCGTCGAACACGCTGAGCCCGGAGATCTCCGTGGTCATCAGCGCGCGCATCGCCCCCGGGCAGGCCGCACGCGACGCGTACGCCGCCATCGAGGCGCACCTGCGCGCGCACGCGCCGTTCGGGGCGCAGCTCGAGTTCACCGACCAGGACTTCGGCGACGCATTCCTCGTGGACACCTCGGGCTGGGCCGTCGAGGCCGCACGGGAGGCCCTGCACGAGGGCTACGGCGTCGAGTCGGTCGACATCGGCGTCGGCGGGTCGATCCCGTTCATCGCCGACCTCGTGCGGGAGTTCCCGGGCGCCCAGATCCTCGTGACGGGTGTCGAGGACCCCCACGCCAAGGCGCACAGCCCCAACGAGTCACTGCACCTGGAGACCTTCCGCAACGCCGTCCTGGCCGAGGCGCTGCTGCTCGAGAAGCTCGACGCGCGCACCTCGCAGGCTTAGGCCGTCTCCGAGATCGGCGTGGACACGCCGATCTCGGAGCCTCCTCCCGGCCGGCACGCGTAGAATCGACGCATCCCGCCGCCCGCAGTGGATGATCGATCGGGGCGGCCCTTCCGGAGGAGTGCCATGACCGACACCGCACTGACGACCGAGCTGACCGCCCGTGAGCATGGCGTGCTGCTGACCGACGCCGCCGCCGGCAAGGTCAAGAACCTGCTCGAGCAGGAGGGTCGCGACGACCTGCGCCTGCGCGTCGCCGTGCAGCCCGGTGGCTGCAGCGGCCTGATCTACCAGCTCTACTTCGACGAGCGCTACCTCGACGGCGACAAGACCGTCGACTTCGACGGCGTCGAAGTCATCATCGACGACATGAGCGTCCCGTACCTCGACGGCGCCACGATCGACTTCAAGGACACCATCTCGGAGCAGGGGTTCACCATCGACAACCCCAACGCGGCGGGCTCCTGCGCCTGCGGCGACAGCTTCCACTGATCGGTCTCGGATCCGACACTTTTCCGGCGGGTCCGGTGCGCTTCGAATGGCGCCCGGGCCCGCCTTTTTTGATCCTTGGGACAGGATTCAACCTGGGCGGATGGCCTGAATCCCCTGGACGCTTGCCCTAGACTGACAGGAGTCCTGTTCGTGATCGGAAAGGTGCACCGTGCCTTCGAAACGCCGTATCCGCTGGGCCGTTCTCCCGCTCGGGATCGCAACGGCAGCAGTCCTCGCCGGATGCACCCCGACCGAGCTGCACGGCTTCCTCCCCGGGTTCACCGAAGACGGCCAGCCGGCCACGAACCGCACCGACATGGTCGCGGGCCTCTGGGTCAACTCCTGGATCGTCCTGCTCGCCGTGGGCGTCGTCACGTGGGGTCTCATGGGCTGGGCCGCGATCGCCTACCGGCGTCGCAAGGGCCAGATGGGGCTGCCCGTCCAGCTGCGCTACAACATGCCGATCGAGATCTTCTACACGATCGTGCCGCTCATCCTCGTCATCGGCTTCTTCGCCTTCACGGCGCGAGACCAGACGGTTCTCGAGACGCAGTACGACGACCCCGACGTGTCGATCACGGCGATCGGCAAGCAGTGGTCGTGGGACTTCCAGTACGACGGCGAGACCGACGACGACACCGTGTGGACCATGGGCGTCCAGGCCCAGACCGACGAGCGTGGTGACGTCATCAGCGAGCTTCCGACCCTGGTGCTGCCGGTCGGCGAGACGGTCAAGATCAAGCTGCAGTCGCGCGATGTCATCCACTCCTTCTGGATCATCGACTTCCTGTACAAGAAGGACATGTACATCGGCAAGGACAACTACTGGTCCTTCACGCCGACCCGCGAGGGCACGTACAACGGCAAGTGCGCCGAGCTGTGCGGCGAGTACCACTCGATGATGCTGTTCAACGTGGATGTCGTGAGCCCGGAGGAGTACGAGGACTACCTCGACTCGCTGCGCGAAGCCGGCCAGACCGGCGACATCAACGACGCCTATGACCGCCTGCAGAACGCGCCCGGGACGGGCGCCACGGGCGAGGCGTCAGACGAAGAGGGAGACCACTGATCATGGCGACGACGCTTCCGCTCCAGGAGACGACGCAGGGTCGCCCGACCACCCTGCCGCCGCGTCAGGCCGCACTGCTCAGCGCTTCGCGCGTCGAGCAGAAGGGCAACATCATCGTCAAGTGGATCACCTCCACCGACCACAAGACGATCGGCTACCTGTACCTCATCTCGTCCGTCGTCTTCTTCCTCCTCGGCGGAGTGATGGCGCTGATCATCCGTGCGGAGCTCTTCGAGCCCGGCATGCAGATCATCCCGACGAAAGAGCAGTACAACCAGCTCTTCACGATGCACGGCACGATCATGCTCCTCATGTTCGCGACGCCGCTGTTCGCGGGCTTCGCCAACGCGATCCTGCCGCTGCAGATCGGTGCGCCGGATGTCGCGTTCCCGCGTCTGAACGCCTTCGCGTTCTGGCTGTTCCTGTTCGGATCGACGATCGCCGTCGCCGGCTTCCTCACCCCGCAGGGCGCGGCCTCGTTCGGATGGTTCGCCTATCAGCCGCTCGCCAACGCCAGCTTCTCGCCGGGCGCGGGAGGAAACCTCTGGATGCTCGGCCTCGGCATGAGCGGTTTCGGCACGATCCTCGGTGCGGTGAACTTCATCACGACGATCATCACGATGCGTGCGCCGGGCATGACCATGTGGCGCATGCCGATCTTCTCGTGGAACACGCTGATCACCAGCATCCTGGTCCTGATGGCATTCCCGGTCCTGGCCGCCGCCATCCTCGCCGCCGCAGCCGACCGCGTGCTCGGCGCTCACATCTACGACCCGGCCAACGGCGGCGTGCTGCTGTGGCAGCACCTGTTCTGGTTCTTCGGTCACCCCGAGGTGTACATCATCGCGCTGCCGTTCTTCGGCATCGTGTCGGAGATCTTCCCGGTCTTCAGCCGCAAGCCGATCTTCGGCTACAAGACGCTCGTCTACGCGACGATCGCGATCGCGGCCCTCTCGGTCGCCGTGTGGGCCCACCACATGTACGTGACCGGCGCGGTGCTGCTGCCGTTCTTCGCCCTCATGACGATGCTCATCGCGGTCCCCACCGGCGTGAAGATCTTCAACTGGATCGGAACCCTCTGGCGAGGCTCCGTGACGTTCGAGACCCCGATGGTCTTCGCGCTCGGCTTCCTCGTGTCGTTCGTCTTCGGTGGCCTCACGGGTGTCATCCTGGCGTCGCCGCCTCTGGACTTCGCCCTGTCCGACTCGTACTTCGTCGTGGCGCACTTCCACTACGTGGTCTTCGGCACGGTCGTGTTCGCGATGTTCGCCGGCTTCTACTTCTGGTGGCCGAAGTGGACCGGGCGCATGCTCAACGAGCGCCTCGGCTATGTGCACTTCTGGATGCTGTTCATCGGCTTCCACATGACGTTCCTCATCCAGCACTGGCTGGGCGTCGACGGCATGGTGCGCCGCTACGCCGACTACTCGGAGGCAGACGGCTGGACCTGGCAGAACCAGGTGTCGACGATCGGCGCCGTCATCCTCGGCGCCTCGATGATCCCGTTCCTGTTCAACGTGTGGATCACGTCGCGCAAGGCGCCGCGGGTCACCGTCAACGACCCGTGGGGCTACGGAGCATCCCTCGAGTGGGCGACCTCGTGCCCGCCGCCGCGTCACAACTTCACGTCGATCCCGCGCATCCGCAGCGAGCGTCCTGCCTTCGACCTGAACCACCCCGAGGCGGGCATCCCGGTCGGCGTCGGTCCCGCGAAGGACGCGCCCGACGCCCCGGTTGCCGACCTCGCCGAGGGAGAGGTGAAGTAAGGTGCGCACCAACACCGGACTCTGGTGGCTGCTGTCCGCGTTCTTCCTGTTCGTGGGAGCTGTCTACACCGGGTGGAACATCATCGCCCACCCCGACGTGCCGTGGTACCACGGTGTCGAATGGGTCGGCAGCGTCGCGCTGCTCTTCACGGCTCTCATGGGCGCCCTGATCGCGTTCTACATCGGTCGGGTGCACAACGCCCAGGGCGGCGAGCTGCCCGAGGATGTCCTGACCGCCGACATCGACGACGGTGACCCGGAACTCGGTGAGTTCAGCCCGTGGTCGTGGTGGCCCATCGTGCTCGCCTTCTCGGCGGCGCTCGGCATGATCGGCCTGGCGGTGGGCGCCTGGCTCATGCCCATCGGTATCGGCGTCTTCGTCGTGGCGATCGTAGGCTGGGTCTACGAGTACTACCGCGGATACTTCGCTCGCTGATCGGCGAGCCGACGCTCCGCGTGATCTTCCGCACGACGTGCCCGGAGGCCCGTTCATGACGGGCCTCCGGGCACGTCTGCATGCTGCCGCCTGCTCCGACATCGGCCCGCACCGCGCGACCAACCAGGATGCCGCGTTCACGGCGTCGTGGGGTGCGGCGGTCGCAGACGGCGTC
>NZ_DATCVK010000171.1:0-19997 GCF_036566905.1 Microbacterium sp. | reverse complement strand
GGGCGCCGCGAGGCCGTCCCCGCCGGCAGCGCGACCTGGTCGATGAGCTCGCGCACGCGGCGCGCACGCTCGGCCTTGCCGACGCCGTAGGCGCGCAGCGGCTCGTCGACCACCTCGGCGATCGTGAACCTAGGGTCGAGCGATGCGAAGGGGCTCTGGTAGACGAGCTGGAACCGGCGCCTCAACGTGCGCAGCTCCTCCCGCGTCGCGGCGACGATGTCGTTGCCGTCGAATCGGATGCCGCCTGCCGTCGGCTTCTCGAGCCGCAGCGCGAGTCGCGCCGTCGTGCTTTTGCCCGACCCCGACTCCCCGACGATCGCGAGCGTCTCCCCGCGGTCGATGCGGAACGACACGTCGTCGACGGCGACCAGCTTCTCGCGCCCGGGGAGCGGGAACTCCTTGCGGAGGCCGGTCACCTCGAGGAGAGCGGGGGTACCGGCATCCGCCGTGGGCCGCGGCTCACGCTCGGCCGTGCGCGCTGCGCCCGACTCGGTGCCGCGCGTACCAGCCGTCCCGCGCAACCCCGGCGCCGCCGCGATGAGCGCGCGCGTGTACGGATGCTGCGGATCCTCCAGCACCGACCGCGCGGGGCCCGTCTCCACGATCTCGCCCTGCTGCATCACGATGATGCGGTCGGCGCGGTCGGCCGCGACGCCGAGATCGTGCGTGATGAGCAGCACCGCGGTGCCGAGCGTCGACGCGAGCGTGTCGATGTGGTCGAGGATCTGCTTCTGCACCGTCACGTCGAGGGCGCTCGTCGGCTCATCGGCGATCACGAGCTGCGGTTCGGCCGCCAGCGCCGTCGCGATGAGGGCGCGCTGCTTCATGCCGCCCGAGAACTGATGGGGGAACTGACGTGCGCGGGCCTCGGGCTCGCCGATCCCGGCGAGGCGGAGCAGCTCGACCGCCTGCGCGTCGGCGCCGCGCCGGGTCGCGAGGCCGTGGACGACGAGCGGCTCACCGACCTGGCGACCCACCCGCTTGACCGGGTTGAGGCTCGTCGTCGGATCCTGCGGGATGAGGCCGATGCGGCGGCCGCGCACCTCGCGCCACGCCCGCGGCGAGAGCGCGGTGAGATCGGCGCCGTCGAAGCGGATGGTGCCGGCGTCGACGGAGGCGTTCCCGGCGAGCAGGTGGATCACCGCGTGGGCGGTCGTGCTCTTGCCCGACCCGGACTCCCCGACGATGGCGACGACCTCGCCGCGGTCGACGGTGAAGCTCACATCGCGGACGGCAGCGCGCGGCACGCCGCCGAGCGCGTACGACACCGACAGACCGGACACCTCCAGCAGCGCCGTCATCGGATTCCTCCGTTGCGCTCGAGGGCGCGAGAGATGCGGTTGGCCGACAGGACGACCGCGACGATCACGAGCCCCGGAAGCGTGGTCAGCCACCACGCGACGGCGAGATAGTCGCGACCGCCCGCCACGAGCGAGCCCCACTCCGGCGTGGGCGGCGGGGCTCCGAAGCCGAGGAACGACAGCGACGAGATCGCGAGCACCATGACTCCGAACTCGAGTGCGGCGAGAGCGACGACCGGTCCCGACGCGTTCGGCAGCACGTGCCGGCGCAGCACGGTGTACCAGCGCACGCCCGAGACGCGGGCGGCCTCGACGTAGACGGCGGTGGCGATCTGCAGCACCTCGGCGCGCATGACGCGGGAGAAGGATGCCACGCTGGCGAGGCCGACGGCGACGGCGACGTTGAGCGTGCCGAAGCCGAGAGCTGTGATGAGGGCGAGTGAGAGCAGCAGGCTGGGGATCGCCAGCAGCACATCCATGAAGCGCATGATCGCGTCGTCGACGAAACCGCGGAGGAACCCGGCCAGCAGGCCGAACAGCGAACCCACAGCCAGTCCCACCACGACGGCCACCGTCGTCGCGGCGAGCGAGGTCGCGGCGCCGTACACGACGCGGGCGTAGAGGTCGCGGCCGAGGTTGTCGGTGCCGAAGATGTGCTCCGCGCTCGGCGGGAGCAGGCGGTCCTGCGGCACTCCGACGATCGG
This sequence comes from Microbacterium sp., assembly GCF_036566905.1. Lineage (GTDB taxonomy): Bacteria > Actinomycetota > Actinomycetes > Actinomycetales > Microbacteriaceae > Microbacterium. Next base: position 17,992 of record NZ_DATCVK010000171.1, on the reverse strand, counting down.
ATCCCACGCGGTGAACCACGCGGGCACCAGTGCCCACAGGGTCACGAGCGCGAGCACCAGGATCGACGCGACGAGTGTCGGCTGCGTGAGCACAGCGACGACGGGGTTCAGCGCGGAGCGCCGGGCCGCGGCATCCGTCCGCTCCTCCTCCCGCGAAGCGGCCGCGGGGCCACCCCCGGGATCGGCGTCGGGATCGACGAACGCCTCGATGAACGGGTCGCGCGGCTCGACGGTGCGCGCCGGGGCGGAGAGCACGTTCTCGACGGTCATGGCTGCTCCTGTCAGGCCGCGACGAACGCCGTGCGGGCGAGCGTGATGCGACGGTCGATGAGGGGGTAGACGAGGTCGACGACGAGGTTCGCGACGACGAAGACGAGGGCGGCGAAGACGACCACGGCCTGCACGACGGGCACGTCGCGGTTGTTGACGGCGGTCACGACGAGCCGGCCGATGCCCAGGCGGGAGAACACCGTCTCGGTGACGACCGCCCCCGAGAGCAGTCCGCCGATGAGCACGCCGACCATCGTGAGCGCGGGGATGGCGGCGTTGCGGAAGGCGTGGCCGAGCTGCACGCGACGCTCGCTCGCACCTTTGGCGCGCACGATCTCGACGTACGGCTGCGCGAGGGTGGAGCGCAGGCTCCTCGACAGCAGCTGCGCGATGAACGCCCCGGAGGGGATCGCGATCGTCACGGCCGGCAGCACGAGGCTCTCGAACCCCTCGTTGCCCATCGAGGGGAACAGTCGCAGCCGGAACGAGAACGCCTGCAGCAGCAGGAGGCCGATCCAGAACACGGGGACCGAGACGCCGAGGGGCGGCAGGGACGAGAGGATGTTGCGCAGCCACTGGGCCCGGGCGAGCGAGGCCGCCAGAGCCAGGGTGATGCCGAAGACGACCGACAGCACGAACGCGAACGCGGTGAGCGCGAGGGTCGGCGGCAGGGATTCGAGGAGCAGATCGGATGCCGGGCGCCCGGTCTGCGTCGACGTTCCGAAGTCACCGGTCAGCGCCTTGCCGAGTGCGGCGAGGTACTGCTCCCACAGCGGGCGGTCGAGCCCCAGCTCGCTGCGCAGCTGCGCCACGAGCGCGGGGTCGATCGCCTCCTGGTCCCCTCCGCCCGCGAACAGCGTCGCGGCGTCGCCCGGAAGGAGATAGAGGATGAGGAACGAGATCGTGTAGGCGGCCCACAGGACCACCAGGCCCTGCCCGATCCTCCGGGCGACGTAGCTCCCCCACATGTTCTCGCTCCTCATCCTCTCGATGTCCGTGCGGGCTCTACTCGGCGATCCAGGCGTCGTAGAAGTCCAGGCGGCTGGACGCCTCGAACGTCAGCCCCTGCACCTTCGACGCGGCCGTGATGGTCGTCGACAGCTGGTAGATCGGGATCGAGTAGCCGCCCGTGACGAGCAGGCTCGCGGCCTCGTCGACGACCTTCTGGCGCTCGGCCGGGTCGATGATCGCGGCCTGCTCGTCGAGCAGTTCGTCGACCTCCGCGGGCTCGGTGCGCTTGGTGGCGTTGTTGGTGCCGCTGACCGAGAACACGGTGCGCAGCACGTCGGGGTCGGCCCGCGTCAGGTTGCCGTACGAGAAGTCGTAGGTGCCGTCGGCGTTCGCGGCCGTGACGTCGGCGATGCTCGCGAAGGTGAGCTGCAGGTCGACGCCGATCTGGCGGAGCTGCTGCTGGACGAGCTCGAGCACCTCCTTGGGCGACTGCCAGTAGGTCACGTGGAAGCTGAGCTTCTCGCCGTCTTTCTCGCGGATGCCGTCGTCGCCCTCGGTCCAGCCGGCCTCGTCGAGCAGGTCGGCGGCGCCTTCGGGGTCGTACTCGAGAACGTCGCTGAGGTCGGTGAAGTACGGCGTCGACGATGCCAGCGGCGACACGGCGGGCAGGTCGTCGGGGCCGAGCAGCGTGGACGTGATCTGCTCACGGTCGATGCCCTTCTGGATCGCGAGGCGCACGCTCTCGTCGGCGAGCTTCTCGGTCGACTGGTTGGCGTACAGGTTGTACACCGACCCGGGGTTTGCGCGGTTGAGCGACCAGAAGTCGTCGGATTCGAAGAGCACGGCGTCGGCGGTCGCGATGCCGGTGGTGGCGTCGATCTGGCCCGACTGCAGGCTGCCGGTGCGGTTGCCCGACTCGGGGATCACCTTGTACGTGATGGTGTCGAGGTACGCCTCGCCGGTGTGGCCGGCGGTCGACGGGCCCCACTCGTAGCCGTCACGGCGTTCGAGCACGGCGCCCTCGTTGGGCGTGTAGCTCTCGACCGAGAACGGACCCGAGCCGACGAAGTCGCCGAGGCACCGGTCGGCCTGGCTGACGGCGGCCGTCGCGGGCGACAGCAGGCCCAGCGAGAAGGTGGAGGTCGCCTGCAGGAACTGGGCGCTGGGCTCCGAGAAGGTGATCGTCACGGTGTGCTCGTCGACGACGTCGATGCTCTCGAGGTCGGCGAGATACGACGAGCCGAGCGTCGCCTTCGCACCGAGGGCGACGATCGCCTCGAAGTTGGTCTTGACGGATGCCGCGTCGATCGGCTCGCCGTCGGCGTAGGTCGGGCCGTCCTGCAGGGTGAACGTGAAGCTCGTGGCGTCGTCGTTCACCTCGTAGTCCTCGGCGAGCCACGGCAGGATGTCGCCGGTCTCGGGGTCCTGGATCGTCAGCGAGGCGACGGTCTGCCGTGCGATGGCGATCGCGTCGTTGTTGCCGACCTGCTGCGGGTCGATGCACTGGCTGTCGACCGAGATCGCGAAGGTCAGGTTGCCGCCCGTGACGGGCTCCGCTTCGGCGGCTGCGGTCGGGGCGGCGTCGCCGGCGCCGGTCGCGCACGCGGTGAGCGCGAGCGCGACGACGCCGATCGCCGCGAGGGCGGCGGTTCGGGGTCGGGTGAACGACATGGGGTCTCCAGAAAGCTGTGGCGGGCGGGTCGCGGCAGGCTGCCGGGCTCGTGGATTCAGCGTCTCGGAGAGGCCGGGCAGACCTCGATCGGCCCCGTCACACGGCGGAAATCGGGGTCGCGCGTGTTCACACGCCGTCACGCGGCGTCATACGCCGGGTTCGCGCTCGCCTCGCTCCGCCTGGTGCGGCACCTTCCTGCGAGCGCTGCGAATCGCGACGCGGCGCTCACAGGAATCTGCCGCGTTCGCGATCTCGGAGCGGCGGTTACGGGACGACGGGTACGGCGACCCCGAGGCGGGCCGCGATCGCACCCGCGACCTGGTCGGTCTGCCGCAGCGACAGGGAGTCCGCGGCGGGGCGGGTGAAGGCTCCGGTCTCGGTCTGGGACGTGAAGGGCCCGATGGCGAACAGCGTGTCATGAGCCGAGCCGTCGCGGCGCAGCACGCGCCCGTCGTCACTGACGCGCACGCGGCCGAGCGACCCGTCGTACTCCGCGTCCGTCACCCGCAGCTCACTGCCGTGTACCGTCACGAGCTCGCGCAGTGCGTCGTTCGCGCTCAGCGCGGCGTCGGCCGCGGGGAGCCACGCGTCGACGAGCGCCCCGGCGACCGTCTCGCCGGCCATGCGAGGGCTGGATGCCGTGAACCCGCCCGGCCCGGTGGTCACGGAGATGTCGGGGCCGAGGAAGCGCACCACTCCGGCGTCCGAGAGCGCGAGCAGCTCCTCGAGCCGGTGAGGGGGAGGACCGCTCGCCAGGTAGCTGAAGAACGTGTGCCACCGCACGGGCAGGCTGTGAGCTCGCGAGCGGGCGTTCCAGCGCTCCTTCGGGATCTCGGACAGCGCCATGAACGACAGCAGCGCGGCGATGAAGACGCCCTGCGCCGGACTGCGCTCCTGGGTGGTCCGCAGCCGCAGGTCGTCGGCGATGTGCGCTCTGACCCGCCGCTGCACGTCCTCCGCGTCGCGGAACCGCGTGTCGGCGAGCGGCCGGTCGAACGCCGCGACGTCGAACCGGTCCAGCGGGTCGGGAACGACCGCGGCGATCGCCTCGCGGAGTTCCGCCGAGTCCCACGCGTGGCCGCGCAGCACGGGACGGAACTCCGCCCAGGTGCTCGAGACCCGATCGGGGTGTCCTGTGAACAGCTCCCGATAGTGCCCATGGATCAGCTCCGCTGCGAGGAGCGGCCAGACGTCCCGGTCGAAGTCGATCGGGCGTCCGGATGCGACGAGCGCCGCGACGGCTTCGGGGGTGAGCACCTCGCGCTGCGGCGGGTCGCCCTGCAGCGCCGAGGTCACCTTGGAGCGGTAGGGCACGCCCCGGCGCGAGCCGAGGTGCAGCCGCGGCTCACGGCCCGAAGCGAGGTAGCGCAGGCCGCCGTCGCTCGCCCGGTCGAACCGCCCGCCGCGCCCCTGGGTCAGCAGGACGACGAGGTCGACGGCGGCCAGGCCCATGCCGCGCACGATGACGTCGGCGCCCTCCGGGATCACCGAGAGGTCGGCGTCGGCGGTGAACGCCGGTGGCACGTACACGAGCCCGGACCGGGCGGATGCCGCCGCCAGCGCCGCCGACGCCGGGTCGAGGTCGCGCTCGGTGTGGCCGAGGCAGTAGGCGACGGCATCCGTCACGATCTCGGTGCCGCTCGCCAGCACGACGAGGTGGCGTCCGCCGGTGGTCGGCCGCACCGCGGCCACGGTGTCGGCATGCTGCCGGATGGTCACGCCGGCCGGCGCGCTCGCCGCCGTGGTGCGGAAGAACCAGTCGAGGTAGTGGCTGTGCAGGCGCCGGGTCGGAAACCCGTCCGCACCCAGCGCTCGCGCCTCGGCCGCCGACAGCTCGTCGAGGTCGACGTCGGGCAGCCTGCCGGCGCGCCACAGCTCGACCCACTCGCTCAGCGATGGGCCGGGACGCACCGGGCCGTCGATGGTGCAGCTGTCGTCGGTGAACACCGTGACGTCGCGCGTCATCGAGTTGAGCTTGAGCAGCGGCGACTGCGCGCGCCGCCAGATGCGGCCGGCGCCGGGCGGGTGGGGATCGACGAGGTCGATGTCGAGCAGCGTGTGCTCGTCGGTGCGCGCCAGGAGGCGCTCGAGGAGCATGATCGCCCGCGGGCCGGCCCCGACGAGCAGCAGGCGCGCGCGGTCGGTCATCGCGTCGCGAGCGCCGGGCTCGTGAGGGGCAGACTCGTGGGGGGCACAGTCGCGCGGGGCGCGGGCAGCCCGAGCAGGTCACGCAGCGTCGCACCCTCTTCGTACGACCGGCGGTACGAGCCGCGCTCCTGCAGCAGCGGCACGACGCGCTCGGCGAACTCGTCGAGGCCGTGCGGCGTCAGATGTCCCACGACCGTGAAGCCGTCCGTTGCCCGCTCCTGCACATACCGGTCGATCTCGGCCGCGATCCGGGAAGGTGTGCCGACGAACGTAGGCGTGGCGGTGAGGCGGATGACCGTCTCGCGGATGCTGAGCCGGTCGGTCTCCGACAGCTCGCGGAGCTTCGCGATGCGCGCCCGCACCGCGGCGTGCCGGTTCGCCCAGCCGCGCGCCGTCTCGGAGCCGGTGTCGGGCTCGACGTCGGGGAGCGGTCCCTCGGGGTCGTAGCCGGAGAGGTCGCGCCCCCAGACCTGCTCGACGTACGTCAGGGCGACCTCGGGGCGCACCTGCTGCAGGGCGACCTCCCGAGCGCGGTCGCGGGCGTCTTGGTCGGTGTCGCCGATGGCGAAGGTGGCGGCGGGCAGGATCTTGAGGGAGTCCTCCTCGCGGCCGTACCCGGCGAGGCGTCCCTTGACGTCGTCGTAGAACGTGCGGGCGTCGTCGAACCCGGTGTGCAGGGAGAAGATCACCTCGGCGTGCTCGGCGCCGAACGTGCGGCCGTCCGCCGAGTCTCCGGCCTGCACGATGACCGGGCGTCCCTGCGGCGAGCGGGGCACGTCGAACAGCGCGTCGACGGCGAACTGCGGGCCGCTGTGGCGCACCCGTGCGGGCACGCCGTCGTCGAGGAAGACGCCGGTCGCGGCATCCGCTCGCACCCCGTCTTGCGGCCACGAGTCCCACAGCTCCTTCGCGAGCGCCGCGAACTCGCGGGCCCGCTCGTAGCGGTCGGCATGGTCGAGGTAGCCGCCGCGGCGGAAGTTCGCTCCGTGGAAGGCGTCGGAGCTCGTCACGGCGTTCCAGCCGGCACGGCCGCCCGACAGGTGGTCGAGGGTCGCGAGCTGCCGGGCCAGCTCGTAGGGCTCGTTGAACGTGGTGTTCAACGTGCCCACCAGCCCCACGTGCTCGGTGATCGCGGCGACGGCGGCGAGGATCGACAGCGTGTTCGGGCGGCCCAGCACGTCGAGTTCGTGGATGCGTCCCTTGTGCTCGCGCAGCCGGAGCCCCTCGGCGAGGAAGACGTAGTCGAAGAGACCTCGCTCGGCGGTGCGGGCGAAGTGCTCGAACGACGAGAAGTCGATCTGGCTGCCCGCCGTCGGGTCGGTCCAGACGGTGGTGCTGTTGACGCCGGGGAAGTGCGCGGCGAGGTGGACCTGGCGTACGGGGCGGCTCACAGCGCGACCTTCTCTCGGACGTAGCGGCTCTCGGGTCGCGCGAGGTCGAGCCGCGCACGAAGGGTGCCCCGGCCGTCGTCCTCGCGGAGGGTGCGCGTCGAACGCAGCAGCGGGATGACCTTCTCGGCGATCGCGACCACGTCGGCGGGCTGACGCGCAGGGCGCAGGCGCACGCCGTCGACGCCGGCGTCGGCGAGCTCCCGCACCGCATCGGCGACGTCGCCGGGCGTGCCGACGATGATGCGGGCGTCGGAGGCGAGCGGCGACCCGTCCCACTCGTCGAGGCGCTCGGCGGCGCTGCGCGCGGCGGCGCCGGTGTCTTCGACCAGCACGAGCAGGTCGGCGTAGACGCGCAGAGGCTCGCCGCCGGTGCGCAGCTCGTCGGCCGCGGCCTCGAGCTCGGAACGGATGCCGGCCAGCCCGCTGTCGTCGTGGGGCGTGACGTAGACGAGGTCGGCGTGCTCGGCGGCCAGGCGATAGGGCACCGTCTGGTGCGCGAGCACCGTGAGCAGCGGCCGGCCCTGGGGCGAGCGCGGCACGATGGAAGCCCCGGTGACCGAGAAGAACTCGCCCTCGAACTCGATGTTGTGCACGCGGTCGGCGTCGACGAACCGGCCGGTGGCGGCATCCCGGATGATGGCGTCGTCCTGCCACGAGTCCCACAGGCGCGAGAGGACGTCGGCGAACTCGCCGGCCTCGCGGAACGCTGCGACGATCTCGGGGGCGTCCTCGACCCGGCCCGATACCGGGATCGCATCGACGCCCGAGGTGCGCCGACCGAAGTTGGCGCGCTCCGCGGCGGACGCGCCCGCGACCAGGCGAACGCCGGCGCGCCCGCGGCTGGCGAAGTCGAGGGTCTGGATGCCCGTCGCGACGTGGAACGGCTCGGGGTGCGCGGTCGTCACGGTGGGGACGAGCCCGATGCGCCGTGTCAGCGGTGCGGCGAACGAGGCGATCAGCACCGCGTCGAGCCGGCCGCGGACCCGATCCCGTCGGAGCGCGTCGACCGACTCGAAGCGATCGGTGAGCGAGAGGGCGTCCTCGATCGTGGCCAGCGCGATCCCGGCGTCGTCCGCCGTGCGCAGCAGGTCGCGCCAGTACGCGGGCGAGGTCAGGTCGCCGGCGCGAGCGGAGGCCTCACGCCACGCGGCAGGGTGCCAGCCCGCTCTCTCGAGGGCGATGGCGAGGTGCACCTGGTCGGTCACGTGTTCGTCCTTTCTCAGCGCTTCGCGGCGTGCGGACCACGTGGCCCGGACGATGCCGGCCATCGGGAACGGCGGCGCCGTCGCCGAAGCGATCCGTCGTTCACGATCCCCTCGGTGCGCGCAGCGGTCCAACGCCCGATGACACGGGAGGACTCACGGCGCCAGACGGCGTAATGAAGCGGCGTACGAAGCGGCTCCGCCTCGGCGGGCTCTCAGGCCTGCGCGAGGACGATCCGGTTGCCGCCGGCGGACTTCGCGCGGTACATCGCGAGGTCGGCCCGCCGGATCAGCTGGTCGGCCACGAGCTCGCTGCCGGAGGAGACGACCGCGATGCCGATGCTCGCGCTCAGCGGCGTGACGGAGCCCGTCGGCTCGGCCCGGAAGAGGTCGAGGATCCGCTCCGCGATCTCCACCGCGTCGGACGGCTCGCCGATCTCGCAGACCACCACGAACTCGTCGCCGCCGTACCGGGCGACGAGGTCGGAGGCGCGCACGGCGGTGAGCAGTCGCCGGCCCACGTCGCGCAGCATCCTGTCCCCGGCCTGATGACCGAAGAGGTCGTTCACATGCTTGAAGCCGTCCAGGTCGATGAACAGCACCGCACAGCCGCGGCCGTCCAGCACCTCGTCCATCTGGCTCTCGAGCACTCGCCGGTTCGGCAGCCCCGTCACCTCGTCGTGCGTCGCAGCGTGCGCCAGCCGCGCCTGCAGGCGGAGGGTCGCGAGCGCTTGGGCCGCCTGACCGGCGAGAGCTTCGGCCAGCGGAGCGGCTTCGTCGTCGAACGTGCGCTCGTGGTGGAACCAGCTGATGAAAGAGCCGAAGTCGGCCTCCTCGTGATGCAGCGGCGCGGCGATGAACGCGCAAACGCCGGCGGCCCGCATCGCCGCACCGAGACCGGGCAGGAGGCGCTCACCGGCCGCGTCGCCGACCACCTTCACCACCCGTCGCGGTGCAGCCACCATCCCGATGAGCGCATCGACGTCGATGCGGCCCTCCAGCACGTCGGGTCCGGCAGCGATCCGACTCGTCCCGTCGGGTTGGCGCAGGAGCACCGTCGACTCCTCGGCGCGATAGGCGCGGGCCGTCGTATCGGCGAGGATCTCCGCGAGAGACCGCTCCGTCGACGCGGTGGAGAATGCGACGGACGAGTCCATCACGAGCTCGAGGCGCGTCCGGGTGCGGTCGGCCAGCGCATACCGCCGACGCAGATCGATCAGCGCGCGGAACCGCTCGGACGCCTCGGCCAGCATGAGCACCTCTCCGGCGCCGCGACGCTGACGGGTCATCATGACGGCCCGGTCGCGCTCTCGGGCGTGCAGCATCATCCAGGGGCCCAGTGTGGTGTCGGGAGGGAGCAGATCCTCGCGGGAGTGGACGAGGAACTCGTCGATCGGTCTGCCGACGATGTCATCCGCCGCCGCCCCGGCCCACTCGGAGAACCACCGATTGGCCGCGGCGATCGTGCCCGACTCATCCAGTCGTACGACGCCCACGGCGAGGGTCTCCGCGCTGCCTTCGTCCACTCCACCCTCCACCCCGCGCCCGTCGTCAGAGCCGGTGCTGGAACCATACCGCCCGCCCCCGCCGGGCAGCACGACGTCATCAGGGCGCAAGGCCTGCATTCTTCGGCGGTCAGTCACGGTCGCGCGGCGGACGCAGCCCCATCGGCATCCCGGACGCCGCCCGCGCGGCACGGTCCACGCGCTGCGTGATGTAGATGTACCAGAGCAGCCAGATCGCGACGGGGATGAGCAGCAGCCCGATGAACCACGCGATCTCACCGAGGTTCTCAAAGGGATTCTGAAGGACCCACCCGGCATCGGCGAACAGCTCGACGACGTCGTCGACGTTCGCGGTCGCGGCGCCCCCGACGATGAGCGAGGGGATCGCGAAGATGAGGATCAGCAAGAACGAGATCGCGATGCCGGCCCGCCGGTTGTGCTCGAAGTCCTCGCGCCTGGTCGACATCATGTTGGTCTCTGCGAACTCGCGGGGACGGCGGAACGCCGTCACCGGGAGGACGACGAACACCCAGGCCATGAGCCCGACGAGGGCGCCGAGTCCGTAGCCCGCCAGGAATGCCAGCAGCCAGGGATTGCCCTCGTCGGCGCCGAGCCAGTAGTGCCAGCCGTCCGAGTCGCGCGTCTCGGCGAGCACCTGCTGCACCGGCGGCAGGGCGTAGGTGATGGCGATCGTCACCGTGGAGACCACCGCGGCAGCGCCCGGGATCGCCAGCATGCGGAACATGGCTCCGGCCAGCAGCCGGCTCGGGGCCCAGAGCAGCTCGATCACGGCGTACGCGGTGACGACGCCCGGTGGGATGAACATCAGAAGGCCCCACAGGGTGTCACCGTGCGGGTCGCGCGCCGCCTGGAGCATCGCGATCACGGTGGCGGGCACCGACACGGCGATGAGGGTCCATGTCACCCACGACACCTCCGTGCGCCACAGGCTCGGCGGAGGCTCGGGGGCGGCGCGGCGCTTCGGGGAACTCACCGGGCCATCCTGCCATCCGTCTGCGAGCACCCGGGACCGCCTCGGAAGGCATGTCCGGGCCACCCCGATAGGATGGGGTGTAACCGTCCGATAACGGGGGAGTAGCCCATGCCAGGCATCGTGATCGTCGGAGTCCAGTGGGGAGACGAGGGCAAGGGCAAGGCCACCGACCTCCTCGGTGAGCGCACCGACTGGGTGGTCAAGTTCAACGGCGGCAACAACGCCGGCCACACGGTCGTGATCGGTGACGAGAAGTATGCGCTGCACCTCCTGCCGTCCGGCATCCTGTCTCCCGGCGTCAACGCGGTCATCGGCAACGGCGTCGTCGTCGACCTCGAGGTGCTCTTCGCCGAGCTCGAGGCGCTGCACGCGCGCGGCGTCGACACGTCGCGCCTGAGGGTGAGCGCGAACGCCCACATCATCACGCAGTACCACCGCACGCTCGACAAGGTCACCGAGCGTTTCCTCGGCAAGCGTCAGATCGGCACGACCGGTCGCGGCATCGGTCCCGCCTACGCCGACAAGATTAACCGCGTCGGCATCCGCGTGCAGGACATCTTCGACGAGAACATCCTGCGCCAGAAGGTCGAGGGCGCCCTCGACCAGAAGAACCACCTGCTGGTGAAGATCTTCAACCGCCGCGCGATCACCGTCGATGAGGTCGTCGACGACCTGCTGTCGTACGCCGAGCGCCTGCGGCCGATGGTCGCCGACACCGGCCTGCTGCTCAACGAGGCCCTCGACGCCGGCGATGTCGTCGTGTTCGAGGGCGGCCAGGCGACGATGCTCGACGTCGACCACGGCACCTACCCGTTCGTGACGTCGTCGTCGGCGACGGCCGGCGGCGCGGCGACCGGGTCGGGCGTGGGCCCGAACCGCCTGGATCGCATCGTCGGCATCGTGAAGGCGTACACGACGCGCGTCGGCGCCGGGCCCTTCCCGACCGAGCTCTTCGACGAGAACGGCGACTTCCTCCGCTCGCGCGGCTTCGAGTTCGGCACCACCACGGGCCGCCCGCGCCGCGTCGGCTGGTACGACGCCCCGATCACCCGGTACGCGTCCCGCATCAACGGCATCACCGACCTGGTGCTGACCAAGCTCGACATCCTCAGCGGTCTCGACCAGATCCCGGTGTGCGTCGCGTACGACATCGACGGCGAGCGGTTCGACGAGATCCCGGTGAACCAGTCGGACTTCCACCACGCGGTGCCGATCCTCGAGTACTTCCCGGGCTGGAAGCGCGACATCTCGGGCGCCCGCACGTTCGACGAGCTCCCGGTCGAGGCGCAGGACTACGTGCTCGCGCTCGAGGCGATGAGCGGCACCCGCATCTCGGTGATCGGCGTCGGCGCCTCGCGCGACGCGGTGATCGTGCGCCACGACCTCGTCGACTGAGCGGGCACCGTCCGACATGAGATTCCTGCTGGGCGGGTACACCGCCGACATGGACGGCCGCGCGAGCGGGCTCGGGATGCTGCTCGCCGGCGCCCCCGACGAGACCTCGGCGGGTGGCGCGCTGGCCTTCGCCGGCGATGTCGCCGCCGCCGACTCGCCGTCATGGCTCGCGCCGCACACCGTGGCGCCGGGCGATGTCGTCTACGCGGCGCTCGAGAACCGTCGGCAGGTGCAGGCGTTCCGCCGCACGGGCGAGGCGAAATTCGTTCCGCTCGGCGCCGCCGTGCCCGCCGGCGAGGCGGTCTGCCACGTCGCGGTGTCGCCTGACGGCCGCTTCCTGATCGCCAGCTGCTGGGGCGACGGCCGGGTGATCCGGATGGACCTGGATGCCGCCGGCCGGCCTTCCTCGCCGGTCACGGCTCCTGCGGCGGTCGACCCGTACGGCCCTGATGCCGCTTCCGCCCCGGCTTCGGCAGGCGACATCGACCTCGTCGCCGCAGCGCGCGCCCTGCGGGAAGCCGCCGGTGACGAGTACGCGCACCTCGTGCCCGATCACGACGTCGCTGCGGAGGCGGAGACCGGCGCCGAGACCGACGGCGCGAGGCCCTCGCGCGCGCATCAGGCCGTCTTCCTCCCCGGCGGGCTCATCGCGACCACCGACCTCGGCTACGACGTCGTCCGGTTCTGGCGCGACGGCGGCGACGGCGGCAGCGGCCTGCGGCCGGTGCAGCAGGTGACGCTGCCGAAGGGCAGCGGCCCGCGGCACATGGTGTGGCATCCGAGCGGTCACCTCTACGTCGTGACCGAGCTGTCGTGCGAGCTGTTCGTGCTTGCACCGTCGGTCGACGGCACCTGGCGGCTGGTCGGCGGCACGCCTCTCGGGGCCGGCACGCTTCCCGGCGACAGCGCCGCCGAACTGGCCCTCGCGCGCGACGGCCAGTTCGTGTACGCGGGCGTGCGCGGCAGCAACACCCTCGCGACGCTCCGCGTTCGCGGCGCGGGCGACGAGGTGGCTCCGGTCGCCCTCGTCGACGCCGGCGTCGACTGGCCGCGGCACCACGTCGTGGTGCGCGACATCCTGCTCGTCGCCGGTCAGCTGTCGGACGACGTCGCGTCGCTCACCCTCGACCTGCGCACCGGTGTGCCCGGCCGCGTGCGGCACCGCGCCGACGCGCCGTCGCCGACCTGCCTCCTGCCGATCCGCTGACGGTCGGGTCGATCCCCCGCCGTTGTATAGCCTGGTCGGGGTCGGAAGGCGGGAATGAGTTCGAACACGACGCTGAGCGGAGCGGCTCGCAGCCGTCTGCTCGCGTTCAACGGATTCGTGTGGATCTTCGGGGTCGTGGCGATCATCCTCATCGGCATCGCGGTGCTCGCCGAGACGGGAGACGAGGTCTCGGCCTCCGACGACTACGGATACGAGCCCTGGCTGAACCCCGACCCCGTGCTCGCCGACGACGAGGGCGATGGCGTGTACAGCGGCGTCGACGGCGCGATGGTGGCGCTCGACGGTCTCGACCCGGCACAGCCGCTGCTGATCACCGAACTCGACGACACGTACGTCGGCAGGGTGTCGGTGACCGGCCCCGGCGGCGAGATCCTCACCGAGGGCGAGTACGGCGGCCCCGCCGAGTTCGAGTCTTACATCGCCACCGAGGGGCAGTGGGTCATCGTGCCGCAGGCCGACGTCGAGCTCTGGATCGACGGGTTCCGCGATGAGCGCTGGCGGATGCGGATCACCACGCCGCCGGTCGAGGAACGCTCGGGCACGGTGAGCGGCATCGGCTCGACCGTGTTCGCCCTCGGTTCGGCCGCCACCACGGCGCGCATCAGCACGCGCGGCGAGGGACGCGTGAGCATCGAGACGGTCACGTCGGCGGGCGTGACCGAGGTCTTCAGCGAGAACGAGCCCACCGACCGCTCCATCGCCTGGGCCGACGGCGATCCCGTGCTGTTCGTGATCGACGCGTGGGACGACGCCGGGTGGACCATCGCCTTCGCCGACGAGCCGGCGCCCGCTGCCACCGGCGCGCCCACCCCGACATCGGCGCCGAGTGCGACGGGGGTGAGCCCCTGATGGCAGGGGTGGAACGCATCCGGCGGTTCTCGCTCGTGACCTGGATCGTCGGCACCATCGCCATCGCGGTGGTCGCCTTCCTCGTGCTGCCGCAGGTCGCCGTCGACGAGCGGACGGGCGAGGTGTACGTGGGCACCACTGGCGACGAGGCCTACCAGCCCTGGCTCGCCGACGACCCGCAGGAGTACGAGGTCGTCGACGGCGTGCTCCACGGCACGGCGGCGGGCGGCTTCCTGCGGATCGACGCAGACTCCGCCCTCTTCATGGTCGACAACCCGGAGGGCGTCGGCGAAGCGGACTGGGTGCGGGTCTACCAGCAGCAGGGCGTCGAGTTCGATGCCGACTCCGAAGAGTGGCAGTACCCGGGCTACCTCGGCTCGCTCTACCCCGACTCCGACATCCTGGTCCTGCCGGGTGACGAGGACGGACTTCTCTGGTTCGCGCCGTCACTCACGGACTGGACCGCCGAGGTCACGACCCCGGAGGTCCTGCCGATGGGCGAGTCCGCCTCCGGTCAGGGCAACGCGGTATTGATGTACGAGGGAGCCGCCCTGAGCGGGCGCTTCCAGCACACGGGGAGCGGCCTGTTCATGGTCGCCGTCGTGACCGTCGGCGGGTGGGACCTGCTCGTGAACGAGTTCGACGAGGTCGACGTCCGGGCGTCCTGGGAGCCCACGGATCGCGTGGTGTTCCAGGTCGACGCCGACACGGGCGACGGGTCCTGGACGATCACGCTCGACACGCCGGCGGGCGACCCCGCGCCCTCGACCACCCCGACATCCACGCCGACGCCATGACGCGGCATCCCATCGACAAGGAGCAGACGTGACGTTCGCCGACACTCTCACCGAGGCGTTCAAGGCGCGCCTTCCGCTGCTGTACATCGAGACCGGCGAGGAGGTGCGAGCGATCGGCGCGATCTCGGATGCCGCCGAGACGCAGCGCCACCCGCGCGCGCTGTGGACCTGGACGGCGGCGCTCGGGCTGGTCGGCCCCGACGGCGCCTCGGTCGCGAACACGGTGAATCCCGCGCGTGCGCTGCAGCACGTCGCGGGGGTGGATGCGCCGAGCGTGTTCGTCTTCTGCGACCTGCACGCCTACTTCGGCGGTGAGCACCGCGCCGGCGACCCCGCGCTCGTGCGCACGGTGCGCGAGACGGCGCTCGAGTTCCGCCACGGCGACGTGTCGCGCACCCTCGTCATCACCGCGCCCGTGCGCGTCATCCCGCCGGAGCTCGACGAGGTCACGCACCTGCTCGACTTCCCGCTGCCGACCGCGGCTGAGATCCGCGAGCTGCTCGAGACGATGATCGACAACAACGCGTCGGGCGAGGGCCGGATCCGGGTGGATGCGGATGACGCCGCCCGCGAGCAGCTCGTGCACGCGGCGCTGGGCCTGTCGATGGCGGAGGCCGAGAACGCATTCGCTCGCGCGATGGTGAACGACGGGCGCCTGTCGGCGCTCGACGTGCCGATCGTGCTCGACGAGAAGCGCCAGGTGGTGCGCAAGTCCGGGGTGCTGGAGTTCGTGAAGGCCGACATCGACCTCGACGACGTCGGCGGGCTCAACAACCTCAAGCGCTGGCTGTCGAGGCGCGACGGCTCGTGGCTCGGCGACGCCCGCGCGTACGGCCTTCCTGCCCCGAAGGGCGTGCTCATCACCGGCGTGCCCGGCTGCGGCAAGTCGCTCACCGCCAAGGCGACGGCGGCCTCGTGGGGGCTCCCCCTGCTGCGGCTCGACATCGGCCGCATCTTCTCGGGTCTCGTCGGCTCGAGCGAGCAGAACCTGCGCACCGCGATCGCGACCGCCGAGGCCGTCGCCCCGTGCGTGCTGTGGGTCGACGAGATCGAGAAGGGCTTCTCGAACACCACCGGCCAGGGCGACTCGGGTACGACGGCGCGCGTGTTCGGCACCTTCCTCACGTGGATGCAGGAGAAGCGGCATCCGGTCTTCGTCGTCGCGACCGCCAACAACATCGACGCCCTCCCGCCGGAGTTCCTGCGGAAGGGACGCTTCGACGAGATCTTCTTCGTCGACCTGCCCACTTCCCACGAGCGCGAGGCAATCTGGCGCCTGCAGCTGCGTGCGCGCGCGACCGACGCCAACGGTCTGGAAGCCGTGGCAGCGGACGCCGACGCCGTCGCCGCGCTCGTCGCCGCGAGCGAGAACCACTCCGGCGCCGAGATCGAGCAGTCCGTCGTCTCGGCGCTGTACGAAGGGTTCAGCACGCGGGGCGAGGTGACCGCCGCGGCGGTGCGGCAGGTGGTCGATACGATGATCCCTCTCGCCGTGACGCAGGCCGAGGAGGTACAGCGCATCCGCACATGGGCGACCGAGCGCGCGGTGCGCGCCACCGGCACCGAGGACCTGGACTCCGCCGAGCTGACCGGCGCCGTCACCGAGGGTGCGCTGTCGTCGCGCCGCGGCGGCCGCACCGTCGACTACTGACCGGCCACGACGGAAGGATGACGAGAGCATGGCGAAGCAGCTCGTGGTGAGGCTCCGCGCCGACGGCACCGTCGATGCGGAGACCATCGGCATGCACGGACCGGAGTGTCTCGACCACATCGAGACGCTCGAGGCGCTGCTGGACGCCGAGACCGTGTCGTCGCGCTTCACGGAGGACTACACGAGCGCGTCGGTGAACGACACCAGTCGGCTCGAAGCCGAGCAGACAGACGGCGCCCCGTGATCCAGGCCATCGCGGAATCACCGGGTCGAGGCGGTGAGACCTCGCTGCTCGGCACGGTCGCGCCCGCGCGGTGGACGGCCGAGACGCTGCGGTGGTCGCGGTTCCTCCCCGCCACGGCGGCCGAAGGCCCGGGAGTGCGAGCGGCCGTGTGGCTGCAGGGGTGCGCCGTGCACTGCCCCGAGTGCTTCAACCCCCAGCTGTGGGCCGACCGCGGCGGTGTCGTCACCGACGCACGCGCGATCGCCGAGGAGTGGGCGCAGCGCGCCACAGCCGCGGGTGCGGAAGGCGTGACGCTGCTCGGCGGCGAGCCGTTCGACCAGGCCGGGGCTGCGGCATCCGTCGCTCGCGTCTTCCGGGAGGCGGGCCTCGGCGTCATGACGTTCACCGGGTATCCGCTCGACCGCCTGAACGCTTGGGCGGCGGCGGGACGCGACGACCTCACGGCCCTGCTGGACGCGACCGACCTGCTCTGCGACGGACCGTACCTGCGCGATCTGCCCGACCTCGAACGGCCGTGGGTGGGCTCGCGCAACCAGGGCATCCGCGCGCTCACCGACCGATACGCCGACGACGTGCGCCGCATCGCCTCCGACGGCGGCGCCGACCGGCTCGAGGTGCGGATCGCCCGCGACGGCACCGTCGCGGTGAACGGATGGGCGACGGATGCCGCGCTCGCCGCACTGCTGGACGACCTGGGCCCGCGTGCCGACAGCCCCGCACAGATCGCGGCGGGCGCACCCGAACGAACGAGAGCGGAGGCCGCGCGATGAGCGTGTCGCTGATCCTGATCTCCGCGGCGCTCGCCGCCGTCACCGCGATCACCGCCGCAGGCGGCATCGGCGCGCTCGCCCAGACCGGCGCAACCCGCGGCGGCGATCGCGCCGAGACGGACGCCGTCGGCGAGGACGGCCCTCGACCGGTCACGGTGCGCACGCGCATGAAGGATCCCGACCTGCTCGCAGATGCGCTGCGCGACATCGGCGCGACCGTCGTCGTGCAGGACGGCGACGATCTGACCGCCGTGATCGACGGCGTCGAACTCGCGATGACGCGATCGGCCGAGGGGGTGTGGGCCGCTCACTTCCACCGTGCCGACGGCCTGGAGCTCGCCGAGACGGATGCCGCGCTTCTCGTCGAGAGGCTGGACGCCGCCTACGCCCTCCGCGTGCAGCAGACGGTCGCCGCGCGCATCCGCGAGCGCGCGGCATCCGCCGGCTTCGAGCTCGTCTCCGAGACGCGCGATGACGACGACACCGTCACGATGGTGCTCGACGTGAAGGACTACGCATGAGCAGCACCACGCGCGCGAAGACCGCCACCGACGCCCCCAGCATCGGCTGGATGCTGGGCATGAGCTCGTGGATGCTGCTGACGGTCGTTCCCGGGCCGATCGTGACGTGGCTCGGCTTCTCGATCATCGGGGTCGTCTCGCGCAGCCGGCGCCTCATCATCCTCGGGGTGGTGTGGGGCGCAGCCGCGATCCTCGTCAGCCTCGAGATCTGGGGCCAGTGGCAGCCGCTCGTCCGCGCGATCGTGTACCTCTCGGGCATGCTCGTCGCGCTCATGGTGAACCCGGGATGGCTGCGCACCATGTGGCAGCGGCGTCTCGACCGCGCGGAGCAGGCGGGCGCCGCGTCGTTCGGCCGGGCGGCGAGCCGCTCGCCGGGAACCGCGTCCGGCTCGAGCTCGAGCGCC
>NZ_DATCVK010000170.1:0-3000 GCF_036566905.1 Microbacterium sp. | reverse complement strand
CGGCCATCGGCCGCGCTGTGCCGCGGGCGACGCCGGACGCGCGATTCGTGCTGTACGCGCCGACGTGGCGCGACGGCGCGGCGGATCCCGCGGTGCCGACCGCCGACGAGTGGACCCGCATCGTCGACATGCTGACGCGGCACGACGCCACGCTGCTCGTGCGCTCGCATCCACTCGGCGCGGGCGAGTACCGGCCCCCGTTCGCGACCGATCGCGTGCAGCCGCTCGGCAGCGACCTGGTGGCCGACGTCACCCCCCTGCTCCCCGGTCTCGATGCGCTCGTGACGGACTACTCGTCCCTCGCGTTCGACGCGGCCCTGGTGCCGCTGCCGACGCTCTTCCTCGCGCCCGACGTCGAAGAGTATGGACGGCGCCGCGGGTTCTACGGCACCTATGCCGACGTCGCGGGCGACGACTGGGCGGTGGAGTGGACGCAGACCGCGGCGCAGCTCGACGCGCTTCTCGGCGACGCGGCCGAGCACGGGCGGAGGGTCGATCGCGCCGTCGCGCTCAGCGCACGCGTCCACGCGTTCCGCGACGGCCGCAACGCCGAGAGGGTGTACCGTGCGATCCTGGCCGGAGCGGTGCCCGCGCCCGCTCCCCGCATCGCCGGCGCAGTGCGCGGAGCCGCCGGGCGCAGGGGTCCGGCCGACGCCCGCCCGAGGGAAGGAAACGGATGATCGAGGCGAGCTTCACGACGGACGAGGTGCCCGCTCTGGTGCTCGCGGGCGAGGGGGAGCGACCCGCGTCCGTCGAGATCGTCGGTGCCCGCGCCCGGGTCGCCGCTCGCGTGACAGGGCGCGGCAAGACGTGGAAGGCGACGCTGCCGCTGCGCGCCGCCCGCTGGGGCGGGCCAGAGCTGCCCCTGCCGTCGGGGTCGTACGAGGTGCGCATCGCGGATGCCGAGGTGCGAGGCATCCACCCGCCCGACGGGCTGCCCGTCACGCAACTGGGCACGCTGCGCGCGAACCTGGAGGGGTGGACGCTGCGCGTGGCCCCGCCCATCGACCCTGCGTACGACTCGGGCGAAGGGCAGGACGCCCTCGAGCGCCGGTACGCCACCCGCCCCGCGTCCGGCTTCGAGAACGCCGTCTTCTTCGAGAGCTTCTACGGGCGCAACGCCAGCTGCAACCCTCTGGCGATCGATCGCGAGCTCGCGCGCCGCGCGCCCCACGTGACCCGGTACTGGAGCGTGGTCGACCTGTCCGTCGCGGTGCCGGACGGCGCGATCCCCGTCATCGAGGGCAGCCCCGAATGGTGGCGCGCCCGTGGCGCCGCGCGACTCCTCGTGGTCAACGACTGGCTGCGCCGGCGGTTCGCGCGACGCAAGGGCCAGGTGGTGCTGCAGACCTGGCACGGCACACCGCTCAAGCGGCTCGCGCTGCACCGCCCGGGATTCGACCCGCGTCGCATGGCCGCCGTGGTGCGCGAATCGCGCCGCTGGAACGTCCTGCTCGCCCAGAACCCGTACGCCGCGCGCATCCTCGGCAAGGCCTATGCGTTCCTCACCCGTCCGGTCTGGGTCGAGGGCTACCCGCGCAACGACGTGCTCACCCGCGGCGACGGGACCGCGACGAGGGAGGCGCTCGGCATCCGTCCTGGCGAGAAGGTCGTGCTGTACGCGCCGACGTGGCGCGATGACCGGGACCAGATCGTCGACTTCGTCGACCCGGGTGCGCTCGCCGCCGCGACCGACGCCGTCGTCCTGGTACGCGGCCATTCGCGCACGCTGCTGCCGGGACGCGATGCCGAAGGCCCCCGCGTGATCGACGTGACCGGCTTCCCCGACACCTCGCTGCTGCTGCTCGTCGCCGATGCCCTCGTCACCGACTACTCGTCGGTGATGTTCGACTTCTCGGTGACCGGCAAGCCGATGTACTTCCTCGTGCCCGACATGGAGCACTACCGAGGCGAGCTGCGCGGCTTCTACTTCGATCTGGCCGCCCACGCACCGGGACCGATGGTGCAGACGCAGGACGAGCTGGTCGCGGCCCTCGCCGCCGATGACGCGGACGCATACGCCGACCGGTACGCGCAGTGGCGGGAGAAGTTCAATGCCCGCGACGACGGGCATGCCGCGGAGCGCGCCGTGACGCGGATCCTGGATCAGGGGTTCATCGAGATCTGACGCCCGCGCCGGACCGAGGTCACGGCAGCGGCGTGTTGCGGCTGCCCAGTCGTGATGTGTCGACCGTGTCGTGCGCGCCGCCGATCACGCCGAGCAGGAATCCCCACCCCCACGCGAGGTGCATGGTCGGCAGCACGGCCACGGTCCAGAGCTTGTCGCGCCAGCCGTGTCCGCCGCCGCGGCCCGCCGCGACGCCGATGACGAGGATCGCGTACGCGATGACGGGGAGATACACGACGGATGCCGCCACCGCCCACCATCCGTGCAGCACGCCCGTCAGCTGCAGTGCGGCGACGACGAGCCCGAGCAGGATCGTGAGCAGGAGTGCGGGCGGCGCGAAGAAGCGCAGGGAGTTGCCGCGCCCGAACCGGCGGACCAGCTCGCCGCGCCAGCGTCCGGTGGCCGAGAACTGGCGCACCAGCCGGGTCCAGCTCTCGCGCGGCCAGTACGTGACCGCCAGGGTCGGGTCGAACCACACGCGGTAACCGGCACGACGGATGCGGAGGTTGAGCTCCCAGTCCTCGCCGCGGCGGATGCTCTCATCGAACAGGCCCACCTCGTCGAGCACCGCGCGGCGCATCACGCCCAGGTACGCCGACTCGGCCTCGCCTTCCTGCGTGCCGCCGTGGTACGCGCCGCCGCCGAGCCCGATGGGGGAGTTGTAGGCGCGCGCGACGGCCCGCTGGAAAGGCGTGCGCCCGTCCGCGCGCATGACGCCTCCCACGTTCGCGGCGCGGACCCGCTCGAGCGTCGCGAGCGCGCTGCGGGCATAGCTGGGGTCGAGTTCGGAGTGCGCGTCGACCCGGACCACGGTGGGGTATCGCCCGGCGCCGATCGCGAGATTGAGACCGACCGGGATGTCGGCGGCGGGG
>NZ_DATCVK010000169.1:0-193513 GCF_036566905.1 Microbacterium sp. | reverse complement strand
CGGCGCACGCGCGGCGGCGGCCGGCCGAGCTCTCCGGCGGGCAGCGGCAGCGGGTCGCGATCGCGCGGGCGCTCGTGCTCGAGCCCGACGTCATCGTGCTCGACGAACCCACCAGCGCGCTCGATGTGAGCGTGCAGGCCGACATCCTCGAAGTGCTGCTGAAGCTGCAGGCGGAGCGAGGCCTCACCTACCTGTTCGTCTCGCACGACCTCGCCCTGGTGCGTCAGGTCGCCGACACCGTCTCGGTGCTGCGCCGCGGCGAGGTCGTCGAGAGCGGTCCGGTCGATCGCGTCTTCGCCGAGCCGCAGCACGAGTACACGAAGTCGCTGCTGTCGGCCATTCCGCGGCCCGAGTCGCGCATCCCCACCGAACTCGCCCGCACGGCCTGAGAACTGGAGCCCCCATGACCCTCGACACCCTGCCCACCCTCGACGCGCGCCAGCTCGAACGCACCGCGCTCGTGCGGGCGTTCACGGCCCCGAAGGGGTTCGGCGACCAGACGCTGCGAGACCGCCGCGCCGATGCCATCGAACTGCTCGGCGGCATTCCTGACCCGGCTGTGCTGCCCGCCCATGAGCTCGCCGACGCGACCGCCCGCGTCCTCGCACAGCCAGGCTTGCCTGCCCTGCAGTACTCGCGCACGGAGGGGATCCCCGCTCTGCGGGAATGGATCGCTGCGCGCGAGGGCGTGCCGGCCTCGCGCATCCTCGTGACGAACGGCGGATTCCACGGACTCGCGCTCGCGATCCAGACGACCGTGGAACGCGGCGACCTCGTCGCCGTCGACAACCCGATCTTCCCCCTGTTCCTGAGGGGTCTCGAACTATCGGATGCGCGCATCCTCCCGGTGCGGGTGGGCCCCCACGGCCTCGATGTCGATGAGCTCGGCGCCGTGCTGCGCGGCGGCGCGCGGCCGGCGGCGCTGTATACCGTGCCCGACTTCCACAACCCGACGCAGGGCTCCCTCTCGCTCGAGGGCCGCCGCGAGCTCGTGCGCCTCGCCGAGCACTACGGCTTCGTCGTCTTCGCCGACAACCCGTATCGCGAGCTGCGCTTCGCGGGTGGCGTGCCGGAGGAGGAGCCGTTCAACCACTCCGAGCGAGTCATCCATGTGAACACCTTCACGAAGACCCTCGGGCCCGGGCTGCGCCTGGGCTGGCTGGTGCTGCCCGAGTCGCTCGTGCCCGACGTCGTCGCCGTGCGAAGCCGTCAGGACTCGCACTCGTCGACCTTCGTCCAGGCCGTCGTCGCCGAGCTCCTGACGCACGATGCCGGGCTCTTCGACGCGACCCTCGATCGCGCGCGTGCGCTGTACGGATCGCGAGCTCGCACCCTCGCCGAGGCGATCGACCGCGAGGCGCCCGGGGAGTTCGAGGTCGAGGTGCCGACCGGCGGCCTCTTCCTCTGGCCACGCCTCCGCGACGCGCGCGTCGATGCGGACCGTCTGGCCGCTGACGCCAGCACGGAGGGTGTCGAGTACCAGCGGGGCTCCTTCTTCCCCTCCGGACCCGGAACGGATGCCGACCGCCGCCTCCGCCTCGCCTTCGGCGACACCACGGAGGACCGTCTGGCCGAGGCGGCCACGCGGCTCGCCCGCGCCCTACGCCGGCAGCGGGAGTGAGCCGCGCCGTGGAGAATCCCGGAGCGTCGATGGGCGGCGCGATCGACCTCGGAGCGCCGGTGGGCGCACCGGCCGTCCTTGTCGATGAGGAATGGCCACCGGTGCTCGAGCATGTCTGGGCGGATGCCTTTCCCGAGCTTTCTCGCCCGGTCTCTCCCGTTCGTCCTCCGCGGCCGCGCCTGCTGGCGGTGAACGAGCAGGTCGCCCGCGATCTCGGCCTCGATCCCGTTCACCTGCGGTCGCAGGCAGGTGTGAGCTTCCTCACCGGCGGGTCGCTCGCGGCAGGTTCCATACCGGTCGCGCAGGTCTACGCGGGTCACCAGTGGGGCGTGTACAAGCCGATCCTCGGCGACGGCCGCGCCGCGCTCCTGGGCGAGCGTCGCGACCGCACCGGACACCTCCGCGACGTGCACCTGAAGGGCATCGGCCCGACGTCGATGTCGCGCGTCGACGGTTTCGCCGCCACCGGGCCGATGCTCCGTGAATTCCTGATGGGCGAGGCGATGCACGCGCTCGGAGTCCCCACCACCCGGGCGCTCGCCGTCGTGGCGACCGGTGCGCCTCGCGAGCATGATGGCCGGGTGCTGCCCGGAGCGGTGCTGGCGCGCACGGCAGCCAGCCATGTGCGGTTCGGCTCCTTCGAGTATGTCCGCGGACAGGATGACCTTGGCGCACTACGGCGCCTCGCGGATCACGTCATCGGCCGGCACTATCCGGAGGCGGCGGCTGCCGGGCACCCGTATCGCGCGCTTCTCCGCGAGATCGTGAACGCGGTGGCCGCGCTCACCGCCCGCTGGATGCGCACCGGCTTCGTCCACGGTGTGCTCAGCACCGACAACGTGCTGGTCTCGGCGGAGACCATCGACTACGGCCCCTGTGCGTTCCTGGATGCGTACGAGCCGGGCGCATCCTTCAGCTCGATCGACCGCTTCGGCCGCTACGCCTACGATCAGCAGCCGTCGATCATGCGCTGGAACATCGAGCGGCTGGGGCACGCGCTCGCGCCGCTCCTGGCAGACGACCCCTCGACGGGGGAGCGGATCGCGACGGACATCGTCGAGGCGTTCGACGCGCGCTACCGAGCGCACTGGGCCGCGGCGTTCCGCATGAAGCTCGGCATCGACGACCGGGTCGACCCGTCAGTGGTCGCAGAACTGGCGCGTGCCGCCCTGGATCTGCTGGGCGATCACGAGGTCGACTTCACCGGGTTCTGGCGGGACCTCGCCACCGCGGCGGTCGGTGACGAACAGCCTCTGCGCGGCCGCTTCCTCGGACCCGTCCCGGACCTCGACGCGTGGCTGAACCGATGGCTGGCATTGGGGCCGGATGCCGCACTCATCCGGGCAGCGAACCCCCTCTACATCGCCCGCAACCACATCGTCGAGGAGGTGCTTCTGTCGGCCACCGAGGGCGACCTCGAGCCGTTCGAGCAGCTGCTCGACCTGCTGCGCGATCCCTACACCGAGCGCTCCGGGCGCGAGTATCGACGCTTCGCGTGGCCGGCCCCGAACGGCGCACCGCGGCATCGCACCTTCTGCGGCACCTGACCGTCAACCTCCGAGGATCGCGTCGCGGGTTCCGGGAGGGATTCGTCGGGGCGGGCGGTTGCGATGTCTACGCCCGCGCGATGCCGGCGATGTGGGTGTTGAACGGCAGGAACGGGGTATGCACCCGGTAGCGCTCAACGGTGACCGTCGCGAATCCCGCGGCGCGCACGGATTGCTCCAGGTCGCGTTCGCAGGAGCAGCCCTCGAACGTCCACGCCCAGGGACGGCGAAGCAGCCTCTGGGCGAGGCGGGTCGTCGTGCCCGGCGCCGCCACGACGTGTTCCAGGAACCGGAAGGTGCCGCCCGGGCGCAGGATGCGCCGTACCTCGGCGAGCACGGCCGCTGGATCGTGCACCGAGCAGAGCACCAGCGAAGAGATCACGCTGTCCACACTGCTGTCGGGAATGTCCGTCTGCTCGGCCATGCGTTCGCGCAGATCGAGCCGCACGCCGCGCCGCTGCGCGGCTTCGATCAGCCGGCCGTGCATGTACCGGTTCGGTTCGATGGCAACGAGCGTGCTGCCGGAGGGCAGGTAGCGGAGGTTGGCGCCGACGCCCGGTCCGATCTCGACGACCTCACGTGGCAGCCCGGCGAACAGCTGCTGCTTGCGGCTGCGCAGGTTCCGCTCCATGTAGGGGTCCATCACTCGAAAGAACGCGGCGTTGAATCGGCCGCGCAAGGCGTGCTGCTCGAAGGTGGCTTCCGGCGAGGTTGCGGTCGCGGTCTCTGTCATCTCTGCTCCTGGGTGTGACGTTGTGGATCAGACCAGAGTGCGCCGCCGGCCACCGTCTTTCAGGCGTGGAACTACCTCACTTCGTCGATCCCGGCGCGTCGCGTTGGGCGACGAACCACGCGGCGATCTGGGCTCGCGATGTGAAACCGAGGCGCAGCCGGATCCGCTCGACGTGACCTTCGGCCGAGCGTTCGTCGATGCCGAGCCGGGTGGCGATCTCCCGATTCGTGCACCCTGCGCTGACCAGGGCGGCGACTTCGGTCTGCCGGGGCGTCAGCGTTCGTGGCCCGCGAGGCAGGCTGCGCAAGCCGAGGAACCGGCGAATCGGCGTCACGACGCCCTGGGCATCGCCCGCGTACGGCAGATGCGAGCGGCCGGGCACCACGACGAGACGCGCATCGGGAATGCCGTCTGCCAGTGCTGCCGCCTGCTCGACGGGAGCGGCCCGGTCTTGGGCACGATGCACCACCAGCGTGGGAGCGCGGACCCGCGGGAGCAGGTCACTCACGTCCAGGCTGTAACTCATCGCCAGCAGCGACCGCGCGGTTTCGGCGGTCGATGATGCCCGCTGGTAGTGAGCGAACTGCTGACGCGACGCGGAGCTGGCGTCGGGGGCGAAGATGTCGGTGAGCACGTCGGAGCCGAGACCCCAGTGCGACTCGATCAGTCCGAGGATGTGGTCCTGCACCGCGGGCGGGGAGACCTCCGCGCCGGACGCCCAGCCGCCATAGAGCACGAGCCGCCGGACGGATTCCGGGTGTGCCGCGGCCCAGGCCACCGCGACGAGCGCGCCCATGGAGGTTCCCATCAGATCGAAAGGCTCGACGCCGACGGCGTCGACGACTGCGGCCAGCTGCTCCAGCTCATGGGACATGGACGGTGCGCGATCGGATGCTGCGGAGAGACCGCAGCCGGCGCGGTCGTACCGCACGAGGCGGCACCCCTTCCCGAGGCTCTCGTAGAAGGCGCGCTCTTCAGGCAGGTCCCAGCTCAGCTGGAGATGACTGAGCCAGCCGCTGACATACACCAGCGGGCGCCCGGCGCCGATCGTCGCATACGCGATCTCGGTGCCGTCGGTCGCCGTCAGCCGCCCCATGCGTTGCTGCACACGCCATTTCACCACGGCCGGGCTTCAGCGCGGTGAGACCAACCCGCACGAAGGAAGCGGCCGGGTCGGGTCACTTCACTGGCTGAAGGAAGTGCTGATCAAGCCAGCGGGCGGCGCTTTCACCGATCCCTGCGCCCTGGACCTCGGCCTCCCGGAAGTGGAGACCTTGGTACACGCGCGCGTCGATGGTGTCGTCGACCACGGCACTGAAGTGCTTGTACTCGCGCGTCGCACCGGTCGCGATCCTCACGACAGTGAAGTCCATCCTGTCGGTTCCGAAGAAGGCGATGGCAGCGTGCATGTATGCCGCCGAAACACAGTTGTAGCCAGACGGATGCTCGGAATACGGCGGAGCCGCGAGGAGCGGCGCCCATGCTGGATCGCCCACGGTCTTGCGGTTGCCGTCATTGTCGCCCTCGTGGATGGCGGTCACCGGACGCCAGAAGTTCCAGAACCCCTTGTCGTCGAAGCAGTTGATGACACTGTCTGCCGTGGCCAGGTTCAACATGGCGAAGAGGCGGGCTTCCTCGGCGAGCGTGAGTCCCTCCGCCTCGGATATCGCCCGGAACGTGCGGTTGAACAGCTCCGGCGGGTGCGCCGTGTACAGGTCGGCGACGACGTTCTGCTTGGCGGTGCGTCGGCTGTCGATCGCTCCGAGGTCTTTCACCTCGTTGTAGTCCTTCGCGTAGTCGCGGCTGGTCAGCGCGTTCGGCCCTGCCGTCCGGAACTGGGACGTGCTCTCAAGCGTGAACGGATCGACCGCGCTCACCCACGCAAGGGCGTTGCTGGGCTCAGGCGGCGAGATGGGACGCCATTGCCCGGGCCCGGTGCCGACCTGCCACAATATGGGCCCGCCGGTGGGGGAAACCGCGTAGCGGCCGTCATCGGTTCGTGCTTCGAGCATGGCCGCTGCGGCGGCGGCACCTGCTGCCACCCCCTGGGTCTTGGCATCGCCGGCGGGGATACTTGCGAGCGCGGCGGCATAGAGGCCATCAAGCCGGTCCCGGACCACCTGCGGCAACGCCGGTACCAGTCCGATTCCCAAGCCGACCAGCACGTGGTGCGCGGCGGTGGCGACGGCGGCGTCCTGCGACGCCGACGGGGACACCTGTGGAAGATCAGGCAGGTAGGGCTGGTATCCGCCTACGATCGCGTTGACCGCGTCGTAGACGGCTCCTTGCACCATCGCGAGGTGCAATTGCGAGACCGGCGGCGCCTGAGCGGCTCCGGGAATGTCCGCCCCTGTGGGGTTTATCAGCGCGTCCGAAGCATGGAGATTCCAGACTCGCACCGCGTCGGAATGATGCGGTTGTGCCACAGCCGGCGCGGCTCCGAGCGCTGTTGCCACCAGCGCGACGAGAGTTGTGAGCATGACCGCGCCGAGTGTGCGCTTACGCAATCCTGATCGCATGATCCGTCCCCTCCTAGGTCTCACCTGACCGCGGCCAGGCGGCTACGCCGCGACTCGTCAGATGACTGGTCGGTCTGGCCGCAGTGCGAGTGGGCGCAACTCAACCAAGGCGGTGTATCAGTCCTGTATCGACCGCCCGGATTTCACGCCGAGGTCACTCGCGGCATGCCGGGGCGTACGGACGAGATCCCAACAGCTCCGCCCACTCCCGTTCGGTGAGTACTCGTCCCGCGATCCGACAGGCGTGTTCCTGCCAGACTGCGGGCTCGGCGACGACATGCTCCCAACCCCCCTCGAACTCCTTGAGCATGACGGTGCGCTCATTAGGTTCGAGCCACAGTTGGTGCCGTAGGACAAGACGGCCGGGAAGGTCCGCCGACCAGTCCCCGAGATTCCATGTGATGATCGCACCCTCGATCCCGGCCGTGACCAACTCTCCGGTCGGTCGAAATTCGGCCGCGGTGACCCAGCCGTCATGACCGACGAGTGTCTCGACGATCTCGCCGGTCTTGGTGCTGGCCACCACGACGCCCGCACCTGCGATGGCGAGTAGCGGCCTGTCGGGGTGGAAGTCGGCCGCCCACGGAAAGGATGACAGCGAGATTGTGATTGGTGCGGCGACCCCGGAGGGATCCACGATCCGAACCGCGCGGGGGCCATCTCGGACCGCGATACGGTCGCCATCCGGACTGATGGCGAGGATTCCGTTGCCGGCGATCCGAGCGACCTCTTCGCCGGTTGCCGTCTCGAGAACGATGGTCGTTCTGGATCCGCTGACGTACATCCGCGAGCCGTCCGGAGAGAACTTCACGGCACTGAAGCTGAAGACCTGCTCGGACAGAGGATCGGGGAAGATCACGTCCAGATCCAGAAGAATCGGCCCGGTCAGGTTCCCCTTGGTGCCCCACCAGAGGGCGACCCCGCCGAGCTGGCCCGCCGGCGCAAGCGCTGCAAAGAGGGATCCGTCGGCCGAGAACTCGACGTCTGCGGCCGTCCGATCCACCCGCTCGTAGGTGGTCACGCCCGATCGGCCGGCGTCTGCGAGATCGAGCCTGCCCGTTCGCAGGAACGGGTCGGATGTCTCGCTGAACACGACCGCCCCAGTGATGGGGTCGATCGCCGAGGTCACAACGCTCGTGCCGGACGGCGAGTACTCGCCGAGCTGCGCCCGGGCGTCGAGATCGAACAGACGCACACCCTGATCGCTGTCGATCACCGATGCTCGGTTCCCGTCCTCGGCGAGGGACATGTTCAAGGCGGCCATCTCGTCTTCCGGTATATGGATGATGCTCGTCAGGTGGGGTGCGCGTGAGATGACGCGTACGAGGTTGAGACGTGTCTCGGAGCTGTCCCAGAGCCGGGTGGCCTCCACGGCGAGCAGGAGCGCGCGGTCGAAGTGGGGCTCGTCGAGCGCGCGTGCCGCAATGCGGCGTGCCTCGGCCGCCGTCGCGGTGAGATTCGCCTGGAGTCCCGCAAGGATGCCGGCCGCAACAGCGACGATCGCGAGAGCGGCTGCCCCGGCCGACACCCAGGACAGTCGGCGCACCATCCGGCGCTCTTTGCGGAGCTGTCCTTGCGCGGCGGCGAGTGCTGCGGTCTCATGCGCTGCCGCGGCGTCGAGGAACTCTCGCTCCACCGCCGTGAGTGCGGGATCGACCGCATCCCGCCAGTGTTGGGCCGTCGACAGCCGGCCGCCACGGTAGAGCTCGCTATCGGGTCGTCCCATCGCATCCCAGGCGGAGGCGGCGGAGCCGAGGTGTCGCATGATCCGTTGGCCCTCGACATCGTCCGCGAGCCACTCCTTCAACCGTGGCCACTCCCGTGCGAGCGCTTCATGAGATACCTGAACCGACTCCTCGTCCGCCGTGATGAGTCGTGCATCGACCAGCCGGTCGACGATCTGCGCGTGCGCGTCGTCGATCGCGATGCGTGTGCGTTCGACGCGACGAGAGACGACCGCACCGTCCGCCGAGGCTTCGACGAGACGGAGCAGGATGTCGCGCAGCAGCCGCACGCCCTCCTCCGACAGTGTCGCGAAGACCTCCTCCGCGGTCTTCGCGACGGCACCATCGATCTCACCGGATGCCCGATACGCCTCGACAGTCAGAACGCGGCCCTCACGACGGAACCACACCTGACGCAGAGCATGAGACAGCAGCGGAAGGGCGCGCCCGTCCGCATCGCGGACCAGGATCTCAACGAGGCCCGGCTCCAGGATGAGACCCGCCTCATCTGCAGGCCTCTCGATCACGGTTCGGAGGGCGTCGGGCCCGAGCGCCGTGAGCAGGAGCAGGTGCGACTGGATGATCTGGGCGAATCCTTGGTGATCGGCCAGGTCTCCGAGACGGTCGGCGCGGATGGCGACGACGAGCATGCAGCGGTACGCCAGCTGCGACAGGCCGTCGAAGAACTCGCGGATCTCGGCGGCGTCGGCGGCGGCGAAGGCCCGCTCGCATTGATCGACGATCAGCAGCGACTCTCCCACGGGCAGATCGACGTCGCGAAGAACATCGATCGGATGCTCGCCGGGCGTCACGATGGTGACGTCGACACCTCGCGCAAGGAACTGGGCACCGATCCCTGCCCTGACGAATGAGGATTTGCCGACGCCCGATGGGCCGGCGACGAGCAGCACTCCGCGCTCCTCGAGCGCCCGAATAGCGCCGATCAGCTCCTGCTCGCGACCGAAGAACCGCTCCGCATCCGCCACTCCCGCGGGAGGCAGGCCGAAGTACGGGCACTCCGGGCTCGCGGCTCGGAACACCCGGGCGGACATCAGCGCGGGATCCTGCCGGAGGATCGCCTGCTCCAGCTCGGCGAGCTCGGTGCACGGATCCAGACCGAGCTCGGCGGCGAGCAGCCCGCGCGCCCGGCGTACCGTGGCGAGCGCATCCGCTTGCCGACCCTGGCGGTATTGCGCCACGCTCAGCACCACCCAGCGCCGCTCGCGCAATGGTGCCTCGGCGACGCGGGCGCGCGCCAATGCGGTCACCTCCTGTACGTCGCCTGCCTGCAGCCGCGCGTCCAGAAGCAGCTCCTCCACTCCGAGCCGCAGCTCCGTCAGCCGTCCCGACGCGATCCGAGCTGGCCCCCAGTCCATGAGCTCGACATAGGGCTCTCCCCGCCACAGCGCGAGCGCCTCCGAGAATGTGTGCGCGGCCCGCTCGGGCTCGCCGAGCTCCAGCTGCTGCGAACCCCTCGTGACAAGTCGTTCGAACCGCTCGGCGTCGACGTCGATATGATCCGGGATCAATCGGTACCCGAGCGGGGTTGTCTCGATCCGGTCGGGCGCGATGAGCCGGCGCAGCCGCATGATGCAGCCCCGAATGACATGGGACCACGAGGCGGGTGGATCATCGCCCCAGACCGCCGCCGCGAGGGATTCGACGGACAGGGATGCACCGAGCCGGATCGTGAGCGCAGCCAGCACCGCACGATCCCGCGGAGCCAGTGGAGTCCGGCCGTCGTCGAGAGTCAGCGCTCCAAGAACGCGAACCTCCATGGGGCCACTGTGCGCCCGGCTCCGACATCCGTCAAGACAGCTGATGTCGGGCCTGGGTCGGCCGGCTCGAGGAGCCGTTCACTCACCCGCGAGCCTCCGAGAGAGCGACTTTCGGCTTGGCCCAGGAGCGGCCGTGGGTGTCTTTGAGGATGTCGTACTCGACATCGACGTGCGGCTCGATCGCGCTGTACTTGTCGTTCGGAGCGCCGATGATGAGCTGGAACCCGAGACCGCGCCATGCGCCGATGGCGCGCTTGGTGAAGTGCGCGTCGGCCTTGATGAGGGCTTCGTCGAGGAACACGGGAGCGTAGCGCGGGCGCTCGGCGCCAGCGTCGCCCAGCTGGTAGCGCAGCGCCGCTCCGACGATGAACGCGATCAGCTCCTGGGACTCGCCGCCGGACTTCTCGCCGATGTGATCGTAGAGCGCGACATGCTGCGCGGTGGTCGCGTGGATGCGCTCCGCGCTCACGCGCACGTGATTGCGCACGTCGACGAGGTCGGCGAAGTCCGGAGCGCTGCGGCGCAGGCGGTTGATCAACCGCGACATCCGGTTGTAAGCGCGTTCGCGCTCCTCGTCGGTGGCCGCGGCTTCGATCAGCGCGCGCACCTCGCGGAGCTCTCGGCGGAACCGTCGGCGGACTTCTGACTGGTTCTCGCGCGGCGTGATCTGCAGGCGGTGGTCGTCGTCGTAGAACGGCAGGTCGCGCATGATCACGTTGATCGGCTCGATCCTGTCGCGGATCTCCCGCAGCGAACGGCTCAGGGTGGAGTCGAGGTTGGTGAGGTCGTTTCCCGAGAGCTTGAGCAGGCTGTCGCGCCACTCCGTCTCGAGCTGGTGCAGGCCGCTGGTCTCGAGATCGGCGAGGATGCGTTCGAAGTCGCCGAGCGAATGGTCGGGGTCGGCGAGAAGGTTCGGGTTGGGCCAGCGGTCGAGGAACCCGCTCAGGGTGCGCCGCAGGCTCTCCCGCTGCTCCGCCACGGCGTCCTGCGCAGCTCGCTGATCGTCGCCGAACCGGCGCGCCGCGGAGTCGAGCGCCGCGTCGAACCGCGCCAGGTCCTGGGTGCGCGTCGAGGATCCGCTCTGGTCGGGAACGAGGAACTGCGTGTCGAGGTACGACGCCTGATCGTCGGTCAGCGCACGCCCGGCGGCGTCGGCCGCATCGATCACGGCCTGGGCGGCGTCGACTTCGTCCGTCGTGGTCGCCCAGGCATCGGCGAGACGCCGGCCCTCCGCTTTGGCGCCGCCGATCCCCTCGCGCAGTTCCGCGGCCTCGCGGCGCTTCTGCTCGATCTGGGACTGGATGCCGGCGATCGCGGGGTTCGCGGTGGTGACGTCCGCGATGATCGCCTGCCAGCGCTCGCGTTCGCCTTCGAGGGAGGCGACGTCGATCTCGTCCCACGCCAGGCCCCGGATCTTCGCGTAGGCGGCGAGCCGCGCGTCGAAGGCGTCGAGGTCGGCACCGGCCTCGGCGGCCGCCGTGCGGGCGACCTCGAGCTCGGCACGGACGGCTCCGAGCTGCGCAGCGAGTTCGCCCAGGCGGCGGTGAGTCGAGAAGCCGAGGACGTTGGCGCGGCCGTGCCCGCCGTGTGCCCCGCGCGAGCCGTGCGAGGTCTGTCCGGTGATGGTCAGCGTCATGCGGTGGGTGCTCAGGTCGCCGGCCGCATCGACGCAGACATAGCCGAACCGCCGATCCAGCTCCTCCTGCAGCCATCCCGTGAAGGGCGTGCTCTTGAAGTCGAGCCGGCCGGGCAGCGTCTGCGGGTCCTTGGCGCCCACGGCGGGGAGCCCGGTGTGCACGCCCTCGTACCGCAGACGGTCGGCGGTGCGGACGGAATCGATGGCGGCGCGGAACGCCGGCAGCCGCGCGACGTCGATGAGCAGCGTCGTGGCGAAACCGCCGAGGGCGAGGTTGAAGGCCTCCCGCCACGGCTCGAACTCCGTGCGGACCTCGACGAGCTCACCGACGAAGGGCAGGTCGGCGGTGGCCAGGCCGGCCGCGCGTGCGAGCAGCTCACGTGATCGGCGGAGCCGATCGGGGATGTTGTCGTCATGGCCCTCGGCTTCGCGCTGCTCGGCCTCGAGCTCGATGACGCGGGTCGCGAGGGTGTTCCTGGCGCCGACCGCCGCCGCGTACGCCTCGCGGAGCGTCTCCTTCGCATCCGCATCGGCGGCCGCCTCACGGGCGCGTTGCGACAGCGCCTCGAACTGCGCCGCCGAGCCGACCTCGATGTTCAGCACCTCCAGTGCCGCGTCGAGCTTCTCGCGCTCCCGCGCCACGCTCGTGAGCCGGTGCTCGACGCCACGGAGCTCTCGGTGGGCGGTCTCGAGCCGGTCGCCGCCCGCGGCGCGCAGCACGTCTCCGAGCCCTTCCCGCGCCAGGTCGGCCGCCTCTGCCAGCGCCTGCTTCTCGCGCACGGCGGCTTCGGCGGCGCGGGTGCCGGCCTGCAGTTCGGCTTCGACGTCGCGCAGCAGGTCGAGGCGCCGCGACGCGCGCCACAGCGTCGCCAGTGAATCCGGCTCGGTGAAGCGGCCGATGTCGTCGAGCAGGCGCAGCCGCTCGGCGGACTCTTCGATGCGCGCCCGCGCCGACCTGATCGGCTCCAGCGCGCGCACCTGCTGCTGCGCCGTCAGCATGCGGCTGCGCGTGCTCTCGAGACCGTCGAAATGCGCCACGACGGCGTCGGCGGTGGCCAGCGTCTCGGGCTCCTCGAGCACCATGCGCTTGTAGAGGTCGTCGACCGTGGTGATCTGCTGCCCGGCCTGGATGCGGGCGAGGAGGCTCATCGCCTTGGCGCCGGCGCCCGCCGCACCGATGCCGAGCACGGTGTGGAGGCGTGCCGAGAACTCTCGGTCGGTCGCGACGGTGTCGAGCCCGGTGCTCTTGACCGCGGCATCCGTCAGCCGCAGCGCTGCGGCAGCCTCGAGGGAGCTGAGATCGAAGGCGCCGGCGACGGTCGCGCGCACGCGCACGGTGTCTTCCACGACGCGCGCGGCCGCCGGGATGTACCAGGCACGCACCGCGGTGAAACGGGAGCCGTCGTGGTCGAGCCACGTCATCGAGATCGCCGTCCAGGTGTCGGTGCCGTCGCCCCGGAGCACCGTCAGCTTGGTGCCGTCCTCGGTGCGCGTCTCGTCGGTCTTGCCTCGCCCGTACGAGAGGATGTTGCGCTGCTCCTGACCGCGCGGCCGCCCGACGACTGCGCCGTTGGAGGCGCCGTTGAACGGCGTGGTGTGCGGCATCATCAGGGCCACATAGGCGTCCATCAGGGTCGACTTGCCGGAACCGGACCCGCCGCACAGCAGCGTGGCGGCCGGCGAGAACCGCACCCGGTGCGCTCCGTCGTAACCGCCCCAGTTGACGAGCTGCAGCTCGTCCGCCACCCACTGCTGACCGCGAGAAGCCGCGGGGATGAGCCCGAAGAGGGTGTCCAGCATGGTCACAGTGCGGCCTCCGTGGCGTCGGCGTCGGCGTCGTCGTCGCCCTCGTCGTCCTCGCCCTCGTCGAGGTCGATCGGGACGGACTGCGCCGACTGCGTGTCGAGCCAGTCGCGCAGCGCGCGCAGGCGGTCGGAGCTGAGCAGGATCTCGACGAGCGCGTTGATGCGATAGCGGCCCTCCGACTCCTCGTCGATGACGCCGTCCTGGCGCAGCCGGCCGACCGCGCCGCGGATCGCCTTCTGCCGTCGGGCCGTGCTGCCGTCCGCCTCGGCGAAGTAGGTCAGGACCGTCTGCTCGATCTCCTCGATGTCGACACGTGCCGAGGACTCGCCCGCGGTCGTCTCGCGCTGGTAGACCGTGCGCAGATGCACCAGCACAAGGGTCTCGGCCCGCGAGTACGCCTCATCGCGCAGCAGGATCGGGATCTCGAGCTCGTCCGACCGGATCTGCTCCTTGTAGGCGACGCCGCGATCGTGGTCGACGACCAGACGGACGAAGAGGTCGTTCAGGCGCGACTCGATCGTGTGCTGATGGTCCATCAGCACCGTCCACTCGGCGCGGTTGCGTTCGGCCATCAGGAAGCGGCGCTGAAGAAGCCGCACGAGCACGCGGCGCACCTCGGGGTCGAGCACGCCCCGGTCGCCGGGGAAGAGCTCCTCGGGGTCGTGCTCCATCGCGACCGGATCGATGAACGGGACGTCGGTCGCGGTCGCGGTCGCGGTGGCGGACCCGGTCTCGCTTGCGGCATCCGCGGCAATGCCGGTGTCGGGGCCCGCCGTGGCGGGTGCGGTCGCGAGGTCAGTCATTCTCGATCTCTTTCACAGTGCTGGCGGTCACGGCGCCGAACGCGAAACGGCGGCTCGAACCGTCGGGCCGTCGCGCCTCGGCGACGGAGACCTCGTCGCTCTCGGTCATGCCGTTGCGGTGGGCGATCTCCAGCAGTCCCAGGAGATCGACCGGGCGGCGGGTGTCGTCCGCGGCGCCCTCGAAGGCGGTGGCGAGGTCGAAGCGGTCGCCGAGCGTCGCCACATACTCCTCGAGCTCGGCGTACCGCGGGCCGCCCCAGGCGCGGGTGTCGGCATCCATGAATTCGATGTCGTCCGGCGCAGGCAGCGGCGCGGGCGCACCGGGTGGGCGCAGATCGCTGAGGGACTGCCGAAGGTGCCCGATGTCGGAGACCGGAAAGGTGTGCAGCGGTTCGACGCGATCACCGGGCCGGGAGTCCTGCATCCACATCTGCAGTCCCGACATCACCCCGCGGAGCAGTTCGTCGACCTGACGATCCCGGATCGGGTCGTGGGTGCGAACCTGCGCCGTGATGACCTGCGACGCACGGCGCTGGGCGGTGAGCACGTCCTGCACGCCCTTCTCGACCTGCCGACCGATCGAGTCGAGATCGCTGCGCTGGCCCGGTCCCATGAGTCGCGAGAACGGCTGGGCGAGCAGCGTGCGCAACTGCGTCGTCAGGCGGTCGATGTGCTCGGGGTCGCCGATGAGGCGCAGCGCCCCTTCGAACGCCCGCCCCTCGGGTGTCGACTGCATGACGTGCTGACCCCGCTGCAGGTACTCGCGAAGGATCTCACCGGTGGGACGGATGTCGCGGCGCAGGTCCGCGACGACATCCCGCTGCATCGCTTTGATCGACTCCGCGACGCGGGAGAAGTCGGCGGGCAGCTCCCGCGCGAGGTGGAGGACGTTCTCGGCCTCCTCGAACAGCTGCTCGTCGTCGATCGGCTCCGCTTCGTCGTTGCGTAGCCGGGCGATCTCCGCGTCCAGCGCGTCACGCTCCTCCAGCAGCAGGGCGATGCGTGCCTCCGGGTCGGACTCCGCGTCGCGCGCCAGGCGCTCGACGGCGTCGAGCAGCGTCCGCACCCGCGATCGTGACACCCGAGCCCGCCCGCCGCCGGTCCGGCCGGCGATCTCGAGCGCCCCCACGGCGTGAGCGGTCAGCCGGTAGACCTCGACATCATCCTCGAGCTGCGGCGCCAGCCAGCCGACGCGCACCCAGTTGCGACAGATCTCGCGGGCGGTCCCGACAGGCAGCCGGCGCTCGTCGTCGTCGTATCCTGCCGAGCGCAGCTCTTCGAGAGCCTCGCCGATCTCGGCATGGGCGTCGGCGACAGCGACCGAGCGACGCTCGGAGGTGAAGACGACAGACAGCATGGCCACGACGAAGGGTGCGTAGCGGCCGTGGAGAAGATCGAGAGTCGGATCCTTGAACGCGAGTACCGAACGCTGGTAGGCAGCCTCGGCGCGCGTATTCGACATCGTTGCAAGATTAGTCGGGCTGGCGGCGGGCCTGCTGCGGAGACCTCGGTCCAACCCGCACCGAAGGGCCCAATGCCCCACGCCCTTGCTGTCGCGTCCCTGGCCGAGAGGCGGGCGAGGAGGGAAGAGGTCTGGGCCGAGCCGGCTGGGTCAGCCGCCCGGTCCGACCGGATCGATCGGCGCACCGTCGCCGTTCTCGGGTAGGTCACCGCGCTCGACCGGCTCGCCGGGAG
The DNA here is from genome assembly GCF_036566905.1 of Microbacterium sp. GTDB lineage: Bacteria > Actinomycetota > Actinomycetes > Actinomycetales > Microbacteriaceae > Microbacterium. The sequence continues at coordinate 177,651 of NZ_DATCVK010000169.1, read as the reverse complement.
CCTCCGGAAGGTCGGAGAAGAGGAGTTCGAGTTCAGCGTCCGACGGCACATGCACCGCCTTCGCGGCTGCCAGAAGCTCTTCGGGCGGGGCGTCGTTCATCCCCGTGACCCGGATCAACGCACCGTCCCGCACCGCGATGTACTCGTGGAGGCTGCCGCCCGACCGATGCCAGACCCCTTCCTCATCGGTGCACGTCACCGGTTCGTCCGGTGCTTCCCACAACGGGGTCTCGGCGCAGGAGTCCGCCGTCAGCTCGCCTCGGTCCGTTCGGATGGTGAGCATGGCCCCGGTGGTCTCATCGACCCAGGTGGCCGACATCCCATCAGCGGCACCCGTCCCGACCGACTGCGGCGCCAGATCGTAGCCGTCCACCTGAGTGGTGAACACGAGTTCAGGTGCGATCCCGACCGCGCTCGCGCGCTCGGCGATCACGCTGGGATCAGCGGCATCCGTTCCCGGCATCTGCGACGCGCATCCACCGAGCGACACAGCGACGAGGGCGACGACGACACTCACGGCCGCCGATGCCACTGCGCGGGTTGGACGTGTTCGAGGCATGAGAGCATCCTGCCGCACACTCGGCTGCCGGACCATGACACGACTTGCTGTACTCGAGTGGCACCCCGTCGACGAGGGGGTTGGCCCCGTCGAGCGCCCTTCAGGGAGTTCCCACCGACTGCGGACGTCACATTCGCCGGCCTCACCTGGTCTTGTCTTGCAGGGGCTGCCGACCGGTGACGGCCGGACCTGCTCACACCTCACGACCGAAAGGATCTGTCATGACTCAGCATGTTCTGGAGCCGGAAGCCCAAGCGTTCGCCGACGCCACCTCCCAGCCTCCGTTTCTCGCCGACCTCGGTGTCGACGGTGCCCGGAAGCTGCTGGACGACGTCCAGGCGGCACCGATCGCCATGCCGGACGTCACCGAGGAGTGGATCACGGTCCCGGCCGAGGTCGGCGATGTGCGGGTGCGCATCGTGAAGCCGGTGGGCGCCACCACAGACCTGCCGGTGGTCCTCTTCGTGCACGGTGGTGGCTGGGTACTGGGCAATGCCGGTACCCACGACCGCCTCGTCCGCGATCTTGCGGCGGGCACCGACGCCGCGATCGTGTTCGTCGAGTACGATCGTTCGCCCGAAGCGCGTCACCCGGTCGCAATCGAACAGGTGTATGCGACGGCACGCTGGGTCATGAGCGAGGGCGCGACCAAGGGCCTCGACGCCTCCCGTCTGGCCATCGCCGGCGACTCCGTCGGCGGGAACATGGCTGCGGTCGTCGCGATCCTCGCGAAGAAGCGGGGTGACGTCGCATTCATCCACCAGTCGCTGTACTACCCGGTCACCGACGCCGGCCAGAACACCGACAGCTACCGCGAGTTCGCCGAAGGCTTCCACCTTCGCGCTGATGCGATGGCCTGGTTCTGGGACAGTTACCTCCCCGACCTCGACGCCCGCAAGGATGTGACCGCATCCCCGCTGCAGGCGCCGGTCGACGAGCTGAAGGGTCTCCCCGAGACGTTCCTCATCGTCGACGAGAACGACGTCCTCCGCGACGAGGGGGAAGCGTACGGGCGAAAGCTCATCATGGCCGGCGTGCGCACCACCCTGGTCCGCTACGACGGGACGATCCACGACTTCATGATGCTCAACCCGCTTCGCAGCTCCGCTGCCAGCACCGCCGCGATCGAACAGGCGATCCATGTCCTCCGCAAAGCCTTCGCCGCCGCATGATCCAACCGCACCCCAACAGCCGAGATCGTGACGAACGGCCGATGGCGGATGCCGACGCGAGCGCCGCGGCGCTGAACAGCGCCGTGGGCACGGAGCTGTTCGTGCTGCAGTCGGTCGCAAGCTCGACGATCAGCGAAGCGGGGACGCGCAGCACGATCTACTTGGCTGCACTGTCCAGTGGGCTCGTGGCGATCGGGTTCGCCGGACGATCACCGGCATTGCTGGCCATTCTCGCTTTCACCGTCCTGCCGACGATCTTCATGCTCGGGTGGTTCACCGTGGTGCGGCTGGTCGACACCAGTGTCGAGAACATCACTGTGCGTCAGCGCATGGAGCGGATCCGCGAGTACTTCGTCAGCTTGCATCCTTCGGGACCGGATCTGATCGCGCTCGACAGCCCGCGCACCGGCGAGCTGGGTGTGCGCTACTCCCGTTCCTCGTTCCTGTTCACGATGGCGAGCATGATCGCGGCCGTGAACTCCGTCCTCGGGGGAGCGCTCGTCGCCCTCCTTCTGACCTTCGGAGGGCGCGTGGATCCTGTGCTCGCGCAGATATCAGGGGCGACCGCGGGGTTGCTGCTCCTGGCCGCGACGCTCACGTACGAACGTCGCCGTATTCGGGCCGCATCCCCCGGCTGAGACAGGCGGGAAGCGTCAGCTCAGGACGACACTGGTATCGAGGGAGGGGGAGGCGCGATCGCCGCCCTCACACCCCTCCCTATTACCAAGAGGAAGGCAATCCGATGGAAGATCCCCGCTCTCACGAACCCGATGATCTGACGGGCGCCGTCGACGATCGACAGCGGCAGCTCGCACTCCTGGCGGCTGAATCGCTGTCTGCGGAGTGGCTTCGGCGACAACTCGACAACGCGCTCCTCGCGTGGTCCGCAGCAGAGACCGAAGTCGACATCTCGCGGGAAGCGCACACCGACTACTGACAGCGGGGCCGGCGCGCGAAGCGGCGTCAGCCGAGCTCGTCCGCGAGCAGTGAGCGGTAGATCTGCTGCGCCTCGGCGTGCACCTCGGAACCCCGGTCGGTGATCTCGACGACCATCGAGCGACGGTCGAACCCGCACTCCATCCTCTGGACGAGGCCGGCCTTCTGGAGTCGGTCCACGATGCGTGACAGCGCGCTCTGCGTCATCGGCGTGCGCTGGACCAGGTCACGCATCAGGCACTGCTCCTGACGCACTTCGGCGACCAGGTCGAGGATCTCGAACTCGCTGAGCCCGAGATCGCACCGCTCGTCAAGGGCCCGTTCCAGGGCGGATGCCGTCGAGAGGTACGTGGCCTGCAGGGAGCGCCATCGCTCCACCACGTCGTTCTGAGCCATGGACTCATCCTAGCCGGAAAATATGCCGCGGTATTGCATGCATTCGAATCCAATGTTGACGCAACCTATGACATGGCATGTATCTTGTCCACGTGACTTCGACAACCATCCGGGTCGTTCCCGGTTCCGACTCCCCGACCCAGCGCTGGACGACGCGCACGTGGATGCTGCTCCTTGCGGTGTGCATCGTGATCGCGCTCGACGGACTGGACGTCTCGATGGTCGGCGTAGCGCTGCCGGCCATCGGCACCGAGCTTTCGCTCGAGACCGGCACCCTGCAGTGGATCGTCTCGGCCTACGTGCTCGGCTACGGCAGTCTGCTGCTGCTCGGCGGACGCCTCGCCGATCTTCTGGGCCGCCGCCGCATCCTGCTCATCGCCCTGACCGTCTTCGCCCTGGCCTCGCTCGCCGGCGGGCTCGTGAGCGACCCGACGATCGTGATCGCCTCGCGCTTCGTCAAGGGCATCGCGGCCGCGTTCACGGCACCGGCCGCCTTCTCGCTCATCACGACGAACTTCGCCGAAGGCCCGTCGCGCAACCGCGCGATCTCCATCTTCACGACGTTCGCGGCCAGCGGGTTCTCGCTCGGCCTCATCGTCGGCGGGCTCATGACGTCGCTCAGCTGGCGCTGGACCTTCCTGTTCTCGGTCCCGTTCGCGGTGGCGGCGGTGGTGCTGGGCCTGTTCTTCATCCCGCGCGACCATGTCGCGAAGACCGGTGGTCACGACATCTGGGGTGCGCTCACCCTGGCCGTCGGCATGCTCACGCTCGTCTACACCATCGTGTCCGCGCCGGAGGCCGGCTGGGGTTCGGTTCAGACGATCCTCGGCCTGGCCGTTGCGGCTGCGGTGCTGGCGGCGTTCGCGATGATCGAGCTGCGGGCGCGGCATCCGCTCATCCGCTTCGGCATCCTGCGCGAGGGATTCGTCGCGAGGGCCAACATCAGCGCGATCGCCCTGTTCGGGTCGTATGTGAGCTTCCAATTCATCCTCACGATCTACCTGCAGTCCGTGCTCGGCTGGCCGCCGCTCAGCATGGCGCTCGCGCTGCTGCCGGCGGGCCTCGTGGTCGTGGCGACGGCCCCGTTCGCAGACCGACTGATCGACCGGTTCGGATCGCGGCTGCTCATCACCGTCGCGCTGGGCGCGCTCTCGCTGGGCTACCTGCTGTTCCTGCGCGTCGGAACCACGCCCGTGTACACGGTCGACATCCTTCCGTCGGTGCTGCTTCTCGGCGCCGGTTTCGCACTGGGCTTCCCGGCCATCCAGGAGCGCGCGACCGCGGGTATCTCGAACGACGAGCAGGGGCTCGCCGCCGGGCTCGTGCAGAGCAGTTCACAGGTGGGCGCGGCACTCGTGCTCGCGGTGACCTCCGCCCTCATCGCCGGGGGCGACCTGACGGCCGACGCGAGCGCGGCCCAGATGCTGGACGGCTTCCGCCCAGGCCTCATCCTGTCGACCCTCGTCGCACTCGCCGGGTTCGCCGTCGCGCTCGCACCGCGGCGGCGGCCACGGGCGGTGGAGGTGGGGCCCGAGTAAGCGCGAGCGCACCGATGCGGCAAGCCGGAGGGGTCGGCCGACGACTCGGCGCTACCAGCGTGATCCGGCCGTTCCGATCGTCATGAGGTCGGGAGAGCACTGACTGCCCGCGCGAGGCGCGACAGCGTGTGTGCATGGGCGACCGCCGCTTGCAGGATGTCGGCGGGAGCCGTCTGCAGCCTCTGCGACCGGTGTCGCCGGACCTGGTCGAGCTCGCCGTGGGCGATCGGCGTCAACTCGAAGCCGATGCCGCGATCGCCGGTGCGCGCCGGGACTCTCCTCACGAGCTCCTCACTCTCGAGGCGGTGCAGTGTGGCGCTGACGTTGCTCCGCTGCAGACCGATGCGCCGCGCGACCGTGGTCGCCGTCGAGCCCGGATCCGTCGCGATCTCGTGAAGCACCATGATCTCTCCCGAGGTGAGCCGTCGCACGCCGGGAAGCTCGCGTCCGCGCGGGTCGATGCGATGTGCGAGGGAGATCACCGCATCGGCGAACTCGTCGAGCTGTTCAGCGGAGAGAGGCATCGTCGCGATCATTCCTGTATACTTTCATACGCTTCGAGGGAGCGTGCCGGCACGGGGGCCGACATGCTCGTGTAGCCGTCGCTGCCACCCAGGTCCTCCGGGCATCCGACGGCGCTCCTCGCGTAGCCCTGGGCTCGTTGCTCCGTCGTGCATCCCGACACTCGACGAAAGCACGCTTCATGACCTCACCTCCATCGTCCGTCGCCCAACGGCGTACGCCGCTTCGCGGGCATCCGATCGCGACCCTCGTCGCCGTGTCCTTGGGCCTGTTCATGGTCGGCTTGGATGCGACCGTGGTGTCGATCGCGAACCCCGCGATCGCCACGTCCCTGAACACGTCCTTCGTGCAACTGCAATGGATCACCCATGCGTATCTGCTCGGGCTCGCGGTCTGCCTCATACTCGGAGGCACCCTGGGAGACCGTTTCGGACGCCGCCGGATGTACATCGTCGGTGTCGCCGCCTTCGCGGTCAGCTCCATCGCGATCGGACTCGTCGGCAGCGCGACCGGGGTCATCGCGTTCCGGGCGATCCAGGGAATCAGCGCCGCTCTCCTCATGCCGCAGACCCTCTCGCTTCTGCGAGCCACCTTCTCCCGCGAGAAGTTCGGCATGGCGGTCGGGATCTGGGGCGGAGTCTCATCGGTGGCGATCGCTGCCGGCCCGATCGTCGGCGGTGCGCTCGTGGCGACCCTCGGGTGGGAGTCGATCTTCTTCATCAACGCGCCCATCGCCGTCTTCACCATCGTGTTCGCCGCATTGGTGATCCGCGAGTCGGTGGCAGGGACCAGCTCCGTCCGCTTCGATGTGCCTGGGGTCATCCTGCTCGCGCTCGGCCTTGCCGGCCTCGTCCTGGCCATCGTGCAATCGGAGGATTGGGGATGGAACGACATGCGCACCATCGGGCTGCTCGTCGGCGCTCTCTGCGTTCTCGCACTGTTCGTGCTCGTCGAGGGACGCAGTTCCCACCCGCTGCTCCCTCTCACACTGTTCCGCGAGAGGGGTTTCTCCATCGGCGGTCTTGCTGTCGCAGCGAACTTCTTCGCACTGCTGGGAGTCACGTTCTTCCTCAGTCTGTTCCTGCTGAACCTGCGCGGCGTGGACGGTGTCACCGCCGGCGTCATGCTGCTTCCCCTGTCAGCGGTATCGATCATCGCCTCGCCGATCGGCGCGATCCTGGTGAGCCGGATCGGCCCGCGCATCACGATGACGGTGGGGCTGGCCCTCGTGGCCGTCTCGCTGGGGGCTCTGACCTTCACGGGCGTCGACACGCCCTATGTCGCGATGGCGGTGCCCTTCGTCACCCTCGCGCTCGGGGTCGGTCTGACGATGACCGCGGGCGCCGACTCGATCGTGGGCAGCGCTCCTGTGCACCTCGCGGGTGTGGCGGGCGGCTTCCAGGCCACGATGCTCCAACTCGGCGGGGCCCTGGGTACGGCGGTCTTCGCGGCGGTCGTGGGTGCGGGCGCGGCGCGGGAGTCGGCGGACCTTCCGCTCGATCACGCCCAGGCGGATGCGCTCGCGCAAGGCATTGTGCCCCCGGGCATGAGCGGAGCCACGGCGGAGGCGGCGCAAGACGCCTTCCTCGCAGGCATGCACGAAGCGATGCTGGTCGGCGCGATCGTGACCGGCGCCGTCGCGCTGCTCGCCGGGACGCTGCTGCGCCGGCCGGGCCGGCACAGCGCGGATGAGGTGGTCCTGGAGACGCTCGAGGGAGCGGTCGGGGCTCGATAGGTCGTTGCCGCTCGGCGCTGAGAGTCCCCGATTGGCCGGCGCGCAGAGCGGCCCATCGGGGCCGCTCGTGCATCTCGCGCACAGCGCCGAGCGACGCAGAATCCGCCTCGCAGCAGTGGTGACGGTGAGGCGGTGTCGGGCGGCGACTCGTCAGCTGCTCTTCGGGTCGTCGCTGGTTCCGGTGGCGTCGTTGTCGGCACCGCGGAAGAAGGCGGGCCGCTGGTCGAATCCGTGGCTGGTGAGGCCGTAGAAGGCCGGAAGGAGCAGGAAGACGACCGATGCCACGAGCGGGTGGATGAGGACGCCGGCAATTCCCGCCGCTACGTACAGTACGACTCCGACGAGCGCGCGCGGGCGCTCCCGTGCGAAATACTCATCGTCGACCTCCTCCCTCGTGAGGTCGGGATGCCGTGCCAAGTACGAGAAGAACACCAGCCACGACAGGCACAGCAGCGCTCCGACTATCGCGTAGAGAGCGACCGCGACCCGCTCATCCGCCAGGTTGCCCGTCCTGGCCGTTTCGGCGATCACAGCTGTTGGCCAGGGAACCAGCGCGAGCGTCGCGAGGATCGCCAGATTCGCCCACTGCAGGCCGCGGTCCATCTCACGGATTCGCGTGAAGGCGGCCTTGTGGTTCAGCCAGATCACGGCCAGGTAGGTATAGGACGCCGCAACGCCAGATACGTCGGCCACTCAGCCAGCAGGGCCGTCAGCAGTCCACCGGGCTCGCTCTCGGGTGGCCTGAGATCGAGCCCGAGCAGTGTGATGACGATCGCGATGATCGCGTCGCTGAACGCGATCGCCCGGCCTGGGTCCGAGCGCGTGGCGTCTCTTCCCCCGCCTCGCTGGCGGTGCCGGCCTTCTCCTGCCACGGCCTCCTCCATCCTTCGCGACTGAACTGTGGATGCGTCGACCGAGAGCGATGCCTCCGGAACACCCCGGTCTACGCCGAACCCCGGTCACGATAAGGCGTGTGCCGACTGATCGGCACCGGCTTCACAGATGACGCGGACGGGAGGAAAATGCCGTCCGACCTCTCAGGTCGAGACGCCTATCCGCGCTCGTCGGCCGCGGTCTCTTCGATGCCCAGGGCGCGCAACAGATAGAGCAGGTTCGCACGGATGTCGATCGACCGGTCGTACATCCACTGCAGCCGCAGTCCATCCCACGCCGCGAAGACCAGGCTCGCAGCGATCGCAGGATCGATGTCCGGCGACAATCGGCCCGCGGCCTGAAGCCTCGTCACGGCGTCGCGGACGACGAACCGGACGCTCTTGTACCGGTCGTGGATGAAGTCGTGAGCCGCATGGTCGGGTTCGGTCGCCTCGCCGGTCACGCGCAGCGACAGCTGAGTGAAGCCCGGTGCGGCGGCTTCGTCGTCTACCGCCAGCAGGATGCGCTGCACCAGGTCGTCGGCGAAATCCTGATGCTCGGCGTCGATCTGGACGGCGGTGACCTCGTCGCGCCGGCGCAGGATCTCGGCGAAGAGCGCGTCCTTCGACCCGAAGTAGTGGAGCAGTCCGTTCTGGCTGAGGCCCACGGCATCCGCCAGCTCCTTGACCGTCGCAGACGCATACCCTTCGCGGTCGATCACGTCGAGCGCGGCATCCAAGATCTCCGCGCGTTTCGCCCTGCCCTTCGCGTACGGTCCCCGCGCTGCAGCCATAAACAGCACGATATACGGGTTTGGCTTGCACGCACCCAATCCCGCATGACATGCTGGTTTCACCCGACCAGCACAGCCGCGCCAGTGACGTACGCGGAGTGTCGGACATCACTGTCGATGGGAATCTGCACATGACTGAAACGACGGCCGCTCCGCCGAAGGCGAAGGGCGACGTGATCGTCGATCCGGCCGAGCCGGGCACCTCGCCGATCCTGATCAAGGGGCCGCTGTCGCGCCGGTACCTCACCTGGTACACGATCGTCACGCTGTCGATCACGGCGGTATGGGGGGCGACGAGCATCCTCCTCGCCAATCAGGTGCAGATGCTGGAGTTCGGACAGTGGTTCACCGGGGCGGATGCCGGTGTCGATCTGCAGCAGTTGACGCTCCTCCAGCAGCAGATCGCGGCAGGCTCGGCCACGGCGACGCCTGAGCAGTCGCGCCAGCTGGACCTGCTGGCCGGCTTCGATGCCGCGCGCGCTCAGTCGCTGTCGGTCATCGCGTCGCTGGGTGTGATCCTCACGATGCTGCTTCAGCCGCTGGTCGGCGTCGCGTCGGACCGCACTCGCACCCGACTGGGACGACGTGCGCCCTGGATCCTGTTCGGCACCCTGGCCGGAGCGGTCTTCCTCGTCGGCGTGCGGTACGCGCCCAGCATCGCGGTGCTCGCCATCATCTGGATGACCGCGCAGGCGGTGCTCAACACGGCATCGGGCCCGCTTGCGGCGACGGTCGCCGACCGGATGCCCGAGAACCGCCGCGGCACCGCGTCGGCGCTCGGCGGCTTCGGCAACTTCTTCGGCGGCGTGCTCGGTGGCGTCGGCGCCGGTCTGCTGTTCGCGACCCTCGGCCTGGACATGTACTTCGTGCTCGCCGCCCTCGTCGCCTTCGCAGGCACGATGTTCGTCATCTTCGCGCGGGACGCATCGTCGAAGGACCTCGCTGTCGAGAAGCTGCACTGGAAGCCGTTCCTGCTGGGCTTCACCGTCGCGCTGCGCACCCGCAACTTCCGGTGGGTGTGGGTCGCCCGCATCCTCCTCACCTTCGGGTATGCCGTATCGACGGCGCTGTCGCTGTACATGATGCAGAGCTACATCCGCCCCGCCCTCAGCGCGGCGGAGGCCACTCAGATGGCCGGTCTGCTCGCACTCGTCGGCGTGCCGTTCATGATCATCGCCGTGCTGGTCGCCGGCAGGCTCTCCGACAAGCTTCAGAAGCGCCGCTCGTTCGTGATCTTCTCCTCGGGCCTGATGGCTCTGTCGATGCTGATCCCGATCCTCTCGCCGACGCTCCCCGCGCTGTTCATCCAGGCGATCATCGGCGGCATCGCGTTCGGCGCCTACCTGCCCGTCGACCAGGCTCTCTTCATCGACGTGCTTCCCGACCAGAGGGCGGCGGGCCGCGACCTCGGCGTCGCCGCGCTGGGCTCGAACCTGGGCCAGGCGCTCGGCCCCGCTCTCGCGGGTGCCGTGGTCGCCCTCACCGGCGCCTACCTCGGGGTGTGGATCGCCGCTTTCGTCCTGGTTCTGCTCGCCGCGGTCGCCGTTCTCCCGCTGAAAGGTGTCAAGTGATGACTTCGATCGATGAGACGCTCGCCGTCGCGGCGCTGACAGACGTCGTGTGGGATCACGACGACGATGTCGACTTCTCCCAGCCTTTCGTCGATCTGGACCAGTGGCGCGACAGCCCCGTGCGACACCGGTACGTGCACGGCGGGTTCACCGGCACCGACACCCGGTTCTCGCTGTACCTCCCCGGCCCGGACGCCTATGAGGGCCGGTTCTTCCAGCACGTGACGCCGGTGCCGCAGAGCGAGAATCTCGCGCAGGTCTCAGCCAGCGACTACAACCCGATCGCGTTCGCTGTCGACAGCGGCGCTTATTTCGTCGAATCCAACGGCGGGGGTCCGGATGCCGCGAACCCGTTCTCCGGCACGGATCAGACGATCGGCGCCTACCGTGCGAATGCCGCGGTCGCTCGATTCTCGCGTCACGTGGCACAGCAGGTCTACGGCCGGCGGCACCGCCCGTACGGATACCTCTACGGCGGGTCGGGCGGCGCGTACCGCACGATCGGCTCCTCCGAGAACACCTCAGCGGTGTGGGACGGGTTCGTGCCCTACGTGCCGGGCAGCCCGATGTCGATCCCGAACGTCTTCAGCGTGCGCATGCACGCGCAGCGCATTCTCCGCGACCGCTTCTCCGAGATCGTCGACGCCTACGACGTCGGCGGGGATCCGGCATCCCTCGTCCTCACCGACGAGGAGAGCGCAGCACTCGAAGAGGTGACGCGGATGGGCTTCCCGCCGCGCTCGTGGTTCGCGTGGAAGACGATGGGGATGCACGCGTTCAGCGTGCTCTACCCCGGAGTCATGGCGGCGGACCCGACCTACGCCGACGAGTTCTGGAGCGTCGACGGCTACCTCGGCGCCGAGCACGGGTCGTCGGTGCATCGCGACCGCGTGCGGTCTGCGACGACCGTGGCCCAGCTCGTAGGAGTCACCGAGACGCGCGGCGAGCAGCTCACCGCCGGCGGGGTCGATGAGTCGTTCCTCCACTCGGTCGACGGGCAGACGGCTTCAGCGATCAGGCTGGCGCACGTTTCGGGCGGATGGATGCTGGGCGCCCAGCTCGTCGTCGGATCCGGCGCCGCGGCGGGCAGCGTCATCCGCCTGTCCGGCGTGGATGGCGACCTCGCCCACATCGAGCCCGGTCAGGATGCCGTGGTTTCCCTCCTCGGCGTCGGTGACGAGGTGGTGCTCGACAACTCGAGCTTCCTCGCAGTTCAGACCTACCACCGCCACCAGGTGCCGGGCCCGGAGTACGCGGTGTGGGACCAGTTCCGAGACGACGCCGGCCACCCGCTCCTCCCGCAGCGACCGATGCTGCTCGGACCGATGTTCACGCAGCACGCCGCCGGCACAGTCCCGGCGGGGCAGATCAGCGGGAAGATGATCGCGGTCGCCTGTCTGCTCGACCGCGAGGCCTTCCCATGGCAGGCGGACTGGTACCGCGCGCGCGTGAGCGAGCACCTCGGCGATGCGACGGACGACCGCTTCCGACTCTGGTACGTCGACAACGCGCTCCACGGCGACGACGATCCACAGGAGTTCCCCGACCGCTCCGTCGCCTATCTCGGCGTTCTGGAGACCGCGCTGCGTCAGCTCGCCGCCTGGGTCGAGGACGGCGTCGAGCCTGCTTCCACATCGACCTACACGGTGACGGACGGGCAGGTCGTGATCCCGGAGGCCGCAACCGAGCGCGGCGGCGTGCAGCCGGTCGTGACGCTCACTGTCAACGGCGAGTCCAACGCCCTGGCACGGCTGGGCGAGCCGGTCGTGGTTCGGATCTCGGCCGAGGCGGTCGGCGATGGTGTCGTCGTCGAGGTTCGACCCGTGACGGGTGGAGTCCTCGGCGAGCCAATCGCTTTCGAACCGGCGGCATCGGTGGCGATCGACCACGAGGTCGTCTTCGACGAGCCGGGCACGCACTTCGTCGCGGTCCGCGTCTCGGCGCAGACCGCGGGCGACGCGGACGACCCGCACGCTCGTGCTCAGAACATCGGCCGAGCGCGCATCACGGTGACGGCCTGACACCGACTCGGGTCCTCGTCGCAGTTTGGAGTGACCAGCTGGTCCGATGCGCTGACACGGGGCTCGGTTCGGCCGGGGTCGGTGGTGGCGGTGATCGAACGTGTCTGCCCGCCTGAGCTCAGGAAGTCTCGCGCTCCACGAGGTAGGCGTCGGTCTCCGGACCGGCGACCGGCGGCGGCGTGCCGGTCGCGGCGCTGAGGGCGAGGTCGGCGAGGTATCGGCCGATTCCGGCGGTGTCGATGCGAACACTCGAGAGCGCCGGCACCAGCAGACGAGCGAGGGGCGTGTCGTCGTGACCGACGACAGCGAGATCCTCCGGCACTCGAACGCCTGACCGAAGCGCGGCTCCCAGCACGAGTGCGGCCACGTCGTCGTTGTAGGCGACGACTCCGTCGACGCCCGCCGCCATCCACGCCCTGAGATGGTCGGGGGCGCTCGATTCGGTCATTGACGCCGCCGCCACGAGCTCGGTCCCTGTCCGTTCACGAAGCGTCTGCGCGGCGAGGTCTCGACGCTGTGCGACGAGGTCGGCGAGGCGCGGGTCGGGCGACGCGGCGAATGCCAGCCGGGAGCGTCCGCGAGCGACGAGGTGTTCGACCTGCAGGCGGGGTCCGTCGACGTAGCCGAGGTCACCCACGGCCCCGAATTCGCCCGCCGGGACGGACGGAATCACATGCTCGACGCCGCTGGCGCGGATCTCGGCGAGTCGATCGGCCTCGAATGGCGTCATCCCGATGACCACGTCGGGTCGTAGCGTCTCCCACAGGGGTCGGGCGTGGCCACCGGGATGCGGTGTCATCGTGACCAGGGAGTAGCCGGCCTTGTCAAGCGCGAGCGAGGCCTCATCGAGGTGGGTGCGCATGCTGTAGTCGAGCGGCCAGTCGGGCAGCACGAGGAGGATGATTCGGCTGCGCCCACTGGCGAGCGCACGTGCAGCGGTGTTCGCGCGGTAGCCCAGTCGTTTCGCCTCGGCCAGTACGCGCGCGCGTGTGGCCTCGGGGATCGTCTGGCCCGGAGTGTCGTTCAGCACGAACCCCACCGTCGCGCGGGAGAGCCCCAGGGATCGTGCGACATCGGCAGCCGTGACCCGCTTGACCGTGGATGCCGGCATCCGATGTCCTCCTCGAACTTGCGCGTGCTAGTGATCGTACCGTAGCATCGCGGTCAGTCACTAGCACGCGCTAGCTACCCGACACGACAATGGAGTCCCCATGACGACCCCGAGCAACGATGAGCCAGTTGCCACACCCCTTCCGGCATCAGTGCCCGCCCCTGCCCTGGATGCGATCGCTCTGGACGAGACGATCCAGCACGCCGGCGGCGATCTGCCGAAGGTGAACGCCCGCTACATCTGGTTCATGGTGCTGGCGCAGTTCGGCGTCTTCATGGCATTCATCACCCCGTTGGCGATCTCCCTCTCGATCAAGGTCAACGCACTGGCTCCCGGGCACGAGGAGTACCTCGGCTACATCACCGGCGCCGGCGCGCTCTTCGTGATGCTCTCGGCGCCCTTCATGGGCGTCTGGAGCGACCGCACCCGCACCCGGTACGGCCGCCGCCGCCCCTTCATGGTCGGCGGCATGATCGTCGGCGTCGTCTCGCTCGTCGTGATGGCCCTCTCGCCCACTGTGCTGCTGCTCGGTCTCGGCTGGGTGCTGGCCCAGTGGGGGTGGGGCACCGTCCTCAGTAACCTGCAGATCTCCACCGCCGACCGGCTCCCCGAGTCGCAGCGCGGCAAGGTCGCCGGCCTCACCGGCTTCGCCACGCAGGTCGCGCCCGTGTTCGGCGTCATCCTCACCTTCGGCGTCACCGGCGACCCGCTGCTGCTGTTCCTCATCCCCGGCGCCGTGGGCGTCGTGCTCGTCACCCTGTTCGTGACGCTCGTGCACGAGGACGACAGCCGCTCCCTCGCGCGTGACCGCATCGGGCTCGGCGGACTGCTGCGCAAGTACCTCTACAACCCAGCCAAGTACCCGGACTTCTCGATCAACTGGCTCGGCCGATTCCTCTTCTACTTCGGCCTCACGCTGAACACGACCTTCACCGCGTTCTTCTTCGCCAGCCGCCTAGGCGTCGACATCGCCGAGGTCGCCGGCATCATCGCCGCGCTCGGTGGCGTGGGCGTGCTCGCCGTGACCGCCGGCGCGCTCGGCGGCGGCTTCCTCTCCGACAGGCTCCGCCGTCGCAAGCCCTTCGTCCTGCTGGGAGGCGCACTGATGGCCGCCGGCATGCTGCTGATGGCCTTCACCGGCGACGTCCCGTTCCTGATCGCCGGCTCGCTGATCGTCTCGGCGGGCATCGGCATGTTCTCGGCCGTCGACCAGGCGCTGCTCTTGGATGTCCTCCCCGAGAAGGCGACGGATGCCGGCCGCTTCATGGGCATCACCGGCTTCGCGACCTCCATTCCGCAGTCGGTCGCCCCGCTGGCGGCGTCCGCAATCCTGCTGGTCGGCGTCACGGGGGCTGAGAAGAACTACACGCTCCTCTACGTCATCGCCGCAGCGCTGGTCCTGCTCGGCGGACTCGTCATCCTCCGCATCCGCTCCGTTCGCTGATCCAGAAAGACCTCGCATGGCCATCTCCCTCACCCCGGTCCGCTTCGAGCACCACCGCGATGCGCTCGGCATCGGCGAGACGCGCCCGCGTCTCAGCTGGATCGTCGAGTCGGCTCCTGCTGGATGGTGGCAGATTGCGTACGAGCTCGAAGAACGCGGCGGTGGTGTCGTACGAGTCGATTCGATGGAGTCCGTACTGGTCAAGTGGCCGTTCGAGCCGCTCGTGTCCCGTGATCACCGCGAGGTGCGGGTGCGTGTCATCGGGCGGGATGGCACACTCAGCGACTGGAGCAACTGGAGCGCCGTCGAAGCGGGACTGCTCGAGCCCGGCGATTGGTCGGCGCGGATGGTCGGGCCCGCGGACGACGCGATCGCCGCCCCGCGCACGCGTGGAGCGTTCGAGGTGCGGGATGCCGGCATCCGGAGCGCCCGCGTCTACGCGAGCGCCCACGGCGTCTTCCAACTCGAGCTCAACGGCGCACGCGTCGGGGATGACGAGCTCGCCCCCGGGTGGACGGCGTACGAGTCTCGACTTCGATACGCCTGTTACGACGTGGCCCGGATGCTGCGGCCCGGCGCGAACGCGATCGGTGCGTGGCTGGGCGACGGCTGGTGGCGCGGCTACCTCGGATGGGACGGCCGGCGGGAGCTCTACGGCTCGGAGCTCGGCGTGATCGTCCAGCTCGAGATCGAGTACGAGGATGGACAGCGGCAGGTCGTGGGCTCCGGTCCGCAGTGGAGTGCGGGTGAGGGCCCCATCCGCGCGGCCGACCTCTACAACGGCGAGCACTTCGACGCCCGTCTCGACGACCCGTCGTGGTCGACGCCGGGCTCGAGTGCCGGCGATTGGGCTGCGGTCGTGGTGCGAGATTTCGACCCGGCGGTCCTGGTCGCACCCGACGGACCGCCCGTGCGGCACGTCGACACCATCGCGGTGCAGGCCGTCAGCACCAGCCCCACCGGCCGAACGATCCTCGACTTCGGCCAGAACCTGGTCGGGCGGCTTCGCATTCGCGTTCACGGAGAGGCCGGCGACACGGTCACACTCCGCCACGCCGAGGTCCTCGAGCACGGCGAACTCGCCACCGCGCCGCTGCGCGCCGCGAAGGCCACCGACACATACATCCTCGCCGGCACGGACACCGAGGAATGGGCGCCCCGGTTCACCTTCCACGGTTTCCGCTACGCGGAGGTGACCGGCTGGCCGGGCGGGTTCGATCCCGCAGACGTCGTCGCCGAAGTCCTGCACTCCGACATGGAGCGCACCGGCTGGTTCACGGCATCCGACCCGCTCGTCGATCGCCTGCACGAGAACGTCGTGTGGGGGATGCGCGGCAACTTCGTCGACGTGCCGACCGACTGCCCGCAGCGAGACGAGCGCCTGGGGTGGACCGGTGACCTGCAGGTATTCGCGCCGACCGCGGAGTACCTCTATGACTCGGCCGGATTCCTGGCCTCATGGCTGAAGGACCTCGCCGCCGAGCAGCGACTCTACGGCGGCACGCCGTCGGTCGTACCCGCCCGCTCCATCGGGTACAACGGCCCGATGGCGGCATGGGCGGATGCCGCGACCGTCGTGCCGTGGACGATGTACCAGGCATCGGGAGACCTCGGCACGCTCGCCGCCCAGTTCGCGAGCATGGCGTCCTGGGTTGACGAGGTGGCGGCTGCCGCCGGCGAGAACCGCATCTGGGACGCCGGATTCCAGTACGGCGACTGGCTCGACCCGGCCGCGCCCGCAGGGCGTCCTGAGGCGGCGCAGACGTATCCCGAGATCGTCGCCACCGCGTATTTCGCCCGCTCCGCGCGCATCGTCGCCGAGACCGCCGCCCTCCTCGGTCGCGACGCCGACGCCGCCCGGTACGGCGCACTGGCCGATGACGTGCGGGCAGCGTTCCACCGGGAGTACGTCGCTCGTTCGGGCCGCGTGCTCTCCGACTCCGCCACCGCGTACGCGCTCGCTCTCCAGTTCGACCTGATCGAAGACGCGGCAGAGCGCGATCGCGCCGCCGATCGGCTCGCTCAGATCGTCAAGGAGAACCGGTATCGCATCTCCACCGGATTCGTGGGCACCCCGCTGATCTGCGACGCCCTCAGCGCAAACGGCCACGCCGACACCGCCTACCGGCTGCTGTTGCAGACCGAGAACCCGTCGTGGCTCTACGCGGTCAAAATGGGTGCGACCACGATCTGGGAGCGATGGGACTCGCTGCTGCCCGACGGCACCGTCAACCCCAGCGGCATGACCTCGTTCAACCACTACGCCTTCGGCGCGGTCGCCGACTGGATGCACCGCGTCGTCGCCGGCCTCGCCCCCGCGTCTCCCGGCTATCGCCGCCTGCGGATCGCCCCGCAGCCTCCCCATCGCGGCCTCACGTCGGCGTCAGCGCGCCTGCGCACCCCGTACGGGGACGCGTCGTCGGCCTGGACGCTCGAGGGCGGGATGCTGCGGCTCGCCGTCACCGTTCCCGTCGGCGCCACCGCCGAGGTGATCCTGCCTTCCGGGGATGCACGCGACGTCGGCCATGGTGCGCACACCTTCGAGGAGCCGTTCGACCTCGACGTGGACACACGGAAGACGATCACCGTCGACACCCCGCTGGGCGAACTCGTCGACGACCCGCAGGCGATGACGGTGCTCACCGGGGTCATCACGAAGCACATCCCCGAAGCGGCCGAGCACATGTCCGCCGGACTGCGCGGTCAGGAGCATGTCACCCCGCGCCAGATCTCCGGCATGCTGCCGCGACCCGACGGCGTGCTCCAGGATCTCGAGCGAGGCTTCGCCGCCGTCTCCGCCGGCGAGGAGATCCCCCTCGACGTGATCACCGCCCCCGAGCCCGCCGAGGCCGACGACGCCGAGCTCGAGGAGAAGGCGGCGCTGCTCAGCGGACGGGACTTCTGGTCGACACGCGAAGGCGACGGCATCCGCTCGATCGTGATGGTCGACGGACCCCACGGAGTCCGCCGGCAGGAGGGGACCGCTGACAACCTCGGGTTCCACGAGAGTCTGCCCTCGACGTGCTTCCCTCCCGGCGTCGCGATGGGCTCCACCTGGGACCCGGCCCTGATCCGCGAGATCGGAGTCGCCCTCGGCGAGGAGGCTCGCGCGCTCGACGTGGACGTCCTCCTCGGCCCGGCGATCAACATCAAACGGTCACCGCTCGGCGGCCGCACGTTCGAGTACTTCTCCGAAGACCCGCTCCTCACCGGCATCCTCGCGACGGCGTACGTACAGGGCGTACAGAGCATGGGCGTCGGCACCTCGCTCAAGCACTTCGCCGTGAACAACCAGGAGACGGACCGGATGCGGATCGACGCACAGGTCGACGAGCGCGCCCTGCGAGAGCTCTACCTCCCGGCGTTCGAGCGCGTCGTGAAGGAAGCGGCGCCGACGACGGTGATGAGCGCGTACAACGCGATCAACGGCGTCTTCGCTTCGGAGAATCGATGGCTGCTCACCGAGCTGCTGCGCGACGAGTGGGGGTTCGACGGCCTCGTCGTCTCGGACTGGGGAGCCATCAAGGATCGAGTCGAAGCGCTCGTCGCCGGGCTCGACCTCGAGATGCCCGGAACCGGCGACGAGGGTGCGGCAGCGATCATCGACGCCGTCCGATCCGGCCGGATCGACAGCGCACTCGTCGACCAGAGCGTCACGCGACTCGCCCGGCTCGCCGATCGCACCGCCTCTTCAGGACAGCCCGCGCAGGGCTTCGATGTGGACGCCCATCACGCGCTTGCGCGGCGTGCGGCCGCGGCATCCGTCGTCCTGCTCCGCAACGAGCACGAGACGCTCCCGCTGACCAGCGGGCAGAAGGTGGCGGTCATCGGCGAATTCGCGGCGCATCCCCCGTTCCAGGGCGGCGGGAGCTCGCACGTGAACCCGACGCGTCTGGACATCCCGCTCGACGAACTGCGCACAGCTCTCGGCGACGAGCACGTGACGTACGTGCTCGGATACACGAAACGACCGGACGCCGATCTCCGCGTGCTGCGCGACGAAGCCGCCGCCGCGGCCGCCGCGGCGGACGTCGCCGTCGTCTTCGTGGGGCTGTACGAGCAGGACCAGTCCGAAGGGTTCGACCGCGAGACGATCGACCTGCCCGACGCGCACGTCGCGCTCATCGAGTCAGTCGCGGCGGCCGCGAAGCGCACGGTGGTCGTGCTGTCCAACGGTGGCGTCGTGCAGCTCGAGCCCTGGCATGACTCGGTCGACGCGATCATCGAGGGACTGGCTCTCGGCCAAGGCGTCGGTGGGGCGCTCGCCGACATCCTGACGGGTGTCGTGAACCCGAGCGGACGGCTCGCGGAGACCATCCCGCTGCGGTTGGAGGACACGCCGGCGTACCTCAGCTTCCCCGGCGAGAAGAGCGTCGCCCACTACGGCGAGAGCATGTTCGTCGGATACCGGTACTACACCTCCGTCGACAGAGCGGTCCGTTATCCCTTCGGTCATGGCCTCAGCTACACGACCTTCGCGTACGAGGATGCCGAGGTCGCCGCATCCGGCGGCGACTCGGCCGTGGTTCGTCTCACCGTGCGGAACACGGGCACACTCCCCGGTTCGGACGTCGTCCAGGTCTACGTCGCCCCGGCGTCCTCGGCGGTGCGCCGCCCCGTGCGGGAGCTCGCCGGATTCGCGAAGGTGCACCTGACTCCGGGCGAGGCGACGACCGTCGCGGTCGAACTCGACCGGCGTGCGTTCGCGTACTGGGATGTCGAGAAGAAGCGCTGGTGGGTGGAGCCCGGCCAGTACACGGTCGAGGTCGCGCGGTCGGCGACGGACGTCGAATCGGCGCTGCCGATCACGCTCGAAGGAGACAGCGACTTGCCCGCGCCGCTGACGCTCGACTCGACCGTGGGAGAGTGGTTCGGGCATCCGACGGTGGGACCGGCCATGATGCAGGCGATGATGGCGAACGCCACGCCGCAGCAGCGGGCGGCGGCCGATGAGAGCGCCGGCATGCTGAGGATGGTCGAGTCCATGCCCATGGGCCAGTTCGCGCGCTTCCCGGGGGTGGAGATTCCCGATGAGGCACTGGATCAGCTCATCGCCTTGAGCACCGCGCCGGCCGCGACAGACGTTCGAGCGCGCGTATGAGGACCACGTCGAACCGGGCGAACCGCACCGTGCTGGAGCGGATCCGATTTCCTGCATGTGTCAAGTGGATTTCATCTCCCTACTCCATCACATGAACTGATCTAGTGCACCGGGTACCGATATTGGCGCGGGGCGCCTGCGTGAGGTTGACTCAACGCGCGATCGAAGCCGATGGAGGCGTTCGAGGCAGCCGTGACGTTGGACCGAGGAGTCCCCATGAGTGCTCTACAGATCGAGACATCGGATATCCGAAACCAGCCCTTCCGCAAGACGCTGGGCCGCCTCGACATCATCTTCCTGTCCGTCAGCGCCATCATCGCGATCGACACGATTGCGCAGATCGCGGCGGTCGGCGGCGCCGAGGCGTTCACGTGGACGCTCGTGATCGGCGTGACGTTCCTGTTCCCGTACGCCCTGGTGATCGCCGAGCTGGGCAGCACGTTCCACGGGGAGGGCGGTCCGTTCGTGTGGGTGAGGCTGGCGTTCGGCAAGCTCACCGCCGCGATCGCGACGATGTTCTACTGGATCACCAATCCGCTGTGGATGGGCGGTGCGCTGGTCTTCATCGCCGCGGCCACCTGGAGCGCGTACATCAGCCCCCTCGAGGAGGGCGGCTTCTGGGACTTCGTCTTCAAGCTCGTCTTCATCTGGGCTGCCATCGCGACCGCGATCATCGGCCTGCAGTACGGCAAGCGCATCGTCGCGGCCGGGGCGATCGTCAAGGTCTCGCTGCTGGTCATCTTCGTCGTCACGGTGGTGATCTACGCGCTCCAGAACGGCGTGCAGGGTTACGCAGCCGGTGACTTCGCCCCGACGCTCGCCGGCTTCCTGGCGGTGACGCCGCTCATCCTGTTCGCCGTGGTCGGCTTCGAGGCGCCGAACGGCGCCGCCGAAGAGATGCGCAACCCGCAGAAGGACGTGCCGCGCGCGATCGCCTCCTCGGGCACGATCTCGATTCTGTGCTACCTCGTGCCGGTCTTCGCCATCCTCGCGGTGCTGCCGGCGGAGAAGGTCCAGGGCGCCAGCGGCTTCCTCGACGCGTTCGAGGAGGTCTTCAGCGTCTACGGCATCGCCTCGGTACCCGTCATGACGATCGCGGCGCTGCTGTTCATCTTCATCGTCCTCACCCAGGCCAGCGCCTGGATGATCGCCTCCGACCGCGTGCAGGCGGCGGCCGGCGCCGACGGCGCGTTCTTCCGCTACTTCGGGAAGTTCTCGGAGCGCTTCGGCACCCCGGTGCGCATGAACATCCTGTCGGGCGTCGTCGCCTCGGTCTTCTGCGTCATGGCCACTGTGCTGCTCACGGGCAGCGCGGCCGCCGTCTTCACGGTCGTGCTGATCATCGCGATCTCGACACTGCTGCTGTCATACCTGGTCATCTTCCCGACGATCATCGTGCTGCGCCGCAAGTACCCGGACGTCGAGCGCCCGTTCACCGTGCCGGGCGGACGCGTCGGCCTGTGGATCTGCACCGGCGTGATCTACGCGTGGGTGCTGCTCGGATCGTGGGTCGCCGTCTTCCCCGGCACGATCGAGCCCGCGCTGGGTCTCGAGTACGACTTCATCGACATCTGGGGCGTCGACCAGCTGACCTTCGAGGGCTTCACGATCGGCACCCTGCTGGCGATCACGGCGCTCGCACTCGTCGGCTACTTCTGGGAGAAGCGCCGCGGCCCGTCGACCGTCGAGCCAGAACTCGAGGAGGCCTCGGTCTGATGGAACAGCAGATCCGCATCGGCACGCGCCCCGCGGTCGGCACGTCGCCTGCGCACCCGCTCGATCCGCTCACCGCCGACGAGATGACCGCCGCCCGCGACCACCTCGTCGCAGAGGGACGGCTGGGCGACACCGTGCGGGTCGCGTATCTCAGCCTCAAGGAGCCCGACAAGGCGTCGCTCCGGGACGGCGCGCCGACCCCCGCGCGCCGCGCGAGGGCTGTCCTCCTCGACACCGC
The DNA here is from genome assembly GCF_036566905.1 of Microbacterium sp. Classification (GTDB taxonomy): domain Bacteria; phylum Actinomycetota; class Actinomycetes; order Actinomycetales; family Microbacteriaceae; genus Microbacterium. The sequence goes on along the minus strand of NZ_DATCVK010000169.1, from coordinate 155,925 downwards.
GACGGGTGAGACGACGGATGCCGTCATCGACGTCACGAACGGGGTGACGCTGTCGGCGACCACCGTGGACGCCGGTGTCGGCCAAGCGCCGGTGCTGCTCGAGGAGTTCGACGCGATCGAGAGCATCCTCGCGGCGGACGACGGCTGGCGCGCGGCGCTGAGAGCGCGTGGCCTCGAGCCGCACCAGGTGCGCGTCGCCCCGCTGTCGGCGGGCATCTTCGACTACGAGGGTGAAGAGGGCAGGCGCCTGCTGCGCGGCCTGGCGTTCGTGCAGCATGAGCCCGGCGACTATGCGTGGGGGCATCCGATCGATCAGCTCGTCGCTTTCGTCGACATGATCGAGCGACGCGTCGTGCGCATCCTCGACGACGGGCCGTCGAACGACCCGCTCACGAACGGCAACTTCGAGTCGCCGGAGCTCACCGGTCCCGTCCGCACGGACCTGAAGCCCCTGCACATCACTCAGCCGGAGGGCCCGAGCTTCACACTCGACGGCAACGTGCTGCGGTGGCAGAAGTGGGACCTGCACGTCGGGTTCGATGCCCGTGAAGGGCTGGTGCTCAGCCGGATCGGCATCGAGGACCGCGGCCGGCGCCGGTCGATCATTGACCGCGCCTCGATCGCCGAAATGGTCGTGCCCTACGGCGATCCCGCGCCGTACCGGTCGTGGCAGAACTACTTCGACACCGGCGAGTACCTCGTCGGGCGCGATGCGAACTCGCTCGAACTCGGGTGCGATTGCCTTGGCGAGATCACCTACCTGTCACCGGTCGTCGCCGACGACTTCGGCAACCCGCGCGAGATCCCGCAGGCGATCTGCATCCACGAGGAGGATTTCGGCCTGCTGTGGAAGCACACCGACGAGTGGGCGAACCACCGCTCGACACGGCGACAGCGCCGCCTGGTGGTGAGTTTCTTCACCACCGTCGGCAACTACGATTACGGCTTCTACTGGTACTTCTACCTCGACGGCACGATCCAGTTCGAGGCGAAGGCGACCGGCATCGTCTTCACGGCCCGCTACCCGGGTGAGGGGTATCCCTACGCGTCGCAGATCGCGCCCGGGCTGGCCGCCCCGTACCACCAGCACATCTTCTGCGCCCGCCTCGACATGGCGGTCGACGGCGATCGCAACGCCGTGCACGAGCTGGACATGAAGCGGATGCCGCAGGGCGAGGGCAACCCGCACGGCAACGCGTTTTCACGATCGCGTCACGTGTTCGCCACCGAGGCCGACGCGCGCCGCAAGGCGGACGGCTCCGTCGGGCGGGTCTGGGAGATCATCAACACCGAGAAGACCAACCGGGTCGGGGAACCGGTCGCGTACACGCTGATCCCCGAGGCGCTGCCCACCCTCGCCGCCGCAGACGGCTCGTCGATCAGCAAGCGCGCCGCGTTCGCCACCGAGCACCTCTGGGTCACGCAGTTCGCGGAGGACGAGAGGTTCCCGGCCGGCGACTACGTCAACCAGAGCGTCGGCACCCCGGGGCTTCCCGAGTACATCCGGGCCGACCGCAGCATCGACGGCGAGAACGTCGTCCTCTGGCACAGCTTCGGGCTCACCCACTTCCCGCGCGTGGAGGACTGGCCCATCATGCCGGTCGACTACACCGGCTTCACCCTCAAGCCCACCGGCTTCTTCGACCAGAACCCCGCTCTCGACGTGCCGCCCTCGATGCCCGCGCAGGCGGAGTGCCACAGCGGCAGCGGCAGCTGTCACTGCTGAGGGGCGGGAGAGGTTCCGAACAGCTCGCGGGCGAGCGCGCCGATCACCCGGGCACGGGCGGTTGCCCGCACATCCGTGACCCGCACGAAGCAGACGTCCAGCGGCGGCGCGTCGCCGGCGATCGGGATGGCGGCGAGCTCGCCGCCATCGTACGTGCGCGGCGACTGGGGGACATGGTTGAGGATCGAGTACCCCTGGCCGCGCGCGACGAGCGAGCGGACCGTCTCGTAGCTGCGTGAGCTGTAGCGGACCTGCGGTTCGACCCCCGCGGCCTGGAGGATCCCCAGGAAGTACTCGCGCGAGTGCGCGATGTCGAGCAGCACCATGTCCTGACCGGCGAGCTCGGTGAGCTTCACCCGCTTGCGCCGTGCCAGCGGGTGGCCGGTCGGCAGGATCACGTGCGGTGCCGCCGAGTACAGGTGGTCGAACGAGAGGTCGTGCACCGAGCCGAAGTCGTAGGCGATGGCGCCTTCCACCGTGCCGTTGAGCAGGAGCTCCACGGTGCCGTCGACGTCGGCCTCGATGATCTCGATGCGAAGGAGCGGATGCTGCTCCTCGACCCGTGAGATCAGTCGCGGCAGCACGAACGGAGCGAGGGTCACGAAGCAGGCGAGACGCAGGGTGCCGCGGACCTCGTGGTGGTGCCCGCGCACGTTGTCGGTGATCTCGTCGACCTGGGCCAGCAGTGACCGCGCGTCGCGCAGCAGCTGCTCGCCGGCATCCGTCAGAGCCAGCCCTTTGCTGCGCTGACGGACGAAGAGCTGTACTCCGAGCGTCCGCTCGAGCTGCGCGATGGCCGTCGACACCGCGGACTGGGCGACGTGGAGATCGCCGGACGCCTCGGTCATCGAGCGTCGCGTGGCGGTGGTGACGAAGTACCGCAGCTGCACGAGCGTCATATCGGCGCGACTCAGACGGGCCATGCGAGCACTGTATCAATTCAACAGATGCACTGGTCCCAAAGACAGAAGTATGCAGATGACCTGACGGTGCCTAGCGTGAACCGGGTCGAGGCAGTTTCGGCACGGAGTGATGGAGGTTGGGATGTCGGTAGCAGAGGTCGAGGTTCTCGTCGTCGGCGCAGGCCAGGCCGGCGTGGCGATGAGCGAGCACCTGAGCGCACGCGGCATCCCGCATCTCGTCGTGGAGCGTCACCGCATCGCCGAGCGCTGGCGCACGGGTCGCTGGGACTCGCTCGTCGCCAACGGGCCCGCGTGGCACGACCGCTTCCCCGGTCTGGAGTTCGACCTCGCACCCGATGCGTTCGCGTCGAAGGATCAGGTGGCGGACTACTTCACCGCCTACGCGGAGAAGATCGCCGCGCCCATCCGGTGCGGCGTCCGCGTGACGGCCGTGCATCGGAACGCGGGGCGACCCGGATTCCGCGTCGAGACCTCCGACGGCCCCATCGACGCGCGCTTCGTCGTGGCTGCGACCGGCCCATTCCAGCGTCCGGTCATCCCGACGGTCGTACCCGACGACGCGGGGCTGCTCCAGCTCCACTCGAGTTCGTATCGCAACCCGCAGCAGCTTCCGCCGGGAGGCGTGCTGGTGGTCGGGGCGGGGTCCTCAGGTGTGCAGATCGCCGACGAACTGCGCAGATCGGGACGATCCGTCCACCTCGCGGTGGGTCCCCACGACCGGCCCCCGCGCAGCTATCGGGGGCGCGACTTCTGCTGGTGGCTGGGGGTCCTCGGCAAGTGGGATGCTGTCGCGCCACCGCTCGGCGCCGAGCACGTGACGATCGCCGTCAGCGGAGCGCGCGGCGGTCACACGGTCGACTTCCGGGCGCTCGCCGCGAGCGGCATCACGCTCGTCGGCCGCGCACGCGAGTTCACCGCGGGTGTCATGCGGTTCGCTCCCGACCTCGGCGAGAACATCGCGAACGGCGACGCCAACTACCTGTCGCTGCTCGATGAGGCCGATGCGCACGTCGCGCGCAACGGTCTCGACCTGCCGGAGGAGCCGGAGGCGCGCGTCCTCGGTCCCGACCCCGATGCGGTGACGAACCCGATCCTCGAGCTCGACCTCGAGGCGGCCGGAATCACGTCGATCGTCTGGGCGACCGGATTCGCCGTGGACTACAGCTGGCTCCACATCGACGCGTTCGACGAGCGTGGCCGGCCCGTGCAGCAGCGGGGTGTGTCGACCGAGCCCGGCATCTACTTCCTGGGGCTGCCCTGGCAGTCGCGACGCGGGTCGAGCTTCATCTGGGGGGTGTGGCACGACGCGAAGTACCTCGCCGACCAGATCGAGATCCAGCGACGCTATCTCGCCTACAGCGATCCCGATGCGTCACCCGAGGCGTTCGCCGAAGACGCCGTGATCCTGACCGGAGGAGCCTCCTGATGCCCACGCACACCCGCATCCGTCCCTTCAACACCCGCGAGACCTACCCCGAGCAGAACCTCGACAACGACCTCTGCCAGGCCGTCATCGCGGGCGGGGTCGTGTACCTGCGCGGCCAGATCGGCCAGGACCTCGACACGAGGGAGTCCGTCGGGATCGGAGATGTCGAAGCGCAGGCCGAGAAGGCGATGGCCAACATCGCGATGCTGCTCGAAGAGGCCGGCTCGTCGCTCGACGACATCGTCAAGGTCGTCGTCTACCTCATCGATCCTCGCTATCGCGAGCCCGTCTACCGCGTGATGGGGCGCTGGCTGAAGGGCGTCTATCCGGTCTCCACCGGCCTCGTCGTCAGCGCGCTCGCCCGCCCCGAGTGGCTCGTCGAGATCGATGCGACCGCGGTGGTCAGCACACCGGCCGTCGAGGCCGGCCCATGACCTTCTCGATCGTTGCCCGGGACGCATCCGGCGCCTTCGGATCGGCCATCTGCTCGTCGTCGCCCGCCGTCGCGGCCCGCTGCGTTCACCTGACAGACGGCGTGGGCGCGGTCAACTCGCAGAACATCACCGACCCGCGACTGGGGCCGCAACTCCTCTCTCGTCTCCGCGACGGCCTCTCGGCCACCGAGGCGCTCGCGGTGATCGTCGACGCCAGCGAGCACATCCAGTCGCGCCAGCTGCTCGTCGTCGACGACGAGGGCCGCTCGGCGGCCTACTCGGGGACGCAGGCCCTGGGCATCTTCGGCGATGCGGTCGCCGACGGTGTCGCAGCCGGCGGGAACATGCTGGCGGCCGCAGGCATCCCCGAGCTCATGGTCGATGCGTATCGGCGGGCGGGCGGCGACCTGGAGTGGCGGCTCCTCGCGGCGCTGCGCACCGCGATCGCCGCCGGGGGAGAGGCCGGTCCGGTCCACTCCGCCGGGCTCGCGGTCGTGCGGCAGGCGGGATGGCGGGTCACCGACCTGCGCGTGGACTGGGCGGACCGCCCCATCGACGAGCTGGAGGCCCTCGCGGCGGTGTGGATGCCGCAGCGCGACGACTACGTCACCCGAGCACTGAACCCCGGCGCCGCCCCCTCGTACGGAGTGCCCGGTGACGAGTGACCGTGCGTCGAGCACGATGAAGCGGGCCGCGGACGAGGCGGTGGCAGCGGCATCCGCTGGTCTCATCGCGCTCTCGGAGACGCTGCACGCTCATCCCGAGACGGCGTGGGAGGAGCACCGGGCCGCGGCCTGGGTCGGCGATGCCCTGCACGACGCGGGGTTCCGCGTCACGCCCGCGTACCTCGGATTCGACACCGCACTCCTCGCCGAGGCGGGAAGCGGCCCGACCGTCATCGGCGTCATGGCCGAGTACGACGCGCTGCCCGGCCTCGGACACGCGTGCGGCCACAACCTCATCGCCGCGAGCGCCGTCGGCGCCGGTGTGGCGCTCGCGCGGCTGGCGGACGACCTCGGCATCACCGTGCGGATCTACGGCACACCCGCCGAAGAAGGCGGCGGCGGCAAGATCGAGATGATGGATGCCGGAGCCTTCGGTGACCTGGATCTCGCGATGATGGTCCACCCGGCGCCGGTCGACGTCGCAGAAGCACGCCCGTTCGCGGTGTCGCACAGTCACGTCGCGTACGACGGCGTCTCGGCCCACGCGGGCGCGTACCCCGATGAGGGCGTCAACGCCAACGACGCGTTCGTCATCGCCCAGGTCGCCATCGGGATGCTGCGACAGCAGCTGCCGCCCGACACCCGCGTGCACGGCATCCAGACGGTCGGCGGCTCCGCTCCCAACGCGATTCCCGATCGTACCGAGGGTCGCTGGTACACACGCGCCGCCTCGCTCGCCGAACTCGCTCTGCTGGAAGAGCGCGTGCATCGCTGCTTCCAAGCCGGAGCCCTCGCGACCGGGGCGACGCTGACCATCACGCCCGAGAGCAAGCCCTACGCGGAGTTCCGCACCGACGCGCGAGCGCTCGCCGCGTACCGGACCAACGCCGAGGCGCGGGGCCGCGTCTTCGCCGAGGACGGTCGCGCGCAGCGGATGAACCGTGCCTCCACCGACATGGGCAACGTCTCGCAGCTCGTGCCCGCCATCCACCCCTACATCGGCGTCGACTCCTTGCCGTACGCGAATCATCAGAAGGAGTTCGCGGCGGCGTGCGTCGGACCGGCCGCGGAGCGCGCGCTGCTCGACGCCGCCGTGCTGATGGCATGGACCGTGATCGACGCATCCGCCGAAACCCGCCAGGAGGACGAGATATGAACACGACCGATTGGGCTGCCCGCAGCCGTGAACTCACGATCGACGGTCGCGCCGTGATCGACGGGCGCCGTGTCGACGCCGCCGACGGCGGGACGATCGCGGCCGTCAGTCCGGGGTCGCTCCGCACCCTGGCCGACCTCGCGGCCGGAACCGCGCGCGACGTCGACCTGGCGGTCGCGCGCGCCCGCCGGGCATTCGAGCAGGGCGACTGGTGCCGCCTCGGCTCCGCCGACCGGGGCCGCGTGCTCATCCGCCTCGCCGACCTGATCATGGAGCACCTCGACGAGCTCGCCCTGCTGGAGACGCTCGACTCGGGCAAGCCCATCGCGCAGACGCTCACCGTCGACGTGCCGGGAGCCGCCGAGACCTTCCGGTGGTATGGGGAGCTCGCCGACAAGCGATTCGACGAGGTTCCGGCGACGCCCCCGGGGTCCACCGCACTCGTGCGGCGGGTGCCGTTGGGCGTCGTCGGCGCGATCGTCCCCTGGAACTACCCGCTCGAGATCGCCGCCTGGAAGCTCGCTCCCGCTCTCGCCGCCGGGAACAGCGTCGTGCTCAAACCTGCGACCGAGACATCGCTCACCGCGCTGCGGCTGGCGGATCTCGCTCTCGAAGCCGGCCTGCCGCCGGGCGTGCTCAACGTCGTGCCGGGGCACGGCTCGACAGCCGGCAGCCGCATCGCGCGGCATCCCGACATCGACGTCCTGGCCTTCACCGGATCGACTGCCGTCGCCAAGCAGCTGATGATCGACGCCGGCACCTCCAACATGAAGCGACTCGCACTCGAGGCGGGCGGCAAGAGCGCCAACGTCGTCTTCGCCGACGCCGACCTGCTGGCCGCGGCGGCGAAGGCTGCGTTCGGAGCGTTCTACAACCAGGGCCAGGTGTGCTCGGCCAACTCCCGCATCCTCATCCAGCGTGAGGCCCACGACGAGTTCGTCGCGCTGCTGGCCGCGGCATCCCGCGATTACGAGCCGAGCGATCCGCTCGCGGGCGCTCCCGGCAACGGGAGTCTGATCAGCCGTGCCCATGCGGACGCGGTCGGCGGGGCGATCGAACGCGCGGCGAACGACGGCACCCTCGTGAGCGGCGGGGACCGGGTCACCATCACGGGCTCCGATGCCTATCTGCGTCCCGCGATCGTCACAGGGCTGGACGCGAATCACGAGCTCCACCGCGTGGAGGTCTTCGGCCCACTGGTGGCGGTGCTCGCCTTCGACTCGGAGGAGGAGGCGGTCCGACTCGCCAATGCGACGGAGTTCGGCCTCGCCGCATCGCTGTGGACCTCGGACTTCTCGCGCGCCCACCGGGTGGCGGAGCACCTCGTCGCCGGCACCGTCTCGGTGAACACGGTCGATGCGCTCGGGCTGACGACGCCGTTCGGCGGATTCGGGCAGTCCGGGTTCGGGCGCGACCTCTCGCGTCACGCCCTCGACAACTACACGGACTGGAAGACCACCTGGTTCCAGCACGGCTGAGGACGCCGCCGACCAGGAGCGCCCGTCGCCGGTCGCTGTAAAAAGTTCTGACGCCCTGTCGAATCCCCTCGGTCCCGTTCGTAGCGGTAGTGAAGGCGAGGATCCGCGACCACTGTCGAGCGTTGCACGCTCCGCGATGACCGCGATCCCGCCGTACGCACCGCCACGCGAACCGAAAGGGATACGACCATGAGCACCACGTTCACCGTCGACTTCTTCTGCAGCCTCGATGGCTACGGCATGGCCGAGGGCTGGCCCGGCTACTGGGGCAAAGAGGGTCCCGAGCTGATCGAGGACCGAGTGCGCACCTTCGCGCAGGACCAGGTGCTCGTCTTCGGCGCGACGACCTTCCGGCAGTTCCGGAAGTTCGTGACCATGTTCGACGAGCCGTACTACGACAGCTTGAACGAACTGCCGAAGATCGTGTTCTCGCGCACTCTGGAAGAGCCGCTCGGCTGGCAGAACTCCACTGTTCTCGCGGAGGACGCGGTGGTGGCGATCGAGCGCCTGAAGCGCACGACCGATGTGCCCATGCGCTCGCACGGCAGCGTCGCGCTGAACCGTGCGCTGCTCGCCGCGGGCCTCGTCGACCGGCTCGAGGTGATGATGTTCCCTGCCGTCTCCGGACGCGCCGGCGGGGCCGCGCTTCTGCACGGCGGGGCGGAGCTCGACCTCGACCTGATCGAGTCCACCGTGCTCGACGGCCGTACGCAGAAGCTCGTGTACGCCCCGCGGCCGCACGGCGAGATCCCGGCGGGCGCCGGGCCGCAGCGCCGCAAGGCCGCCTGAGGGCGGCGTGCCGCGCAACCTCAGGCCGGCCCTGGTCTGGGGTGTCATACGAGAGAGAGGATATGAGCATGCAGTACCTGGTCAACGTCATCGACAGCCGCAGCAACTCGGGGACCGCCGAGGAGGGCGTCGCGATCGATGCGTTCAACGACAAGCTCCGCGAAGGCGGTCACTGGGTCTTCGCCGCCGGACTGGCCGACCCGACTGTCTCGACCGTCATCGACGGCCGTGGCGACCAGCCCGTGTTCACCGACGGACCGTTCGTCGAGGCGAAGGAGTGGGCCGCCGGCTTCTGGATCATCGAAGCGCCCGACCTGGACGTCGCGCTGAAGCTGATGGGCGAGGGCTCGAGGGCCTGCAACCGTCGGCTCGAGGTGCGGCCCCTCCTCGCCGGGTGACAGACGCACAGGATGCCCTGACCAGCGCCCACCGCGACGAGTGGGCGCGGGTGGTGGCGACACTCGCCAAGCGGTTCGGCAACCTCGACATCGCCGAGGAGGCGGCCGCGGACGCGTTCGCCACCGCCGCCGAGCGCTGGCCGGCGGAGGGCATCCCGCCCAACCCCGGCGCGTGGCTCACCACCACCGCCACCCACAAGGCGATCGACCGCATCCGGCGCGAGAGCAGCCGTGACGCGAGACACCGGGAGGCGCAGCTCGTGTACGACGCAGAACCCGAGCCGCTCGGTGCGATCGACGACGACCGGCTGCGGCTCCTCTTCATCTGCTGTCATCCGGCCCTCGCGATGGAGGCCCGCGTCGCGCTGACGCTCCGGATGGGCGGCGGACTGAGCGTGCCCGAGATCGCCCGCGCGTTCCTCGTGCAGGAGACCACGATGGGGGCGCGCATCACCCGCGCGAAGGCGAAGATCGCCACGGCCGGCATCCCGTACCGAGTGCCGGCGACCGAGGACCTCCCGGGCCGGGTGGCGGGTGTGCTGACCGTGCTGTTCCTGATCTTCAACGAGGGATATCTCGCCACCGGCCCCGACAGCGCCCCGGTGCGCGAGGAACTGACCGGCGAGGCGATCCGGCTCGCCCGCCTCCTGCACCAGCTGCTGCCCGACGACGGCGAGGCGACCGGGATGCTGGCGCTGATGCTGCTCACCGACGCGCGCCGCACGGCGCGCGTGTCGTCGGCGGGCGAGCTGGTCCCCCTAGGCGCGCAGGACCGCGGCCAGTGGGATGCCGTGCTGATCGCGGAGGGGCACGCGCTGGTCCGCGGGCGACTGGCATCCGGCCTGCCGCCGGGCCGATTCCAGCTGCTCGCCGCGATCAATGCCGTCCACACCGACGGTGACGCGACGGACTGGACGCAGGTGGTCGCCCTCTACGATCACCTCCTGCGGCTCGACGGCTCGCCGATCGGGCGACTGAACCGCGCGATCGCGGTGAGCGAGCGCGACGGCCCCGAGGCGGGGCTCGCCCTCGTCGACGCTCTCAGGCCCGAGCTGGAGGCCTATCACCCGTATCACGCCGCCCGCGCGGAGCTGCTGCGGCGACTGGGACGGCCCGCCGAAGCGGGAGAGGCGTACGACGCCGCCATCGCACTGGCGGGCAACACGGCGGAGGTCGCGTACCTCACGCGCCAGCGGGACTCGACGCGACCGGAATGAGCGGCAGCGTGGCGGGCGACGGCGACAGCGCCCGCAGCCGCCTCACTCCGGGATCGAGTGGAGAGCGGCCCGCACCTCGTCGAGCCAGTCCTCAGCGCGTGCTCCCGCCCCCAGCCTGAGCGCGGCCGTCAGGTCTGAGCGTGCCGCGTCTCCACGGCCGAGGGCCAGTTCGGCCATGCCCCGGTGCCGGTGCGCCGCCGCCTGCCCGCTCGGGAACTCGCCGGGTGCGCCGACCTGGAGGGCATCGGATGCCGCGGCGACGGCATCCTCGAACCGGTGGAGCGCCAGCAGAGCCGAGGCGATGACGGTATGGGCGTTGGTCTCGGTGACGCCGCGGATGTTGCGCGGCAGGTCGTCGCCGACCCGCGCGAGGAAGGCGAGCAGTTCACGGTGCTCGCCGATGGACGCTTCCGGCTCGCTGCGGCTGCGGATGCCCGCCCTGATCGAGCGCGCCTGCAGCTCGCCCTGGGCGTCGCCCGCCCTGGCGAAGTCCGCGACGGCGGCATCCGCGTACGTGTGGGCGGCGCCGGCGTCGCCGAGGTGCAGCAGACTCCACGCGAGATAGAAGTTCGCCCAGCCGCACTCGCCGGCGTCATCGGCGCGCCGCGCGGCGTGCAGGGCCGCGTCGGCGGTGGCCCGCGCCGCCGCGGGATCGAATGTCTCGGCGAGCTGAGCCCACGCCAGGTACCCGAGATGGCGCGCCTGCTGCGACGGGTCGCCCAGCGCGCGGGCCGACGCCGCCGAGGTCGTGAACAGCTCGTGCCAGCGTCCCCACCCGAGCCACAGGTCGGAGAACCAGTGCAGGGAGTCGGCCACCAGGAGCACCGTGGCGTGGTCCCCCCGAGAGGCGGCCGCCTGGTAGGCGGAGAACCAGTGCTCCGCTTCGGTCATGAGCCAGTCGCGTGCTTCCTCGTTCGAGGAGAACGTGAGGATGCCGGCGGCCGGAGCCGCGTGCGGCGGTCGCGGTTCGAATCGCGCGCCCGCCGCGATCGTCGTCGCGAGCAGCCAGTCGCGGACCCGTCGGCGCTGCGCGGAGATCGCCTCGGCGGCCTCCTCCTCGCGCAGTCGCGACGCGGCGTAGAGCCGCAGCAGGTCGTGCAGGCGGTAGCGGTCACCCCGCATGGCCTCGACGAGTCCGAGTTCGGCCAGCCCGTCGAGCAGATCCTGCGTCTCCGCCTCGTCGTGGTCATCGACGGCGCTCGCGAGGCGCGCGTCGAACGAACCTCCGTCGAGCAGGGACAGGCGGCGGAACAGCCGGCGCGGGGGCTCGGCGAGGTGGTCGTACGACAGGGTGAACGTCGATGCGAGGCCGAGATCGCCGGCCACGAGCGCGCTGAGGCGACGCTCCTCGCTGCGCAGCCGCCCGACGAAGTCCTCGACCGTCCACGTCGGCTGGCTCGCCAGACGGTTGCCGGCGATGCGCAGCGCGAGCGGGATGTCGTCGCAGAACCCGGCCAGCTCGTCGAGATCGCCGGTCTCGGCCTGCGCCGGAGGAAGGATACGCCGCAGGAACGCCACGCTCTCGTCTCGGGGGAGCGGGCCGATCGTCAGCCGTCGCGCCCCTTCGAGCCCCGCCAGCGTGCGGCGGGAGGTGACCACGACGGCGCTCCGCCCTTCGGACGTCAGGACGGGGCGGATCTGCGCCTCGTTCGCCGCGTCGTCGAGGAGCACGGCGACAGGGGATGCCACGACCGCCGCGCGCCATGCCGCCGTCGCGTCGCCGAGCGACTTCGCCGCATCCGGCTCGCCGCCGAGCTGTCGCAGCAGCGACTGCAGAACCTGCAACGGCGTCAGGGGCACGGGGTCGAGGCCGCCGAGGTCGACGAAGAGGCGGGTGGGCCGCCGGGTGGCGCACCGATGGAGCGCTTCGATGGCGATCGACGTCTTGCCGACGCCCGGAGCGCCGCACAGCACCACGGGCGCTGCGGGCTCGCCGTCGGCACCCGACGGTGCGAGGTGAGCCACGACGCCGACGATCTCGGATTCGCGTCCGGTGAAGTCGGTCAGCCGGTGCGGCTCGATGTCGACCGCTCGAGCGGCGGGCGCGGCGTTCTTCCTCCCGGCACGAGCCGACGCGAGGAAGCGGTCTCGTTCGGTGCCTTGAAGCGCCAGCGCATCGGCGAGAGCGAGCATCGTGCGGCGCTGCGGGCCGAGGCTGATGCCGCGTTCGATGTCGCTGATCGTGCGATCGCTGACACCGGATCGTTCGGCGAGGCCTTCGAGTGTGAGGTCGGCGTCCCGGCGGTGCTCCCGGAGCAGTTCGCGGAGGGGTCGCGGAGTATTCGTCGAGGCAGAAACGAGCGAGTTCACTTCTGCGTGGAAACTTCGTGGTGCCTGCGGCGACGATCGGATCCAATGGACGTACTGACCACAGTCCGAGGGTCTCAGCGTTGCGCCACTCTGGCAAATCGCACCTTGAGGACCATCGTGACTCCATCCGCCGAAGCCCGGCGCCCCGGCATCCGATCGGGCCGGCGGCTGCGGATGTCGAGCAGCTCACCGGCCCTCGCCGAGCGCCGATCTCCGTGTCGTGTCCGCCGCCGCCGACCACCACGCAGGCCGCGTCGTCGATGAGCCAGCCGTCGATGCGCCCGCCGTCCCCGCCGGACGATCCACAAGCCACGTCCGGCACCACAGAGAAAGAGAGAAACCCATGTCGGATTCACCGACCATCGTGCTCGTTCACGGCGCCTTCGCCGACGCGGCGAGCTGGGCACCCGTCACCGCGCGGCTGCTCAGCGAGGGCTACACCGTTCTCGTGCCACCGGTGTTCAACCGGAGCCTCTCGGGCGACTCCGCCTACATCAAGTCGTTCGTCGAGCAGATCGAGGGCCCGGTGCTGCTCGCCGGCCACTCCTACGGCGGTGCGGTGATCAGCGTCGCCGGCGTCGCCGAGAACGTCGTGGGCCTCGTCTACGTGGCGGGCTACGCGCTCGACGAGGGCGAGAGCCTCGGGCAACTGCAGGGCGGCTTCCCCGACTCCGAGCTCGCCGCGAACCTGGTCTACGCGCCGTACCCGGTCGAGGGTGGCGAGCCGGGCACCGACGTCTCGGTCAAGATCGATGCGTTCCCGCAGGTGTTCGCCGCGGGCGTCGACCCCGAGGCTGCGCGCGTGCTCGCCGTCTCGCAGCGGCCTCTCTCGGCGGTCGCGTTCGGCGAGCCCGCCTCGGTGGCCGCGTGGAAGACCAAGCCCGCCTGGGGCATCGTCTCGAGCGCCGACCACACCATCAACCCGGACGTCGAACGGTTCGGCTACCAGCGAGCGGGCGTGCGCAAGGTCATCGAGATCGACGCGCCCCACCTCGTGATGCAGACGCACCCCGCCGAGGTCGCCGACGTGATCACCGCGGCGATCGCCGAGCTCGGCTGACCCGGCATCGCCTCACCCCTCACCACCCACCGACCGCCCAGAAGGAGCGCGCCGCAATGCCGTACATCACCACCTCCGACGGAACGCAGATCTACTACACCGACCAGGGCTCGGGCCAGCCCGTGATCCTGAGCCACGGCTGGCCCCTCAGCTCGGATGCCTGGCAGGTCGAGCTGAAGCTGCTCGCCGATCACGGCTACCGCGCCATCGCCCACGACCGCCGCGGTCACGGCCGGTCGTCGCAGCCCTGGCAGGGCAACGACATGGACACCTATGCACGTGACCTCGCCGAGCTCGTCGAGCAGCTCGACCTGCACGACATCGTGCTGATCGGCCACTCCACGGGGGGCGGCGAGGTGGTGCGGTATGCCGCCCGGCACGGCAAGGGCCGGGTCGCGAAGATCATCACGGCCGGCGCCGTCCCGCCGGTCATGGTGAAGTCGGAGGCGAACCCCGAGGGCACGCCGATCGAGGCGTTCGACGGCATCCGCGCGGGCGTGCTGAAGGACCGGTCGCAGTTCTACCAGGACCTCTCGGTGCCGTTCTTCGGTGCGAATCGCGAGGGGGCCGAGGTGTCGCAGGGTGCTCGCGACGACTTCTGGCGTCAGGGCATGCTCGTCGGGCTCAAGGCCGCCTACGACTGCGTCGCCGCCTTCTCGGAGACCGACTTCACCGAGGACCTGAAGGCGCTCGACGTGCCGATCCTCCTCGCGCACGGCGATGACGACCAGATCGTGCCGATCGCGGATGCCGCGATCAAGAGCGCCGATCTGGTCGCGCACGGCGTGCTGAAGGTCTACCCGGGTGCACCGCACGGCATCTACGGCGACTACCAGGAGCAGCTCGACGCCGACATCCTCGCGTTCATCGCCGAGTAGCTCGTACCCGGAGACCCCGGCCGCACCCGCAGACGCGGGTGCGGTCGGGGTCGTCTGGTCCGGCGTTGGACTCAGCTCACCCTCGCGGGCCGAGCGTTCCCGGTCTCTACGAGGAGACGTCGACGGGGTGCTCGGCGCTCCACGAGGCGAGCAGCCGCAGCCGCTCGGCCGACGGCGACCCCGGCTCGGCGGTGTAGATCAGCAGCACCTGGCCCGGCTCGGCCGTGACCGCGAGCTCTTCGAAGGCGAGGGTGACGTCGCCCACGACGGGATGACGGAAGTGCTTCGTGCCCGCCCCATGCGTGCGCACATCGTGCGCACCCCACAGTCGGCGGAACGTGTCGCTGCGGGTCGACAGCTCACCGACCAGGTCCTGCAGTCCCTTGTCGTGCGGGTCGCGGCCGGCCTCGCTGCGCATGATCGCCACGCACATCTCTGCCATGCGATCCCAGTCCGGGTAGAACTCCCGCGACGCCGGGTCGAGGAACTGGAATCGAGCCAGGTTCGGGGTCCGTCCGCCGTCCCCGATGAGCGGGGAGTAGAACGCGCGGCCGAGGGCGTTGGTCGCGAGCATGTCCTGGTGCTGATCGCGCACGAACGCCACCGCGTCGGTGATGGCCGACATCGCCCAGAGCAGGCTGGGTCGCGGCGCCGCCGCCTTCGCCGCGCGGCGGCGAGCACGCCCGGAGGACGGGATGCCGTCGGCGGCACGCGCCAGGTCGAGCAGGTGTGCGCGCTCGGTGTCGTCCAGCTGCAGTGCGCGCGACACGGCCTCGAGCACGGACGCGGAGGCGCCGGCGATCGCCCCGCGTTCGAGCTTGGCGTAGTACTCCACGCTGACGCCCGCCAGCATCGCCACCTCGGTGCGTCGGAGGCCCGCCACACGCCGGTTCGAGCCGGCGGTGAGACCCGCCGCATCCGGGGTGACCTTCGCCCGCCGCGACATGAGGAACTCACGCACCTCGGCTCGGTTGTCCATGTCGACATCGTAGGTCGGGCGCCGCTGCCGGGGGATGCCTTGGCGGTACACCCTTCGTCAGGGACTCCTCCCGCCGTCGCGCGGCCGGAAGGCTGGGGGCATGCTCGATCAGACCGCTCCGCCTTCGACCCCGTTCCGTCGGCTGCTGCCGACGCTCCTGCTGCTGCTGACCGTGTTCGGGCCGATCTCGATGGATCTGTACCTGCCCGCCCTCCCGGCGCTGACTGCGGAGTTGGATGCCGCCACCTCCGTCGCGCAGCTGACCGTCACCGCCTGCCTGATCGGGCTCGCCGCGGGGCAGCTGATCGCCGGGCCGCTGTCGGACCGCTTCGGGCGGCGCGGCATCCTGCTCATCGGCATCGTCGCGTACATCGCCACCTCGCTGCTCTGCGCGATCAGCCCGACCGTCGAGCTGCTCATCGTCGCCCGGTTCGTGCAGGGCCTCGCCGGTGGCGTCGGGATCGTGATCGCCCAGGCGGCCGGCCGGGACGTCTATGCGGGCGGCGCACTGATCCGCTTCTACGGCCGGCTCACCGTCATCGGCGGTCTCGCCGCCATCGTCGGTCCCCTGCTGGGAGGAATGCTCAACGCCGTGACCGACTGGCGCGGACTCTTCGTCTTCCTCGCCGCCATCGGCGCGCTCATCCTGATCGCCACGCTGCTCGTGTTCCGCGAGACGCTCCCCGTCGCGCGGCGCTCGCGCGGGGGATTCACGCAGACCCTGCACGACTTCCGGACGCTCCTGTCGGACCGCGTCTTCCTCGGAGCGGTCCTCAACCAGGGGTTCCTGTACGCGGCGCTCTTCGCGTACTTGTCGGGCGCGACCTTCGTGCTGCAGGACATCTACGGACTGTCCCCGATGGGGTACGCCCTGGCCTTCGGGCTCAACTCCGCCGGCTTCATGGCCTTCGGCTACCTCGCCGGCCGCGCGGCCGAGCGGTGGAGCATCGCGGGAACGCTCGCCACCGGCATCCTGGTCGCCGGAATCGGTGCGGCCGGACTGCTCGTGGCCGGCCTCACGGCAGTGCCGCTGTGGGTGGTCATCGTGTCGCTCTTCCTGCTGGCCAGCGGCGTCGCGATCTCGTCCCCGCCGGCGACCACGCTCGCCCTGATCGAGTACCCGCAGATCGCCGGGACCGCGTCGTCGCTCTTGGGCATGGTTCGGTTCGGATTCGGCGGCGTCGCCGCTCCGCTGGTCGGCGTCGCCGGTGCCCTCAGCATCCTTCCGCTCGGCGTGGTGACCACCGTCGCGGTGCTCCTCGCGGCCGCGGCGTCTCTGCTGATCGTCCGCCGTGACGGCGGTGCTTCACCCGACCCGGCCGACCGGATCGCGGAGGTGTCGGCACGCTGACAACGGTCGGCAACCCGAGGCGTTCCCCGCGCTGGTCCCGCGCGGGGAACGCATGTACATCACGACCTGGGTGCCTCGACATCCTCGTGCGCAGCAGGGCGATAGCGGAGGGTGACGATCTCGAACGGCCGCAGCTCGAGCGTCGCGGCGGACGCGTCCTGCGCATCGCCGGTCGCGCGCTCGAGCAGGTCGGTGCGCTCGCAGCCCGCGGCGTCGAACAGCGCCGTCACCGAGACCGATCCCCGACCGCCGGCCGATTCGTACAGCCGGAGGATGACGTCGCCGGACTCGTCGTCGGCGAGCTTGACCGTCTCGGCCACGACGGTCTCGCTGCGCACGGCGAACAGGGCCGCCGCGGTGTGGTCGCCGACCACGGGCCGCGCGGGCCGGTTGAGCCGGTAGCCCTCGGCGACGGCATGCCGGATGCCGGCATTCGGCCGCAGCGCGACCCTCAGCGTGTGCGTGCCCTGGTCGGCCACCGGGTCGGGGAAGCGGGGTGCGCGAATGAGCGACATGCCCAGCGTGGTGGAGCGCCCGCCTCCGGGGCGCGGTGTGCGGCGGGCGTCGTGCCCGTGGGTGGAGTCGTTGGCCACGGCGACGCCGTAGCCGGGCTCGCCGACGTGCACCCAGCGATGCGCGCAGAACTCGAAGCGCGCGGCCTCCCACGACGTGTTCTCGTGCGTGACGCGGTGGACATGGCCGAACTGGGTCTCCGCGGCGGTGACGTCGGCGTGCACGTCGATGTCGACGTACAGCTTCAGCAGCTTCTGGCACTCGTGCCAGTCGATGGTCAGCTCGAGGTCCAGCGCGGGCGCGCCGGGCGCGAGGGTGAGCCGCTGCGCGACGCGCGACGCGCCGAACGAGCGGACCACGACGACGGTCACCGATCCGTCGTCGCCGGTGACCGCATCCAGCGACTCGGGGGCGCCGGCGTCGAGCGGCGTGGCGTTGCGACGGTAGTGGTCGTCGATGTCCCAGGCATCCCACTCGTTCGGGGTGTCGCGGTGCAGTACGAGCCGGTTCGCCGCGCCGCCCCGGGCCACCGCCTCCCGGCCCGAGACCGCGTCGACGAGTGAGACGACGAGACCGCGCGCGTCGACCACGGCTCGGAGCACGCCGTTGTCGACCACGAGGCCGCCGTCGGGCCGGCGCTCCCACGTCGCTGCGGCTGCCGTTGCGGCCGGAGTGCCGATCGCGAACGCATCGACGCCCGAACCGGGCAGCGGCATCGGATTGGCGACGAGCTCGGTGGATCCGGCGCCGACGAGCGCCGCGACACTGCGGTCGATGAGGACCGTCAGCTCGTCGCGGATGCGCGCGTGGTCTCGCTCGGCCTCACGGTGGACCCAGGCGATCGAGCTGCCGGGGAGGATGTCGTGGAACTGCAGCAGCAGTACGTTCTCCCAGGCGCGCCGCAGCTCGGCGTAGGGGTACGGCTCGCCGGTGCGGATCGCGGCCGTCGCCGACCAGAGCTCCGCCTCGTGCAGCAGCTGCTCGCTGCGCCGGTTGCCCTGCTTGGTGCGCAGCTGAGAGGTGTAGGTGCCCCGGTGCAGCTCGAGGTACATCTCGCCCGCCCACACCGGCGCGTCCGCGTACTCGGCCTCGGCGTCCGTGAAGAAGCGGGTTGGTGCGGCGATCTCGACGCGGGGAAGACCCTCCAGGTCGCGCGAGCGCTCGGCCGCGGCCAGCATCTCGCGGGTGGGCCCGCCGCCTCCGTCGCCGTATCCGAACGGCACCAGCGAGGTCGTGGCGGCGCCGGCGTCCTTGAAGTTGCGTTCGGTGTGCAGCAGCTCGGCGGGCGTCAGCTCGGAGTTGTAGGTGTCGGCGGGCGGCAGGTGGGTGAACACGCGCGTGCCGTCGATCCCCTCCCACCAGAAGGTGTGGTGGGGCAGCTGGTTCACCTGACTCCACGACAGCTTCTGCGTCAGGAACCACCGGTTGCCGGTGCCGCGGACGATCTGCGGCAGCGCTGCCGAGTAGCCGAACGAGTCCGGAAGCCAGACCTCTTCGGTCTCGACCCCGAGGCGCTCGCGGAAGAACCGCTTGCCGTGCAGGAACTGGCGGATCATCGACTCGCCGCCGGGCATGTTCGTGTCGGACTCGACCCACATGCCGCCGACGGGGACGAACCTGCCCGCCTGTACCTGCTCGCGCACCCGCGCGAACAGCGCGGGCTGATACTGCTCGAGCCACGCGTACTGCTGCGCCGACGAGGCCGCGAAGACGAACTCCGGATGCCGCTGCATGAGCTCCAGTGCGTTCGCGAACGTCCGCGCGACCTTGCGGATGGTCTCGCGGGTGGGCCACAGCCATGCGGAGTCGATGTGCGCGTGGCCGACCGCGACGATGCGGTGGCTGGACGCGTGCGCGGGGGAGGCGAGCAGGGGTGCGATGGTCTCGCGGGCGAGCGCCGCGGTGGCCGCGACGTCGTCGGGATCGACGACGTCGAGCATCCGCTCGAGCCCTCGCACGATGGTGTGGTGTCGCGGGGAGTCCTGCGGAAGCTCGCCCAGCAGGCCGCTGAGCACCTGGATGTCCTGCAGCAGCTCCCACGCCGTCTCGTCTCGCCGGACGAAGCCGATGGCGCCGAGGCTGTACAGCGGCCCTTCACCCGACGTCAGCTTGTCGCCCAGCGGCGTCGCCGCGAAGGTCCACTCGCCCGCGACGTCGGGGTTCGCGGCGGCTTCGACGTACAGCGTGAGGTCGTCGCCGGCGTCCGCGTCGAGCGGCAGGTGGTGGCCGCGGGGTGAGACCGCCTTGAGGATGCTGCCGTCCGGGCGGTACGCCAGACCCTCGACCTGGAAGCCCGGGCGGTCGGCCGTGAAGCCGAGGTCGCAGACGATCTCGGTGTGCTGCGGGCTCCACCCCTCGGGGAGCCGCCCCGAGAGCCGGAACCATGTCGAGCTCCACGCACGACCCCACGTCCAGCCCGCCGGAGTCGGCTCGTACTCACGATCGACCGCCTCGGCGAACGGCACCGGCTCGTCGGGCACGGACCAGTGCTCGACCCGCAGCGGGTGGAACTCGGGGTGCACGGCCGGCTCGAGCCGCTCCCTGGTGAACCTCCGCAGGCGTGCCTGCACATGCGACCGGTCGTCGTGCACCTTTGCTCCTCACTGCCGGGGCGGCCGCGTCTTCACATCCCGCGAGCCCGCCGATGAGCGTACATCCCCCGCTCCGGCGGGGCGTCGTGCCCGGCGGCCTCGTCGTCGAGGACGCGGCCGGTTCGCTCTCAGCCGGCGGGCACTGCTCCACCCGGACGGTGAGATCATCGGAGAATGGTCCCAGACGAGGGGATGTCTCTGACCCGGCCCGCGGATCCGCAGTGGCGGCAGACGGGTGCCGGATTCCGTCGCTGGGAGAAGTCGGCCGAGCTGGGCCGCGGAGATGACGTCTGGCGCTGGGCGAGCCGCGAGGTGCTGCGGTGGGGGATCAAGACCCGGAGCGGATTCACCGTGATGCCGGGCGACTCCGCAACCGCGGGGGACCGCGTGACCGCGGGGGACCGCCCCGTCATCATGGCGCACCCGTTCGGTTTCGCGGTGCGTGAACCCGTCGAGATTGTCGAGGTGGTGCAGGAGAGAGATCGGGTCGGTTTCGCCTACCGCACGCTGCCCGGTCATCCCGTGAGCGGCGAGGAGGCCTTCATCGTCCACCGGCACGGGGACGCGGTGATCCTGACGGTCCGCTCCCTCACGCGCCCGAGCCCCCGCGGGGCATGGCGGGCGGCCTACCCGGCTCTGCTGATGGCGCAGCAGGTCGCGCGCCGGCGCTACTTCCGGGCGCTGCGCGTGCGGGCTCCGCGCTGATCGGCCGGGCACGGGTAGGGGCGAGGCCCCTGCCCGCCGTCGCGATCACTCTCCGCCGGAGGCGTGTCCGCCGGTGAGTCGCCCGAGCAGCGTGACGAGCTGCGACAGATCGTCCGTCGTCCAGTCCCGTGTGCGGTCATGAAGTTCAGCGCCTCTGTCGGCCAGCGCGGCCGCCACGCGCACTGTTCCGGCCTCGGTGAGGCCCACGATCACACCGCGCCTGTCGTCCGGGTCGGGAGAGCCGGCGACGAGACCCAGGCTCCGCATCCTGCCGATCAGCGTGCTGGTCGAGCTGCGGTCCATGCCGACCGCATCCGCGATCACGCTCGGCTTGGCAGGACCGAATGCGTAGAGCCATCGCGCGATGTGGAATGCGGCCGGCTGGAGTCCCTCGTGGAACCGGGCGGCGCTTCGTTCGGTGAGGGCTCGCGTCGCGCTGAGCAGAGCGTTCACCTGCTCTCCGAGGGCGAGCTCCAGGCGATCCCGATCGTCGGAAGGCACGGCAGAACTCGTTTGCATATCCAAACTATACCTCGTACAGTGATGGGGATTTGCAAACTACGTCGCCGCCGTCGCGCCTGGCGTCGGCCCGGCAGAAGGAACCCGCTCATGTCCGATCCGCAGACCATCGTCCTGACCGGTGCCACGAGCGGCCTGGGCCGCCTCGCCGCGATCTCGCTCGCCCGACGAGGATTTCGTCTGGCCCTCACCGCGCGGGACGAGCAGAAGGCGGCCGAGACGCGAAGCGAGATCGACGCCGCCGCGCCGGGTGCACAGGTCGGCATCCACCTCGGAGATCTGTCGCGGATGGACGACGTGAGGCGTGTGGGCGCTGAGATCCGCGAACGATACGAGCGCGTAGACGTGCTCGTCAACAACGCCGGGCTCCACGCGTTCGAGCAGCGGGTCACCGTGGACGGCTATCCGCAGATGGTCGCCGTGAACCACCTCGCGCCGTTCCTGCTGGCCGAGTCGCTGCTGCCCGCCCTCCGCCGCGGGACCTCCGCGCGGATCGTCAACGTCGCGTCCGAGGCATCCCGTCGCCACGGCACGCTCACCCTCCCCGCCGATCTCACCGACACCGCCCCGTTCACCGCGCGGGGATCTTCGGAGGTGTACGGCAAGACCAAGCTGATGAACATCATGTTCACCATGGAGCTCGCCCGGCGGCTCGCCGGCACGGGCATCACCGTCAACGCCCTCGACCCGGGATTCAACGTGACCGGCCTCGGGCGCGAGCTGAGCTTCGCGGCGCCGTTGGAGCGTGTTCTGCGGGCGCTGCGAATCGGCGATCCCCGCCGCGGCGCGGGGCTCATCGTGGATGTCGCGACCGATCCCGCCTTCGGTCGAGAGACCGGGGTCTATGTCACGGCGCGGGGCCGCAGGCGGATCACGCCCAGCACGCCCGGTGACGATCCGGCCGTGCAGCGCGAACTGTGGGACGCGACCGTGGCGCTCCTTGGGCGCCGGACGGCTGAAACGCCCGCCGCGCGGCGGCCCTCCGGCTCAGGCGCTGAGTAGACGGGCTCGCGGCCTGCGCCCAGGAGCCCCGCTCCGGCTCAGGGGTGTGCGCGGCGGCGCAGCAGCGAGATCCGCACCGTGCGAAGCTCGTCGCCGTAGAACATGAAGTGCCGCTCGTCGCCGTTGAGGGTACGACGGGGAACCCACACGCCGTCCCGAAGCACCTCCTCCTTGAGCTCATCGATCTCGACGACGGCGTCCTCACGCGCGAAGGACAGGGATGCCGACGTCGCCGTCACGAGGAACTCGTCCTCGCCGGTGTGCAGGATGAGCCCGTACCCGACCTTGTCCTCGGCGTTGGAGCCGGTGCCGGTGCCGAAGATGCCGCGCGTGTCGAACGGTCCGCTGATCGTGATCTGGAACCCGCCGATCTCGACCTGCTGCTGCTCGCCGGTGCTCACGCGGAAGCCGTGGATGCGGTCGTCCGCCTGTGCCTGCACGATCTCGCCCGACAGGGCGTTCAGCACCTCGTACGCGCGGAAGACCTCGTGCCCCGTCGGCAGGTCCTCGATCCCGAACGGGTTGAAGCCGATCGCCTTGTAGGCGCCCACAGCGATGAAGGCGAGTGCCGCCTCCGGCTTCGCCTCCGGCACGTAGATCGGGTTGCCTTCGATCGCATACTGCGCGAGCGTGCCGTCGAAATCGTCGACGTAGATGTCGGGCGAGAGGAAGGCGAGCGACGGGGCGCCGATCCGCCAGACGTCCAGCATCCGTGCGACCGGGCCACCGCTCGGATAGCGGCCGGGTTCGAGTGCGTTGGGCTGCGGGCCGAGCCACGCGTTGGCGAACACCGGCAGCTCGTGCCGAGAGACGCCGGCCCGTGCCACCGCGTCGACGTACCGGCTGAACCCCCAGCTCATGAAGATCTCGCCGGCCTCGCCGTCGCTGCCGAAGACCTCGGCCCAGGTGCCGGCGGCGAGAGCGCCGTTGCGGTCCCAGACAGCCCGCACGTGGGGGTGCAGGCGCTCGCCGCGGGCGGCGAGCCCTTCGAGGAGTTCGGCGGGAACCGCCGCGTTCCAGGCGGCCAGCGCGTGCGGGGAGCGATCGCGGCTGTCGCCGAGCAGGCCGACCTCGTTCTCGACCTGCACGGCGATGACCGTGCCCGAGGAGTCGACCTCGGCGATGTGGGCCATGAGCTCCGCGAACGCGCGGGCGTCGGCATCCCGAAGTCGCTCGTCGAAGACGCTGAGGATCGGCGCGTCGAGAGTGAAGCGTCCGGTGAGCAGCTGGGTCTGGTCGCGCCCGGCGCGGGTGAAGCGATCCTCGTCGCGTCGCACCCACGACGGGGCGTATGTCGACTCGGCGTTCTTGTACGCGCCGAACCAGATGAGGACGAGACGGATGCCGCGCCGCTCGGCCTGACGGATCTGATCGTCGACGGCGGTGAAGTCGAAGCGCCCCTCCTCCGGCTCGACGAGCTGCCAGCTCGCCGTGCCGATGACGGTGCCCACGCCGTTGGACGCGAGGTGGTCCCACACCGGCGCCATGTACTCGGGACTCGACGCACTCGAGTTGTGCAGCTCGCCGCCGAGTGCGAGATGCGGCTTGCCGTCGACGAACAGGTGGGTTGCTGATCCGTTGCGCTGCACCGCGGGCAGCACCCGTGCGGCCGTCGGCTCGGTCGTCGTGTCGGTCACAGCGGCATCACTCCTCGTCGTCGGGCACCCAGCGGTCCCTGTCGCTCCGATGCTGACAGTGCGGCAATCGGTTGTCAAACGGCGATGACGCTCAATGATCTGGCCGCGACGAACCGTCCCGCTGAGGGTGCGCCACAGCCATCTCCGATGGCGCACCCTGCCCCACCGTGTCGCTGTCAGCCGCCGTTGGACGAGCGGATGCCGTCGGCGAGGGCCTCGAATGTGTACACGAAACCGCCGCCCGGGCCGCTGACCGTCGCGTAGCCGGTGGTCTCTCCCGGAACGATCGCGACGTTGGTCGCCGAGGTCGCATCGTCGCCGGCGGGCGCCTCGAACGTCGTCAGGAGTTCGCCGTGCGTGTCGTACACGAGGACCGCCGCCCGATGGTGCAGGCCGACGTAGAGATTGCCGTCCGCGTCGGTGGCGAGCGAGTCGATCTGAGCCTCCCCGACGCTCGCGAACACGGCCGGATGCGCCGTGGCCACGACCGTGCCCTCCGCATCGAGGCGGAGGAAGTCGATCCGATTGCCGGTGTTCTGACTCACCCACAGCCCGTCGGACTCGGGCGTGAACGCGAGTCCGTTCGGCGCGGGCAGGTCGGACGCCAGCACTGTGGCCGTCTCGCCGTCGCGGTCGATGCGGAGCAGACGGCCGCTCGCCTCCCAGTACGGGTCCTGCGCGCCCTGCGAATCCGTCACGTAGAGATGGCCCTCCTCGTCGAACGCGATGTCGTCCGGAGCCATGCGCACTCCCTCGAACTCCGCGTCGAAGAACGTCCGCGGATCCTCGCCGTCCGCCGTGGTGCTGATGATCGAGCCGAGGAAGTCGGTGAGGTAGAGGCGGCCGTCGTGCGGGCTGAACTGGGCGGACGTGATGGCGCGGGTGTCGTCCGTGTACACGGTGCTGACCTCGGTGCTCTCGAGGTCCACGCGCATCACCTTGGCGGCGCCCGGAGGCGCCGTCACGTCGACCACATAGAGGTCGCCGTCGGGTCCGATGACGGGGCCCTCGACGAGCGTCATCCCGGTCGCCTCATGCACGGACGACACCTGCACCTGTCGCTCGAGCTCCGCGGTCTCCCGGTGGCTCGGGCCCCCCGCGCCGGCGCCGTCCGCTGCAGCCGCGCAGCCGGTCGCTCCCGCGAGCGTGAGCGCGGCGAGCGCTGCGACGGTGAGCCGCCTCATCGCGCGACTCCCGCGGCGGCCTCGCGGTCGAGGCCGTCGAGCTCGCCGTCGAGGTCGTCGCGGTCGTCGCGAACGAAGACGTCTGCCATCGACCCTGCGCGCCACTCGCGCAGGAGGCGGCGGAACACCACCGGGCCGGGGCTGTAGGTCATGCCCGTGATCGCGCGCGTGCCTTCGCCGTTGTAGTAGCCCGGCGTGCACTCGGCCTGGAACGCACTGGTGTCGTTGGCGGTCGCGACGATCTCGCGGCACCAGAGCTCTTCCGCCTCCGCCGTCGGCTCGATGACGTCGACGCCTTCGCCGCGGCCGCGTGCGATGACGGCGGCGATGTGCTCCGCCTGGTCCTGCAGGATGTGCACGAAGTTCACCGAGTTGGCGTTCTGCAGCGCCCCGAGGTGGAAGAGGTTCGGAAAGCCGTGGCTGTAGAACCCGTGCAGTGTGCGCGGACCGTACTGCCAGTGCTGCAGCAGCGGACGACCGCCGCGCCCGAACACGGGCAGGGTGCCCGACAGCACGCCGGAGACGCCGGCCTCGAAGCCCGTCGCGAAGATGACGGCGTCGACCTCGTACTCGGTGTCGCCGACGACGATGCCGGTCGCGGTCATGCGGGTGATGCCGCCGTGATCGGCGGTGTCGACGAGCGTGACGTTCTCGCGGTTGAAGGACGACAGGTAGGTGTCGCTGAATCCCGGCCGCTTGCACATGTAGCGGTACCAGGGCTTGAGCAGCTCGGCCGTCTCGGGGTCGTCGACGATCTCGTCCACCCGCGCGCGGATGCGCTCCATCGTCGCCGCGTCCGCCAGCTCGTCCTGCAGACGGCGCTGTTCGAGGGGGAGCGACTCGTCCACGGCGCCGGAGAGGATCTGCCGCTGCAGGTGCGGCGTCCGTGTCCACCCGTCGTCCACGAGGCTGTGCTCGACCGGCTCGCCGGCGAGGACCGCGAGGAAGTTGTCCATCCGCTCCTGCTGCCAGCCCGGCTCGAGGGACGCTGCCCACTCCGGGTCGGTGGGGCGGTTGTCTCGGACGTCCACGGTGGAGGGCGTGCGCTGGAACACCAGGAGGTGGCCGGAGGCCTCGGCGAGGTGCGGGACTGCTTGGAGTCCGGTCGCGCCGGTGCCCACCACGGCCACGCGCTTGTCGCCGAGCTTCGTCAGACCGCCGTCGGCGCTGCCGCCGGTGTAGTCGTAGTCCCAGCGGCTCGTGTGGAAGGTGTGGCCGCGGAAGTCCTCGATCCCCGGGATGCCGGGCAGCTTGGGGTGCGTGAGCGTGCCGGACGACACGACGACGTGGCGGGCGTGGAACCGGTCGCCGCGATCTGTCTCGACACTCCACTGCGCGAGATCCTCGTCCCAGGTGAGCGAGGTCGCACGGGTCTGGAAGAGGGCGTCGCGGTACAGGTCGAATCGTTCCGCGATCGCCACCGCATGACGGCGGATCTCCTCACCGGGCGCATAGCGCCAGGCGGGTACATATCCCAGCTCCTCGAGCAGCGGCATGTACACGTACGACTCGATGTCGCAGTGGATGCCGGGGTAGCGGTTCCAGTACCAGGTGCCGCCGACGTCGCCGGCTTCGTCCATGAGGCGGACGGATCGGATGCCGGCCTGCTGGAGGCGGGTCGCGGTGAGCAGTCCGCCGAATCCTGCGCCGATGACCAGGGCCTCCACCGGCGTCGTGACGGCCGCGCGCTCCTGGTGCTCGGTGTAGGGATCTTCGGCGTAGTAGCCGAAGGCGCCTGCGGCCCGACGGTACTGCGTCGCGCCGTCAGGGCGGAGCCGCCGGTCGCGCTCGTGCGCATACTTGGCGCGCAGGGCGGCCAGATCGATCTCAGCGGGGGGCTCATGCGTGTTCGTCATCGTCCTCGTTCTCGCTCGTCGTCGCAGCGACGGCGCCTCGAGGACCACCGGGCAGGGCACGGCTGCGGCACACCAGCCGCACTCTCTTCGCGCCGACACAGCCGTGGATCGGATTGCTCGAAAAGGTTAGCCCCTGGCTAAGTAATGTTGGCTGGGAGTCCACTGGGATAGCGTGAGCGCATGGGGGAGGACGACGATCGTCGAGCGGTGCTCCAGCGGATCGAGGCGCTGTCGATCTCGATCGCCGTCCGCTCCATCCCGAGGATGCTCGAGCCGCTGCGTTCGGGCAGCCTCTCGCTGCAGCAGTTGAAGGTCCTGTCGGTCGTCGTCACGACCGAGGAGGGGGCGAGCGTCGCCCAGCTCGCCGGGAGTTTCGGCGTGACCATGGCATCGATGTCCAACCTCGTCGACCGGCTCGTCGCCGGCGGGTTCGCCGAACGCGCGGCCGACGCTCGCGACCTGCGTGTCCGCCGCGTCCACAGCACGGACCTCGGCCGTGCCGTCGTGCAGCGGGTGATGGGCGCGCGACCCGAGCTCGGCGCCGACGTCCTCGGTCACCTGTCGCTCGAAGAGCTGCATGCGCTCGAGATCGGCCTCGGCGCGGTGGGTCGCGTGCTGCGCGACGGCGTGAGCTAGCTCGGGAGCGCTCCCCTCGGTGGTTGTTCGCGCTGTCGAGGAGCGCGGCGGGCTTGCGGGCGGGCGTGGTGCGAGGTACTGTGCAATCGGTTGCCATGCGAGATCCCGCACGCGCGCCGACCGTGCCATCCCACGAAAGACGACGATGACTTCAGCGCCCTACGACCTCGCGATCGACAGCGGCGGGGACCAGTTCCCGGTTGCCGGCGCCGCGCCGCGCCTCTCGTGGAAAGACGCGGTTCGCGCCGGTGACGAGGACGGGTTCGAGTTGGAGGCGACGGTCGACGCCGTGAGACTGCCGGTCGCCCGCATCGCCGGCCGTCGTCACGTCGACTGGCCCTGGCGCGCCCCGAAGAGCTGCGAGCGGGTCGCATGGCGCGTGCGCGCAGTGTCGTCCGGCACCGTCTCGGACTGGTCCGCCTGGCACGAGTTCGAGGTGGGCCTGCTCGACCAGGACTGGCAGGCGCGGTGGATCAGTCCCGTCGAGGGCGACGACCCCGGATACGGCCATCGGCCGGCGCACACGCTCGCGGTCGCCTTCGAGCTTCCTGCACAAGCCGTGTCCGCCCGTCTCTACGCCACGGCTCTCGGCCTGTACGAAGCTCTCGTGAACGGCCGTCGTGCAGGGACCGCCGAACTCGCGCCGGGTGCCACGTCGTACGACCGCACGCTCTACGCGCAGGCATCCGATGTCACGGCCGGCCTGGCACCCGGCGCCAACCGACTCGAGATCGTCCTGTCGGACGGCTGGTACCGCGGCCAGGTCGGCGCCTTCCGGGCCCCCGCCGGGTGGGGGAGCGTGCTCGGCGCGCGGGCCGAACTGCACATCGTCCTCGAAGACGGCTCCCGCCGTGTGATCCGCACCGACGCCGACTGGACCAGCGCGCCCGGCGTCATCACGCGGGCCGACCTCATGGACGGCCAGACCACCGACTTCACCGCGGCGACGGGACCCGCGCTGCCGGTGCTCGTCGACCGGGTCGACGCACCGCCGATCGAGTGGTCGCCCGCCCCACCGGTCCGCGTGATCGAGTCCCGGCCAGCGGTGGCGGTCGCAGCCGTGCGCGACGGCGTATGGGTGGCGGACTTCGGCCAGAACGCGTCGGGGTGGATCACCCTGCGCGACCTCGGTCCCGCCGGCACGAGGACCGTGCTCGAATACGGCGAGTTCCGCGACGCCACCGGCGACCTCTCCACGTCGCACCTCGACTCGCACCGTCCCGACGCATCGATGGTGTTCGTCCAGCGCGACGAGGTCGTCTCGGCGGGCGACGGCTCGGTGTTCGAGCCTCGACACACGATCCACGGCTTCCAGTACGTGCGGATCACGCGGGATGCGGCGCTCGACCCGGCGAGCATCGAGATGCAGATCGTCCACACCGACCTCGCCCGCACCGGGTCGTTCGAATGCAGCGACCCCGATCTCACGCGGCTCCACGCGCTCGCGGACTGGAGCTTCCGGGGCAACGCGGTCGACATCCCGACGGACTGCCCGACCCGGGAGCGCCTCGGCTGGACCGGCGACTACCAGATCTTCGCGCCCACAGCGACGCGGCTGTACGACGTCAGCGGCTTCACACGCAAGTGGCTGCGCTCGGTGCGGGACGATCAGCTCGATGACGGGCGGATCGCCAACTTCTCGCCCGACGGCAGGCGGGTCAAACTGCATACCGACGCGCAGTTCGCGATGATGACGGGCTCTGCGGGCTGGGGCGACGCCATCACCGCCGTGCCGTGGGAGATGTACACCTCTTACGGCGACCGAGCCGTGCTGTCGGAGAACTGGGATGCCATGGTGCGGTGGGTGCGTTGGGCCCTCGCCACCGCCGAGGGCTCACGGCATCCGTCCCGCGTCCAGCGGTCCAGCGAGCCGCAGCCGCACGAGCGCTACCTCTGGGACGGCTCGTTCCACTGGGGCGAGTGGATCGAGCCCAAGCGCAAGCGCGCCGACGGCACGCTCATCGACCCTGTGAAGGACAACCCGCAGGCGTGGTTCATGGCCGACAAGGGCGAGGTCGGCACGGCGTTCCTGTACCGTTCGCTGGACACGGTGGCACGCACGGCGGCGGTCCTCGGGCGCTCGGGCGACGCGGCCACGTACCGCGAGCTCGCCGGCCGCGTCCGCGACGCGTGGCGCACCGAGTTCCTCGTGGGTGACGGCTGCACCGTCGCCGACACCCAGGCCGCCTACGTGCGGGCGCTGTCGTTCGGGCTCATCCCCGATGACCTGCGGGATGCCGCGGCGTTGCGCCTGGTCGAGCTGATCCGCGAGGCGGGCGACCATCTCGGCACCGGATTCCTCTCGACGGGAGACCTGCTTCCTGTGCTGGTCGAGAGCGGGCATGCGGATGTCGCGTACGACGTGCTGCTGCAGCGCTCCTCACCGTCCTGGCTCAACATGATCGACAAGGGCGCGACGACGATCTGGGAGGACTGGGACGGCATCGACGATGCGGGCAGCGCCCATGAATCGCTCAACCATTACAGCAAGGGCGCGGTGGTGAGGTTCCTGCACACCCACGTCGCCGGACTTCGCCAGGCTCCCGGCTCGATCGCCTGGGAGTCCGTGATCGTACAGCCGGCTCCGCACGCCACGCTCACGTGGGCGAAGACCACGCACGAGTCGCCGCAGGGCCCCATCAGCGTCGCGTGGCGCAATGACGACGGCCGGTTCGAGGTCGACGTCGACCTGCCCGCCGGTACGCGCGGCACCCTGGTGCTGCCGGACGGATCAGAGCGGGAGCTGGCTCCTGGCCGCATCACGGCCTCCACGACGACGGGGGTCCTCGCATGAGCACCCTCACGCCACTGGCCGCGACCCCTGACGGGACCCTGCCCGAGCCTCGCGATCCCTACCGGCTGCTGCCCGGCGACCGGCGCACCCGCGACATCGCGCACGCGCTCTACGAGCGGGTGGCCACCGCCCCGATCGTCTCGCCGCATGGCCATGTGCCCGCCGAGTGGATCGCCCGCGACATCCCGTTCTCCGATCCGACGGCGCTGCTGGTCACCCACGACCACTACGTCACGCGGCTGCTGCACGCCTCGGGCATCGACCTCGCCGAGCTCGGCGCCGGCGGCCACCGCATCGACCCGCGCGCGGCCTGGCGGCTCTTCGCCGAGCGTCAGGCCGTGTTCGCCGGCACGGCGACCGGCTACTGGATCGACGAAGAGCTGCGGAACGTGCTCGGCATCGACCTCGCGCTCTCGGCCGAGACCGCAGACGCCGTCTACGACCGCATCCAGGAGAAGCTCGACACTCCCGGATTCCGCCCGCGCGCCCTCTTCGAGCGCTTCGGCATCGAGGTGCTCGCGACCACCGACGACCCGCTCGACGACCTGCGCTTCCACGACGAGATCGCGGCGAGCGGGTTTCCTGGCCGGGTGCTGCCGACATTCCGCCCCGATCGTTATCTGGATCCGGACTCCGCGACCTTCGCCGACGATGTCGCCCGCCTTCTCGCCGGCGAGGGACAGGCCACCAGCTTCCGCGGCTATCTCACCGCGCTCGAGGCCCGCCGCGCGCACTTCATCCGCCACGGCGCGACCTCGGCCGACCACGGCATCGAGGATCCGGCGACCGTCGATCTCGCCGACGGTGAGGCGGCGCAGCTCTTCCAGCGGGTGCTGTCGGGTCGCGCGGACGCTGCCGAGCGTCAGACGTTCCGCGGCCACATGCTGCTCCAGATGGCGCGGATGAGCGTCGAGGACGGCCTCGTCATGACCGTGCACGCGGGCGTCATCCGCAACCACAGCACTGCGACATTCGAGCGCTTCGGCGCCGACACCGGCCATGACTTCCCTCGCCGCACCGACTTCGTACGCGGCCTGCGTCCGCTGCTCGAGCGCTTCGGGCTCGAGAAGTCCTTCCACCTCGTGCTGTTCACCGTCGACGAGACCGTGTACTCCCGAGAGATCGCCCCGATGGCGAGCTTCTACCCGAGCGTCTACATCGGCGCTCCGTGGTGGTTCCTCGATGCCCCCGACGCAATGGCGCGCTTCCGGTCCGCGGTCACCGAGTCCGCCGGCTTCTCGCGGGGCTCGGGCTTCATCGACGACACCCGCGCCTTCCTGTCGATCCCGGCCCGTCACGACACGGCACGACGAGCGGATGCCGGGTTCCTGGCGCGTCTCGTGCGGGAGGGGCGCATCACCGAAGCGACAGCGGGGAAGGTCATCGACGACATTGTCGGCCCGCAGCCGAAGCGGGTGTTCAAGCTGTGACCGGTCCCTCGACCGACCTCGAGAGGGCCACCGGCCTCCGCAGGTCGCGGCCGGCGCCGCCCGTCCGAATCGTGCATCTGGGCCTCGGCGCCTTCAGCCGATCGCATACCGCCTGGTACACCGGCCGGGCCACCGATGCCGAGGGCTGGGGCATCGCCGCGTACACCGGGCGCAGCGCCGAACTCGCCGCGGCGCTCACCGCGCAGGACGGGGTCTACACGCTCGTCGAACGTTCTGCCGACGGCGATCGCAACGAGGTCGTCGAGAGCATCGTGCGGGCTCATCCGGGCGACGACGTCGCGTCGCTGCTCGCCGACATCGCCGCTCCGGCGACCGCCGTCGTGACGCTCTCGATCACGGAGGCCGGCTATCGCACCGGCGCGGACGGACTTCCCGACGAAGGCGACCCGCTGGTCCGCGCAGATCGCCGGCTTCTCGCTCAGCTGGCCGGCGGCGACTCCGAAGCCGCGTTCGGGCTCCAGACGGTGCTCGGCCGACTCCTCGCGGGGATCGATGCGCGGCGGCGCGCCGGCGCGGGACCGCTGGCCGTGGTCTCGTGCGACAACATCCCCGACAACGGCGGGCACGTGGCGCGGGCGCTTCTCGCGCTCGCGGCATCTGTCCCCGACACCGCGGACTGGTGCCGGGCGAACGTGTCGTTCGTGTCGGGCTCGGTCGACCGGATCACGCCGCGGATCGAGGCGGACGAGCTGTCGCGACTGTCCGAGCGATACGGAGATGCCGTGCCCGTCGTGGCGGAGCCGTTCAGCGACTGGGTGCTCTCGGGCGCCTTCCCCGCCGGCAGGCCCGCGTGGGAGACCGCGGGGGCACGCTTCACCGACGAGCTCGAGCCGTGGGAGGCGCGCAAGCTGTGGCTGCTCAACGGGGCTCACACGATCCTGGCGTGCCTCGGCCCGCTTCGCGGCCACAGCCGGGTGTCGGAGGCGATCGGCGATCCGGTGTGCCGGGCCGCCGTCGAGAGGTTCTGGGACGATGCAGAGCGCAACCTGCCCCCGCAGCTCGTTATCGCGCCCTACCGCCACGCCCTCCTCGAGCGCTTCACGAATCCGCGGATCGCCCACCTGCTGTCGCAGATCGCCTCGGATACCGCGACGAAGATCCGACTGCGCATCATCCCCGTCGCCGAACTCGAACGCGCCGCAGGGCGTGCAGCCGAGGGATGCGCCGGCGCGCTCGCCGCGTGGGTCGTCTCAGTGGATCGGCCGGCCGGGGTCGCCGGGGTGCGTGACCTCGTCGCGGGCGTGAGTGCGTCTCTCGCGGCGGATGAGGAATTCGTCTCGTCGGTGGCGCTGTCGGTGCAGAGCATCCGGGCGGCGCGCCGCTGAAGGGCGCGGCCCTTCGAAGTAACGGCTCGGTCACATTCTGGCAATCGGTTGTCAAACGGAACGGATCCTGCTTTACTGGCCGACAGCCCCAAGCATGCTCCTCGCCACGACGTCAGTGACAAGCGGTTGCATGAAGTATTCATTCGAAGGAGTCTGGATCATGTCGATACCCCGCACCGGCCGCCGGCCGATCAGGTTCGCAGCGTTGGGCGCCGCGGCGCTCGCCGCCGCACTCGCCCTCTCCGCCTGCAGCGGTTCGCCGGAAGCGGCGCCCTCCGGTTCGGCCGGCGCCGTGGCCGAGAAGGATCTCGCCATCGCGGCGGTGTCGGGGCCCAACTCACTGGACCCTG
This sequence comes from Microbacterium sp., assembly GCF_036566905.1. Classification (GTDB taxonomy): domain Bacteria; phylum Actinomycetota; class Actinomycetes; order Actinomycetales; family Microbacteriaceae; genus Microbacterium. The sequence continues at coordinate 122,572 of NZ_DATCVK010000169.1, read as the reverse complement.
CACAGCTCGTCGACGGACAGCAGCAGTTCGTGTGGTCGTCGATCCTCGACACCCTCCTCGCCAAGGAGAACAACACGGGCGAACTCATCCCCAATGCCGCCGAGAGCTGGGAGTACAACGAGGACGGCACCGAGCTCACGCTCACGCTCCGCGAGGGCATGACGTTCAGCACCGGCGACCCGGTGAACGCCGACGCCGTCGTCGCCACCATGCTGCGCAACAAGAACACCCCCGGCGTCGTGCAGGTGAAGTACGGCGCGGTCTCGGATGTGACCGCCGAGGACGACCTCACCGTGAAGGTGACGTTCAGCTCGTTCGACCCGCAGTTCCTGTCGAATCTGACGGGAGGCGCCGGCGCCATCGGCGACCCCGCGACCCTCGACGACGAGCGGACCGCCACAGACCCCGTCGGCTCGGGCCCCTTCACGCTCGACGTCGCGAAGACCGTGCCGGGCAGCACGTACGTGCTCACCAAGCGCGACGACTACTGGAACGCCGACGCGATCCCGTTCAAGACGTTCACCGTCCGTGTTCTCCAGGACCCGACGGCTTCGTTCAACGCGCTCCAGGCCGGGGAGATCAATGCTGCCACGGTGCAGACGCAGCTGCTCGGCCAGCTCGGCGACGAGTACGCCGTGCAGCAGATCGACGCGCAGGCCGTCGCGTATCTCGACATCCTGGACCGCGGCGGCGAGAAGTGGCCGGCTCTCGGCGACGAGCGTGTGCGCCAGGCTCTCAACTACGCGATCGATCGCGAGGGCGTCCTGAAGGGCATCTTCAGCGGTGTGGGCATGGTGACGGAGCAGATCTTCAGCCCTTACGGCCAGGTCTACGACGAGTCCCTCAACGAGACGTACGACTACGACCCCGAGAAGGGCAAGGAGCTCGTCGAGGAGGCGGGCTACGCCGGCGAGACCTTCCAGATCCCGAGCACGTTCCTGTCGACGTCCCTCGAGCCGACCCTCACGCAGGCGTTCGCGGACGTCGGGCTCACCCTGGAATGGGTGCCGGTGCCGCCGCAGCAGGCGCAGTCGGCGCACCTTTCGGGCGACTACCCGCTCAGCTTCCAGTTCACGGGGTTCAACTCCGACCCTGCGGACGCCGCCTCGCACTATGGCGCGAGCGGGTATGCCAACCCGCGCGGCTACACCGACGACACCATCGACGAGCTCTTCGGCACCATCAACTCGACCGTCGACTTCGAAGCCGCGCTGCCGGCGTATCAGGACCTCAACACCTATGCCGTGGAGCAGGCGTTCGAAGTGCCGATCGTGTTCGTCGGCGCCACATGGGCGGGCCGCGACGGGATCGTGATGGTCGACGACGGTCGCAGCTCGGTGCCCACCGTGCGGCTGTTCGGCGTCAGCGAGTAAGAACATCCGGGGATGCGGGCCGCGCCCGCATCCCCGGAGCTACCCCAGGGAACGACGATGATCTCCTACACGCTGCGCCGGCTCGGCGCCGGGCTGATCCTGATCCTGCTGGTGACCTTCATCACCTTCCTGCTGCTCAGCACCTCGTTCGAGGACGTCGCGAAGACGATCCTGGGCCAGTCGGCCACGCCCGAGGCGACGGCGGCGCTGATGCACGCCAAGGGCTGGGACCAGCCCGTGCTCGTGCAGTACTTCGACTGGCTCGGCGCGGCCGTCCGCGGCGACTTCGGGACATCGGTGTACACGTCGCTCCCCGTCGGCCCCACCGTGCTGCAGCGACTGGCGGTCACCCTCTCGGTGATCATCCCGGCGCTCATCCTGACGGTCATCATCTCGACGGTGCTCGGCGTCTGGGCAGCATCGCGCGGCGGCGTCGCCGACCGCCTGTCGCAGGGGATCTCCCTCGTCGGCTACATCGTCCCGGGTCTCCTCCTCGCGATCGGACTCGTCGTCATCTTCGCCGTCCAGCTCAAGTGGCTGCCCGCCACCGGCTACACACCGCCCGGCGAGGACCCCGCCGCCTGGGCGCGCAGCATCACCATCCCGGTGATCGTGCTCGTGATCGGCGGCGTCGCCAACATGGCGGCCCAGGTGCGCGGCCGCATGATCGACGAGCTCCGCCGCGACTACGTTCGGACGCTCCGCACCCGGGGCACCTCGACGACCTCGATCGTGCTGCGTCATGCGCTGCGCAACGCGGCGAGCCCGGCGCTGACGGTCATGTCCCTCGAGTTCATCGCGATGTTCGGCGGTGCGCTCATCATCGAGAACGTCTTCGCACTGCCCGGCTACGGAAGCTTCGCCTTCAACGCCTCCCTGCAGGGTGACATCCCCGTGATCCTGGGTATCACCGCCTTCGGCGTGCTGCTCGTCACGCTGGTCAACCTGCTTACCGACCTGGCCAACGGCTGGCTCAACCCGAAAGCGAGAGTCCATTGAGCGACGACCGTGGACCCATGATGGAGGCGATGACGACGCCGAGCACCGAGCTCATCGTCGCCATCGAGGATGCGGCGACCGCCTCGCGGACGCCGATGTGGAAGCGCCTGCTGAAAGATCCGCAGTTCGTGATCACGGCGAGCATCCTGCTGCTCATCTTCCTGATGGGCGTCCTCACCCCCGTGCTCACGCAGCAGGGACCGAACGACGCCGACCTCGCGATGGTCAACGCGCCGGCCGGCACCCCCGGCTATCCGCTGGGCGCCGACGAGTCGGGCCGCGACATCTGGACGCGGCTCCTGCACTCCATCAACACGGCCGCCATCTCCGCCCTCATCGGTGCGGGCGTGGCGCTGACGGTCGGCGTGATCGCGGGCCTCGTCGGCGGGTACTTCGGCGCGGTGACCCGCGCGTCGACGGAGTGGCTGTTCAGCCTCATCATGACCTTCCCCGGCATCCTGCTCCTGATCATCCTCATGCCGGTGACCGGAGGCGACTACCGCTTCACGATGCTGATCTTCGGCGTGCTGCTCTCGCCGGGCATCTACCGCATCGTCCGCAACCTCGTCGTCGGCGTCAAGAACGAGCTGTACGTGGATGCCGCACGCGTCTCGGGACTCGGCAACCTGCGCATCCTGAGCCGACATGTGCTCTTCGTCGTCCGCGGCCCGATCATCATCGCCGCGGCGTTCATGGCCGGTTCGGCCATCGCCGTGCAGTCCGGGCTCGCCTTCCTCGGCGTCGGCTCGCTGCAGATCCCGAGCTTCGGCTCGATGATCTCGTCCGGCTTCCGCAACCTCTACATCGCTCCGACGCAGTTCCTCTGGCCGAGTCTGCTGCTCGGCGTCATCACGGCATCCCTGGTGCTCCTCGGCAACGCCCTGCGCGACACGCTCGAAGGGTCGAAGCCGGCACCGGTCAAGGTCGGCACCGGCCAGCGCGTGGCATCGGCCGACCAGGTCGAGCCGCGGCGGTCCGGGGCGCTCCTCGAGATCACCGATCTCGGCATCGCGTACCGCGGTCCGAGCGGCCAGCCCCGCGAGGTGGTCCGCGGGGTGTCCCTTTCGGTCGCGCGCGGCCAGGTCGTCGGCGTCGTCGGGGAGTCCGGGTCGGGCAAGACCCAGACCGCCTTCGCCACGCTCGGCGTGCTCCCGGCGGAGGCGGTCATCACCCGCGGCTCGATCCTCTTCGACGGTCAGGAGCTGGTCGGCCTCACCGACGCCCAGATGCGGCCGCTGCGCGGGAAGGCGATCGCGTACATCCCGCAGGAGCCCATGTCGAACCTGGATCCGTCGTACCGCGTCGGGTCGCAGCTGGTCGAGGGCGTTCGTTCCGCGCTCGGAATCTCGAAGCGCGAGGCCAAGTCGCGCGTCCTCGCTCTGCTCGAGCGATGCGGCATCGCGGATCCCGCCCGCACGTTCGACTCGTATCCGCACCAGATCTCGGGCGGCATGGCCCAGCGCGTGCTCATCGCGGGTGCCGTCGCCAGCCGGCCGCAGCTGCTCATCGCCGACGAGCCCACCACCGCACTGGACGTGACCGTGCAGGCCGAGATCCTCGACCTGCTGCGCGATCTGCAGTCGGAGCTCGACATGGCGATCCTGCTCGTCACCCACAACTTCGGCGTCGTGGCCGACCTGTGCGACCGCATCGTCGTCATGCAGAAGGGGGCTGTGGTGGAGGCGGGATCCGCGCTCGAGATCTTCCAGAATCCGCAGGACGACTACACGAGGATGCTGCTCGGCGCGATCCTCGATGAGGGATCGGTCCGCGCCGACGAGCCGGCGGCTGCGCCGGCGGAAGGGATCCTGCGGTGAGCCTCCTCGAGATCAGTGACCTGCGCGTCGGCTTCCCCGGCCGTGGCTGGCGGGCGAAGCCCGTAGAGGTCCTGCACGGCGTGTCGCTCGACGTGGGCGAGGGGGAGACCCTCGGCCTGGTGGGGGAGTCCGGGTCGGGCAAGACCACGATCGGCCGGGCGGTACTGGGGCTCGTCAAGCCCTCCGGCGGCAGCATCGTCTTCGACGGCGAGGACATCACCGCGGTGGGGACACGGGAGCGGCGACGCCTCGCCAGAGACATCCAGGTGGTGTTCCAGGACCCGTACACGTCGCTGAATCCCTCGCTCACGGTGGGCGACATCCTCGCCGAGCCGCTCGTGGTGCAGGGCGCGACGGCGAAAGACGCGCGGGCACGGGTGCGGACGCTGCTGGACCAGGTGGGGCTGCCGGCGGATGCCGCCGAGAGACTCCCGCGCGAGTTCTCCGGTGGTCAGCGCCAGCGTGTCGCCATTGCGCGCGCTCTCGCGCCGAGGCCGAAGCTCATCGTCTGCGATGAGCCCGTCAGCGCCCTGGATCTGTCGACGCAGGAGCGGGTGCTCGACCTCTTCGTCGACATCCAGCGCTCGACCGGTGTGGCCTATCTCTTCATCTCGCACGACCTGACGGTCGTCCGCCACATCAGCCATCGCGTGGCGGTGCTGTACCGCGGAGATCTCGTCGAGACAGGGGCGGCTGCCCTGGTGACCTCGGACCCCGAGCACGACTACACGCGACGGCTGCTTCTGGCATCACCCGTCGCCGATCCGGTGGTTCAGCAGCAGCGGCGTGAGGAACGTCGCAAACTGGTGACGGCAGAGAGAGTAGTGACAGCCTGACATGACGCAGCTCCCCATCCTTCCCGGATTCCACCCCGACCCCTCGATCTGCCGTGTCGGCGACGAGTACTACCTCGCCACATCTTCTTTCGAGTACTTCCCCGGTGTGCCGATCTTCCGCTCGCGCGACCTCGTCGAGTGGACGCAGCTGGGGAACGTCCTCGATCGTCCGTCGCAGCTGAACGTGCGCACCGGGCTCGCCGGGGCGAGCGGCGGGATCTATGCACCGACATTGCGTCACCACGGCGGACGTTTCTGGTTGACGACGACGAACATCCATGACATCGCCCGAGGACAGCTCATCGTCCACGCCGACGACCCCGCGGGTCCGTGGAGCGAGCCGGTCTACACCGAGGGCCTCCTCGGGATCGATCCCGACCTCTCGTGGGATGACGACGGAGTGTGCCGGATCACCTGGAGCGATGTCCTGCGCCCCGGCATCTCCCAGGCGATAGTCGATCCCGCCAGCGGCGCCGTGCTGTCGGAGCCCCAGACGGTGTGGGCCGGCACGGGAGGGGCCCACGCGGAAGGGCCGCACCTGGTGCGCCGCGGAGACTGGTGGTACCTGATCGTGGCGGAAGGCGGCACGGGCCCCGGTCACATGGTGACCGTCGCGCGCTCGCGACAGCCCGAGGGTCCGTTCGAGTCCTCGCCCGCCAACCCGGTCCTGACGCATCGCAGCACGAGCGCCGACGTCCAGTCGACGGGGCACGCGGACCTGGTGGAGCTCGCCGACGGCACCTGGGCGATGGTGTTCCTGGGGACCAGGCCCAGAGGCACGTTCCCCCGTTGGCACACGAACGGCCGAGAGACCTTCCTCGCGGGCATCGACTGGGTGGATGACTGGCCCGTGGTCGACGAGAGCCGCTTCGACATCGCCACGCCCGACACAGCGTTCGAGGACGGCTTCGGGGGCGCCGAGCTGGACGCGCGGTGGATTGCACCCGGGGTCATGCCCGCGTCGTTCGCCGTGCCTGGTGAGGGCGGGGTGACGCTGAGCCGTGGTGCGTCGGGAGAAGCCCGCCCGCTGGTCACCCGCGTCCGCGATGAGACGTGGTCGGCGCAAGCCGATGCGCTCGGCGACTTCGCGCTGTCCGTCCGGATCGATGATGTGCATCGTGTGAGCATCGAGCGCATCGGCGAAGAGCTGGTCGTGCGCGGCGTGATCGGCCCGCTCGACGGAGTCCTCGCCCGCGCCGATGCGCCCCGCTCCACCTACTCGCTCGAGATTCGCGCAGAGGAGTTCGACGCCGAGCGCGGGGCGCGGCGGGGCCCGGATCTCGTCAGGCTCGGCTACGCGATCGACGAGTTCGTCGAACTCGCGCGCGTGGACGGACGCTATCTCGCAACCGAGGTGGCGGGCGGTTTCACCGGCCGAGTCGTGGGCGTCGAGGCGACCCGCGATGACGTCGTCGTGACCAGGTTCGCGTACCAGGGGCTCTCTTCACGAGCCTGACGGCGGCAGGTCCTTCGCGAGTTCCGGCGCCAGCGTCGCGAGGAAGGACTGCACCGTCTCTTCGACGTCGACAGCCTCGCGATCGAACAGCCACTGGGTGTGGAGGCCGTCCATCACCGCGATGGTGATGGCGGCAAGGGATGCCGGGGGCAGGGGCGAGGACAGGCGCCCTTCCTCGTGCAGCCTGTCAAACAGCCGGGTCATGAACCCGCGGACGTTCCGGTAGCGCTGAGCGAAATACGCGTGCGCGGGGTGCCCGGGCGCCGTGGCCTCGCCGGTGAGCACGGCGCCGAGCTCTACGAGGCCGACGTGGCGGTCGCGATCGACCAGTGTCTCGGCCATCCCCCGCAGCATGTCGAGGGGATCGGCATCGGCTGCGAGCGCGGAGTGGGTGCGCAGGTACGCCGCGCTGCGCTCGTCCTGCAGGTCGAGCACCGCCGTCAGCAGGTCCTCCTTGCGCGGGAAGTGATGCAGCAGACCGGTGTGGCTGATCCCCGCCCGTCGGGCGATCTCCGCCATCGACGCGCCGTGGAACCCGGAGTCGCCGAAGGCCGACAGGCACGCGGCGATGATGCCCCGGCGGACTTCGGCGGTCTTCGCGTACTGCGCCATCGTCGACTCCTCAAATTAGTGAGACCTTTCGAATTCTATGTTAGCGTGGTGTCTGGCAACCGGTTGACGGTTCATTCGAGCGAAACAAGGATGTGCGATGACGAACTTCCCCGACGGCTTTCTCTGGGGCGCGGCGACCGCCGGGCACCAGATCGAGGGCAACAACGTCAACAGCGACTGGTGGGCACGCGAACAGCAGATGCCGGGCATGGAGCCATCGGGTGATGCGTGCGACAGCTACCACCGCTACCGCGAAGACATCGACCTGCTGGCCGACGCGGGGCTCACCTCGTATCGCTTCAGTCTCGAGTGGTCGCGCATCGAGCCGTTGCCTGGCCGCTTCTCCCGCGCCGAGCTCGCGCACTACCGCCGCGTGATCGAGGCGTGCTTCGACCGCGGGGTGACCCCCGTCGTCACACTGCAGCACTTCACCACGCCCCAGTGGTTCGCCGCCGCCGGCGGGTGGACCGCACCCGACGCCTCCGAGCGCTTCCAGCGCTTCACCACCGAGGCGACGACGATCCTCGACGGCGTCGAGTGGGTCGCGACCATGAACGAGCCCAACATGCAGGCGGCGATCATGACCGCGATGCGCCGCATGCAGCAGGCCGGTGACGGCCAGTGGCAGAGTCCGACGGTCGAGAGCGACGGCACGGGCGACGCCGACCGCAAGAAGAACACCCACAGCGAGTTCCTGACCTACGCCGACCCCGAGATCGGGCGGAGCTTCGTCGACATCCACCATGCCGCTCGTGAGATCGTCCGCGCGCGGACCGGCGCGAAGGTGGGCTGGACCATCGCGGCCGGCGCGCTCACGGCGGCTCCGGGCGGGGAGAAGAAGCTGGAAGAGATCCGCTACGGCAAGGAGGACGTCTACTGGGAGGGGGCCCGCGGCGACGACTTCGTCGGCGTGCAGGCGTACTCGAGCCAGGAGGTCGACGCGAACGGCCTGGTGCCTCACCCGCAGAACCCCGACAACACCCTGGTCGGCACCTCCTACCGCCCAGACGCGCTGGCCATGGCCGTCCGTCATGCGTGGAACGTCTCGGAGGGCGTACCCATCGTGATCACCGAGAACGGAATCGCCACCGCTGACGACACCCAGCGCATCCGCTACACCGACGAGGCGCTCCGCGGCCTGCAGGCGGCGATGGCCGAGGGCATCGACGTGCGCGGCTACCTGCACTGGAGCCTCCTCGACAACTACGAGTGGGGTCACTGGGGCCCGACATTCGGACTCATCGCCGTCGACCGCGAGACCTTCGTCCGCACGCCGAAGCCGAGTCTCGGGTGGCTGGGCGAGGTCGCGGTTCGCAACGGTCTGGCCTGAGCCGACTTCGGGGACGAGAGGAGCCAGCGTGGCAGTCGATGCCGCCGCCAGCGGGTCACCGCCCGCGGAGGGCGCCCAGCCGGACGTCGCGCACGACGCGCTGGAGGCGGCGGAGGAGCGCGTTCCCACCGGGAACGTCGCTCTTCCGCAGCCCCCGGCTGGACCCGGCGGGCGGTCGGAGGAGGATGCCGCCGATCTGCCGCGCGTCCCCCGGTGGCAGCTCGTGCTGCTGGTCGCGGCGACCTTCGGCGGCGGCATGGCGATGGTCGTGCCGATGGCGTACTCGCTCGCCGTCCGGCTGGATCAGCTCGCGCCCGGACGCACCGACATCCTGGGCTACATCCTGGGAATCGGGTCGGCAGCGACCCTGGTCGTCGCCCCGCTGACCGGCATCCTGAGCGATCGGACGCGTACGCGCTGGGGTCGCCGGCGGCCTTTCACCGTCCTGGGGCTCGTCCTCGGCATCGCCTCGATCCCCGTCATGGCCCTCGCACCCGACCTCGTCTGGCTCGGCGCCGGCTGGGTGCTGTCGACCGTGGGCTGGGGGACCGCGGCCGGCTCCGTGGGCAACTGGCAGGCCGACCGCCTGCCGGCCAGCCAGCGCGGCAGCGTGTCGGGTCTGACCGGTCTGATGATGCAGATCTCACCCGTCGTCGGCATCGTCCTGGTCGGCCCGCTGCGCGATGACATCCTGTTGGTCTTCGCGGTCCCGGCCGCGATCGCCACGCTCTTCATCGGCCTGTTCGTGGTGTTCGCCCGCGAGCCCGACAGCCGGGGGATGCCGCTGCAGAACCGCCTCACGCTGGGCGGACTCCTGCGCAGCTACGTGTTCCGCCCGCGGGAGGTGCCCGACTTCGCCTGGAACTGGCTCGGACGATTCGTGTTCTTCCTCGGGCTCACCCTCACCACGAGCTTCTCGGTGTTCTTCGTCGCCCAGCGCCTCGCACTGCCTGTGGCCGATGTCGCCGGGGTGCTGGCGCTGACCTCCAGCCTCAGCATCGTGTCGGCCACGCTCGGCGCGATCGGCGGCGGATGGCTGAGCGACCGGCTGCGGCGTCGCAAGCCGCTGATCCTCATCGGCGCACTCCTGTTCGCGACCGGATGCGCCGTCTCGGCCTTCGCCTACGGGCTGCCGCTGGTCGTCGCCGGCACGCTGATCTCGTCTCTGGGTATCGCGACCTTCTCGGCCGTCGGCCAGGCACTCGTCCTCGACGTGCTGCCCGAGCGCGAGACGCAGGCCGGCCGCTACATGGCGATCACGATGTTCGCCCAGAAGATCCCCGGCGTCGTGGCGCCGCTCGCCGCGCCTGCGGTGCTGGCGATCGGGTCGGGCGGACAGAACTTCACCGCGCTGTACCTCGCCGCCGCCGGTCTCGCCGCCGTCGGCGGGTCCATCATCACCCTCAGGGTCCGCGGCATCCGCTGACCCGCCACCGACAGGAAACCGCATGGCCTATCCCTTCGCCGACGTCTCGTCCGCACCGCTCTCCGACCTCCTCTCGCTCACCGGACGCCGCGCCCTCGTCACGGGCGGCGCGCAGGGCCTCGGCAAGGCGATCGCGCTCCGCCTCGCCGAGGCGGGCGCTTCCGTCGCGATCGCCGACCTGGACGAGCCGCACGCGGCGGTGGCCGCGGACGACGTCGCCGACCGCTTCGGCCGCGCAGCGGTCGGCGTCCGCATGGACGTCGCGGACGCGGCATCCGTCAGCTCGGGCGCTCAATCGGCCGTCGACGCCCTCGGCGGCATCGACGTGTGGGTCAACAACGCGGGCATCTTCCCGAGCCAGCCCCTCGTCGAGATGCCGGACGAGACGTGGGAGAAGGTCTTCGCCGTCAACACCCGCGGCGTGCGCAACGGGGCGCGTGAGGCCGTGAACCGCATGCCGGAGGGCGGCGTCATCGTCAACGTCGTCTCGACGGCGGGCTTCCGCGGCATCGCGCCGGGGCTGTCGGCGTACGTCGCGTCGAAGCACGCCGCGCGCGGGCTCACCAAGCAGCTGGCGCTGGAGCTGGCGCCCCGCGGCATCCGCGTTCTGGGAGTCGCCCCGAGCTACGTGCCGACCGAGGGCAACATGGCGATGGCCGCCGCCGCGGCGGAGCAGATGGCCGCAGCCGGCGTCGACCTCTCGAACCTGCCGTCGGCGATGTCGCAGAGCCTCATCGGCCGCACCGGAACGCCCGACGACATCGCGCGGGTGGTGCTGTTCTGCGCGAGCGACCTCTCGATGGTGATGACGGGAAGCACGCTCCTGGCGGACGCCGGCGAGACCATCTGATGGCAACCGATTGCCGAATTCGCTCAAACCTGATCTACTAGACCCGTACACCGCAGCGCAGCGCAGGAAGGCCCATCGATGCTGAAGCCCACGCCCACCCCCACCCGCGAACTCGTCAACCTCGACGGGGTCTGGCGGTTCGGGATCGACACGCGGCTCGGCGAGCAGCCGTGGACGGCGCCGCTGACGAGCCCGCTCGAGGCAGCCGTGCCGGCCAGCTACAACGACCTCTTCACCGACGCCGAGATCCGCGATCACGTCGGCTGGGTGTACTACCAGCGCGAGGTGCGCGTGCCTCGCGGCTGGGGCGGCGAGCGCATCCTGCTCCGCTTCGACGCCGCCACCCATGCGGCGCGCGTCTACGTGGACGACGAGCTGGTCGGCGAGCACGTCGGCGGCTACACGCCGTTCGACGTCGACGTCACCGAGCGGGTGGAGGCCGGCGGCGCGTTCCGCCTGACGGTCGCGGTCAGCGGGGAGCTCACGAACGAGACCATCCCGCCCGGCAAGATCGAGGTCGGCATGACCGGCAAGCGCACGCAGACCTACTTCCACGACTTCTACAACTACGCCGGCCTGGCACGCTCCGTCTGGCTCTACTCGGTGCCGGCCACGCGCATCGACGACGTCACCGTGGTCACCGCCTTCGAAGGCACGACGGGCCAGGTGGACTACCGCGTCGATGTGGTCGGCGACGCCGACGTCCGGGTGCGGCTGACGGACGCCGCGGGCGCGGTCGTCGCCGAGGGCACCGGTGCCGCGGGCACGCTGTCGGTGGCCGACGTCGTGCTGTGGCAGCCGGGTGCGGCGTACCTGTACCAGCTCACCGTCGAGGCTGTGCACGGCGAGGAGGTGCTCGACTCGTACCCGGTCGCCGTCGGCGTCCGCACCGTCGAGGTGCGAGGCCACGAGTTCCTCATCAACGGGGAGCCGTTCTACTTCACCGGCTTCGGCAAGCACGAGGACGCCGCCATCCGTGGCAAGGGCCACGACGACGCCTACATGGTGCACGACTTCCAGCTCATGGAGTGGTCGGGCGCGAACTCGTTCCGCACGTCGCACTATCCCTACGCCGAAGAGGTGCTCGACTTCGCCGATCGCCACGGCGTGGTGGTCATCGACGAGACGGCCGCGGTCGGCCTCAACATGGGCGTCGTGGGAGGGATGTCGGGCACGCCGCCGTTCCCCACGTTCTCGGAGCAGTACGCGGGCGCCGCCACCCACGCCGCGCACGCCCAGCACCTGCGCGAGCTCATCGGGCGCGACAAGAACCATCCCTCCGTCGTGATGTGGTGCATCGCTAACGAGCCGGCCTCGAACGAGGACGGTGCCCGCGAGTACTTCGAGCCGCTCGTGGATCTCGCCCGCGAGCTCGACCCGACGCGCCCGCTCACCTATTCGCTGGTGATGTTCGCGACCTTCAAGAACGACCAGATCGTCGACCTCTTCGACGTCGTCAGCATGAACCGCTACTACGGCTGGTACATCGCGACGGGCGACCTGAAGACCGCCGAGATGTACCTGCAGGGCGACATCCAGGGCTGGGTCGAGCGCACCGGCAAGCCGATCATGATGACCGAGTACGGTGCCGACACGCAGCCCGGCCTGCATTCGGTGTGGGATCAGGCGTGGACCGAGGAGTACCAGGCAGACCTGCTGGAGATGTACCACCGCGTGTTCGACCGCTTCCCGCAGTTCGTGGGCGAGCAGGTCTGGAACTTCGCGGACTTCGCCACCTCGAACGGCATCCACCGCGTCGACGGCAACAAGAAGGGCGTCTTTACCCGCGACCGCAAGCCCAAGTCCGCCGCTTTCGCGCTGCGCCGCCGCTGGCGCGGGCTCGATGGACGCAAGCCCGGCTCCGACGCCTGACCACTCCGGAGGAACACCATGATCATCGACAAAGCCGAAGTCATCGTCACCAGCCCCGACCGCAACTTCGTGACGCTCAAGCTCACGACGGACGACGGGCTCACCGGGCTCGGGGATGCGACGCTGAACGGTCGCGAGCTCGCGGTCGTCGCCTACCTGACCGAGCATGTGGTGCCGCTGCTGATCGGCGCGGATGCCTCGCGCATCGAAGACACCTGGCAGTTCCTGTACCGGTCGGCGTACTGGCGGCGCGGCCCCGTGACGATGGCTGCGATCGCGTCGGTCGACATGGCGCTGTGGGACATCAAGGGCAAGGCGGCCGGGATGCCGGTGTACCAGCTGCTCGGCGGCGCCTCGCGCAACGGGCTGATGGCCTATGGGCACGCGTCGGGCAAGGAGCTGCCCGAGCTGTTCGACTCCATCCGGGCGCACCAGGAGCAGGGCTACAAGGCCATCCGCGTGCAGACCGGCGTGCCGACGCTCAAGGCGATCTACGGGATCGCCGCGCAGGGCGCCGACGTCGGCGACGCCACGGTCCGGTACGACCACGAGCCTGCCCGCCGTGGGGCGAAGCCGGTGGAAGAGGACTGGGACACCCGGGCGTATCTGAACCACCTGCCGGGCGTGTTCGAAGCGGTGCGGAACGAGTTCGGCCCCGATCTGCCCCTGCTGCACGACGGGCATCACCGGATGACGCCCATCCAGGCCGCTCGCCTGGGCAAGGACCTGGAGCCGTACGACCTTTTCTGGCTCGAGGACTGCACGCCGGCGGAGAACCAGGAGGCGCTGCGGCTGGTACGCCAGCACACCACGACGCCGCTCGCGATCGGTGAGATCTTCAACACGGTGTGGGACTTCAAGGACATCATCCGCGACCAGCTCATCGACTACGTGCGCGGCGCCGTCACCCACATGGGCGGTATTACGGCCCTCAAGAAGACGCTGGACTACGCGGCGATGTACCAGATCAAGTCGGGCATGCACGGGCCGACCGACATCTCGCCGGTCGGCATGGCCGCCGCGATGCACCTCGGGCTGGCGATCCACAACTTCGGCATCCAGGAGTACATGAAGCACGGCGCCAAGACCGACCAGGTCTTCGAGCAGTCGTTCACATGGACCGACGGGTACCTGCACCCGGGTGACAACCCCGGGCTCGGCGTCGAACTGAACGTCGACGAGGCCGGTAGATACCCTTACGAGCAGGCCTATCTGCCCTACAACCGTCTGCTCGATGGCACGGTTCACGACTGGTGAGCGGAGCGCGATGACCGGCCGCGGCGGGCGGGAGGATGCCTTCTCCCGCCCGCGCATCGTCGTCATGGGCGTGTCCGCGTCGGGCAAGACCTCGGTGGCGCGCCGGCTCGCCGAATCGATCGGTGCGGGTTTCGTCGATGCCGACGATCTGCACCCTGCCGCGAACGTCGTCAAGATGGCGGCCGGCACCCCGCTCGACGACGACGACAGGTGGCCGTGGCTCGATGCGGTCGCCGTGACGCTCGCCGGGGCGGACGCACCGGTCGTCGCGTGCTCGGCGTTGAAGCGGTCGTACCGTGACCGGCTCCGTGCCGCAGCGAGCGAGGTCGTCTTCGTGCACCTCACCGGCTCTCCAGAGCTTCTCGCAGCACGCGCCGTCGGCCGAGAGGGCCACTTCATGCCGCCGGCCCTGCTGCGCTCGCAGCTCGACACCCTCCAGCCGCTCGGCCCGGATGAGGCGGGCATCCAGATCGCCATCGACGCGCCGGTCGCCGAGATCGCGCAGACTGCACTTGAATGGATGGACGCGCGTGCGCGCTGACGAATCGACGACAGGAGTCGCGGTGGAGGAACTGCCCCCGGAACTCGCGGCACGGATCAAACGCCGGGGCGGGGCGGCGACGATCTACGACATCGCCGAGCTCGCGGGAGTCAACCCCTCCACGGTCTCGCGCGCGCTCAGCAAGCCGGGCCGCATCAGCGAGAAGACCGAGGCGAAGATCCGCGCGGCGGCCGAGCGCCTCGACTTCCAGTTCAACCCGATGGCGCGTGCGCTGCCGACAGGCCGCAGTCAGACGATCGGTCTCCTCGTCGCCGACATCACGAACCCGGTCGTGTTCGGCATCGTCCGCGGGGCTGAGCATGCGGCCGCGAAGGCGGGCTACACCCTCGTCATCGCCGAGTCGCAGGAGTCGGGTGAAGCCGAGGCCCAGGCGATCTCGCGTCTGCTGCCCAGCGTCGACGGGCTCGTGCTCGCCACCACGCGCCTCGAAGACGAGAAGATCTCGGCGCTCGCCGAGCGCAAGCCGATGGTCCTCATCAATCGCCGCGTCGGCGACGTCGCCGGGGTGCTGCCCGACGTCGAGAGCGGCGTGAACGCGATGATGGACCACCTCGCGGAGCTCGGGCACACCTCGATCGTGTACCTCGCCGGTCCGGAGACCTCGTGGATCAGCCGGCGCCGCTGGGAGTCACTGCTCGACGCGGCCGAACGCCTCGACGTCGGGGTGGTCGAGATCGGCCCGAACAGCCCGACGATCGAAGGCGGACGCGAAGTGCTCCGCCGCGTGCTCGCTGCGCGTGCCACCGCCGTGATCGCCTTCAACGACCTCATGGCCATCGGTCTGATGCAGGCCGCTGCCGCCGCCGACATCAACGTCCCCGGGGCGCTCAGCGTCGCCGGGTTCGACGACATCTTCGGGAGCGAGCTGATCGTCCCGCCGCTGACGACGGTGCAGGCGCAGCTCGAGCTCGCGGGCGAGCGTGCGGTCGAGAAGGTGCTCGCGCGGCTCGAAGAAGGTCGCGACGCCATCGACGACGGTCTTCTTGCGACGACACTCGTGGTCCGCGGGAGCACCGGCCCGCGCGCCTGAGTCCGACCGCGCGTCGGGAGCATCCGCACGGGCGACTCCTGTCGATGCGTCCGCCCGATCCGGGTCCGTGTCCCGCGGATGACCTTCCCGCGGCTGAACTGCCCGCGGGAAGGTTCATCCGCGCGTCAACGCGGCGGGACAGTGGAAGTGGGCCGTCGCGGGCTCCACCGAGCGGATGCCGAGCCCGGCCACGACCGCCGGGGCCACTTCACGGTCGCGGGGTCGTCGCGGACGCTGTCAGCCGGCCGGATCTCGCCGGGCGTGGGATCCGATTCAGGCCCTCTTGTCGTCGGCGGTCGCGGCCTCGGCCTCGGCGTCGAGGCGCTCGGCGGCGAGGAGCTCGAGCTCGGCGTGTGCGTCGACACCGACCGAGCCGCCCACGATGACCGGCGGGGTGGGGCTGAGCTCGGTGGCGTGGTGGGCCGTCTCGCCCCGCGCCTCGAGCTCGGCCTGCGCCTGAGGCAGGATGAGCCGGTCGAACCGGCCGTAGACCATCATGACGACGAAGACGCCGGCGAACAGTGCGAGCGGGAACCAGGAGTACAGCGCGACGATGGCGGAGTTCGCGGCGGGGGCCTGTGTCTCGGCGGCTCCGTCGTAGCCGGCGACGGTGAGGACGAGTCCCACAAAGGCGCCGGCGAGTCCCGCACCGATCTTGGTGAAGATGCCCACGATCGCGCCGATGGTGCTCTCGAGGCGACGGTTGCCCTTCCACTCGTTGTACGAGCACAGGTCGAGGATCAGCACCGCGGCGAGATAGCTCACCGGCAGCAGCGCGAGGCCCGTGAACAGTCCGCCGACGATCAGCATCGGGATGCTGGCACCCGCGAACGCATTGATGGTCGAGCCGATCATGCCTGCGACAGCGCCGGCCATGATGATGCGGGAGATCGCGACCCGCTTCATGATCACGGGCAGGAAGATGATGCTCGGCAGGATGAGGATGCCGGCGCCCAGGACGATCGACTGCATGCCGAGATCGCCGACCACGTAGCGGAAGTAGTAGGCGCCGGCGCCGGCGCCGTTGATGGCCGACGCGAAGAGCTGCAGCGCCGCGATGGCGAAGATCCACGTGTTGCCCTTGAGGGCGACCAGGATGTCGCGCACCTTCACCGGGGGAGCGCCGGCGTCGGCGGTCAGGTGCGTCTCCTTGACGAAGGCGAAACGGGACATGCCGATGATGGCGAGCGGAATGGCGAACCACGCGATCGCCGTCGACCAGCCTTCCGGCGACTTGCCTGCGGCATTCAGCACCATCGGCAGGGTGACGGTAACGGCGATGGCGCCGAGCGAGGTCACGATCCCGGACCGGGTGGTGACCTTGGCGTAGACGCGGCGGCCGTAGAACGCGCGGGCGAGATAGAGGTTGTCGTTCGCGTCGAGGAGCGTGCGGAAGACGGCCTGGATCATGATGAACGTCACGAAGACCCAGATGATGCGGCCGGTCTCGCCGAGTGCGGACGGCGTGGAGAACATCAGCCACGTCGTCGCCCAGATGCCGATGATCGCGAATTCGTAAGGACGCGCCTTGCCCCAGCGCGTCTCGGGGCTCCGGTCCACGATGTACGCCGCGACGAGGGCGAGGGCGGCGTTGCACAGATTGCTGACGAGGAGCAGCACGCCCACCACCGCGGGGGAGAGGCCCAGGGTGTCGGTGCAGTAGATCGCGACGTAGCCCAGGATGATGAAGTTCGCTGCCGCGGAGAGGCCGGCTCCGGCCCAGGCGACGAGCTTGCCGAAGGGCAAGCGTGCGGTCGGGACCGTCGCGGTCGCCGTTGGTGCTGCCATCGCAGAACTCCTTTGTCATGCTGAACGGCATCGGGTCTGCCGCCCTTCAAGTAGAACATGTTCTGCTCGGAATGACAATCGGTTGCCAAATCTGTTGATCGCCCGCAATGATGGGGGTCACCACGGCGGAAGGGGCGACAATGCACGGCTGGGGAATCATCGGGACCGGCGACATCTCCGAGCGGGTGGCGGCCGACCTTCGCGTGGTGGCGCCGGATCGCGTGCGTGCCGTCTGGGGGCGACGCCGAGAGCGAGCGGATGCCTTCGCCGGTGAGTTCGGGATCCCGTTCGCCACCGAGCGGCGTGACGAACTGCTCGCGCGCGCCGAGGTAGACGTCGTCTACATCGCGACGCCCGCCCACACCCACCTCGAGATCGCGCTCGAAGCGCTGGAGGCGGGCAAGCACGTCCTCATCGAGAAGCCCATGGCGACCTCGGCGGCAGACATCGAGCTGATCTTCGCCAAGGCGCAAGCGGTCGGGCGCTTCGCGATGGAGGCGATGTGGATGCGCTTCAATCCGCTCCACGTCGACCTGCTCGAGCGGGTGCGCGGCGGTGCGCTGGGCGACGTGCGAGCCGTGCGCGCGAGCTTCGGGACGCCTTTCCGGGCGAGTGGGGCGAAGCTGACCCCCGCGCACGCCGGCAGCGCGTTACGCGACCGCGGCATCTACGCCGTCACCCTGGCGCACTGGTTCCTCGGCGAACCGGAGGCCATCTCGGCCACCGGATCGCTCATGGACGGAGTGGACATCGCGGGTCACGCGACCATGGAGCACGGCGACGGCAGGTTCGCGCAGCTCGCGTGGTCGGGCGTCGAGTTCCTCGACCTGTCGGCCGCCGTCAGTGGCGAGCAGGGCTGGATCACCGTCGATCCGATGTTCTGGGCGGCGCAGTCCGCCCGTGTCCACGCGGGGGGCGTCGAGCGCATCTTCGTCAGCCCGGAGAAGGTGGAGCACCCGCGGCGGGGCAACGGCTACCGGCCCATGCTGGCGGCCGTCGAGGAGGCCATCGTCGAGGGCCGGCTTCAGCATCCGTGGCACGACCGTGACGCGACGCTCGCCGTCGCACGCAGCATGGACGCGATGGCGGTGCAGGTGTCGTCTTGACGACGCCTGCAATCGGTTGTCGGCTCAGGCGGCCAGCACGTCCTTCATCGTCGGCGTGAGCTCTGCCGCGAGCTCTCGCGCGAGGAAGCCGAGGCCGATGCGCTCGCTGAGCCTCGTCCCCGCGCGGGCGTGGGCCCACGCGCCCCAGACCGCGGCCCTTTCGGGCTCCACGCCGCGAGCGGCGAAGCCGGCGATCGCGCCGGCGCGCACATCGCCGCTGCCGGAGGTGCCCAGTCCTGGTCCACCCTCATCGATCCGCCAGGAACGGCCGTCCGGGCGCGCGGTGAGCCCGTAGCAGCTGACGACGGCGTCGAATCTCCGCGCGATCTCGAGGAGGTCCGTGGGGTCGTCGCCGTCGGCGAGGGGGCGACCGAGCAGGATCGCCGCCTCCTCCTTGTTCGCTGTGAGGATCATCGTGTCGGGCAGTGCGCTCCGGTCGATGTCGGGCAGCACTCCCACCGCGAACGCGTCGAGCACGAGGCAGGCGGGTGCGGTGTCGGCGACGGCCAGCACCGTGGCGCGCGTCTCGGCGGGGTCGTCGAATCCCGGACCGATCAGCACCGCGTCCGCCGAGCCGAGGTGCTCTCCCAGCCGTCCCTCCAGCGGTGCGTCGGCGTCGTCGGGGAGCGCGTAGATGCCGGCCTCCGGCAGCGCGATGCCCACGTGGGCATCGATCGATCCCGGCACCGCGAGGGCGACGCGACCGGCGCCGACGCGGAGCGCGGCCTCGCCGGCCAGGATGACGGCACCGGGGGAGCTGCGCGCCCCGCCGACGATCACGATCTCGCCGCGGCTCTTCTTCGAGTCGCCGGGAGCCGGAAGGCCCCACTCCCGCAGCACGGCGTCGGTGACGAGCTCACTCCGGCTCGACATCGGGATTCCCGGGGTGGACGGTGACCTCGGCGCCTTCGCGCTGCAGGTGGGTGACGTCGGCGAACGCCTCCAGGTGCCAGCCGTCCGGCGTCCGGATGAGGTGCGTGACCGACGCGTTGAGCACGGTGTGCCCGGCCGCGAAGTCGAGGAGCTCCTCCTCGCGCATCGGCAGCAGGATGTAGAGCAGCAGCATCACGACCGCGTCGTGCGCGACGACCAGCGCGCGCCGGCCCGGCAGCTCGAGGCCGTCGCGCAGGAACGACCGCAGGCGCAGCGCAACGTCGGCCCACGACTCACCGCCGGGTGGGCGATGGTAGAACTTGCCGAGGTGGAGCCGGCGCTCCGTCTCCTCGGGATGGAAGCGCGCGACGCCGTTGCGCGTCAGCAGGTCGAGCACCCCCAGCTCGCGGTCGCGCAGCCGTTCGTCGGCCGTCACGCGAACGGCGGGCTCCGCATCGCCGAGCGCGATCGCGAGGGTCTGCCGTGCTCGCGCGTACGGCGAGACCCAGAAGAGGTCGACGTCGTCGCGATGACCGTCGAGCCATCGGCCGAGCGCCTGCGCCTGCTCCTCACCGGTGGGGGAGAGTGGCACGTCGGCGTCGCGGATGTCGAGCGGGATCCGGTCCACGCCGTCGATCTCGGCCTGCGTGGCGGCGACATTGCCGACGCTCTCGCCGTGCCGCACCAGCCACAATTCGTCCACCGCCATGCATCAAGGCTACGAAGCCGGACGAGCGCCCGACGAGGGGCTTGCGGTCGGATGCGATCCTGTGTGAACCCGCGGGAGTCTATCCGGCCGACGACGCGGTCATCCGCCCGACGCCAGGGCGGTCACGACGCCGGTCACGACCATGTACACGCCGATCGCCGACACGACGACCCAGATGCCGACGCGTGTGGCGCTGATGCGAGGGCGACCCTCTTCCGACTCCGGCATCCCGTCAGCCTAAGTCACGCGGGTCGTCGGCAGGACGCGGGCTCGTATCGGACGCCTCTTCACGGCCGGGCGCACGCGGCGGGACGTCACTGAGGCCGAGGAGGAAGCGCACGATGCCCTCGGCGCTGCCGCGGAGTTCCGGACCTCTTCCGATGCTCCAGTCCGCGTCGACGGCGACGACGGTGTGGCCTGAGATCGCGGCGCGGCGGTCGAAGGGCGCCGTGATGGATGCCTGGAGCGCCACGGCGCCGAGCGTGAGCGGAGGGACGCGCGCCTCACCGCCCACCGCGTCGGCGAGCTGGAGCAGGGCGCGCACGGCACGCTGGAGGTCCGGGATCTTCCGCCGCGGGCCGCTTTCGATCTGCGCGGCGAGGCCGTCGAGGTCTGTCGCCGAGACGACCGGCCCGCTCTCGCGAGGCAGCAGTCCGGCGTCCCGCGCGAACGCCCGGGCGAGATCGTCGCGCTGCGATGCGTCGGCGATCGTCGCGAGCCGCTGAGCGCCGCGGACGAGGGCGGCGAGTTCGACGCGCCGGTCACCGGTCACGCCTGACTCGTCGTCACGGCCGCGCTGGCTGAGCGGGAGATACCGCGCAAGGTCCATCGATGCCCTCCTCGGCATGTGACGATGTGACAGTCGGCGTTCGGGACGCCGACGGAATGTGACTGTCACATGGCCATTGTGGCTCCGGAACCGGCTTTTGTGCCAGTCTGGATGTGACCGTACACATTCTCCGACGGAACCTCCATGAGCGACGAAGCCAGTGCCCGCAGGCCGAGCATCCGCGATGTCGCGCGCCTGGCCGACGTCTCGTACCAGACGGTGTCCCGCGTCCTGAACGACCACCCGAGCGTCCGCCCCGAGACGCGGGAACGCGTCAACCAGGTCATGGCAGACCTGAAGTACCGGCCCAACCAGGCCGCGCGAGCGCTGGTGACGAGCCGGTCGCAGACCATCGGGATCCTCGCGGCCTCCAGCTCGATGTACGGCCCCGCGTCGAGCATCGCCGCCATCGAGGCGGCCGCACGGCTTCGCGGATACTGGGTCAGCACCGCGAACATCGACGTGTCGGATCCCCGCTCGATCCCCGCGGGGCTCGCCCACCTCCTGGCCCAGTCCATCGAGGGGCTCGTCGTGATCGCTCCGCAGGTGCGGGTCTTCCGGGCGCTCGCCGCGCAGGCGCTCGACGTCCCGTACGTCACGCTGCAGTCCACCGATCTCGATGTCGATCACATGCTCTCCGTCGACCAGGTGGCCGGAGCGCGCCTGGCCACGCGGCACCTGATCAGCCTCGGCCACCGCGGGATCTATCACCTCGCCGGGCCGCAGGACTGGATCGAGGCCGAGGCCCGCATGCACGGATTCCTGGCGGAGCTCAGTGCCAGCGACGTGCCGACCACGGCCCCCATCCTCGGCGACTGGACCGCGGAGTTCGGCTATTACGCCGGGCGCGAGCTGCTGCGGATCCGCGATTTCACGGCGGTCTTCTCGTCCAACGACCAGATGGCGCTCGGCCTGATCCATGCCGCTCGTGACGAGGGTCTCGACGTCCCCCGGGATCTCAGCATCGTCGGTTTCGACGACATCCCGGAGGCCGCGCACTTCTGGCCTCCGCTCACGACCGTGCGACAGGACTTCGCCGAGCTGGGCCGGCGCTGCGTGGAACTTCTGCTCGGTCCTGCGGACGGCGTGCAGAGCCCGGGTCCGTCGACGATCGCGCCTGAGCTGATCGTGCGCGGCTCGACCGCGCCGCCGGCGTGACGCGCGGCCCGTTACGAACTCGAGATCATCCCGGATTGACATCTCCGTCGAACCGATGGCTATAGTTTTCCGATGTGAACGGTCACACGCCCGTCACATCGGTTCCAGCCATCCGACGAGGGAGACGCAGTTGACGCACGGCAGAGACGCCGAGCTCCGCGAACGCTACGTGAGCGGAGTGCGGACGGAGGTGGCGATCGCACGCATCCGAGCGGATGTCGCCGCCGCCCATGCCGAACTCGCACAGGCCGGCGCCATCCACGCGGCAGGCGGTGCCGCCTCGGGTCGCATCCCCGGCGTGGACCTGTTCGTGATCTCGCCCGCCGGCATCCGCGTCCAGGACGTGGCGCCGGAGAACTTGGTCCTCTGCGACTTCGACGGGTCCATCGTCGAGGGCACCCCGGGGAGCGAGGGCCGGCCGAGCGGCGAGCACGTGCTCCACGCTCGCGTCTACGCCGCGCAGCCCGACGTCGCCGGAATCGTCTCGAGCGGCTCCCCCTTCGCGTCCGCATGGGCGGTCCGCGGTGAGGAGATCCCGTGCGTGCTGTCGTCCATCGCCGAGCAGTTCGGCGGCGCGGTGCCGATCGCGCCCGGCGAGGACGATGGAGAAGCCGGCCAGACCGTCGCAAAGCTGCTCGATGAGACACGCGCCCGCGCCGTCCTCCTGCACCAGCGAGGCGTGCTCGCCGTCGGATCCCGCGTGGAGGAAGCCGTGACGCTCGCGGCCTTCACCGAGGAGGTCGCCCGGATCGTGCACCTCGCACGTGCGCAGGGCCCTGTCGAGCCGTTGGCATCCGACGTGATCGACCGCCTCTACGAGATCCGTCAGGCGGGGAGCGGCGAGGCCGCACGACCGCACGCTGCGGCATCCGCACCCAGAACTTCGAAGTCGACAACTGAATATCGCTCCAAGACGAAGACGTCACGATGAAAGGAATCACAGTGAAAGCGAAGAAGTTGGTGTTCGCCGCGGTTGCGGCGGGAGCCCTGCTGTTGTCCGGCTGCGCAGGCGGAGCCGGAGCGACAGGCGACGGCAGCGGCAGCGGCGACGGCGGGCTGATCGGCGTCGCGATGCCGACGAAGAGCTCGGAGCGCTGGATCCAGGACGGCGACGCCGTCAAGGCCGCGCTCGAGGAAGAGGGCTACTCGGTCGACCTGCAGTACGCGGAGGACGACATCCCCACCCAGGTCTCGCAGATCGAGAACATGATCACGAAGGGCGCCGAGGCGCTCATCGTGGCATCGATCGACGGCACGACGCTGTCGGAGGTGCTGCAGACGGCCGCGGACGCCGACATCCCGGTCATCGCGTACGACCGCCTCATCAAGGGCACCGAGAACGTGGACTACTACGCGACGTTCGACAACTTCCTGGTCGGGCAGCAGCAGGCGTGGACGCTGCTGAACGGACTGGGCCTCACGGAGCTGGACGGCACGCCGATCGAGGGCGCCCCCACCGGCCCGTTCAACATCGAGCTGTTCGCCGGCTCGCTGGACGACAACAACGCATTCTTCTTCTTCGACGGCGCGATGGACGTGCTGCAGCCGCTGATCGACGACGGCACGCTCGTCGTGAAGTCGGACCAGACCGACATCGAGCAGGCGGCGACGCTGCGCTGGGACGGCGAGACCGCCCAGAGCCGCATGGAGGACATCCTCACGGCCAACTACTCGGACGGCACGCAGGTCGACGCGGTGCTCTCGCCCTATGACGGCATCTCGCGCGGCATCATCTCGGCGCTCACCGACGCCGGCTACACGGTCGGCGAGGACTGGCCGATCATCTCCGGTCAGGACGCCGAGGTCGACTCGGTCAAGGCGATCCTGTCGGGTGAGCAGTACGCGACCATCTTCAAGGACACCCGCGAGCTGGCGAAGGTCGCGGCGGGCATGGCTGTCGCGCTGCTGAACGGCGACGAGCCGGAGGTCAACGACACCGACACGTACGACAACGACGTGAAGGTCGTCCCGTCGTACCTGCTGGCGCCGGTCCCGGTCGTCAAGGACAACGTCGAGTCGACCCTCGTCGACTCGGGCTACTGGACCAAGGAGGACCTCGGCCTCTGAGCCGAGCACTCCGGTCCGGAGCGATTCTCGGCGGCGGCGGGACACGAGCCCGCCGCCGCCGACACCACCACGATCCCCCCTGTCAGCCCCACGAGGAAGTCGGCGAAACGTGACCAACACGATTCTCGAGATGCGCGGCATCACCAAGACCTTTCCCGGCGTCAAGGCTCTCTCGAACGTCAACTTCGAGGTGCAGCGCGGCGAGATCCATGCGATCTGCGGCGAGAACGGCGCCGGCAAGTCCACACTCATGAAAGTCCTGTCGGGCGTCTACCCGTACGGCACCTACGACGGTCAGATCGTCTACGCGGGCGATGAGGTCGAGTTCAAGAACCTCAACGACAGCGAGGCGAAGGGCATCGTCATCATCCACCAGGAGCTCGCGCTGAGCCCCTACCTCTCGATCGCCGAGAACATCTTCCTCAACAACGAGCGCAAGACCGGCGGCCTGATCGACTGGAACAAGACGAACTTCGAGGCAGGGGAGCTGCTCAAGCGCGTCGGCCTCCGCGACAACCCGACGACGAAGATCAATCAGATCGGCGTCGGCAAGCAGCAGCTGGTCGAGATCGCGAAGGCGCTGTCGAAGGAGGTCAAGCTCCTCATCCTCGACGAGCCGACCGCCGCGCTCAACGACGAGGACTCCGACCACCTGCTCAACCTCATCCTGAGCCTCCGGGAGCAGGGCATCACGTCGATCATCATCAGCCACAAGCTGAACGAGATCAAGAAGGTCGCCGACACGGTCACCGTGATCCGCGACGGCAAGACGATCGAGACGATCGCGAAGCTCGACGTGACCGAAGACCGCATCATCAAGGACATGGTGGGTCGCGATCTCGAGCACCGCTACCCCGACCACGAGCCGCAGATCGGCGAGGAGCTGCTGCGCGTCGAAGAGTGGACGGCCCACCACCCCCAGGATCCCTCGCGCGTCGTCGTCGACAACGTCTCGCTCACCGTGCGCGCCGGCGAGATCGTCGGCATCGCCGGCCTCATGGGCGCCGGGCGCACGGAGTTCGCGATGAGCCTCTTCGGCCACTCGTACGGCAGCCGCATCTCGGGCAGGGTCTTCATGCGCGGCAAGGAGATCAAGACGCGCACAGTCGCCGAGGCCATTCAGAACGGCCTCGCCTATGCGACCGAGGACCGCAAGACGTACGGCCTGAACCTCATCGAGGACATCAAGCGGAACATCTCGATGGCGTCTCTCGGCCGGCTCACCAAGGGTGGCCTCGTCGACGACAACGAGGAGTACAAGGTCGCCAACGAGTTCCGCAAGAGCATGAACATCAAGGCGCCGAACGTGCTCGTCAAGACGGGCAAGCTGTCCGGCGGCAACCAGCAGAAGGTCGTGCTGTCGAAGTGGATCTACTCGGATCCCGACGTCCTGATCCTGGATGAGCCGACGCGAGGAATCGACGTCGGCGCCAAGTACGAGATCTACACGATCATCAACAAGCTCGCGGCATCCGGGAAGGGGATCATCGTGATCTCCTCCGAGCTGCCCGAGCTGCTCGGCATCTCCGACCGCGTCTACGCGCTGTCGGAGGGCCGGATCACCGGCGAGCTGCCGGTGGAAGACGCCACCCCCGAATCCGTCCTCAAGCTGATGACCATGGAGAAGCCGCGCTGACCCGCGCGCAGGAGACACCGCACATGTCAGACAACAACCCCTCGACGAGCAGCACCGCTGTCGGTGCCGGCATCAACCCCACTGAGAACAAGTTCACCAACTGGCTCAGTCACGTCCTCTCCGACCTCGGCAAGAACGGCATCTTCATCGCGCTGATCGCCGTCGTCGCGCTGTTCGCGATCCTGACGAACGGCATCATCCTCCGCCCGCAGAACATCTCGAACCTTGTCGTGCAGAACGGGTACATCCTTGTTCTCGCCATCGGCATGGTCATGGTGATCATCGCGGGTCACATCGACCTGTCCGTCGGCTCCGTCGCCGCGTTCGTCGGCGCCTGCTCGGGCGTGTTCGCCGTCCAGTGGGGACTCCCGTGGTGGCTGTCGGTGATCCTCTCGCTCGTGATCGGTGCCCTGGTGGGCGCGTGGCAGGGCTTCTGGGTGGCCTTCGCCGGAATCCCCGCCTTCATCGTCACGCTCGCAGGCATGCTCATCTTCCGCGGGCTCGCGCTGGTCGTGCTGCAGAACCAGAACATCGGCTCGTTCCCCGGCGAGTACCGCGCTCTCGGCAACGGCTTCCTCTCGGGGATCTTCGGCGAGACCGATCCGGACGTGTTCACCCTGCTCATCGGCGCCGTCGGGATCGTCGCCCTCGCGGTGCAGCAGGTCCGCACCCGCGCGGGTCGTCGCAAGTACGGGCAGGAGGTCGAGCCGTTCACGTGGTTCATCGTCAAGCTGGTGCTCGTGGCGGCCGTCATCGGCTGGTTCACGTGGGCGCTGGCCTCGTACAAGGGCATCCCCGTCACGCTGATCATCCTGGCGATCCTGATCCTGGTCTACAGCGTGGTCATGAACCGCACGGTGTTCGGGCGCCACATCTACGCGATCGGCGGCAACCGCCACGCCGCAGAGCTCTCCGGCATCAAGACGCGCCGGGTGGACTTCTGGCTCTTCGTCAACATGGGCTTCCTCGCCGCGCTCGCGGGCCTCATCTTCACGGCGCGGCTGAACCTCGCCGGCCCCAAGGCCGGTGACGGATTCGAGCTCGAGGCGATCTCGGCCGCGTTCATCGGCGGTGCGGCCGTCCAGGGTGGCGTGGGCACGATCGGCGGTGCGATCATCGGTGGCCTCATCATCGGCGTGCTCAACAACGGCATGTCGATCATGGGCATCGGCATCGAATGGCAGCAGGCCGTGAAGGGCCTGGTGCTCCTGCTCGCCGTCGCGTTCGACGTCTACAACAAGCGGCGGACCGGCGTCTAGTCAGACGCAGGAACGGGGTCGACGGCGCGTGCGCTGTCGACCCCGTTCCGCTGTGCGGGCGCGCGCCTACTCGCTCTCGGTCGCGGTGGCGTGGTGAGGAAGGCCGACCGGCTTGGACTCGCTCGAGCCGCGCTGACGCAGGAAGATCGACAGCGCGATCATGGCGCCGACGGCCAGGAACTCCGACTGCCAGTTCTGCAGCGTACGGTTCCAGAAATCGGGCGAACCCACATATTCCACCCACGGTATGGGCGGCTGTCCGTGCTCGGCGTTCTCCGAGTTCATCACGACGTTGCCTGCCAGGGACTGGGCCAGCCACGACAGCGTGAAGACCGTTCCCATCACGAGCAGCAGCGAGTTGGAGAAGATCGTCTGACGGATGCCGCGAGCCCGTGCCCACGAGGGGGAGTCGGGTTGCGCGTGCTCGCCGACCATCTGCTCCTCGTCGCTGCCGGGACCCTCGTCACCGGGCTTCTTCGACTCCGGCGACCCGCGCTGCACGAACCAGATCGTCGCCGCGATGAAGAGGAAGAACTGCAGGAACTCCGACTGCCAGTTCTCGGCGACATCGACGACGAACTCCGACGACGTCAGGAAGGCTCCGAACGCCTCCGGCGGCATCCCGTGCTGTGCAAGCTGCTCGTTGTTCTCGAACCAGCCGGCCACGGACTGCCCGACGAGTGCGAGCACGAACAGGCCTCCGAACACGAGGCTGAGAGCGTTGTCGCGAAGCGGGCGCATGACTCACCGTCCGACCAGGGGAATCGTGATCATGTATGCGAGGCCGACGGCGAGGACCGTGATCCACGACCAGAACACCACCGCTTCGCCGCGGCGCGGGCCGGCCTCCTCCGGGGTGAAGTCATCCATCGCGCACTCCTTCCTGATCCCAGATACTCCCGCTCGAGCTGGAGCTCACGGGAGGGGATTGACACCGGTATCAGGACTTCACGCGTGCTCCCTGATCGCGCCCAGGAGGCCATCTCGCGCCCGCGCCAAGAAGGAGCTCTGGTCCTTCCCGACGGGATGGAGGAAGAGTTCGTCGGCGCCGGCGTCGACCAGCGCGCCGAGTCGTTCGGCGACATCGCGCTCGTCGGCCGAGATGAGGATGCCGCGCTCCAGCGCCTCTCTGTCGTCGGGGTCGGCGAGCCGGTCGAAGTCCTCCGGCTGCATGAGCTCCCACATCAGGGCGGGGTCGACAGTCGCCTGGCGCCACTGGTCAGCCGCCGTCCGCAGCGCTTCGGAGTGGGAGTCGGCGAGGCTCACGTGCACCTGCACCGCGCACGGACCCGTGCCGCCGGCATCCCGGTATGCCGACAGGATGCGTCCCACGGTCTCCACGTCATGACCCACCGTCACGACGCCGTCGGCCCAGGAGGCGGCCCATTCCGCCGTCTCCGCCGAGGCCGCGGCGGCGCGCAGCGGCGCCGGCTTCTTCGGGCGCGACCAGACGCGCGCGTCGTGCACCTGGAACGCCCCGTCGTGCGTCACCCGCTCGCCGGCGATGAGCCGTCGCATGACGTCGGCGGCCTGCACCAGGCGGTCCTGCCGCTCGGGCTTGGCCGGCCAGTCGTCTCCGGTGACGTGCTCGTTGAGGGCCTCGCCCGAGCCGAGCGCGCACCAGAAGCGGCCCTCGAACATCTCCGCGAGCGTGGCGAGCGCCTGGGCGGCGATGACCGGGTGGTACCGCTGGCCGGGGGCGGACACCATGCCCATCGGGAGCGACGTCGTGGCGAGGGCCGCGCCGAGCCAGCTCCAGGCGAAGCCGGACTCGCCCTGCGCGAGTCCCCACGGTGCGAGGTGGTCGGAGCACATCGCACCGTCGAAGCCGGCCCGCTCCGCCTCCTGGACAGCGGCGAGCAGGGTCGACGGGGGCAGTTGCTCGTGGGACGCGTGATATCCGAGGAACACCATGTCCTCCAGCGTGCCGGGGGATCGCGGTCCTGCCCACGCCGTTGCACCGCGTGGGGGCGCGTGCTATCGCGATGCCTTCTTCTCAGCCCTCCGGCGTCCCAAAGGTCTCCGGTCCCTGCGTGCCTCAGTGCTCGTGGTGCCAGGGGGTCGAGTCGTCGCTGCGGTCGGGTGGTTCGGGAACGATGTGCAGACCGGTCGTCGAGTTGGCCGTGTAGATGAGCGCCTCCACCCACGCCCGGTTGATCGGTGGCGGTCGGCTGCCGTAGAACTTGTAGACGAGCGCGGCGTGGGGGTGGATCCAGACGGTCATGCGACCGTTGCCGATGCTGGGATCGTCCTTCCAACTGAAGGAGAAGGACTCGCCGCGCCGCAGCTTCGCGCTGATGACCACCATGAGATGTGCCAGGACGCGGTCGTCGAAGTCGACCTTGATCGTCCCCTCGTAGATGAACTTGCCCATGACGCCTCCGGTGCTGAGGTCAGGGTGACAGGCCGGAAGCGAGTCCCCTCTCCGGCCCACGATGCGCCTGAAGCCAGGATGCACCCGATCGGGGCTTTTCGCGCCCCCTCTGGACGCCGGCCGCTGGGCAGGCCCGCCTCGCGCGGGTAGCGTGAGGGAAGGAGAGATGATGAACAGCAACTTCGCCGCGGCGCTGGCGCACCTCGAGCAGTCCGGCGGTCGGCCCGAGGATTTCAGTGTCGCCTTCGTGGAGTTCCTCCCCGTCACGGGCGCGTCGGTGTCGACCCTCGGCGACGTCTTCGGAAGCGAGACCCTGTCGGCGACCGACGACCGGGCCGCCCGCCTCGATGAGCTGCAGTTCGATCTCGGTGAAGGCCCGTGTTGGGATGCCTTGCGCAGTGCGCGTCCGGTGGCCGCGGCATCCCTTCAGATGGAGGGTCGCGAGCGGTGGCCCGCCTTCGTCGGCGCTCTCGAGGGCGAGGAGATCAGCTCCCTGTTCGCGTTCCCACTGCTGGTCGGCGCCCTGCGCATCGGCGCCATCGACCTGTACTCGCGTGAGCCGACGGCCCTCAACCCGGATCACGAGCAGCGAGCCTCGGCGCTGGCGTACGTGATCAGCCGGCACGTCCTGCGGCTGGCGCTCGATGAGCACGCCCGCGATGAGAGCGTTCAGCAGCCGCTTTCGCGACGCGTCGTGCATCAGGCGACCGGCGTCGTCCTCGCCCAGCTCGACCTGTCGCCCGACGACGCTCGTCTCGTGATCCAAGGCCAGGCGTTCGCCACCGGCAGGTTCATGACGGATGTCGCGGAAGACGTCGTCGCGGGGCGCGTGCGCTTCACACGGCGCGACGACAGGATCGAGGTCGAGTCATGACGAAGACATCACGCGACAGCCGGATCCTCCAGACCTTCGCCATGCTCGCCGACACGATGGTCGACGACTACGACGTCGTCGATCTGCTGCAGCTGCTGGTGGATGCCTGCCATGAGGTGCTCGGAATCTCGGCCGCCGGCATCCTGCTCGCCGATGAGGAGGGCGATCTGCAGGTGGTCGCCTCGACGAGCGAGGCCAGCCGCCTGGTGGAGCTCATGCAGCTGGGCGCGCAGGCCGGCCCGTGCATCGAGTGCTATCGCACCGGAGCCGCCGTGTCGGTGGCCTCGATCCCGTCCGTCTCGGAGGAGTGGGGCGCCTTCCGCGACAGCGCAACCGCGCACGGCTTCGGCGCGACGGATGCCGTGCCGCTGCGCCTTCGTGACACCACGATCGGGGCACTCAATCTGCTTCGCGAGGAGGAAGGGCCCCCGGACGACTTCGATGTCGTCGCGGCGCGAGCCTTCGCCGACGTCGCGACGATCGGCATCCTCCACGAGCGCTCTTTGCGGGAGTCCGAGCTGCTCGCCAGCCAGCTGCAGCAGGCTCTGCAGTCGCGGATCGTCATCGAGCAGGCCAAGGGTGTCGTGTCCTTCACGAACGGCGTGCCGATCGACGACGCGTTCCAGATCATCCGCTCGTACGCCCGCCGCAATCAGCTGCCGCTGAGCAGTGTCGCAGCCCGCCTGGTCGATCGCGAGCTCCGCATCGCCGACCCGACCGGCGACGGCAGCCCCCGCTGACACCCCTTCAGCGCCGAGCGTATACTGGCCGCGCGCCCCGGACCCCGGCGCTCTCGATGAAGGCCGGGTGCACACATGAAGCTCTTGACGAACGGGACGGGGACCTACCTGACGGGCGATCGGATCGCCGACGCCGTGGTACGACTCGGGGTCGCGCTCTCGAACGAGCAGCGCGTCGACGTCGTGGAGATCCCCTATCGCGCTCCTCACGGAGGAGTCGAGCAGGCGATGCTCACGATCGGCTGGCAGACGCGCGTGAATGCCGAGACCCACTCGACCGCGGACGACGAACTCGTCGATCACCGCGCCGTCCAGGCCATCGTCGCTCAGGCGCATCGCCTCGTCCCCCGCGGCGACACGCCCATGTCACGCGACGAGGTCGGCCGCACGCAGGGGTACGACGACATACTGTGACGGCGCCGGCGCCGGCGTCACAGCAGCATGACGACGTCGGTGATCACCCACGTGCCGTCCACCAGGACGAGGGTGTAGACCCAGTACTCGTCGATCGGGATAGGCGCGTCCATCACCTGGCCGTCGGCATCCGTCAGCGAGTCGTACGTCTCGTGGGACTTGATCTCGAACGTGTTCGCGGAGGGCCGCTCGATGTCGGTGGCGGTCATGGCGAAGTTCGCGACGGACTCGCTGTACGAGCGCGACGCGGGGCCGAAGGCCGCGCAGCCGCTGGAGTTCAGCGCCGTGCGGAAGGACGCAGTCGTCGTCGCCAGATACGCGTCGCAGTCGACCTCGAGCCACGCGTCGTTGTACGCGCGCATGGTCTCGATCGCCGCCCGTTCGTTCGCGTTCGACGGCTCGTCCTC
The DNA here is from genome assembly GCF_036566905.1 of Microbacterium sp. Classification (GTDB taxonomy): domain Bacteria; phylum Actinomycetota; class Actinomycetes; order Actinomycetales; family Microbacteriaceae; genus Microbacterium. Next base: position 90,918 of record NZ_DATCVK010000169.1, on the reverse strand, counting down.
CGCCGCCGCCCCGTTCTCGCCCTCGGCGATCCGCCAGATGCCGTCCTCGTCCACCAGGTGGTAGCGATACGGCGCACCCGCCTCGTACGGCGGATCGAGCGGAGCGCCGAACTCGTCGACGTCGAGCGTGCACACCTCGACGACGTCGACGATGATCTCGCCCAGATGCGGATCGACGTTGGTGCGGAACCGGATGTCCTCCGGGTGGACGTCCATCGGGCAGTAGGCATTCTGATCGCTGATGTACTGCTCGAAGGCGGGGCAGTCCGTCCAGGCCATGAGTTCGCGATAGCCCGCGGTCGTCGATGCCTCTAGAGCGGCGCAGTCCCCGGACGAATACGCCGCCCTCCAGTCGGACATCGTCCGGGCGACCGCCTGCTTCTCGTCGGCGGTCAGCTGGCCCTCGATGCGACCGCCTGTGACGTCGTGGACGGCATCGACCTTCCACGCGCCGTCGGCGCGGACCAGGTGATACCGAACGTCGGCCTCCAGCGAGACCGGAGTGGCGACGGGCTGACCGTTCTCGTCGATGTGACTCCGAGCCTCGGTGTGCACCCGTGCGGCGATCGTTCCCCGGCCGGTGCCACTGACCGAGATCGGCGTCACCTCGAGCGATTCCAGGACCTGGGCGCGGCCGGCGGCGGACTGGGCGAAGACTCCGCAGTCCGTCAGGCCGATGCGCTCGCGGTACGCGGTGGTCGTCGCCGTCACGAACAGGTCGCAGTCCTCTTCGGCGAAGGCCTGTTCGTACCCGGCGACGACGCTCATGGCGTCGGCCTCATTGCCGCCGGCGTGCGAGGGCGACGGAGACGGCGCGGCGGCCAGGGGCACGTCGGGCGGCGAGGTCGAGGCGGTCGCCATGGCGGGGAACGAGGTGATGGCGGCCGCGCCGACGATGATCGTCAGCAGCGCCGCGCCGACCCGCCGATGTCGCGACCGGGACCGTCGTGGTGCCGGACCCCGTTCGTCGTCGGCGGTGTGACCGCCGACGGTGTCGACGGGCCGTCGGGCGCGGCTACCGCCGCTGCCGGACGAGCCCCCAGAGCTCCCCATGGCCGGAGCCTAGCCCCTCACGGCGGCGAGGGCATCAACTGATCCACAACCGATGCAGGCGGCTCCGACGGGCCGCCCCACCGTCATGCGGGCGTCGGATCTACTGCATGTCGTCGATGACCCAGTCGTCGCCGTCGGAGACGACGGTGTACACCCAGTCGATCGAGTCGTCGGTCGGCTCGTCGAGCGGCTCGCCGTTGTCGTCGACCAGGGCCGTATAGGTCTCGGTGGTGGTGACGACGATCGCGTCCTCCTCCTGCCGGACGTCGGTGACCTCGACCTCGTAGTCCTCGACCGCGGACCCGAACGCCTCGGCCTCGCTCTCGAAGGCCGAGCAGTCGGTGAGCCCCGACTCCGTGCGGAAACCCTCCGTCGTCGATGCCATGTAGGCGTCGCAATCGGCGTCCTGCCACGCGTCGTCGTACAGCTCGACCGCCGCGACGGCGGCCTGCTGATCGGCGTCGGCCGGCCCGCCATCGCCCGACAGTCCGACCTGCCCGATACCGGCGGCCAGGATCCGGGAGAGCAGGACCGCCCCGAGGATGAGGATGCCGAGCACGACGACGCCGAGGACCACCCACACGATCCACAGCTTGGACTTCGCCGGTGCGGGAGGAGCGGCAGGTGCCGGGGGCGTGGCGGTCGCCACGGCGGGCGCCCCACCCGCGTCTGCGTACCCTTCGCCGGGGGCGACCGAGGCCGTAGCGTCGGGCGGAGGCGCCGGATCGTGCACGGCCGACGCGTCGGTGGCGAGCGCGTGCGGGTCGAAAGCGGGTTCCGCCGGCACCGGGTCGGGCGCGGCGACGTGCTCGGTCCACCGGGCGCCGTCCCACCACCGCATGGCGCCATGGCCGTCGTCGTACCACCCGGGCGGAGTCGTCGTCATGCGAGAACGATAGACCCGCGGCATCCGTTCCCGTCAGGCCGGTGTTCGGCGGGGCCGCCCGTTCCTCAGACGTCGCGCCGATCCCGGGCGCCGGCAGGTGCCGAACGCCCCCGCCGATAGGCCGTCGGGCTGAGGCCGTGGAGCGCCGAGAAGCGTCGTGAGAAGTACAGGGGATCGTCCCAGCCGACGTCCCGCGCGATCTCGCCGACGGCGCGATCGGTCGATGTCAGCAGGTGCGCGGCGCGGGTCAGCCTCTCGCGCTCCACGTACTGCTGGGGCGGCATGCCGAGCGTCGCCGTGAACAGGTGCGTGAGCCTCGACGGCGACAGGGTCGCGATCCGGGCGAGCGTCGCCACGCCCAGATCGCCGGCAAGGTCCGCGCCGATGTGCTCGACCACGCGCATGAGCCGTTCGTCCATGCGGCCGCGCAGCGGGTTCTGCGTGTCGAGCCACAGCAGCGCCGTCTCGAGGGCGTTCATCGCGAACAGCTCCGACTGGGGGAGCGACCCCGCCGACGACCGCGCACACGCGCGAAGGGACGCCAGGATCCGCGGGCGCACCTCGCCCTGGGCGTGCACGACGCCGACGCCTCCCGCCTGAGTCGGCCATTCGAGAAGCGGCGACCACTCGGCGCGCGGGTGGAAATGCGCATACGCGAGCGACCACGACGTCGCCGTGGTGCCGTAGTCGTGCCGCTGATGTGGTCGCAGCAGTACCGTGTCGCCCGCTGCGGTGACGACCGCGCCCGTGGGGCCGGCCACACGGCCGGACCCCGCGATGGTGTGGATGAGAAGCCAGTCCGAGGTGCCGCGCTCGCGCCACGTCGTGTACTCGCCACCCTCGGCGAAGAGCCCCGCCACGACACGCACGACGTGCGGATGCGGCGTCTCGCGACGAGGAGGCGCGGTCGCAGTCATAGCAGGATTGTCCATGTCATCGCCCGATCATCCCATGGTGTCGGCGGTGGCTGCGGAGAAGAGTTGCAGCCATGTCCCTCACGACCACCCCGGCCCTCGATCTCGCCCTCGACTACGCGGAGCACGGCGTCGTGCACGTCCGCGCGCTCCTCAGCCCGACGGAGGTCGCCGAGATCCGCGACGTCTTCATGGAGCAGGTCGAGCGCGATCGCACGATCGGGCACGACGACAACATCTCCGCCGACGACGTTCTCGCGCGGTTCCCCCGGTTCATCCACCCGCACCGTCGCACCGACCTCGAGATCGGTCGCCTGGCACGGCGGTGGATGCTGGACCCGCGCATCGTCGGACCCGTGACCGACATGGTGGGGCCGGTGCACGCCGCGCAGTCCATGTTCTACTTCAAGCCGCCGACCGCGCGCGGGCAGGCGCTGCATCAGGACAACATCTTCCTGCAGGCCCACCCCGAGACCTGCATCGCGGCGTGGGTCGCGATCGACGACTGCGACGGCGAGAACGGCGGGCTGAAGATGGTGCCCGGCTCGCATCGGTACGAGATCGTCTGCCCGGGCGAGGCGGACCCGGAGGAGTCGTTCACGAGCACCGAGATCACGCTGCCCGAGGGGTTCGAAGCGGTGCAGACGGAGCTCGCCGCCGGCGACGTGCTCTTCTTCCACGGCAGCATGGTCCATGGCTCAGGACCGAACCGGTCGGCCGATCGCTTCCGCCGGTCGCTCATCTTCCACTACGTGCCGGTCGACAGCGTGGAGATCTCGCGGTTCTACAACCCCCTGCTCCGTCTCGACGGCAGCGAGGTCGTGATCGCGGAGGTGACCGACGGGGGCGCATGCGGCGAAGGCTGGGCGCCGATCGCTCCGCACTGACCGCCGGCCCGCCGCGCGGCGACTAACGTGGCAGGGTGCGGGAACTGTCGGAGGCGGGCGAGGCGTTCGTCCGCGAGCGGCACATCGCCACGCTCTCCACGATGGCGCCGTGGGGCGGCATCCATGCGGTGCCCGTGGGCTTCACCCTGCACGAGGGCGTGCTGCGCATCATCACGTCGCGCGAGTCCCAGAAGGTGCGCAACGTCCTGCGGGACACGACCGCCACCGTCAGCCAGGTGGACGGCGCCCGCTGGCTCGCTTTCCCCGCGACCGCTACCGTGCATGACGACCCGGACGAGGTCGCCCTCGCCGTCGAGCTCTATGCGCAGCGCTACCGCCGGCCGCGCGTCAATCCGTCCCGCGTCGCGATCCGGCTGGTGCCCGTGCGGCTGATGGGCAGCAGCGGGCTTCTCCGTACCGTCTGACGCCACTGCGAAGCCCATCCTGGGCCGCCCGGGCGCGCCGACGAGGCGGCCGGACGCCCGTGCGCATGCGTGCGCGAACGGGTTTTCCACAGACGCGAACTCGTGCTTGCGTCGGCCCGACCCGGGCTGTACCGTGAGGCGCGCCGAGTTATATCGATGGTTAGGTTAACTGGCAGACGAGTCGCGACGAGGCGACTTCACGAACGCGAAGAGGCGGACGGATGTCTGTGAAAGTCGTGCCCCAGCGACAGCGGTCGCGGTGGCGGAAGCTCACCGGGAGCAGGATGCTCCTGCTGATGTGCGTTCCTGCCATCGCGTTCTTCCTGGTCTTCAACTACGCGCCGCTGCCCGGCATCTGGATCGCGTTCACGAACTTCAACTACCGCGACGGCATCTTCGGCAGCCCGTTCGTCGGCTTCAAGAACTTCGAGTTCCTGATCAAGTCCGGCCAGCTGTGGCTGCTCACGCGGAACACGATCCTCTACAACCTCGCCTTCATCGTGCTGGGGAACATCCTCGCGATCGCCTTCGCGGTGATGCTCAACGAGGTGCGGCTGAAGTACTTCAAGAAGATCAGCCAGAGCGTGATGTTCCTGCCGTACTTCATCTCGGTCGTGCTCGTCGGCGTCATCGCGTTCAACCTGCTGAACTACGACAACGGCGCGCTCAACGGCTTCCTCGAGCAGACCGGCGGCGATCCGGTCAAGGTCTACAGCAGCCCCGGCGCGTGGCCGTTCATCATCACGCTGGTGCATCTCTGGCAGAGCACCGGCTACGGCACCATCGTGTACTTCGCGGCGATCATGGGCATCGACAGGGTGCTGTTCGAGGCGGCCGCGATCGACGGCGGATCGGCGTGGCAGCGCATCCGCTACGTCATCCTGCCGAGTCTCAAGCCGATCTTCGTGATCCTGCTGCTGTTCTCGCTGGGGGGCATCATGCACGGCAACTTCGGGCTCTTCTGGAACCTGGTCGGCAACAACGCCGCGCTCTTCCCCACGACGGACATCATCGAGACCTCGGTCTACCGCATGGTGATGGCGCAGAACAACTTCACGACGTCCACCGCGGTGGGCCTGTATCAATCGCTGTTCGGCTTCGCGATCGTGATGACGGCGAACTGGATCGTCCGGAGGATGAACCCTGATTATGCTCTCTTCTGACATCGGCGCGGTGGCCGTGACCGAGACGCTCGGCAAGACCGCCCGCAAGCGAAAGGCCGTCGCCGCCGAGCGCACGCGTCGCATCCGACTCGACCGCAGCGACTACGTCATCCGGGGCGTCTCGTACGTGTCGATCTCGGTGTTCGTGCTCTTCTGCCTACTGCCCTTCATCATGATCGTCTCGGCCTCGTTCTCGAGCGAGTCGGAGATCATGAAGAGCGGCTTCGGCCTGCTGCCGAAGGGGTTCTCGTTCACCGCCTACGAGTACATCTTCCGGGCGCCGCGGCAGATCATCGGCTCGTACGTCGTCACCATCGTGATGACCGTCGCCGGCACCGCGATCGGCCTGTTCATCATCGCGATGACCGGGTTCGCGCTCTACCGGCAGGATTTCCGGCTGCGCAACTACATCGCGTTCTTCATCTACTTCACGACCCTCTTCTCGGCCGGCCTGGCCCCGACGTTCCTCTGGATCGGCCGCGACCTGGGGCTGCGGGGCAACTACCTGGCCGTGTTCCTGCCCCTCCTCATGACGCCGTGGCTCATCATCCTGATGAAGAACTTCATGCGCACCATCCCCTACGAGATCATCGAGTCCGGCAAGATCGACGGCGCCGGCGACTTCCGGATCTTCGTCCAGCTCGCGCTGCCGATGATGAAGCCCGCGCTCGCGACCGTCGGCCTCTTCCTCGCCCTCGGCTACTGGAACGAGTGGTACCTGTCGTCGCTCTACCTGGGCAGCACGGTCGAGTTCAAGCCGCTGCAGTACTACCTCTACAACGTGATCAACACGGCCAACGCCCTGCGTAACTCGGTCGCCGGCTCGAACGTGAGCATCACCGACCTGCCGAGCAACACGCTGAAGATGGCGAGTGCGGTCGTGGCGACGGTCCCGATCCTGTTCGCCTACCCCTTCGTCCAGAAATACTTCGTCAGCGGCATCACGGTCGGTGCCGTCAAGGGCTGACCCGCACTGCTGACGTCGTGCGGCCGGTCGCCGAAGCCCGGTCGCTCCCCCCGAAACGCCTCCCTGAGGCGCGCACACACCACTGCAATCACCGAGTAATGAGAGCCGAAGGAGCCTCACATGGCAAGGAAACTCTTCAAGGCAGGAGCGGCGCTGGTCGTTCTCGGCCTGGGCGCGACCGCCCTCGCCGGCTGTACCGGGCCGGCTGACGACGACGGCAAGCCCACCGAGATCACGATGCTCGTGCTCGGCGACAAGCCCACGAACGGGCGTCTCGAGGCGATGCTCGACAAGCTGAACGAGCGCCTCACCGAGGAGGCGAACGCGACCCTCGATCTCTTCTACGTCGAGTGGGCCGACTGGCAGACGCAGTACAACCTGCAGCTGCTGTCGGGCGACTCCAATGTCGACCTGATCACGACGGCGACCGACTGGCTCTTCGCGTGGGAGAACGCGGAGAAGGGCGCCTTCCTGCCCCTCACCGAGGAGATGCTCCAGGAGCACGCCCCGAAGACGTGGGAACAGGTCGACGCCGACGGCCACTGGGACCTCACGAAGCTGGACGACGGGCAGATCTACTTCATCCCGGAGGACAACTTCACCCAGTACACGAACCACGGCTTCTTCTACCGGGGCGACTGGGCCACGCAGGCCGGGTTCGCGAACGGCGACATCACGAAGTTCGAGGACTTCACGACGTACTTCCAGTGGGTCAAGGACAACGTGCCGGAGGCCTACCCGTGGGATGTCGCCGGCGACAACCAGGCCGCGCTGCAGGGTTACATGCAGGGCCACACCGACCTGCAGAACCTCCAGCAGATCAGCTCGGGCAACTACTACCCGTTCCAGATGAGCGCCTCGGACCCCGAGACGGTCACCTCGTGGTTCATGGAGGGCGACGAGCTGCTCGAGGCCGCCGAGCTCGCCAAGGAATGGAACGACATCGGTGTCTGGCGTGAGGATGCGCTGAACTACGACGGCGACACGCGCGAGGAGTTCTATGCCGGCCTGTCGGGAGCCGACCAGCACCACACGCAGACGTTCATCGGCCAGATCTACGACAACCTGTCGAAGAAGCAGGAGGGCTCCGACCCGAAGTTCTTCTACTGGGGCCAGGAGAACGGTAACGTCTTCAAGGACATCCTCACTCACGGCGCGATGGCCGTGAGCGCGAACTCGCAGCACCCCGAGAAGGCCCTCGAGGTCTATGACCTCCTCCGCAACGACGAGGAGTCGTACCGCCTCATCAACTACGGCATCGAGGGCACCGACTACGTCATCACCGACGACGGCAAGCTCGGCTACCCCGACGGCTACGACTCGTCGACCGATGCGCTGGGCTCGAACTTCTGGGCCGGCCGCATGGACGAGCTCGAGCTGACGAAGGTCACCGACGCGCCCACGACGAAGGAGATCTACGCCGGGCTGGATGAGGTGGCCGAGGACTACCCGTACTCGACCCTGCTGCTGAACAAGGACGCCATCGACCCGACGCTGGCGGCGATGGGCGGTGTGCTCTCGCAGTACCTTCCGCAGCTGGAGTACGGCAAGTTCGATGACCCGGCCGCAGCGATCGCCGAGATGCGGCAGGCGCTGATGGATGCCGGCTACGAGGACGCCCGTGCCTCGATCCAGGCCGACATCGACGCCTGGGCCGAGTAGCCCGAGCGATCGGATCGACACGGTCGGGCGGGTCCGCACTGCGTGGGCCCGCCCGACCGATCTGAAGAGGAAGTACGAATGAGCGGCATCTTCGCCCCGGACTCCGCAGCGATGCGGTTCCTGACCCGCGTCGCGGACCTGATGATCCTGAACCTCGTGTTCATCGCGACAGCGATCCCGATCGTCACGCTCGGCGCCGCCCTGACGGCGCTGAACTTCACCGCGATGCGGATCGTGCGCGGCCAGTGCGACGCGGTCACACGCGACTACTTCCGATCCTTCCGGCAGAACTTCCGCCAGGCGACGCTGCTCGGGCTTCTCGTCATTCTGGTGACGGTCGCCCTCGGCGCCTGGTACGTCGTCCTCACCGGCGGCTCGCTGGATGCGGGGGCGCAGCTCATCCTGCTGGTGGTGTGGTACCTGGTGGCGTTCGCGTTCGCGCTGAACCTGCTGTTCGTCTTCCCCTACCTCGCCAACTTCGAGGGCACCATCCGGGAGGTGCTGCGCAACGCGCGGCTGCTGTCGTGGCGGCATCCGCTCGTGGCGATCATGAGCCTGGCGATCATCGGGCTCGCCATCGTCGTCACCGTCTTCTCCCCGGCGGTGACGGCGTACGGACTGCTCTGGCTTGCGATCGGCTTCGCCGCGATCGCCTTCCTGACCGGCGTCCTGTTCACCCGGGTGTTCGACACCTACGCACCTCAGCCGGTCACGGTCGAGGAATCAGACGAGGAATAGGTTCACATGCAGACAGTTCCGATCAGCCGGTGGCTCTTCGCGCTCGCCGACGACCCGGGAGCCGCGGCGAAGGGCTACGACGACGCGTCGTGGCGCGGCGTCGCCGTGCCGCACGACTGGAGCATCGAGCAGGAGTTCTCGCCGGCGCACTCGAGCGGCACCGGCTATCTGCCCGGCGGTGTCGGCTGGTACCGGGCGCACGTGCGGATCTCGGAGATCGGCGTGCGCGATGAGCAGCATGTGCGGCTGGTGTTCCACGGTGTCTACAAGAACGCCGACGTCTGGGTCAACGGCTACCACCTCGGCGGGCGTCCCTCGGGCTACGCACGGTTCTCCTTCGACCTGACGGAGATCCTCTCGTACGCGCCCGACGACGATCTGCTCGTCAGCGTGCGCGTCGACCACACCGACATCTCGGACTCGCGCTGGTACAACGGGTCGGGAATCACGCGGCGCGTGGAACTCGAGGTTCATGAGCAGGTACGGGTGGCCGAGCATGGCACCGTCTTCACGACGCTGTCGGCCGATGCCGACGAGGCGGCCGTCCGCGTCGTCCAGACGCTCGTCAACGACACCGCATCGCCTGCGGCGGTGCGGGTGCGCCACGAGCTGCGGTCGCTGACGACCGGGAAGGTACATTCCTTCAGCACCGAGGTCGACGTGCCTGCCGGCGGATCCGCCGACGCCGCGGTGACGACGGTGCTCACCGATCCCGAGCTGTGGTCCGACACCGACCCGCGGCTGCACCGCCTCACCACGACGCTCGAGTGGCCGGGCGCCGGAGCGGCGCAGCGAGCCGTCTGCGTCGAGACCGTCGGCATCCGCACCTTCCGGTTCGACCCCGACACCGGCTTCTCGATCAATGGCGAACCCCGTGTGCTCAAGGGGGTCTGCCTGCACGAGGATGCCGGATGCTTCGGCACTGCGGTGCCGGCGAGCGTGTGGCTGCGGCGACTTCTCGCCCTCCAGCGCATGGGATGCAACGCGGTGCGGATGGCGCACAACCCCCGCGGCCCCGAGCTGTACGCACTCTGCGACGTCCTGGGTCTCTACGTCATCGACGAGGCGTTCGACGAGTGGGAGAACCCGAAGAACAAGTGGTGGCAGGGCCACAACGTCTACCCGCCCCGGCACGAGGGCTACGCCCACGACTTCCCCGCCTGGCACGAGGCCGATCTCTCCGCGATGATCCAGGCGCACCGCAATCATCCGTCGATCGTCGCGTGGAGCATCGGCAACGAGATCGACTATCCGAACGACCCCTACGCGCATCCGCTCTTCCAGGAGGCAGTGGGCAACAACGACGCCGGCAAGCCGAGGGCGGAGCGCCTCTACGACCCCGACCGTCCCGACATCCGCCGCCTGACGACCATCGCGAAGCGGTTGGCGGCCGTCGCGCGGGAGAACGACCCCACACGCCCGGTGACGCTGGCCGCCGCGCTGCCCGAGCTGTCGAGCCGGACGGGCTTCCTCGACGACCTCGACCTCGTGGGTTACAACTACAAGGAGCATCTGTACGACGAGGATCACCGGCGATTCCCCGACAAGCCGTTCGTCGGCAGCGAGAACTCGCACCGCTACGCCGACTGGTTGCAGGTCGAGCGCAACGACTACGTGGCCGGCCAGTTCCTCTGGACGGGCATCGACTACCTCGGCGAGACCCGCGGCTGGCCGTCGCACGGCTCGCCGGCCGGGCTGCTGACGCTCGCGGGCTTCGAGAAGGACACCTGGCATCTGCGGCGCAGCTGGTGGTCCGACGAGCCCGTGGCACACCTCGCGGTCCGGCCCTGCTCCGACGATGAGGACAAGAGCTTCTGGTCGCATCCGGTCTCGCGAGGACGAGATGCCGCGGCCGGCACGTCGGTCGAGGTGCTGGCCTTCGCCAACGGCGACGAGCTGACGCTCACGTGCGACGGGCGGGGCATCCCGCTCGTCCGGGACGAGGAGAACGGGTACTGGACGGCTGCGACGAGCGTGCCGTTCGGCACGCTCGTGCTGGAGTCCCGTCGCGGCGGCGAGGTCGTCGCCCGCGATGTCCTCCGGCCGGCCGGCGAGGCCGTCCGGCTCGACACCGCCCTCTGGCAGGCGCCCGACGGGCTCGCCGATCGGTGCGCGGACGCGGGCATCCCTGCGGACGAGGTGTTCCAGATCGAATGCGTGCTGCGTGACGAGCGCGGCGACATCGCGCGCGGCGACACGATCGTGACGGCCGAGGTGCGCGACGGGGAGCTGCTCGGGCTGGAGAATGGTGATCTGAGTGACCACACCGCTTACACCGCCCCTCGGCGTCGCACGCTCGACGGCCGACTGATCCTGTTCGTCCGGTCCCGTGGGACCGCGACCGTCCTGCTGAGCTCACCGGGTCTGCCCGACGTGCGAATGGAGTGCTCCACATGACACGGTCGACGAGTCCGGTCCAGGGTCGTCCCGACCCGGCGGTGCGCATATCGACACCCGCGTCGAGCACGGTCGTGCCGCGGCGCACCTCGCGCGACATCCGCAGCGATTCCCGTCTCGACGTGCTGCACGCCGTGCTCTCGGCCGGCGAGACGACGCGCAACGCCCTCGCGCAGTCCACCGGGCTGAGCTCGGCGACCGTCGTCACCGTCGTGAACGAGCTGCTGGCCGAGGGGATCATCGAGGAGAAGAAGGAGCCGGCGGCCGGGCGGATCGGACGGCCGACCGCCCTCATCGGCATGAACCTGGACCGCGGCTTCGTGGTCGGCATCGACGTCGCCGAGACGTACGTGCGGGCGGTGATGTTCGACACGGCGCTGAACGAGGTGCTCTCGGTCGAGCGCGCGCGCGACGAGCATCTGCTCGACCCGGACTCGGTCGTGGAGGGCATCGGTCGCACGCTGGATCACCTGCTCGATGCGGCGAGGGTCTCACGCAGCGAGGTGCTCGGGGTCGGGATCGCCCTGCCTGGACTGATCCAGGGGTCGGAGGGTGTCTCGGTCGTCGTGCCGAACTGGACGTGGCAGAAGGTCGAGCTCGAACGGCTGCGGGAGCGCATCGGCCTGCCCCTGGTGATCGAGAACCCGCTCAAGTCGATCGCGATCGCCGAGCTGTGGCTCGGCGGCGGCCGTCGGTTCTCCAGTCTGGCCACGGTCAACCTGGGCACCGGTGTCGGTGCCGGCATCGTGCTGGAGGGGCGCATCCTGCGCGGCGCCACGAACACGGCCGGCGAGTGGGGCCACACGCTGCTGGTGCTCGACGGACGGCGCTGCCGTTGCGGCCGGCGCGGCTGCGTGGAGTCCTACATCGGCGCACCCGGCATCCAGGAGACGCTGCGCGAGATCGACCCCGGGCATCCGCTCGTCGACCTCGACATGCAGAACGACTTCATCCTCGCCCTGGCGGCGGTCGCCGACGGCCCCGAGCCCGACCCGGCCGTGACCGAGACGATCGCACGCACCGCCTACTACCTGGGCTCGGCGCTCGCCGACCTGGTGGCCGTGATCAACCCGGAAGGCGTGACGCTCACGGGCTGGACCACGTGGGCGCTGGGGGAGCACCTCATGCCCGCCACGCGACGGCACCTGCTCGAGCAGTCGCCCGGCGCCTCGGCACGCGACGTCGAGCTCGAGATCTCGACGGTGCGGGGCAACTCGGTGGCGACCGGGGTCGCGACGGTCGTGCTCGAGCGGTTCCTGGTGGATGCCGGACTCCTGACATCGAACATCCCGGTGGCCCTGTGACGGCGCCGGCAGGACGGTGCGGGCATGCACCAGCCGGTCAGAGCCACCGGCGGCGCTTGAAGAGCCCGTAGATCACGAGATCGAGGACGACGATGGTCAGTCCGATGACGATCCACCCGTACTGCCACTGCACGAGCGGGATGTTCTTGAAGTTCATGCCGTAGAGCCCGGCGATCAGAGTCGGCACGGCGAGGAGTGCGGCGAACGCCGAGATGGTGCGCATGTCCTGGTTCTGCCGTGCCGCGACGTTGTTCTCGTAGCTGGAGAGGATCGCATCCAGGCCCTTGCTCTGATTGTTGATCAGGGCGGCGGTGCCGGCCGCGTCGTCGAGGATGTCATGGAGGTAGGGCAGGATGCGCTCGCTGCCGACGGTGAGCGTCTCGAGATGCCGGGTGCTCTCGTGCAGCGCGGCAGCGATGCTCGACACCGCCCGGTCGACGCGGCCGATGTCCTTGCGGATCCGGTAGATGCGGTGGTGGTCCTCGCTCTCGCTCTCGCTGAAGACCTGCTCCTCGAGTTCTTCGAGGGCGGACTCGACGGCCGCCGCAGCGCTGGCATAGCCGTCGACGACTTCAGCCATGATCGTGTACGCCGCCGGCATCGTGTCCACCCGGGCATGCGCGGGCGCCTCTTCGAGCAGTTCGGGGAGATCGGGCGGCTCGCCGCCGTTGCCGCGCTGGACCGTGAGCAGCCAGCCGTCCCCGATGTAGAGGAACGTCTCGCCCAGCACGAGCGCCTCGTCGGGCGTGTGGAGGACGTTCCAGAGCATGACGAAGAGATGCTCGTCGAACTTCTGCACCTTCGGCTGCTGCCGCCGTGACACGACGTCGGCGACGGCGGTCGGATGGATGCCGAGCACGTCGCGAGCGCGTCGCACCGTCTCCTCTTCGGGGTCGAGCAGATGCAGCCAGATGAACTCGTCCTTGCGCCGCACGCGGCGAACGATGGGGGGGACGTCCTCCAGGGCGGCATCCGTCAGCGGTTCGATCTCGTCGCCGACGATGAAGATGCGGAGCGAGTCGTCGTCGGTGTCCGCCGGCGCGGGCTCCTGCGTGGCGGATTCGTTCTGCTCCTGCGACGGTTGCGGCATCAGGGGTACCTCCCACGGCATGTCGTCGGCCGCGCCTCCGGGAAGCGCCCTTGCGAGCGCGAGCATCGCAGGCACGGGTCTGCCCGGCGCTCAGCCGTCAGCGCGAACCTAGCCCCGCGGGCGCCGGTGGCCGCGGGGGTTGCGGCGAGGGTCCGCCTGTGCAACCGCGGCCCCGCGACGCACCGCAGCGACGGCTGGCTTACTGGGTGGAACGCGCGTTGCCGACGTCGTGGCGGGCCGCCTACATTCGCAGCAACCCGAGGGTCGATCCGGGCTCCCCGCTCCCCAGGCAGGGCTCGGAGGCCGTCACCGGCCGAGTGCGGCGATCGCGCTTCGACTCCCCGAGGACCACCTCGAATGATCGAAGGAGATCACATGAGATCGCTACTACGCTCCGGCGTCGCGCTCGTCGCTGCAGCGGCGCTCGGCGCCGGCATCGTCCTCGCCGGAACCGCGACAGGAGCCGACAAGGGCAACGGCAACGGCCTCGGCGGCCAGCCGGCCACTGCCAGTCAGATCTACCTCGACGAGATCAAGGACTACGGCGTGTGCCGCGGAGCGGACCCGTCCTGCTACCACGAATGGGGCAACGGCTGGACGGAGGGTGAGCCCAAGCGCATCCTCATCTGGAGCCGCACCGCCGGACCCCGCCACGCCCACCTCGGCAGTCCGCTCGCGCCCGGGCTGAACCCGCCGCTGAACGCCAACAACGTCGCGCAGTCCGCCCTGATCGCCTGGGCGGCCGAGCGCGGGATCGCCGCGGACTACACCGAGGACCTGTCGCAGTTCCGGCTGAACAACTACCAGGCGGTCGTGTTCCTGAGCTCCAACCGTGACACCCTCGACGACACCGCGCAGACGGCGCTCATGCAGTACATGCGCGGCGGCGGCGGCTTCGTCGGCATCCACAACGCGTTCGGCGCCGAGTACTCGTGGGAGTACTACGAGGGTCTGCTGGGCGGGGCGAACTTCTACAACCACGGCCCGAACCGCGACGGCACGGTAGAGACGATCAACAACCGTGACGTGTCGACGTCGTTCATGCCGGAGACCTGGGCGTTCAAGGACGAGTGGTACAACCTGACGCCGTACCCGAGCTTCGTCAACGTGCTTCTCGAGGTCGACAAGGCGACGAGTGAGGCGACCCCGGCCGGCCACGGCGAGTCCCACCCGGTGAGCTGGTGCCAGTACTACGACGGCGGCCGGTCCTGGCTGACGACACTTGGTCACGACGCTGCGGCCTGGACCGACGCACCCCTCGCCGGCGACGAGTTCTTCAAGCAGCACGTGATGGAGGGCCTGGAGAGCGCCATGGGCATCAAGTCCTTCTGCACCGTCTGACGGAGGCGCAAGAGAGCCTCCACGGTGCGAGAAGCGGGGGTCCGGGCACGTCGTTCCGACGGGTCCGGGCCTCCGCTTCGTCGCGCCGGCGACCCGTCCGGTGACCCGTGTCCCACTGGGTGGAACCATCGGCGCGGTCACGCCGCGCACGCTTGCCGCACCCACCGCGCCGACGGATACTGCACACATGCGATCCGCCCTCAGAGACGAGCCCGTGTCTGTGCTCGACCGGATCCTCGCCATCCTCGACACCGTCCGCGAGTCGCACGGCTCGACGACGATCACCCAGCTCGCGCTGGCCACCGGCATCCCGAAGTCGACAGTCTCACGACTCGTCGGCGACCTGGTCCGCCAGCGCTACCTCATGCGCACCGATGAAGGTGTCGCCATCGGCCTGCGGCTGTTCGAGCTCGGCGCACGGGCCAGCACGCCCCGCCGGCTCAGCGCCGCCGCGCTCCCCGTGCTGGCCGAGCTCTTCAACGCCACGGGCGAGCACCTCAACGTCGCGGTCCAGGAGGGGCGTGACATGCTCTCGGTGATCTCGGTCCGCGGGCGGTTGCGGCCCGTCCCCTCTCGCGCCGGGGTCCGTGTGCCGTCCGCGACCACCGCCCTCGGAAAGGCCGTGCTGGCGTTCACCATCGACGAGCGGGTCCTCGGCAGTGTGATCACCGGTCTCGATGCCGACCGGCGGCACACGCTCGAGAAGGAGCTCGCCTCCGTGCGGGCGGAGTCGGTGGCCATCGACCGCTGCCAGACCTTCCCGGGCGTCGTGGGGGTCGCGAGTCCCGTGCTCTCACCGGAGCGGCTGCCCCTGGCCGCGATCTCGGTGGCAGGCCCCGTGGCGGACATGGATCCTCAGCGCATGGCGCCCCTCGTGCGCCACGCGGCTCTTGCGCTCACCCATCGACTGGCCCTGCAGGTGGCCTGAGGCATGTCCGACGTCGCCGGTGACGCCGTCGGCGTCCTCGATCGGATGACGTGCATCCTCGAGGCGTTCGACGGCGACGACAGGGGGATGGGCATCTCCGAGCTCGCCCTCCGCGCCGGCCTGCCGAAGTCGACCGTCTCGAGGCTGGTCGCGACCCTGATCCGCCAGCGCTACCTCGAACGCGACGGCAAGCTGATCCATCTGGGCCTGCGGCTCTTCGAACTGGGCCAGCTCGCAGAGCAGCCGCGGGAACTCCGGATGGCCGCGCTCCCCGTCATGGCCGATCTCCGCAACCAGACCGGCGCGAACGTGCACCTGGGCATCCGCGACGGCGGCGAGGTCGTCTGCATCGCCGTCATGCGCGGCCGAGCCCCCGAGCCGTCGACCGTCCGAACGGGCGCACGGCTTCCCCTGCACGCGACCGCGCTCGGCAAGGCGGTGCTCGCGCATGCCTCACCGCCGGACATCGACGACGTCCTCGCTGCCGGACTGACGTCGTGGACCGAAGAAACGATCACCGATCCAGCGGTGCTGCGGCGCCAGCTCACCGCCATCCGGCGAGGCGGACTCGCGGCGGAGGCGGGGGAGTTCGCGACCGGTGTGTGCTGCACGGCGACCGCTGTTCTGGCACCCGGGAGCGCGCTCGCAGGGGCGGTGTCGGTCTCGGGCAACGCGGACGACCTGAAGGCGGAACGGGTCGCTCAGGCGCTGCGCACGGCCGCCGCGACCCTCACCCGGCGGCTGGCGTCGCTCCGACCCGGCTCGGCCTGACAGCTCTTCGCCGCGGCGCTCAGCCGCCTCGGCGTGCCGTCATCGTCGCGACGACCATGTCGCCGATCAGGCGCCGGTGGGAGTCCTGAAGGTCGGGGTCGAGCATGTCCCGCTCGAAGATCGCGGCGAAGGTGTGGCGATTGGCGACGTGGAAGCAGGCGAAGGCGCTGATCATCATGTGCACGTCCACGGCGTCCACGTCGTCGCGGAAGATGCCCGCGCGCACACCCCTCTCGATGACCTGCTCGAGCAGCGTGATGGCTGTGGCGTTCTCGCGCAGGATGGTCTCGGACTGGCGCAGATGCTCGGCGCGGTGGATGTTCTCGATGCTGACCAGCTGGATGAACGCCTCGTGGGTCGTGTGGTGATCGTAGGTGGCCTCGGCGATCGTCCGCAGGGCGGCATCCGGCGACAGCTCCTCGACCTGGATCCCGCGCTCGACCTGACGGATCTGCGCGTACACCCGCTCCAGCACGGCGAGGTAGAGCCCCTCCTTCGAGCCGAAGTAGTAGTAGATCATCCGCTTCGTGGTGCGCGTGCGCGCGGCGATCTCGTCGACGCGTGCCCCGGCATAGCCGTTGGCGGCGAACTCCGCGGTGGCGACCCTGAGGATGTCGGCCTGCGTGCGCACCGCACGCTCTGTGGTCGCTGTCTCGCGCACGTCGCTCAGCTGATCGCTCATCGACCGCCCTTCCCCGTGTCGGACCGCTCCTCGGCGCTGATGAGCCCACGGAAGTGCCGCTGCATTCTGTCGCGATCAGGCTGGATGCCCGTGATGATCTGGAGACTAGCGCATGCCTGTCCGACCGCCATCCGCCCTCCGTCGAGCACCGGGTGTCCTCGCCGCGCGGCGTCTCGGATGAGCTCGGTCTCGAGGGGCCGGTAGACGACGTCCGACACCCACGCCTCCTGCCGGAGGAGGTCGAGGTCGAACGCGACCCCGGGATGATGGAGCATCCCCATCGGCGTCGCATGGACGATCCCGCTCGCGCCGGCGATGGCGGACGCGAGCTGGTCGGGCGAGAGCGTCGTGATGACCTGCGAGGGGAACCTGCTCCGCATGCGGGCGGCGAGCTCGTCCGCGCGGTGCGGATCGGCGTCGAACAGGTCGAGCCGTTCCGCGCCCTCCGACAGGAGCGCATAGGCGGTGGCAGCGCCTGCGCCGCCGCAGCCGATCTGCACCACCCGCCGGAACGATGCGTCGGGCAGACCCGCGATGAGACCGTCGCGGTAGCCGAGCCAGTCGGTGTTGTAGCCGCGCAGGCGGCCGGCGTCGAACACCACGAGGTTCACGGCGCGCAGGTGCGCGGCATCCGTGTCGAGCTCGTCCACCAGGTCGAGGACGAGCTGCTTGCACGGGTGCGTGATGTTCATCGCCGCGAAGCCGGCGGACTGCGCGTCGGCGAGGAGCGCCCCGACGTCCTCGGCCGGCCGGCGCAGCTCCAGGAGGTCGAAGATGCGGTACTCGTAGTCGAGGCCCTGCGCGCGGGCCTCCGCTTCGTGCATGGCGGGCGTCAGCGACGCGGTGATGCCTTCGCCGATCAGTCCGACGAGATAGCGGTCGCGAGGCGGGTGGGGTGTCGATCCGACGGCATCGCGCCCCGTCACGCGAGGACTCCCTCGCCGGCGCGACGGTGCTGGTACTGCGCCGCCAGGCGGACCGGTGCGTTGAGTGCCCCGTAGCCCGCGTACGCGCCGCGTCGTTCGACGACCTCGAGGAACACCGTCCCGATCGGGTGCGTGTAGAAGTGCAGGAACTCCCCGGCCTCGTCGCGGTCGTACATGACGTTCAGCTCCCTGAGGTCGTCCAGGAGCGCGGGGTCGATCTGATAGCGCGCCTCGATGTCGTCGTAGTAATTCGACGGGATGTCGAGGGGCCGGAAGCCGCGCGCGCGGGCGGCGCGGGCGAGCTCGAGGACGTCGGAGGTCGCGAAGGCGATGTGCTGCGGCAGGATCGCGTCTTCGCCCGCCCCGGAGGGCACGAGGTTCAGCGCGATCCGCAGCACCTCGTTGGGGCTGTGCAGCACCTGGCTCCGCACCAGGCCGACAGGGGCGGCCACCTCGACAGACGCCTCCGTGCGCAGGTCGAGGACGGAGTGGAAGAAGAGCACCGCGGCATCGAAGTGCTGCCAGGGCTGAGCGAGGTTGAGGTGGTCGACGCGCTCGATCATGCCCGCGTCGTCGCCGTCGGGCGTCCCGAACTCGCCCACCCATCTCGGCTCCGCTCCTCGCCCGGCGCCGAAGAAGACCTCGGAGCCGTCGGGAGCGCTCACCCCGACCAGCGGCTCGTCGCCCTCTCGTTCGGCGCGCGGCACCTCGGGGGCGAACAGCTCCCTCGCCCTGCGCAGGGCGAGGGAGGGGTCACCGACCGAGAGGCCGATGCCCGCGACGGTCGGCTGCGGGCGTCCGGAGTCAGGAGCGCCGAGGACGACCCGCGCAGCACCGTGAGTCCAGAGTTCCACGGGCTTGGTGCGATGCTCGCCGTGCGATCGGAAGCCGAGCTGCGTCAGCAGCCGCCGGAGCTCCGGCACCTCGCTGGTGCGCAGCTCCACATAGTTGACGTCCGTAGGAGGATCGACCGCCGGCAGACTCGCCGCCGACATGCGCGCGGCGCGGCCGCCCGCGGGGGCGCCCAGGGCGACGGCCGTCTCGTGCTCCAGCCAGCGCAGCGACCGCCGCGCATCGATGGCGGTCGCCAGCGGGTCGGCCTGGCGGAAGGTGTCGTTGAAGATCTCCAGGGAGACGGGGCCGTCGTAGCCGGTGCGCACCAGGTGCGCCATGAACGTCCCGAGGTCGAAGCCGCCCTCGCCGGGGAAGAGCCGGTGGTGCCGGCTCCACGAGAGCACGTCGAGGGAGAGCAACGGGGCATCCGCCATCTGGACGAAGAAGATCTTCTCGGCCGGGATGGTCTCGATCGCCTCGGGATTGTGGCCCCGGGACAGGATGTGGAAGCTGTCCAGGCACAGGCCGATACGGGGATGGTCGGCGAGCCGCACGATGCGTGCGGCCGCTTCGTAGCTGTCCACGAACCGGCCCCAGGCGAGCGCCTCGTACGCGACGCGAACTCCGAACCGGTCCGCGACATCTCCCAGCTGGCGCAGCTGGGCGGCGGCGAGCTGCTCGTCGCCGCTGCGCGCCGTCGCGACGTTGCTGCACAGCAGCATCGTCTCGATGCCCAGGCGATTCATGAGGGCGAACTTCGCCGCCGCCCGGCGGAGGTTCTGTTCGAGCAGTTCCGGCCCCACGCCCTCGAAGTCGCGGAAGGGCTGGTACAGGTCGAGGGTCAGTCCGAGATCGCTCGCGCGTTCGCGGATCTCTTCCGGCGAGCGGGGGGAGGCGATGAGATCGGGTTCGAAGATCTCGACACCATCGAATCCCGCCGTGCTCGCCGCGACGAGCTTCTCGTCGAGAGTTCCGCTCAGGCAGACCGTCGCGATCGACGTGCGCATGGCACCTCCCTGCGGACTCCGGCGCTGGTGCCCGCGTGATTCTTGTCTTTAGCGTTGCATGGATCTGTACTAACTAGTACGTTCGACAACCGAAGGGCGATCGACGACGATTCAACCCGCTGGGAGAGGACACTCGATGACGAGTCTCGCCGAATGGAACACGACTCCCCCCGACACGCGCGCACCCGTCTCTGTGCTCGATCGCATCTTCGCGATCCTGGATGCCGTCAAGGAGTCGGACGGCTCCATTACCATCACCGACATCGCCGCGCGCACAGGGCTGCCCAAGTCGACCGTCTCGCGTCTGGTCACCGAGCTCACCGGCCAGCGCTACCTCGAGCGCACCGAGGAGGGCGTGGCGCTCGGGCTGCGCCTGTTCGAACTGGGGGCGCGGGCGAGCCTGCCCCGACGACTGGTCGCGGCCGCCGCCCCCGTCCTGCGCAATCTGCGCGACGTCACGGGCGAGCGCGTGGGACTGTGGGTGCAGCAGGGCACGGACATGGTGTCGATCGCCGCCGTTGCCGGCCGCCTGCCGATGCTCCCGACCCGCGCGGGGATGCGGTCGCCGGCTCTGACGACCGCGAGCGGCAAGGCCTACCTCGCGTTCTGCGCCGACCTGGCCGTCGTGGACCGGATCAGTGCGCCACTCGTCGACGACGATGCCGACCACTTTCGCGAGGAGCTCGCCCACGTGCGTGACGCGGTCGTGGCCATGGACGTGGAGGCGTCGTACCCCGGCATCCTCGCGGTCGCGAGCCCCGTGCTCTCCAGCGCCCGCGTGGTGCTCGGCGCCATCTCGATCGCGGGGCCCAGCGGCGCCATGGACCCGGAGCGGGCCGCGCCGCTGGTGCGCGCCGCGGGCACCACCGTGAGCCGGCGCCTCGCCGCAGCGGCGTAGGGACCGATGCGCACCGCGAGCTGGACCGATTCGGTCAGCGTCCTCGACCGCGTGACCGCCGTCTTCGACGCCTTCGGCGAGGACGACGAGGGGCTGGGCGTCTCGGAGTTGGCGCGGCGCGCCAATCTCCCCAAATCCACGGTGTCGCGGATCGCCGCCGACCTCGTCGCCCAGCGATTCCTCGACCGAGACGGTGAGCTGCTGTACCTCGGCGTCCGGCTCTTCGAGCTCGGGCAGACCGTCCCGCAGCCGCGGATGCTGCGCAGGCTCGCACTCCCCGTGATGAGGGAGCTGCGAGATGTCACCGCGCAGACCGTCCAGCTGGCGGTACTCGACGGCGCCGACGTCGTCGTCGTCGCGGTCCTGCGCGTCCCGTCGACCCTGGAGCCGGCGACGCGGGTCGGCGGGCGGCATCCCGCCCACGCGAGCGCACTCGGCAAATCGATCCTGGCGTTCTCGCCGCCCGAGACGGTGACGCGGATCGCGTCCGGAGGGTTGACGAAGCAGACCCCGCACACCATCGACGAGCCGGCGGCGCTCCTGCGCGAACTCGCCGACGTCCGCCGGCGCGGGGTCGCGACCGAGCACGAGGAGTGCACGATCGGCGTGGCGGCCGCCGCCGGTGCCCTCCTCGTTCCGGGCGAAGCGCCGAGCGCTGCGATCGCGGTGACCGGTCCCGTCGACGCGCTCTTTCCCGACCGTGTCGCACCGGCGGTGCGGGCAGCGGCGGTGACTCTCAGCCGCCGGCTGGCCGCAGATCGCGCAGGCTGATCCTCCGGAGTCCCCGCACGAGAAGAAGGGGTGGGTGCGCATGCGCACCCACCCCTTCCGCTCCGGCTGCGGTCAGCCTGCCATCTCGCGGATGGCCTCGTAGGCCTCCAGGCTCTCGCCGGTGAAGTACCCCTTGAAGAAGTCCTCCGACTTGCTGATGAAGGCATCCATGTCGATGTCCTCCGTCTCGATCACCGTGAATGCCTCGTCGGCGCGGTAGTCGTCCAGGATCTCCTCGGTCGCCTCGTCGACGCACTGGGCGTTCTCGGGGCGGATCTCGTGGATCGTCTCCTCGAGGAGCGCGGCCTGCTCGTCGCTCATCTTCTCGTACGTCTTGTCGCTCACCAGGATCCAGTGGATGCCGACGTTGTGGTTGTTGAGGATGACGGTGTTGAGCACCTCGTCGTAGCTGGAGGAGTGCGTCGCCACGATGGGGTTCTCCTGACCGACGGCGATCCCCTGCTGGAGCGCGGAGTAGACCTCCTCCACCGCGACGGAGACCGGGCTGGTCACGCCGAGCGCCTCGGCGTTGGCCAGGAACTGAGGCGAGTTCGGGAACCGGATCGGCACGCCCTCGAGGTCGTCGGGGCTGGTCACCTCGACGTCCTTCGTGGTGAAGGTGCGGGAGCCGAAGAACCAGCCGTCGACGATGTTGACGCCGGTCGCCTCGTGGAAGGAGGTGAACAGGTCTTCCGAGCCTTCGTCGATCCATTGGAACGCGTGGTCGACATCGTCGAACGCGTAGGTCGCATCGACGACGCCGATCGGCTCGAACGTCGAGCTCAGCGCCGAGGCGCCCTGCAGATCGATGTCGATGTCGCCCGCCTGCACGAGCGGGAACCGGTCGGCGTCGGGGCCGAGCTGGCTGGCCGGGTAGAGCTCCACGGTGAAGCCGATGTCGGCCTCCTCGAGCCGGTCCTTGAGCAGCTCGACGCCGCAGTAGTAGTTCGGCGTCTCTTCGTTCTGGCTGGTCGCGACGGTGAGCGTGACGGGTTCGTTCGCCGCCGCGGATTCGGTGTTCGTGCCCTCGGGGGTGCCTCCGCCGGCGCAGCCGGCGGCGACGAGAGCGGTTGCTGCGAGCGCCGACGCGGCCAATAGGCCGCGTCGCTTCGAGCGGGCTGTGCTCATGGGACTCTCCTCTGATGTGCGCACGTCGTCGTGCGGGTTCTGACGTGTCAATCGGTCGCCGGTGCGTGACGTGCCGTCGACGTTCCTCGCGCGGGGCGAGATCCACGTCGACCACGCTGTCACGGTGCGGCCGTGTGGCAGTGCTGACTCTTACCGACTTCGATCCGTCGGCAAAGCGATGTCCCGTCGAATGGAACATGAGGTCGGGGGCGCTCAGCGGGAGGCCTCACCGCTGAATGGAACGATCGGGGCGCGTCGCCCCATCGTGCCATACGCTCGGGCAGACTCTCGCCCGCGACAATGATGCAGGGAGGCGCCGTGACCGTATCCGCACGCCCACCGGTGCGCATCGGCGTGGTCGGTGCGGGTTTCATGGGGCGCCAGCACATCGGGTTCGTCCGCGCGGCCGCCGGCGCCGCGCTGGCGGCGATCGCCGACCCCGCCGTGACCCTCACGGACGCCGAGTGCCCGACGTATCCGTCGACGGCCCGGATGCTGGATGCCGAGCAACTCGATGCGGTGATCATCGCCAATCCGAACGCCCTGCATGTGGAGACCGCCGTCGAATGCCTCGAAGCCGGGGTGGCGGTGCTCCTGGAGAAGCCGGCCGCCGTCTCGTACGCGCAGTCTCGCCGGCTCGTCGATGCCGTCGAACGGCTGAACGGGCGCCTGCTCGTCGGGCACCACCGGCGCCACCATCCGGCGGTCGCACGGGCGCGCGCCGCGGTCGGCGACGGCGACCTCGGGCAGATCGTCGCCGTCAGCGCCCTCTGGTCGGCCCGCAAGGAGCCCGAGTACTTCACCGGCACGCCCTGGCACAGTGAGCCCGGGGCAGGCGTCACCCTGATCAACGCGGTACACGACCTGGATCTGCTCCGTCACCTGTGCGGGGAGGTCGCCGAGGTCCAGGCCATGCAGAGTTCGCACGCCCGCGGGCTCGAGGTCGAGGACACCATCTCGCTGAGCCTCAGATTCGAGAGCGGCGCCCTGGGGACTCTGCTCGCCTCCGACGCGGGAGTCTCGCCCTGGGGCTGGGATCAGGCGACCGAGGAGACGCCCGCCTTCCCGTTCCTCCCCGACGAGGTCGCCTACCGGATCGTCGGCACACGTGCCGCGCTGTCGGTGCCGAATCTCGCCAAGTACGCGTACGACCCGTCGGTGCCGGCGGACTGGCACTCCCCGCTCTCGCGGACGTACCTCCCCGTCGCGCCGCGAGGGTCCTTCCCCGCCCAGCTCGATCATTTCCTCGAGGTCGCGCGGGGGACGACGGAGCCCCTGGTGTCGGCGGACGACGCGTCACGCACGCTCGCGCTCGTCGAGGCGGCCGCGCTCGCCGCTCGCACCGGCCGGACGGTGGACGTCCGGCGCTTCCGGGACGGTCCGCCAGCCGATGACGGAGGATCACCGGACCTCCCGGCCCCGGGAGGGCTCGATGACGGCGCCTGACGCCCGAAGCTTCGACGCGATCGTCGTCGGAGGGGGACTCGCGGGGCTGGCGGCCACAGAGCGCCTGGCCGCGAGCGGGCTGAGCGTCGCCCTCGTCGAGAAGCGCGACCGGCTCGGCGGCAGCTCGGCCATGAGCGGCGGCTGGTTCGCGCTGTCGGGCACCGCCGTCCAGCGCCGGGCGGGCGTCGAGGACGCCGACGACATCTTCCTCTCGGACATGGCCGCGACCGGCGGCGGCTTCGCCGACCCGTCGCTGCTGGAGGCCCTCGTCGCCGGTCAGGCCCACGCGGTCGCGGCGATCGACCGCGCGGACGCCTGGACGGATGAGCTCAAGGTCAGCGCCGGCATGACGATCGCGCGCGCCCACCTGATCCGTATCCGGCGTCTGCTCGCGCACCTCGAGCGCGAGGCGCTCGCCGCGGGCGCCGTCGTCCTCCTGGATCACCCCGCCGACGAACTGGTCACGGACGGGCGACGGGTCGCCGGCATCCGCTCGGGAGATGCCGTCTTCGCCGCCGACGCGGGCGTCGTGCTGACCACCGGCGGATTCTCGCGCTCCCGCGAGCTGCTGGACCTGTTCGTGCCGGACCAGGCCGCAGCGATGCCGTACGGCGGCGTCGGCAACACCGGCGACGGGCTCCGCATGGCATGGATGCTGGGCGCGGGGCTGGCCGACATCGGGCACGTCGCGGGCACCTACGGCCAGCACGCCGACACGACGGACGACGAGCACGAGCTGCTGACCGCCAACTACCTCGGCGCGATCCTCGTGAACGTCCGCGGCGAGCGGTTCACCGACGAGTCAGAGTCGTACAAGGTGCTCGGCACTGCGGTGCTGAGCCAGCCCGGCCGGATGGCCTTCCAGATCTTCGACTCCGGCGTGCGTGCGCGTTCGAGGCCGGGCGTGCCGCTGTCGGACATGGAGCGCATCGAGCAGCTCGGCCACCTGCCGAGCGCGCCGACCCTGTCCGAACTCGGGCTCCGGGTCGGCACGCCTCCCGGTGCGCTCGAACGCACGGTGGAGCACTACAACGACAGCGTGGCCGGCCGCGCGGCCGACCCCTTCGGCCGGACCGGCCTCGTCAACGGCGTCGGCGCGCTTGCGCCCATCGAGCGCGGGCCGTTCTACGCCTATCCCGCAGTGACCGCCATGACCTCGACCTACGGGGGCCTGAGCGTCGCACCCGATACGTCGGCGACACGGGTCGACGGCAGCCGGATCGACGGCCTCTCCGCCGCCGGCGAGGTCGTCGGCGGGTTTCACGGCGCGTCGTACATGACGGGGACGGCGCTCACCAAGGCGCTCGTGTTCGGCATCGCGGCCGCCGACCGGATCGCCGGCGCCTGACAGGTTCGCGGCCCGGCGGAGCAGGCTCGGCGCGAGCGACGGCCCCGGACGGTCAGGCGGTGAGGCGGTCAGGCGGTCAGCCGGTCGGCGGCGCGGATGGCCAGTTCGTAGCCATAGACGCCCGCTCCCGCGATCACGGTGCGCGCGACCGTCGAGATGATCGAGTCCCGATGGAGGGCATCACGGGCGTGGATGTTCGTGATGTGCACCTCGACCACAGGGGTCGACAGCATGTGCAGTGCGTCCAGCAGCGGCACCGAGCCGAAGCTGAACCCTGCGGGGTTGATCACGACCGTCGCGTCCTGGCGGAAGGCGTCGTGCACCCACTCGACGAGCTCGTGCTCGGCGTTGGACTGCGCGAAGAAGAGCTCGAATCCGAGTTCGCCCGCGACCCGCTCGCAGTCGGCGCGCACGTCGTCCAGGCTCGCCGTCCCGTAGAGCTCCGGCTCCCGCACACCGAGCATGTTCAGGTTCGGGCCGTTGAGCACGAAGAGCTTTCTCGTCATGGATGACTCCTTTCAGATCCGTGCCGTTCCCCCGATGTCCCCGCGCCGCCGGCGCAGGGACATCGGAGCCGGGGGGCTTCTACAGACCGATCAGCGTCGGCAGGAACGTGACGATGACGGGGAACAGTGTCAGCAGCAGCAGGACCGTTCCCAGTGGGATCAGGAACGGCAGGATGCCGCGGAACAGCTCGCCCATGGGCCTCCGCGTGATCGAACCGACGACGAACAGCACCGCGCCGACCGGTGGGGTCAGCGACCCGATCATCAGGTTCAGGATCATCAGGACGCCGAGCTGCACCGGATCGATCCCGAACTGCGCCACGATCGGCATCAGGATCGGCACGAGCACCAGGATGACCGGCGGCGCCTCGAGCGGGATGCCGAGCAGGATCAACAGCACGTTCAGCATCAGCAGGAAGACGATCGGGTTGTCGGTGAATCCCGTGAGCCACTCACCGAGCGCCCGCGACACCTGCTCGCGGGCGAGCACCTGGCCCATGAGGTTCGAGGCCCCGAGGATCAGGAGGATGCCGCCGGCGATGACGACCGTCTCCTTCGCCGACTTCCAGAACACCCGCCAGGTCAGCGTGCGGTAGATCGCACCGAGGATCAGCATGTAGACGGCGGCGATGCCCGCGCTCTCGGTCGCCGT
Organism: Microbacterium sp.; assembly: GCF_036566905.1. Lineage (GTDB taxonomy): Bacteria > Actinomycetota > Actinomycetes > Actinomycetales > Microbacteriaceae > Microbacterium. The sequence continues at coordinate 64,194 of NZ_DATCVK010000169.1, read as the reverse complement.
GAAGAGACCGCTGAAGATGCCGCCGAGGATGATCACGGGCAGCAGCGCGGGACCGATGACGCGCACGGCCGCCTTGCCGAGCATCCCGCCGTTGAACGGCCGGCTGACCGCCACGTCGGGGTGCCGGCGCACCCAGAAGAAGATGTACAGCGCGAGGCCGACCGCCATGAGCATCGCCGGGATGATCGATCCCGCGAACAGCGCACCCGTCGAGATCGAAGCCGTCGCGGCGAAGAGCACGGCAGGGATGCTCGGCGGCATGACCGTGCTCATCAGCGAGCCCGACGCCGTCAGGCCGGCGGAGAAGCCGTAGGGGTAGCCGGCCTTGAGCATCTGGGGGATCTGCACCTTGCTCGTCGAGGCGGCGTCGGCCAGGGCCGAGCCGCTGATCCACGAGAAGCCGATCGCGGTGCCGAGGTTGACGTAGGCGAGGTTGCCGGGGAGTCGCGGCAGGAGCGCCCGCGCCAGGTCGTAGAGGCGCGTGGCGATGCCGAGGTTGTTGGCGATCGTGCCGACGAAGATGAACAGCGGCACGGCGAGCAGCGGGAAGCTGTTGATGCCGTTGACGATCGACGAGATCGCGTACCCCGCCGACAGGTTGTGGCTGTAGAAGTAGAGCATGCTCGACGCGATCATCGCGAAGGCGACGGGCACCCGCAGCAGCAGGAAGACGACGAACAGCAGGATGTAGAGCCAGAGGTCCACGCTCAGCCCTCCATCTCGCCGATGTCGAGCTTGCGCTCGGGGCGGTTCGCGTAGGGGATCTTGAACGACGAGTGGATCGCGGCCGACACGAAGCCGACGAGCGCGAAGATGTACAGGACGCCGACCGGCACGTGCATGGCGGCGCTGAGCCGGCCCCATTCGGTCTCGATCTTCACCCACGCCTCGTAGGCGAGGGCGAGGCTCGTGGCGACCATGATGACCGCGGAGACGACGCGCAGGGCCACGAAGAGCCGGGTCCCCGCGAGCATCTCGTCGAACATCTCCAGCACGATGTGGCCGTTGCGTCCGACGAGGTATCCGGTCGTGATGAACGTCAGCGCGATCATCGACAGCAGGGCCAGTTCTCCGGCTCCCACCCAGCTGATGGTGGGGAAGTACCGGCCGAGCACCTGGTACATGACGCCGAAGATGATGCAAGCGAACAGCGCGACGCCGATCGTGATCTCGATGCCGGAGAGGATCCGGATGAACACCGGGTCGGCAGGCACTCCCTGGTTGAGCTTCGGCGTCGTGTAGAAGGTGTTGGTGTGCGGGTAGATCGAGTCCCCCACACCCGGCTCGTGGGCGGCGTCCGCCGCCGCCTCGGACTCGGTGCCGCGACCCTCCTCCGGTTCGGGCCCGGGGTCCTTGTCGGTCATGGCGTCACCGCCACGGTGTCAGGGTGCATTGCCAACCTCTCTGTTGATGCCGGGCCGCGTGCGCACGCGCATCGCCGCCTCTGCGACTCTGGTCTGCGAGCGGGTGCCTGCAAAGTCGAGTTTCGCCGAATGGGACACCGGCCGCACGCGCCGATCCGCCCCCGTCGCAGGCGACGGAGGCGGATCGGTGTTCCGTGGGAACGGCTACTTGACGACGGTCACCGTCGCCGTCGAGGAGAGCTGCTCCTGGACCCCCGCCGCGTTGAGGACATTGACCCTCACCGTGAGGGTCGTCTCACCCGTCGGCACGTTGTTGTCGACCTCGGCCGCGTCGAACTGGACGATGATCCGGTTCTTGTTGGCCGTGACCTTCGACGCGTCGATGAGCGACTTGGTGAGGGGCGTCACCAGGACGGCGTCGCTGTCATAGGTGTACCCGGCCGGCAGCTCGAAGTGCGCCGAGACGTTGCCGTTCACGCCGGTGAACAGTCCCGTGCCCGAACCGAACCGCAGCGTCCCCGGGGTGAAGCTCAGGGCACCGGGCTGGTCCTGCGGAGCCAGGTAGACCTCGATCTTTCCCGTGGGCCGCGGGTCGGTGCAGTCATTGAAGAAGTACTCGCCGGCACGTGTGAACGTGTGCTGGTACGTCTCTCCCGGCTGCAGCTTGACGTTGAACTCACCCTCGAAGAACTGCGTGGCGCAGTGGGCCTTCAGGTTGGGGAAGTTCGGGAACGTCTCGGCGCCCGGATTGCGGAACGTGACGGTCGTGCCCACGGGAACCCGCAGGTGCGTGGGCTGCATGCCGTTCTGCGACACGCTGTCGCGGGAGGCGGCGTCGTCGGCCGTGCGGTTCGACCGTGCGAGGAGCACGGTGTTGCCCACCGTGGAGCCCTCGACCGCGGTGCCGCCGACGGGGCGACGGATCGTCAGCGGCGCGGTGTCCGGCCCCTCCTGGCTGCCCGACTCGGTCTTGTAGTCTCCGCCGAGCTTGAACGACCACAACGAGTCGCCCTGGGTCACGGACGCGCCGTACGGGTTCGTCGATCCCGCCGCGATCACCGCGACGTACTGCTCACCGTCGACCTCGTATGTGACCGGAGCCCCCGAGATGCCGGAGCCCGTCTGGAACTCCCACAGCACGTCACCCGTGGCCGCGTCCATCGCGAGCACCCGACCGTCTATCTGACCGACGAAGAGCAGATCGGATGCCGTGGTCAGGGGGCCCTGACCGTGTGACATGTCGGTGCCGAGGTGATTGCGCCACGCGACCTCGCCGGTCGACGCGTCATAGGCCAGGATGCCGCCCGTCTGGTACTGACCGATCGCGCGCAGGCCGTTCGCGGCTGCGCCGTCGTAGTGCGCGACCGGGTTCGTGCCGTAGGGGAAGTAGACCAGGTTCGTGCTCTGGCTGTACGAGTTGTTCGACCAGTCGCCGCCGCCGTTCTGGCTCGTCGTCGACAGGATCGGCGCCTCGAACTGCGGGTCGTACAGGCAGCCCTCGCGGTGGCCCGACGAGCCCGCCGGGTAGGTGAGGAACGGCTCGTCCACCGAGACGTAGCTGTCCGGGTTGAACACGAGGTCGCCCTCGGCATCCGCCTGGTACCCGTTGTAGTTCGGCACGCCGCGCCAGGGGTTGCCCGGGATGTCGCCGCCGAGCTTCTCCCACACGACGCAGTCCGGCAGGAGCCGCGTCTGTGGCATGGGCTGGGTCGCCGTATTGTGCTGGCGGGAGTCCGTGATCACGGGCTGCTCGGTCACGGGGAGCACGGGCTTGCCGTTGGTGCGGTCGATCACGAACTGGTGGCCCGACTTGCTGCCGTAGAAGGCGACCTTGCGCTCCTCGCCGTCCACCGTGATGTCGGCCAGTGTCGGCGGGTGCACATTGTCCATGTCCCACACATCGTGGTGGATGGACTGGTAGTGCCACTTGAAGGTGCCGGTCCTGGCGTCGACGGCGACCATCGTGTCGGAGAACAGGTTGTCGCCGGGACGCCCCGAAGCGTTCTGTGACGACGTGCAGCTGCGCGCGTTGCCGAAGGTCATGATGTAGGAGCCGAGCTCGGTGTCGACGGCGCCGTGCATCCACGAGGTCGCACCGCCCTCTTCCGCGCAGTCGGTGCCGTCGGCTTGCACGGGGCCCCACGTCGCCGAGGCGTCGAACGTCACGCCGTCCAGGCCGGTGAACAGCTCGCCGCGCTTCGGCCCGCCGAAGAAGTGCCAGAGGTAGTGGCCGTCGCTCGCGTCCAGCGCGACGACCGCACCGCGGTCGCCGTCCGCAGCGTGGGCGTAGACGACTCCGTCGTAGTACACGGTCGCGACCTTGCCGACGCGGCCGAGGTCTTCGCCGTTCGCCCCGGTCGGCTGGACCGCCCATACCTCGGCGCCCGTTGCCTGGTCGAGGGCGACCACACGGTTGCCGCCGGCCAGGGTGAAGATCTTCCCGTCACCCGCCGAGACGCCCCGGCGTGTGGTCGACGTTCCGTAGGCGGGCTTGTCCCACTTCCAGATGGCGTCTCCCGTCACGCCGTCGACGGCGATGACGCCACCGCTCGGCGTATCGACGTAGATGACGCCGTCGACGACGATCGGCGTGGTCTGCTGTCCGAGGTTGGTCGACGCGGGCGCGACAGCCGAAAGGTGCGTCCGCCAGGCCGGTGCGAGATCCTTCAGGTTCTGCTGGGTGATCTCCGTCAGACCCGAATAGTGCTGGTTGCCGAGATTGCCCCCGACCGTCGGCATGTCGGCGCCGGTCGGTTCGAGGCCCGTCAGCCCTGCGGGCGGGACGGGCTCAGCGGGTGTGGTCAGTCCGTACGCGGGTGAGGCTGTGATGGCGAGCACCGCCACCAGCGCCCCGATTCCCGCAGTGCCCAACCTCGTGGTCAGTCGTTTGCGCATCCCTTGCTCCTTGATCGTCTTCGATCCGGCGGCGGATGGGCTCGCGCCTCCCCGACGCCGCTGTGGGGAATGCCGTCCGGCTCCGACCTGGGGGATCGGCCATACCGGCCGGCGCTCGGACGCTAACCCCGGCCCGAGGAGGCGGCAACCTCGCGGCCCATCGAGTGGTACAGCACCGTGCCGCTCAGGGACGTCGAGCAGCGCGGATCCCGACCTTTCTGCCCAGTGGGACACGCTTTGTCGTCGACGGCGGCGTCTGCATAGCATGCGGCGATCGGCACCCACGCCCATGGACGGAGTTGTCATGGCTGCTTCAGCATTGAAATCCCTGTCGCCCGAGCAGCAGCAGGAGCTCGACGAGGTCTTCGCCCGCGCGCAGGCGGCCCTCGCCATCATCGAGACCTACGACCAGGCCCGTGTCGACCGGCTGATCCGCGCGGTCGCGTGGGCGGTGGCCAATCGCTCGTCGTTCCATCGCCTGGTCGAGATGGGCATCGAGGAGTCCGGCCTCGGCGACTTCGACAGCCGCATGAACAAGCGGATGAAGATCCGCGGCGTCCTCCGCGACGCGCTGCGCAGCCCGTCCGTCGGGATCATCGAAGAGGATGTCGAGAAGGGCCTCGTCAAGTACGGCAAGCCCGTCGGTGTGATCGGCTGCGTCGTCCCGACGACGAACCCCGACCTCACGCCCGCCGGCAACGCCATCTATGCGATCAAGGCGCGCGATGTCGTGGTGTTCTCGCCGCACCCGCGTTCGAAGCACACGACCTTCGAGACCGTCCGGCTCATGCGCGAGGCGCTCGAGGCGGAGGGGGCTCCTGCCGACATCCTGCAGTGCATCACGCTTCCGAGCCTCGCCGCGTCGCAGGAGATCATGCGGCGCGCCGACCTCGTCATCGCCACCGGCGGCCAAGGGCTGGTGCGCGCGGCGTACAGCTCGGGGACACCCGCATACGGCGTCGGCGCCGGCAACGCGACGGAGTTCGTCGACGAGACCGCGGACCTCCGCGAGACCGCGCGCAACTGCATGCTGTCGAAGACATCCGACTTCGGATCGGGCTGCTCGGCCGACGGCAACGTGCTCGTGCCCGCCTCCCGATATCGCGAGATGCTCGAGGCGCTCCAGGCCGAAGGCGGTCATCTCGCGAGCCCGGAGGAGCGCGCCGCCCTGCAGGCGGTGATGTGGGACGACGAGGGGCATCGGCTGCCCGACACCGTCGCCATCTCGCCGCAGAAGCTCGCGCGAGCCGCGGGCTTCGACATCCCGCCGGAGATCCGGTTCATCGTGGTCGAGGGCGACGGCATCGCCGAGGACCGGCAGTTCTGCAAAGAGAAGCTCACCACCCTGATGGCGGTCCACGCCTACGAGGGCGGCTTCGAAGACGGTGTCGAGCTCGCCAAGCGGCTGTACGACATCGGCGGCAAGGGCCACTCCTGCGGTATCGCATCGGCCGACGACGCGCACATCGACTACTTCGCACGGCACATGCCGGTCTCGCGGATCATGGTGCGTCAGCCGAACTCGAAGGCGAACGCCGGATCGTTCACCAACGGGATGCCGATGACCTCGTCGATGGGGTGCGGCACGTGGGGCGGCAACATCACGTCCGAGAACGTCTCGCTGCGCCACTACCTGAACACGACGTGGGTCTCGCGCACGATCGCGGAGGACCGGCCCTCCGACGAGGAGCTGTTCGGAGACTTCTACGACGCCGCGCTGGAGTCGGCGGACGCGACCGCGGCTGCTCGATGACCACGACGGCCATGACAGAGAGCAGGAGACGATGAGCGAGGAGTCCGCTGAGGACATCGTCCACGAGGCGCGGCAGTGGTGGCGGACCGACATCATCGACGTGCATCCCGGCGAGATCGCGCTGCGCGGCTATCCGATCGAGGAGCTCCTCGGCAGGGTCGGCTTCGTCGACACCATCTGGCTCATGCTGCGCGGCGAGCTTCCCTCGCCCGAGGAGGCGGCTCTGTTCGAGGCGGCGCTCGTCGCCTCCGTCGACCACGGTCCCCAGGCGCCGTCGATCGCGATCGCCCGCATGGCGACGACCTGCGGCGTGCCCATCAACGGGGCGATGGCCTCCGCGATCAACGTGCTGGGCGACGTGCACGGCGGTCCTGGCCAGCAGTGCATGGAGGTGTATCTCGCGATCGACGAGGAACTCCGGCGGACGGGCGACCTCGGGGAGGCGACGCGCGTCGTGCTGCAGCGTCAGCGCGACGCCGGGGTCGCCTACATCCCGGGCTTCGGTCATCGGTTCCATCCGCTCGACCCGCGCACGCCGCGTCTGCTGTCGCTCGTCGACGCAGCGGCCGCCGGGGGCACCGTCGACGGTCGCTTCGCGGCGATCGGCCGTGCCGTCGAGGACGCCATCAGCGCCGGGCGCCCCCAGCGGATCCCCATGAACGTCGATGGCGTGACAGCCGTCATCTACTGCGAGCTGGGGTTCACCCCGGAGCTCGGCCGCGGGGTGTTCATCCTCGCGCGGTCGGTGGGGATACTCGCGCACGCCGCCGAGCAGATGACGCAGGGCGGCCGGATCAAGGGACCGATGCCCAAATCCATCGGATACACCTACACGGGGCCGGCGCGCCGATCAGTCCCGGTCGCCGGCGACGAAAGAAGGAGCACCTCATGAGGGACCTGGTCTCGAACCAGATCGTTCGCTACCTGGAAGCACGTGAGGTCGAGCATGTCTTCGGCCTCTGCGGCCACACGAACATCGCGCTGCTCGCGGCGCTCGAGAAGAGCGAACGGATCTCCTTCGTGAACGTGCGGCACGAGCAGATCGCCGCGCATGCGGCGGACGGCTACGCGCGGGCCGCGCGGCGGACGGGAGTCGTCCTCACGCACCTCGGCCCCGGTCTGACCAATGCCACGACCGGTGTCGCGAACGCTGCCCTCGACTCGATCCCGATGGTCGTCATCGCCGGCGACATCCCGACGCACTACTTCGGCAAGCACCCGCACCAGGAGATCAACCTCCACGCCGATGCGGCGCAGTACGAGATCTACCGGCCCTTCGTCAAGCGCGCGTGGCGCGTCGATCAGCCGCACCTGATCGCCGAAGTGCTCGACAAGGCCTTCACGCTGGCGGAGAGCGGGCGTCCCGGTCCCGTCCTCGTCGACGTCCCGATGGACGTCTTCTCGGCCGAGATCGACGTCGCCCTCTTCGACCGGGTGATCGGCAACACCCGAGCCCTCGTGAAGCCGGGCCTCGACGAGGCGATCGCCGAACGCATCGTGCAGAACCTGCTGTATGCCGAACGGCCGGTGCTGTACGTCGGCGGCGGCATCGTCGCCGCCGGAGCCGCCTCTGAGCTCGCCGAGTTCGCCGAGCTGCTCTCGCTCCCCGTCGCGCACAGCCTGATGGGCAAGGGCGCAGTGCCGGACGACAGCCCGCTGGTGCTCGGGATGACGGGGTTCTGGGGGACGGCGTTCACGAATGAGACCACTCGGACAGCGGACTGGATCCTCGCGCTCGGAACGCGGTTCGCAGAGGCGGATTCGAGCTCCTGGTACGCCGAGTACACGTTCGACATCCCGGGCACGAAGCTCATGCAGATCGACGTCGACCCCGCCGAGCTCGGCCGCAACTACCCGCTCGAGATCGGCGCGCTGGCCGACCTGAAGTCCGCGCTCGCCGTGCTGCTGCGCGTGGCCCGCCGCCTGGCTCCCGACGGCGTGCGGCGCACCGAGCTGCTCTCGCAGATCGCGGCGAACCGCGCGACCCTGAAGCTCCAGAACGCGCCGGCGCAGGCATCCGATGCGTGGCCGATGCGTCCCGAGCGGATCCTGTCGGAGACGAGGGAGGTGCTGCCGGCGGACGCGATCATCACCACGGACGTCGGCTGGAACAAGAACGGCGTGGGGCAGCAGTTCGACATCCTCACGCCCGGCAGCTTCCTCACCCCCGGCGGGTTCGCCACCATGGGCTTCGGCGGGCCGGCCGCGGTCGGTGCCAAGATCGCCTGCCCGGACCGCGTGGTGGTCTCGCTCGTGGGCGACGGCGGCTTCGGCCAGAATCCGGCGGTGCTCGCGACGGCCCGCGAGCAGGACGTTCCCGTGGTCTGGGTGGTGATGAACAACAACGCGTTCGGCACGATCGCCGGCCTCGAGAAGGCCGCCTTCGATACGACCTACGGCACGGTGTTCGGCAGCGCCGACGACCCGATGTACACCGATTTCGCGGCGATCGCGGAGGCGTACGGGGTGACCGGCATCAAGGTCGAGTCAGCGGCGGAGTTCAAGCCCGCCCTCGAGCGTGCGATCGCGCTCGGGCGCCCGGTGGTGATCGACGTGTCGATGGTGAACGTGCCGACGCCCACGACCGGCCACTGGAACATCCTCGACATCTACTCGCCGGGCGAGACGGTGGAGCACGTGGCGACGCACTGAGCCCGGCCCGCGGCGCCGCGCGGTACCCGCTGATACGGTGCGTACACCGTACTGGCTGCCGCCGTCTGCGGCGCAGACCCGAGGACAGGAGATGCCATGGCCGACGATCTCAGGTTCACGAGCCGGGCGAGGGCGCTGCTCGTCCTGCACGCCGGCCCCGGATTCATCATCCCCAACGCGTGGGACGCGGGGTCCGCCCGCATCCTCGAGCAGGTGGGGTTCCCGGCCATCGCGACCACGAGTGCGGGGATCGCCTGGGCGTGCGGTGTCCCCGACGGGAATGCGCTGGATCCCGACACCATGTTCGAGCGCGTGGCCGAGATCGTGGCGGCGGTGGGCGTGCCGGTCAGTGCCGATCTCGAGGCGGGCTACGGCGACTCGCCGGCCGAGGTCGGCCGCACCGTGGCGCGGGCGGCGGGGATGGGCATCGCGGGGGCGAACATCGAGGACGCCCAGGACGGCCGGCTCTTCGGCATCGAGGAGGCGGTGGAACGGCTGATCGCGGCGCGGGCCGCGGCGCCGACCGGCACCTTCGTGCTGAACGCCCGCACCGACACCTACTTCGGCGGTGTCGCCGGCGACCCGTTCGAGGAGACCGTCGAACGCGCCCGCCGCTACGTCAGTGCCGGCGCCGACTGCATCTTCGTCCCGGGAGTGAACGACGAGGAGACCATCCGGCGCCTCGCGGACGCCATCCCCGCACCCCTCAACATCGTCGCCGGGCTCGCCGCGAACGTCATCCCGGCACACACCCTGTTCGGGCTCGGCGTGTCGCGGGTGAGCGTGGGCGGCGGCCTGGCCCGTGCCGCGCTCAGTCTCGTCGAGCGCGCCGGACGGGAACTGAAGGAGTCCGGCACGCTCGGCTTCCTCGACGGCGCGCTCGGCTATGCCGAGATGCAGCGCCGCTTCGGCGCCTGAGCCCAGCGCACCCCGCTATCGGCCGGCGCGGTCCCGCCGACGGGACGGGCGAGCCCCGTGTGTCGACGTCGTCGCGTCACCTTGCTCGACCGCACCGCGCTGCTCTGCTTCGAGGCGCTCGGCCTCCTCGCCGCCGATGGCCTCGCCGCGGGCGACCAGCCCGGCGACATCCGACAGCGGGATCTCCTTGAGGAACAGTGCGAGGATCAGCGCGACGGCGATGAACGGCACGAGGTACCAGAACACCGGCGCCAGAGCGTCGGCGTAGGCGTCGACGACTCCGGTCCGGACACTGTCGGGGAGCGTGCTCAGCACCGACGGATCGATGGTCGACGTCGCCTCGCCGGCCTGCTCGGGGCTGGCTCCGGCATCCGTGAACACCTTGGTCAGGTTGTCGGTGAGACGCGTCGTGAACAGCGTGCCGAACACGGCGATGCCGAGCGCGGCGCCGACCTCGCGGAAGTAATTGTTCGTCGAGGTGGCGGTGCCGAGGTCCGACGCGGGCACGGCGTTCTGCACCACGAGTACGACGACCTGCATGATGCAGCCGAGACCGACGCCGAACAGGAACAGGTAGGTGCAGATGAGCCAGATCGGCGTCGCGGCGGTGAGCGTCGTCATCATGACCATGGCGGCACCGACGATGATCGTGCCCACGATGGGGAAGATCTTGTACTTGCCCGTCTTCGTGATCAGCAGGCCCGAGGCGATCGAGGTGCCCATGACGCCGACCATCATCGGCAGCATGAGGAGACCGGATGCTGCAGCCGAGGTGCCCGACGACATCTGAAGGAACGTCGGCACGAAGCCGAGCGCGGCGAACATCCCGATGCCGATCGCCATGCCGATCGCGGTGGCGTTGACGAAGATCGGGTTGCGGAACATCGACAGCGGCATGATGGGGTCGGCCGCGCGCGACTCGGTGAAGATGAACAGTCCCGCGGAGGCGACGAGACCGGCGCCCCACGCCCACGTCGCCGTCGAGTCCCAGCCGAAGTCGGCGGAGCCGCCGAAGTCCGTGAAGAAGATGAGACAGGTCGTCGCCGCCGACAGGAACAGCACGCCCAGCCAGTCGATGGGCTTCTCGGCCTTCTTGTTGGGCAGCTTCAGTGCGAACACCGCCACGAAGAACGCCGCGATCCCGATCGGGATGTTGATGTAGAACGCCCACTGCCACGTGAGGTGGTCGACGAAGAAGCCGCCGAGAAGAGGGCCGGCGACGGCGGCGAGGCCGAAGATGCCGCCGATGGGACCGAGGTACTTCCCGCGCTGGTCGGCGGGCACGATGTCGGCGATGATCGCCTGCGACAGGATCATGAGGCCGCCGCCGCCGACGCCCTGGATGGCGCGGAAGATGACGAACATCCAGAAGTCGGTCGCGAAGGCGCAGCCCACCGAGGCGAGCGTGAAGATCGCGATGGCCACCATGAACAGCCGGCGTCGGCCGAGCACGTCGCCGAACTTGCCGTAGATCGGCATGACGATGGTGGTGGCGAGGATGTACGCGGTTGTGATCCACACCTGGTGCGAGACCCCGCCCAGCTCGCCGACGATCGTCGGCATCGCGGTGGAGACGATCGTCTGGTCGAGGCTCGACAGCAGCATGCCCGCGATCAGGGCGGAGAAGATGATCCAGATTCGCCGCTGCGTGAGCAGGAAGGGCGCGTCGCCGTCGGGTCTGACGGTCGGGACGGTGGCGGTGGTCATTCGGAGGTTCCCATCAATGCGTTCTGGCTGGCGAAGAGGTCGCGCGCCGCGCCGATGCGTCGCTCGAAGATCTCGATGAAGGTGTCGTCGTTGCCGGGCTTGAGGAACTCTCCGGCGGCGGATCGCACGAGCGCGCCGACGACCTGGGAGGCGACCTGCGCCCGCAGATCCCCGGAGGGCAGGCTCTCGCGCTGCTCGATCAGCCGGGCGTCGAACTGCTCGCCCTCGGCGCCGAGTTCGAGCATGCGTGCGAGCAGGCGCGGCTCCTTCTCCACGGCGCGGAAGAGATCCTGCACCGTGTCGGGGGCGATGTCGAGGGCGCGCCAGCGTTCCTCGGCGAGCCGGGCCAGTTCTGTCAGCAGGTCGGGTGAGAGACCCGGTCCGTCGCAGCCGCCGGCGACGAAACGGGCGATGGCCGCGGCATCCGATCTCTCGAGCGGGACGCCGAGCACCGCGTCGTCCTTCGAGGCGAAGTAGTTGAAGAACGTGCGGCGCGACACCTCCGCCTCGGCGCATAGGTCCTCGACGGTGAAGCCGGCGAGGCCATGCGCGGCCGTGAAGCGCCGGGCGGCGCGGATGAGCGCACGCGTGGTCTCGGCGCGCCGACGCTCACGCAGCCCATCTGCACTATCTGTCACATCATGCAGTTTTGCACTTTCGTCCTAAACGTGCAAATTGAGGCTTCGGCAGCGCGCAGCCGCACCATCCGGCAGAAGCCGGTCGTGGGACGATGCCGGCGCGCCGGCGGCTCCCGAGGCTGTTCGCTCAGGCGCTCACGGCGGGCTGCGGCGGGAGGATGAGGGAGAAGCGCGTCGTGGGAGACGAGTCGAGCAGCAGATGCCCGCCGAGCGCTTCGGCGAGCTCCGCGGACAGTGCGAGCCCGATTCCCTCGCCCCCGCCGGTGCTCCTGCCCGGCGTGCGCTGGAAGATGGCATTGCCCCTGGGCCGGGGACCCTCGTCGGCCACGCTCACGGTGACGTAGCCGTTCGCCCGGGCGGCGGTGACCGTGACGTCGCCACGGCCGTGCTGCAGCGCGTTGTGCACGAGCACGTCCAGGATCTGGGACGTGGGCGCCGGCGCGTTCACCGATCCGACCTGCGACGCGTCGACCCGTATGGCGCGCTTGCGGGCGACGGAGTCCGGCCGCCAGCGATTCCCCGCCTGGTCGAGCATCGGAGCGAGCGGCTGCCACGCGTCGGATCCCGGCGTGCCGCCCCGGGCGAGCTGCAGGAGTTCGGAGATCGCGTCCGACAGCCGGTCGATCTCGCGGAGCGCGTGCTCGAGCTGTTCGCGGACGGTCGGTGGCGTCTCCGGCCACAGGGAGAGGTCCTCGAGTTCGAGGCGCAGCGCCGTGATGGGCGTGCGCAGCTGATGCGAGGCGTTCGCCGCGAACTCGTGCTCGCGGCGGATGCGCTGCTCGAGAGTCGTCGCGCTGGCCCGCAGCGCCTGATCGATCGCACGGGCTTCGGGGATGCGCAGGTCTGCGGGCTCGAGCTCCAGCGAGCCGTCGCCGAGGTCCGCCGCCCTTGTCGCAAGCTGCGTGAACGGCTTCGACAGCCGCCGCGCGAGCAGCACCCCGGCGACCGCCGACACGATCATGAGGCCGACCCCGAGCACGACGACCGGCATCACGGCTTCCTGCACGCGGGCGGAGATGACGTCACTCGACCGGCCGAATTCGACCGTCCCGCCGCCTTCGACATCGGCGGTGGCGGTGATGTCGTCGGCCTGGGCCTCGGCTCCAGCCAGCACCCGCTCGCCGTCTGCGCCGACGTAGGCGATGCGCTCTCCGGTCGTGAGGAGCGGCTCGAGGAACTCCTCGGTCACCGCGCCCTCCGCCTCGCGCTCCGCCATGAGCACCGCCAGGAAGTCCGCGAGGCGCACGACGCGGCGCTCCTCGCTCGTCTGGATCAGATCGGCGACGATGTACGCCCGGGGGATCCCGTACAGCGCGATGATGCCGACGGCGAGGGCGACGAACGCCAGAACGAGGCGTTCACGCATCCGCCGCCCCGTCGTCCAGCCGGAATCCGACGCCGCGGATGGTCGTGATGTGAGCCTCGGCGCCCGCATCCTCCAGTTTCTGGCGCAGGCGGGCGATCGTCACGTCGAGGGTCTTGGTGGAGCCGAACCAGTTCTCGTCCCACACCTCGTCCATGAGCCGCTCGCGGGTCACCACGGCACCGCGATTGCGGTCGAGCAGCTCGAGCAGATCGAACTCCTTGGTGCTCAGTGCCACTTCGCGGTCGCCGGAGAACACCCGGCGTGCGTCGGCGTCGACCGCGAGCGCGCCCGTGGATGCTCCACTCTCGGCTGTCGCCGGCGCCGCGGGTGTGAGCGGCGCAGCGCTCCGCCGCAGCAGGGCGCGCAGGCGGGCGAGCAGCTCGGCCAGCGCGAACGGCTTGGCGATGTAGTCGTCGGCCCCGACGTCCAGGCCGACCACGCGGTCCAGCTCGCCGTCGCGCGCGGTGAGGATGATGATGCCGCCCGCGAATCCCTCGTCACGGAGCTGGCGGCACACGTCCAGGCCGTCGATGTCGGGAAGGCCCAGATCGAGCACCACCAGCGAGAAGCCGTCGCCCAGCGCGCGGGAGACGGCGGTCGCCCCCTCCGCGACGCGCTCGACCTCGTACCCCTCACGGCTGAGGGTGCGCACGAGCGGGACCGCGATGCCGTCGTCGTCCTCCACGACCAGAATGCGCTGTCCCACGACGTCGATGCTATCGACGCTCTCATCGTCGGCCGGGTCAGGCCGCGCGGGGGTGTCGTCGTGATTCGGGTTCACTCAGTACTCCCTGTCCAGGGCCCCCGCCTCGGTGACGGGGGCATTCGAAGAGGCGGTGCCACCGAGATCGGTGGCCGCACTCGAGGGCGTCCAGATCATGGCCGCCGCCGAGATGGTGGCCGCCGTGCGCAGCGCACCGCCCGAGATCAGCGTGCCGACGGTGATCTGCACCACGGTGACCGGGAGGCCGTTGACGGTGGCCGTGGTGGCGCTCATCGTCGCGGTGAAGGTCGACGTCTTGTTGTTCTTGAGATAGTCGCCCTTGAGGTTCACCGAGCCCAGATTCACGGGCGTGGTGGTGCCCGGGATCAGGATGTCGACCGTGTCGCCCGCGTTGCCGAGACCGAGGCCGGCCGTGTTGCCGTCGCGCAGGCGCAGCGTGACCGGCATGCTCGAGCCGCTCCAGCCGGCGCTGAGCGAGGCGGTGCTCATCTGGGTGCTGTAGGTGAAGGTCATCGTGTCGCCGGCGTCCAGGCGGCCGGCGATCGCGCCGCCGTTCGCGGTCTGCACATCGACACCGCGCACCGCGCGGTTGTCGATGCGCCGAGCAGTCACCGTCGCCGAGATCGTCTGCTTGCCGGCCGAGTCGGTGAGGACGGCGCGGAAGTCGTACAGCCCGTCCGCGACCGACTTGGTGTTCCATGCGCAACCGAAGGGCGAGGCCGCCGGCGTGCAGACGGTGGTCCAGCTCGTCGTGCCGTTCGGCGCGACCTGGATCGCCACGCCGGCGACGCCCGCCGTGGAGTTGGCCGTCGCGGTGAGCGTCGCCGTGCCGACGAGGAATGCGCCCGGGTCCTCCATCGCGACTGACGCGACGGTGTTGTCGATGGTGCGCGGACCGACGCCGGCCGAGATCCCGCTGTTGCCGGCGGCATCCGTCGCGACCGCCCGGAAGTGGTAGCCGCCGCCCGCGAGCGCGGCCGTCGAGAAACGGCAGGAGTACGGGGGAGCGGTGACGGTGCACGCGTCCTGCCAGGTCGAGCCGCCGTTCGCCGAGAACTGGATGACCACGCGGGCGACGCCGGACGCGGCGTCGCCCGCGGTCGCCGCCAGGGTCACGGTGCCGCGCAGCGGCGAACCCGGGTCGGTCATGGTCGCCGTCGGAGCGCCGTTGTCGAGGAGCACCTCGGTGACGAGCGCTGAGACCGCCGTGACGCCGTTCGCGGTCGCGGTCGCGCGCAGGTCGTAGAAGTCGTCCTTCACGGTGCCGGTGTTCCACGAGCAGGTGTAGGGCGCGGCCGACGTCGAGCACGCGGTCTTCCAGACGCCGGAACCGGCGGCGGCGTATTCGACGACGACGGCATGGGTCGCGGTCCCCGCGTTCTGGAGGCTCGTCGCGAGCGAGACGGTGCCACGGATCGTGTCGCCCGGGTCGGCGAGCTCGACCACGACGGTGTTGGCCACCGTCACGCGCACGGTCGCCGACGTGGCGGGGTAGCCGGCGTTGTCGGTCGCGACAGCGCGCACGTCGTAGCTGCCGTCGACGACGGCGCGGGTGTTCCACGTGCAGCTGTACGGGCTCGCGGTCGCCGTGCACAGAGTCGTCCAGGTGGCGGCACCGGCCGCCTGCACCGAGATGACGACGTTCCGGATGCCCGACGCGGCGTCCGACGCGATGGCCGTGATCGTCGCCGTGTCGCGGAGAGCGCCGGCGGGCGGCTGGACGGCCACGGTCGGTGGGGTCCAATCGGCGGCCGCGCCCACCGTGCTGGCGCCGTTCGAGGTCTTCGCGGTGAATGCGGCGGAGGAAAGTGCGGGCCCGACCGGGGTGCCGGCGACGAGGAACACCGCGGCGAGCACCACGAGAACCGTGGTGCGCAGCGCGGCGGCGTTCATCGGGTTCTCCTTCGGTGGTGCGTTCTCGACGCTACGCGCGGGCGGGTTACAGCCATGCCACGGCAGGGCCTCACCGCATCCACAATCAGCGCCGGCAGGCGTCTCCCGTGCGAGCGGCCGCCGTGGCGGGCCACGAGGCGGCGAGACCGGCGGCCAGCACCGTGAGGAGGGCATCGCGCGCGCTCCACGAGACGGGTGCCGAACCCGGTGCGCCGATGGTGTGGGTGAGCCACACGCCGAGGAGCGTCGCGCCACCGATCAGCACGATCGCGAGCCGAGACTCGAAGCAGCGGACGGCGATCAGTCGCCCGACTGTGACGAGTCCGGCGACGCCGAGGGCGGCGGAGACCATCGCGGCGGAATTCCGACCGGGATCGCCGGTGGCGGCCGCGGCCAGATGGAGGACGGAGACGGCGAGGAGGACGCCGGTGGTGCCGCCCGCGAGCAGGCGGCGTGCGGGAACGCGGGTGCGGAACATGAGGAGCTCTGAGGACGATGACCGTCGGGTCGGTCGGTGCGGGAAGGTCGGTGGGGCCTGCGCGGCGAGTGCCGGCCCGCGAGATCAGTGGGCGGCGGCGGGCGCCGGAGCGGATTCGTCGCGGCGTCGTGAGGCGCCGCGTACGAGGTCGCGGAGGAACAGCAGGGCGATGATGACGGCGGGCACGCCGATGGCGAGCATCCGGATGCGGGTGTCCGACAGTGCGATGAAGACCCACCCCACGACAGGCACCCATCCCACGACGCGGGGCTGGACCGTGTCGGCGAGGGTGAAGGTCCAGGGGTCGATGTCGGCGTTCGCGTCGCCCTGGGTGCGCAGCAGCGGAGCGGCTCCGCCGCCGGGGTTCGGGTCGATGGCGACGATGCGGTGGGTGACCAGCTCGGTGAGGCCCGAGTCGGCCGGGGGGAGGTAGGTGATCACGTCGCCGATCCGGAGATCGGCGACCGGGACCTGGCGTTCGAACACGAGCGCTCCACGCTCGAAGGTGCCCGACATCGACCCGCCCGTGATGACGTAGCGGTCCAGGCCCATGAGACCGGGCACGAACATGAGCGCCGCGACGATCGTGGCGATGATCGCGGCGACGGTGATCGCGGCGTTGCCGAGTCGCTGGAACGTTCTCGCGGCGCTCATGTCGTGTTCCCCTCCCCCAGCTCGGGTCACTGCTCGGTCGTCGTGGCGGCCGTCTGCGTGGAGTTCCACGTGTAGGTCGCGGTGGCGGTCTTGCCCTGCTCCTCGTTGCCGGCCGACTGTGCCAGCGTGACGCTGAAGGTGTACTCGCGCGCCTCGCCGGCGGCGAAGGTGCCGAGGGCGACGGGGGCGCCGGTGGTCAGCGCGCCGAACGTGCCGGTCCAGACGGTGGCTCCGCCGGTGCTGATCGTGAGCGTCAGGTTGTCCTTGCTGGCGAAGCCGTTCACGGCGCTCTCGCTGAGGGTGAAGCCGGCGGGCAGCGTGCCGGAGTTCGTGATGGTGACCTTGCCGTTGAGCGTGTCGCCCGGCTTGAGGTTGGTCAGATTGAAGATCGCGGTGTTGGCCTTGGAGTTCGTCTGTGCCAGCGTGCCCGTGCTGTACGCGTTGTTCGTGTTGACCGAGTTCGCGACGAAGTCGGCACCCGAGCCCACGGCGATGGCACCGGCGACGAGAAGCCCCGCGAGCGGGATGAGGATGCGCTTGCGCGAACGAGCGGGCGCGGCGGCCGGTGCCGGGAGAGCGGTGGTGTTCATCGTGCGGGTTCCTGTTCTGACGAGGTGTTTTCCGTTGATGAAGACGCTACGGAGACCTCGGTAACAGGAGTTCCACAGTGGCGCCACGCTCGAACCAGAGCTCGGACACAGGCGCAGGACAAGTGCAACGGGCGGGTCACGGATGCCGCACCGCCGGCATCCGATCGGGGGGAGGGGCCCGCCGTCGTCAGAGCGAGGTGCGCACCGTCGAGTCGCGAGGCAGCAGCTCGGGAAGGAGGTGCACGCGCTGCACCGGGCGCCGCGCCCCCTCGCTGAGGCGCGCGACCATCGTCTCGACGGCGAGGCGCCCCACCTGCTGCTTCGGCGGGCGGAGCGCCGTGATGGCGGGTTCGGCGCTCTGTGCGACCTCGTCGTCGTACGCGACGATCGCCAGGTCGTCGGGGATCGACCAGCCATGGTCGCGGGCGTACTGCTCCAGCAGCACGGCCTGAGGGTCGTTGTGGATCAGCAGGGCGGTGGTCGAGGTCTCGCGGCAGCGTCCGAGGAGGTCGGCGATGAGGGCTTCGCGGGCCACGCCGTCCAGCGCGTCGAGCGTCGCATCGACGTCGACGAGGCACTCGAGGCCCAGCTCCGCCACGGCACGGTCCCAGCCCCGGCGCAGCTGCCACGAGGTGGGGGAGCCGGCGGAGGTGAGGATGCCGACGCGGCGGTGGCCGAGCGCGGCCAGGTGATCGGCGGCCAGCGAGCCGCCGAAGACGTGGTCGGTCGTGACCCACTCGAGGCTGGTGAGCGCGAGCGTCGACGGCACGCGGCGCTCGGCCAGCACGACGGGGATCGGCAGCGCCTCGAGCCAGTGCAGCAGCGCACGCCCGTCGGCTCCGAGCGTCTCGGGCGCCACGATCAGGCCGTGGAGGCTGCCCGATTCGACGAGCGAGGAGATCTGGCGGCGCTGGTCGTCGACCGAGTAGCTCGCGCCGCGCAGGATGAGCTGGACACCGAGGTCGGTGGCGGCCGCACGGGCTCCGATGATGACGTGCGGCCAGTAGTAGCTGAGCGACGGCACCACCATGCCGACGCGGAAGCGAATAGGCGCCCCCGCCGACGACGCGGGCACGGTCGTGTCGAGGCGGCTGCGCAGCGTCGCGCCGCCGTGGACCCGGGTGACGAGGCCCCGGTCGGCCAGGTGGCCGATGTCCCGGCGGATCGTGAGCTCGGACACGCGCAGCTCCCGGGCGAGCTCGGCGACGCGGACCGACCCGGTCCGGCGCAGCTCGTCGAGGATGTGCTCGCGGCGCGAAAGGCCGAAGGCGGGTGGATCGATGGGCGGCTCCATGATCGCCTCAGCGTACAAGTGTGTTCGAGTCGGTTCAAGAGTGATCAAGTGTGTTCGGTTCGGTACCGGCATCCTTCCCTCTCGTTGCAGGATTTCGTCGCGGGCACGCGGTTGTGCCCTTTCGTGCGTCGAAGCCGGCCCGGGTTCGCGAGCGCACGTGGGAAGCCCAGGGAAACGGAGACTGCGATGTCGCAGGCAGGGACACCTCGTCCGAAGGACGCTCAGAAGCCACCGCGGAGACTGAGGATCGCGCTGGCGGCGGCCGTGACCGCCGCGGTCATCGTAGCCCCGCTCGCGGTGCCGACCATGGCGCAGGCGGCCGTGACCGACCCGGTCGTGGTGAACGTCACCGGCGCCGACGTCGCGGCGGCCGCGCTGAACAAGAACGGGCTCACCTTCAAGGGCTTCGGCGTGCTCTCGGCCAACTCGACCAGCGCGCTCCTCCTCGACTACAAGTCGCAGCATCCCGACAAGTACTGGGAGCTGATCGAGACGCTCTTCGGAGGCGACCACCCGATCATGACCACGGTCAAGATCGAGATGGGCAACGACCGCAACACCTCGACCGGCCCCAACGCGTCGACCATGCGCACGCGCGACGAGTATCCCAACGTGCACCGCGAGCCGGGCTTCCAGCTCGCGGCCGACGCGCAGCTCGTCGCCCACGGCGACGTGCACCTCAGCCTCCTGCGCTGGAACCGCCCGGCGTGGGTCGCCAACGACGCCGACCAGTACATCTGGTTCAAGAACACCGTGCTGGCCGCGTACCGCGAGTACGGGGTGATGGTCGACTCGATCAACCCCGACACGAACGAGACCAGCAGCCCGAACATCCAGCTGTACAAGAACTTCTCCGCCTGGGTCGCGGCCGACACCGCCGGATACGAGGGCGCCGGCGCGTCCGACCCCAACAACGGCTTCGCCTCGGACGAGGAGAAGAACCTCTACCACGCCATCCAGACCGTCGCCGCCGACACGGTCGGCACGCCGCCGGTGTCGTTCGGCAACGCGATGACCTCGGCCACCGACTCGTCGCTGCGCGACGCCGTCGACGTCGTCGGATTCCACTACTCCAGCGCCGATGACAGCGCCGGCAACATGAAGAAGATCGCCGAGCAGCTCGACAAGGAGGTCTGGAACTCGGAGGGCCAGTCGACGTTCTCGAGCTCGGCCGACCGCCCCAACAACAACGCCAGTGACGAGCAGGGCGGCGTCGGCACCCAGTTCGGCGGCACCAACAGCGCGCTCGAGATGGGAAACTGGGTCACCACCGGCTTCTCCGCCTCACGCCGGACGCTGAACATCTTCCAGCCCGCCATCGGCTCGTTCTACGACGGGTTCCAGTATTCGTCCAAGGAGCTCGTCAACGCCCGCGACCCGTGGTCGGGCTGGATGTACTACGACGGCGGTCTGGCCGTGATCGAGCAGTTCACCCAGTTCGCGAAGCTCGGGTGGGAGAACGTCGACAACACCGCCGGAATCTGGCGGGCCATCCCGCAGGCCTCGAAGAGCGAGCTCGGCACCGGCAATCCGCCGAGCGGAGCGCGTGCGGGCGGGGCGTCGTACACGACCCTCGCAGCCCCCGACGCGTCGGACTTCTCGACGGTCATCATCAACGACAGCAAATTCACGAAGACGTATCGCATCGTCGCGAACGGCCTCAGCCTCGGGTCCGATCAGACCGCCGAGCTCTGGGAGACCCGCGCCGCCGATGCGGGGCAGGCGTACGACGCGAACTACCTGAAGCCTGTCGGTGAGCTCACGCCCGCCGCCGACGGCGCCTACACCGTCACGGTCAAGCCGTGGTCGGCGCTCACCGTCACGACGCTGGACCACGCGACGGCGGGAGCGGGCGGCGCTCTCACCGCCAAGGACGGCTACGGCAGCTCGCTGCCCACGTCCGAGGAGTACACCGACGCCGACGGCGGACGCGACGTGCTCGACACCGACGCGAGCGGAAACGTCAACGGCGTGACCGACGACGAATTCATCTACGCCGACGACTTCGACTACAGCGAAGAGGGCACGATCGAGGGGTACGACCCGGCGACCGGCCAGCTGGTCGATTCGGGCCAGTCGTACCTCGACAGCCGCGGCGCCGAGGCCAAGCCCGCGGGAACGCCCGCGGTGCAGAGCGAGGACTACGGCGCGACGCCCCGCTACACGAACGACACGAACGGTGCGTTCGAGTCCGTCGCGACCACGGATGCCGCGCACGACCGGGTGCTTCGCCAGCAGGTGGGCCCGGGCATGGCGGGCGGAGCGTGGAACGCCGGTGACCCCAAGACCACGATCGGCGACGCGCGCTGGACGAACTACACCGTCTCGTCGGACGTGCTGTTCGAGGCGACCGGATCGCAGTACGCGACGATCGGCGCGCGCGAACAGGGCGGCACGGCCAACGGCCAAAGCGTCTCGGCCGCGGAGCTGAAGATCGACCCGACCGGCGGCTGGACCTTCATGCGCTTCGGCGCCACGTTGTCGACCGGCTCGGTCGCGAGCACACCGGCCGCCGGCTTCAAGACCGGCGCGGGCGTGTGGAACAACATCGCGGTCAAGGTCGCCGGTTCTGTCTACACGGCATACGTCAACGGCGTGCAGGTGGCGACCTACACGGATGCCGCACCGCAGGCCGCCGGCCGGATCCAGCTGGGCTCGAGCTTCAGCTTCGTGCAGTTCGACAACCTGAAGGTCGAGACCGTGCCCGGGTACACGCCGTACTACGCCACGATCATCGACGGCATGCACCAGACCAGCTGGGAAGACCGCTCCGTACCGGTGCTGACCTTCGATGCGAGCTGGAGCCACGTGAACGGCCAGGGCATGTTCGAGTGGCAGCGCACCGCCTCGAAGAGCACGGCCAAGGGCGCCGCGATGACGTACACGTTCACCGGCACCGGCCTCGACATCATCGGCACCAACGGCGGGGCGACGACACTCGATGTGAGCGTGGACGGTGTGCCGATCGCGGCTGCGGCGCCCACGTTCGCCGCGGGAAGCGAGCGGACGACGTTCATCCTCCGCGGGCTCGAGGATGCCGCGCACACCGTCGTCATCAAGACCGCGAACGACGCATCGATCAATGTCGACGCCGTGGGCGTGATCACGGCGACCGCCGACTCCGCCGCGGTGGACACCACGGCGCTCGCCGCCGCGATCGACACCGTGATGGGCCTGGACGAGAGCGAGTACAGCGCCGAGACGTGGGCCGTGTTCGCGGCGGTGCTCGCCGACGCGACCTCCGCCGTCGCCGATGCGGGGGCGTACGGTCTCGACGCCGAAGGCGCGGCGGCGCTCGCCGCACGGCTCACGGCCGCGGCCGACGGTCTGACGCCCAAGGACGTCAGTGCCGATGTGACCAGCCTCGGTGTGGTGTCGATCACGTCGACCGATCGCACGCTGCCGGCCGAGCTCACGCTCGCGGGTGTCGAGGCGAAGGTCACCTGGAGCCTCGGCTCCGTCGCCGCCGCGAAGACGACGGCCGAGCTCGGCACCTTCGCCGCGACGGGCCGTTCGACCGAGAAGCTGTCGTCGGGTGTGTACCAGCGCTTCAGCGCCACGGTCCTCGTCGTGCCGGCCGACCTCGAGTACTTCATCGACTCGGGCTCCTCGGGTGCGCCGGACGGATCGGTGTACGCCGCCGCTGTCGCATCCTTCCCCGACCTGCGCAACGACACGAGCGACCAGAAGTGGGACGGCACGACGGCCGGCGAGACGTGGGGCTACTCCACGTCCGCCACGACCCTGGCGGCCGGCACGCCGCAGGATTGGGGCTCGTCGTACGTCGGCGCCGACTTCAGCAAGCCCGTCACCTACCACCTCACGCTGCCCGCGGGCTCGTACAACATCGTGGGCGTGCAGGCGCCGCGCGCGGGCCTCACGACCAACGTCTACTCCAAGGTCAAGGTCGCCGGCACCGAGACCACGAAGACCGCGGTGTCGACGGGATCGGCCACGCCGGTGGCGCAGACGCTGACGATCGACGCCGACTCGGTGGTCGATCTCGAGTTCGGCACCACCGGCACGAGCGGTTACAACGCCCGCCTCGCGCTGGTCTACGTGCAGAGCCTGCCGCGCGATCTCGGGGTGCAGGGCGCTCTCGGGGTCGAGGACGATCTGCCCGAGACGGTCGACGTCGCGGGTACCGAACGGGCCGTGGAGTGGGATGCCGCGTCCGCCGCGCAGCCCCGCACCGAGTACGCCAAGCTCACCGTGACCGGTCGCCTGACCGATACCGATCAAGCGGTCGTGGCGGGCTTCGAGATCGTTCCTCCGGCGCTGGTGTACTACATCGACGCGGGTACGAGCGGTGCGGCCTCGCCGCAGTACACGGCGGTCGCCGACGCGGTGAGCCTGCGCAACGACAAGGTCGACCAGGTCTCGACGGCCGCCGACCAGTGGGGCTACGTCGCCGACGGCATGAAGACGAAGGGCACCACCGACATCAACGACAAGTACTCGACGGGTCTCTACCAGGACACGACGAAGCTCGTCTACCGGCTGCCGCTCGATGCGGGCACGTACACCCTCACCGGTGGGTTCACCGAGTGGTGGGGCGTGAACCGCTCGATGTACCAGACGGTGTCGGTCGGTGGCACGGAGCTCGCCAAGGGTAGCGTTCCGCTGTCGGGCTCGAACACGCCGATCGCGGCCCCGCTCACCTTCACGCTCACCGCGCCGGCCACGGTCGACTACCTGGTGACCAACGAGGGAGCCGGCAGTGAGAAGCCGGTCATCTCGTGGCTGGCCGTCGCCGACCAGACGCTCCCGGGGGCGCCGCAGAACGCGACAGCGGCTCTCGCGGGCGACACCTCGATCACCGTCTCGTGGGATGCCTCGGCCCTCACCGGGCCGGGATTCACCGGGTACCGCGTCTATGAGGCCGGTGGGACCGAAGCCGTATGCGAGACCAGCGCCACGAGCTGCACGGTGAAGGCGCTGGAGCTCGGCACGACGCACGCGTACGAGGTGGCCGGTGTGAACGTCCTCGGCGAGGGCGCGCGGTCGGTGGCCACGGCATCCGTCGCTCTTCCCGAGGTCGCGTCCGACGACGGCGCGAAGACGGCTCCGGCCAAGGGCGTGCTCTCGTCGAACGACGGCTGGGACACCGGCCTCAAGGACGGCACATTCCAGGTCACGATGAACCTGTGGTGGGGTGAGAACGGCTCGCTGTTCAAGCTCTACCGCGACGGTGAGCTCGTCGCCAAGGTGCCGCTCACGATGATGACGCCGGGCGCGCAGCGCGCGGTCGTCGACATCGCCGACCTTCCGAACGGCACCTACGTCTTCACCGGCGAGCTGCTGAACTCGAAGGGCACGACCGCGACCCAGCCGCTCACGGTGAAGGTCACCGACGCGGCACCGGCGAAGCCGGTCCTCTCGGCCGACAATAAGGACGGCGACGGCAAGTACGTCGTCACGGCGGACCTGTGGTGGGGCACGAACGCCACCTCGTACCGGTTCCTCGAGAACGGCGCCGAGGTCGCCTCGGGCCCGCTGACAGCGGCCTCGCCAGACGCCCAGCGCGCGACGCTCCCGATCACGGGCAAGGCGAAGGGCACGTACACCTACACCGTCGAGTTCATCAACGCGGCGGGGACGACGGTGAGCGCACCGCTCAAGGTGACCGTGTCGAAGTAGCGGCTCGCGGACGGATGCCGCTCTCCGGTCGTTGAGCGAGCGAAGCGAGACGAAACGCGCTCGAGCCCTGCGGGAGGCTCGGCGCGTTTCGTCTCGCTCGTTCCTCGCTCGCTCAACGACCGGGGGATGCTGCATGTCGGTCGTTGAGCGAGGCGACGGAGACGTGCATATCGCTCGTTCCTCGCTCGCTCAACGACCGGGTGACGGCGTCAATCGCCGATGCTGTCGAGCACCTCGCCGAAGATGCGCGCGGCCTCCGGGAAGCGAGCCGGGGCTTCGCTCGAATAGTTGAGGCGCACGTAGGGACCTGAGGGCTCCGCAGGGAACCACTCGTCGCCGGGCGCGATGATGAGCCCGCGCGCCTCGCACTCGCGGACGACCCGCGCGGCGTCCACCCCGTCGGGCAGGCGCGCCCACAGGTTGAGGCCGCCGGCGGGGACGGAGTCGATGTGGGCGGTGGGCGCGTGCTCGCGCAGGCCGTCGAGCAGGAGGTCGCGGCGGCTGCGCAGCTGCGGGCGCAGCGCCCGCAGGTGACTGCGCCACGACGGCTGGGTCACCACATCGAGCGCTGCCGCCTGCAGCAGCCCGCTGACGTACATGGACTCGGCGGCGCGGTCGGTGAGGATGCGCTCGCGTGCCGGTCCGCGGGCGATCACGGCCGCCACCCGCAGTGCGGGCGAGACGCTCTTGGTGAGGGAGCGCACGTAGATCACGTGCCCGTCGTCGTCGTGCGCCGCGATCGGACGCGGATCGGCGTCGATCGCGAGATCGTGCGCCCAATCGTCCTCGATGAGGAACGCCCCGCGCCGGCGGCAGACCTCGAGCACGGCGTCGGAGGTCGAGGTCGGCCACTGCCCGCCCGTCGGGTTGGCGAACGTGGGCTGGGCGTAGAACGCACGCGCACCGCTGCGCTCCAGCGCGCGATCGACCTCGTCGGGGTCAGGGCCGAACGCCCCGGAGGGGACGGGCACCAGGGTGACGCCGGCCTGCTCGGCGGCCAGCATCGCGCCCCAGTACGTGGGCGATTCGATGACGAGCGGCTGTCCCGGACCCACCACGGCGCGGAAGATCGACGACAGCCCGCTCTGACTGCCCGAGATGATGAGCACGTCCCGGGCAGTGGGGGGCGTGACGCCCGCAGGGGCGGCGCCGGAGAGCTCCTGGGCGAACCACTCCTGAAGCTCCGGCATCCCGGCGACGGGCGAGCGGGCGATGGCCGCATGGGTGCGTGCCGCGCGGGCGATCGCGGCACGTACCGCGCGCTCCGGAAGCAGATCGGATGCCGGATACCCGGAGTGCAGCCCGATGGCGTCGGGTGCCACCGATCGCTGCGTCGAGGAGAGCATCGATACGCGCGCCGGGGGAGCGCCGAGGGCTGCGGTCTGCCAGCCGTAGTCCGCGGGACGTGCGGTCCGCACCGCGCGCACGAACGTCCCCACCCCCGGGCGGCTCTCCACCAGACCGGCGCCGATGAGGTGGCGCATGGCCTTCTGCACGGTGACGGGGCTCGCACCGTACCGCGCGACCAGCGCGCGGTTCGAGGGCAGCTGGGCTCCCGGCGGCGCCGCGGCGATCCAGGCGCGCAGCTCAGCGGTCATCCGCGCAGTGCTATCCTGACTCATGACAGAACAGAGTAGCGCTACTCTCCACGAGCCAACAGTGCTACCCCGGCTCAATGGTCTGGGATGGGGACTGCTCGGCATCGTGGCCTTCTCGTTCACCCTTCCGTTCACGCGCGCCGCGGTCGGTGGGCTGTCGCCGCTGTTCATCGGATCGGGTCGCGCCGTGGTCGCCGCAGCCCTCGCCGTGCTCGCCCTCTCGATCGCCCGCCGACGGCGTCCGAGCACCGTCCCCGCGCCGACGGCCAGGCAGTGGGCCCGGCTGGCGGTCGTCGCCGCGGGCGTCGTCGTCGGGTTCCCGCTGCTGACGTCGTTCGCGCTCACGTCGGCGCCGGCCAGCCATGCGGGTCGTCGTCATCGGCATCCTTCCCGCAGCGACGGCGGTGATGGCGGTGCTGCGCGGCAAGGAGCGCCCGGCCAGGTCGTTCTGGGTGTTCGCGAGCCTCGGTGCGGTGGCGGCCATGACCTTCGCATCGCTGCAGAACGGAGGGCTCGGAGAACTGGACGAAGCCGACCTGCTGCTGTTCCTCGCGGTGCTGCTGTGCGCCATGGGCTACGCGGAGGGCGGTCTGCTCGCCCGCGAGCTCGGCGCCTGGCAGACCGTGTCGTGGGCACTCCTGCTGGCCGCGCCGCTGATGATCGTCGCGACGATCGTGGCCGTCGTGCAGCAGCCGCCCGCGGCGACAGCGGTCGAGTGGGCGGCGTTCGCCTATCTCGCGGTCGTCAGCATGTTCCTGGGATTCTTCGCCTGGTACCGCGGTCTTGCGATCGGTCCGATCGCCCACGTCAGTCAGGTCCAGCTCGTCCAGCCCGTGCTCGGCCTCCTGTGGTCGGCCGTCCTCCTGCACGAGCGGATCGGCCTGCTCACCGTGCTTGGAGGACTCGCCGTCATCGCCTGCGCGGGCCTCGCCGTCCGCACCCGACTCACCCGAAAGGACACCTGATGCGTCATACGCCCCGATACCTCATGACCGACCCCGAGCAGGTGAAGGCGCTCATCCGCCATCACCCGTGGGCCACGTTCGTCTCGCACACGCCCGACGGGCTGGTGGCCTCGCACTATCCGGTGCTCCTCGACGAGCAAGCCGACGACATCGTCGTCCTCAGCCACTTCGGGCGTCCCGACGACGAGCTCCATGAGCTCGGGCAGCACGAGATGCTCGTCATCATCCAAGGGCCGCACGACTATGTGTCGTCGAGCTGGTACGCGCCAGGGGATCTCGTTCCGACGTGGAACCACGTGACCGCCCACCTCTACGGCACGCCGGAGATCCTCTCCGACGAGGCGAACTACGCCATGCTCGCGCAGCTCACCGACCACTTCGAGCAGGGACATCCCCACGGTCGCAGCCTCGCCGAGGACGAGTCGGGCACCCGCCGCATCGCGAAGGGGACCGTCGGGCTGCGCCTGCGCGTCACACGGTTCGACGCCCGCGCCAAGCTGAGCCAGAACAAGCCCGCAGAGGTGCGCGACGGCATCGCCTCCCACCTCGACGCGCACAACGCCCCGCTCGCGGAGGCGATGCGGGCCGTGGGCTGACATGGATCGCCGCATCCTCGCGGTCGTGTGAGGCAGCAGCGCGAAGGGGGGTTCTGCCGGTACCGGTCAGAGCCGGACCTGGCTGAGGCTGTGCCGACGGAGTTCACTGGATGCGACCCACACGAAGGAGAACCACATGCGCGCCGTCGTCATGTACGCACCCGGGGACATCCGCGTCGAGGACCGGGAGGACCCGACCATCGTCGAGCCCACCGACGCGATCATCCGCCTCGCAGCCACCTGCATCTGCGGGTCGGACCTGTGGCCGTACCGGGGTGACGACGACGTCGATCACACCCCGATGGGGCACGAGTATGTCGGGGTCGTCACCGAGATCGGCGACGACGTCAAGACCCTGCGGGTCGGCGACTTCGTCGTCGGATCGTTCTTCGCCTCCGACAACACCTGCGAGATCTGCCAGGCCGGGTATCAGTCGCGCTGCATCCATGCGTACCCGATGGGTGCCCTCGGCACGCAGTCCGAGTACGCGCGCGTGCCGTTCGCCGACGGCACGCTCGTCGCGACGCCCGGCATGCCCGACGACGACCTCGTCCCGTCGCTGCTCGCGGCATCCGACGTCCTCGGCACCGGATGGTTCGCCGCTGTCGCCGCGGAGGCCGGTCCCGGAAAGACCGTCGCCGTCGTCGGCGACGGCGCCGTCGGACTGCTCGGCATCCTCGCCGCCCGGCAGCTCGGAGCCGAGCGCATCATTGCGATGAGCCGTCACGCCGACCGCCAGGCGCTGGCCCGCGAGTTCGGCGCCACCGACATCGTCGAGGAGCGCGGCGACGCGGGAGTCGCGAGGATCAAGGAGCTCACCGGCGGGTACGGCGCCCACAGCGTCATCGAGGCCGTCGGCACGCAGGAGTCGATGATGCAGGCTATCCGCGCGACACGAGCGGGCGGTCACATCGGCTACGTCGGCGTCTCGCACGACGTGTCGCTCGACGGCCTCGAGCTGTTCTTCTCAGGCGTGCACCTGCACGGCGGGCCGGCGCCGGTGCGCCGCTTCCTGCCCGAGCTCATCCAGCTGATCTGGGACCGCCGGATCGACCCGGGCAAGGTCTTCGATCTGACGCTGCCGATCGAGGACGCGGCCGAAGGCTATCGGGCGATGGACGAGCGTCGCGCGACGAAAGTGCTCCTGACGGTGTGAGCCCGCGCTGCCGGCCGTCGCGAACGGCCGGCAGCGTCCCGCGTGCGGGCGGAGCCCCTAGCCGCCGAGTTCGGAGGGGTGGGTCAGGCGCCACCACTCGGTCGGCGGGCTGATGCTTCCGTCGATCTCGAGCGGGACGGTCGTCGTGTTCGGACCCGCTGTCCACGTGATGCTTCCGACGACTTCGCCGTCCTCGTACGTCTTCGGGGTCGTGGTCTGCATCGTCGCCGTGATCGGGGTATCCGACCAGGTGAAGATCGATGCGTCGTCGGCCACGATCATCCGCGCGGTCGAACCCCACGGCGTCGAGTAGGACCCGACTTCCCGGCCCCGCGAGACCAGGGGCACGTCCTGAAAGCCCGCCCTGATGCTGTCGAGCGTGCGGATCACATCGCCGTTGACCGACTGGCGGGTCGCTCCGCCCATGGCGACGCCGACGACGATGAGCGGCTCTGCCGCGCCCACATCGAGCGTCGCGGAGTACAGCAGGTTGTAGCTGTCGTCGCCCAGGTTGCCGGTCTTCAGCCCGGTGATCCCGTTGACTCCGAGAAGGGTGTTCGTGTTCGACATCCCGCCGGGACCGGGCAGTGACAGTGAAGGCATCGCGGCGATGCTCGCGATCGTCGGATGGGCGATGGCGAGCTTGCCGATCGTGAGGAGGTCGGCGGGCGTGCTGGTGTTGCGGGAGCTGATGCCGGTCGGTTCGACGATGGTGGTGCCGGCGAGGCCGTGGGCGGAGAGCCACCTCCGCGCCGCGTCGACGAACGCGCCTTGGGAGCCGAACGCCCAGGTCGACACGGCCTCGGCGTAGTTGCTGGCCGACGGGATCAGCATGGTGGCGAGTGCGTCGCGCAACGACATCGTGCTGCCTGTGGGCATGCGGGCGATCGTCGCACCCATCACGTAGTACTTGTCGTAAAGGTCGTGATCGGTCTTGTCGAACGTGATCGTCGGCCCGGGGTCGCTCTCGTCGGCCAGGGGCTTCGCCTCCAGGATCACCATCGCGGTGATCAGTTTCGTGATGCTGGCCATGGAGCGCGCCTCTCCGGTGCCGGAGGTGGCCCAGATCCCGCTCGCGGTCGGACCGAGGTAGGCGTCGCCTCCCGAGATGCTGATGGCCG
Source organism: Microbacterium sp. (assembly GCF_036566905.1). Taxonomy (GTDB): domain Bacteria; phylum Actinomycetota; class Actinomycetes; order Actinomycetales; family Microbacteriaceae; genus Microbacterium. The sequence goes on along the minus strand of NZ_DATCVK010000169.1, from coordinate 34,192 downwards.
CCGCGCCCTGCGACGGAAAGGCGAGAGTGGCGGCAGCAGGTGCCGCCACCACGGGCGTGCCCGACACCACGGCATCGGGGGCGGCGAGCGGAGCAGTCAACGCCCAGCCGACGTAGGCTCCCGACCCCCCGAGCAGGAGGGCGAGCACGACGGCCGTGATGATCCAGCCGCGGCGGCGACGCGCCCGTCGCACTCTCGGGTCGATCCCGTAGCGGCCACCGGGGAACTCCTCTTCGCGCCGCATGAGATCGGCGAACTCGGACAGCTCATCGGGCGTCTGCTGGTCGGTCGTCATCGCATGACCACCGGGATGGGGCCGGTGCGCACGGCCGGCGAGATCATCGGATGCGAGTCGCCGAGACCATACATGAGGCCACACTCTCATGCGCGATGCGATGACGCATCGTTGGATGCCGGACTGTGGATAAGGTCCGTCCTGATGTCGCGCAGCCCCGGTCAGAAGCACACGAGACGGCTCTCGCGCAAGCCCCATGATCGGCGCGACACGGCGTGCCTAGCATCGCCGCATGACCGCCCCTGACACCGGGTGCCGGGCTCCTGGTGTGCCCGGCGCGGAGACCCCGTTGAGCGAGGATTCGCGATGAGCATCACGACCCCGCAGAACGATGCCGTCGTCGAGGCGCTCAAGGATGCGTCCGATGAGAGGGACGGCCGCGGTCGCGCCGGCCGCGCCCGCCGCAGGGAGCGCGGCCGCAAGGTCAAGACGCACTACAACAAGCGCGAGGCCCTGGCCGGCTACCTGTTCATCTCGCCCTGGATCATCGGCTTCCTCGTGTTCACGGCGGGCGCGATGGTCTACAGCCTGTACATCTCGTTCAGCAATTACAACCTCGCCACCAACACCGCGAAGCCGGTGGGCTTCGCCAACTACGCCAACCTCTTCGAGGACCCCCGCGTCGGGGTCTCCCTCGCGAACACGCTCTTCTACGTCGTGATGGCGGTGCCGCTCGAGATCATCTTCGCCCTCACTCTCGCCATGCTCCTCAACCGCGCCGCACGCGCGGCCGGCTTCTGGCGCACGCTCTACTATCTGCCGAAGATGACGCCCGCCGTGGCCACGGCCGCCGTCTTCTTCCTGATGCTCAACGGCAACTCCGGAGCGATCAACCAGTTCCTGCGGATCTTCGGCATCGAAGGTCCCCAGTGGCTGGTCGACCCGGCGTGGGTGAAGCCGAGCATCGTCATCATGACGCTGTGGACGGTCGCCGGCACCATGGTGATCTTCCTCGCGGCCCTCAAGAACGTGCCCATCGAGCTGTACGAGGTCGCCTCCCTCGACGGTGCCGGAGCGGTCCGCAAGTTCTTCTCCATCACGCTGCCGATGATTTCCGGCGCGATGTTCTTCAACGTCATCGTGCTCTCGATCGCGGCGTTCCAGGTGTTCGACCAGGCCTTCCTGCTGTTCTGGCGAGATCAGAGCAACGCCTCGCCCGAGGCATCCCTCTTCTATGCGATCTATCTGTTCCAGCAGGCGTTCCGCCAGTTCAACTTCGGCTTCGCCGCCGCCATGGCCTGGTTGCTGTTCGTGATCATCATGATCATCACCGTCATCCAGGTGAAGTTCGGAAACCGTTTCGTCTACTACGAGGGAGACCGCTGATGTCGGCGTCGCTGCAGACCCCGGGCGTCGCCCGAGCCGTGCCCGAGGCGGCGACCGTCGCGGTCACCGTCCCGAAGCGCTCGCGCTGGCGCCGCCATTTCGCGCGGCCCAAGACCCTCGTCGGCCGCATCGTCCTGACGATCGTCCTCGTCGGCTTCGGGCTGCTGTTCCTCTACCCGTTCGTGTGGCTGATCTCGGCGAGCCTGAAGCCGCGCGGCGAGGTGTTCGACAACGCGCTGATCCCCAAGACGTGGATGCCCGAGAACTACGTCGAAGTGTGGAACCAGCTCCCCCTGCTGAGCTGGATGTGGAACAGCGTCGCCATCGCGGTACTTGCTGCCGGGACCGTGGCGATCTCGAGCTCGATCGTCGCGTTCGGGTTCGCGTACTTCAAGTTCCCGGGCCGCGGCATGCTGTTCGGCCTGGTCCTCGCGACGATGATGCTGCCGGGCGCCGTCACCATGATCCCGATCTACCTCATCTGGAAGGAGACGGGCTTCCTCGGGACGTGGGTGCCGCTGTGGGGTATGAACCTCTTCGGCTCGGCCTTCTACATCTTCCTTCAGCGCCAGTTCTACCTAGGTCTTCCCAAGGAGTTGTTCGAGGCGGCGCGGTTGGACGGCGCGAGCTACTGGGGTCTGTTCTGGCGCATCGCGATGCCGCTGTCGATCCCGTCGTTCATCATCGTGTTCCTCTTCGAGTTCCAGGCGAGCTGGAACAACCTGCAGGCCGCCCTGATCTACCTCAACGCCGGCACGGTAGACGAGTTCACCGCGCCGCTGGGAATCGCGTATGCCATGACGAAGTACAGCCCGACCGCCGGCGGCCAGGGCGACTACCAGTACGTCATGGTGGCGTCGTTCCTCGTCACCCTGCCGATGCTGATCATCTTCGCCTTCGGACAGCGCTACTTCATCGAGGGCGTCGCGACGCAGGGCCGGAAGGGATGAGACGGATGCCGCACCGCGGCTGACATCGACCCCACAACGTACACATCACAACACCCGATCGAAAGGGAAACAGATGCGCAAGCGCATGATCGGAATCGCCGCACTCGCGGCATCCGCTGTCCTCCTCGCCGGCTGCGGAGGCGGCGGCAACGGCGGCGGCGGTACGGGCGGTGACGTCGACTTCGATGCCGAACCGACCGGGTCGCTCACGGCATGGGGCTTCGAGAACGCCGACGACGTCGGCCAGTCGCGGGTGGACTACGCGGACGAGCAGCTGAGCGACGTCGACGTCGAGCTCGACGCGACCGCCTTCGACGCCCAGAAGTTCACCACTCGCATCGCGAGCGGCGACGTGCCCGACGTCGTGCAGATGGACCGGCGCTACGTGACGCAGTACGCGGCGCAGGACCTGATCATCCCGCTGGACGCCTGCTTCGAAGCGCACGACGTCACGCCCGACGACTACTGGTACCCGTTCGTCGTGGACGACATCCGCTACGACGACGAGGTCTGGGCGGTGCCGCAGTTCTACCAGCCCCCGGCGATCATCCTGAACAAGCGGGTGATGGACCAGGCGGGCGTCACCACCGAAGAGATGGACACCTCCAACCCGGACGCGCTCCTCGGCGCGATCGGCAAGATGTACCAGGAGTCCGGCGGGGTGCCGACGCGCCTCGGCTTCGACCCGGTCTCGACCGGTCAAGGCCCGCTGTGGATCCTCGGCATGGGTGGTCAACTCATCGACGACAAGGGCGCGCCCACGCTCGATGACCCGAGCAACATCGCCGGCATCGACATGCTCAAGCAGATCAACGACGCGCAGGGCGGCTACGCCTCGGTGAAGAGCTTCACCGACTCGTTCGACACCTTCGGCGAGGAGAACCAGTTCGTCAAGGACCAGGTCGGGGCGCAGGTCAACGCCCAGTGGTACCCGAACGTGCTGTCGCCGTACGTCGACCAGATCCAGATCGAGGCAGTGCCGTTCAAGGACAGCGAGGGCAACCCCTTCTCCGTCGCGGGCGGCACGGCCTTCGTCATCCCGGTCGGTGCAGAGAACCCCGCCGCAGCCTGCGCGTGGATGATCAACCTGACCGGCGAGGACGCGTGGAACGCGGCCGGTGAGGCCCGCGCTGCGACGCGCGAGGAGGACGGCGGCATCAACACCGGCCTGTTCACCGGCTCGCCGGGTCCGGACCAGTCGATCCGCGAGCAGTACGTCGTCGAGAGCGGCAACGCCGGGTTCGACCAGACCATCTCGACGTACTACGACGTGCTGGACTACGGTCAGTCGTTCGGCTCCTCGCCCGCCGGGCAGGACATCCAGAACGAGCTGAACAACGCCATCACCGCGGCCATGCTCGGCGACAAGACGCCGGAAGAGGCGCTCGCCGACGCGCAGGCCGCGGCCATGCGGGCGTACGAGAACGCGACCGCGGGCTGACCCGCGGGAGCCCGCAGTCCTGGGGGGAACGGGGGCGGGTCGACTTCGGTCGGCCCGCCCCCGTCACTTGCCCCGCAGCGCCGGACGGATGACGGCGAGCGCAGCTGCGCAACATCTCGGACCAACCTCCGTCAGGTGTTCCGGGTGCTCGAACTGCCGGAGTCCACGGCCGCATCGCCGAGCACGAAGGGCATCGCCAAGCAGGCCGAGTCGCTCATCGCACGCTCCGCGCCGGCGCTGCGCGACCAGGTGACGCTGTCGGCGGCGCTCGGCAACGAGCACTACGAGATCTCGGGCGTACCAGTCGCTGATCCTCGCCACCCGTGCGCAGGGGGCAACCGACGCCGTCACCCTGCTGACCGACAACCTCCAGCAGGAGACGCATACGAGCGAGGAGCTCGCCAAGAAGCTCGAGGAGCTCGTCGGCTGATGGGCGCGCGTGGCCGTCGGTCGACGGCCGCGCGGCGCCGTCAGAGCCAGTGCCGCTTGCGGAAGACCCAGTACAGGGTGAGGCTCGTCGCGGCCATGAGGGCGAGTGCCATCGGGTAGCCCAGCGGCCATTCCAGTTCGGGCATGTAGACGAAGTTCATGCCGTAGATCGTGCCGACGAGCGTCGGACCGAAGAGGATCGCGGCCCAGCCCGAGATCTTCTTCACCTGCTCGTTCTGCAGCAGCGCGGTGTCGGTCTGGCGCTGGGTGACGATCGTGGCGTTGACGGTGAGTGCGTTGTCGAGGATCGAGCGGAACGCCGCGGCCTTGTCGATGATCCGCAGCGCGTGGTCGTGCACGTCGCGCAGCGACCGCTGCAGCTCGAGGTCGACCTCGTACTTCGGCGCCCCGCGCTGGAGGGCCTCGAGCATGTCGGCGAGCGGCGCGACCGCGCGCTGCAGCGTGATCACCTCGCGCGACAGGTCGTAGATGCGCTTGGAGAGCGTGACCCCGCCGTTCTCGAACAGGGCGTCCTCGATCTCGTCGATGTCGTTCTCGACGCCCTCGATCACCGGCGTGTACTCGTCGACCACCTCGTCGAGGATCGCGTAGAGCACGGCCTCGGGCCCGAGGGCCAGCAGCTGCGGGTCGCGCTCCATGCGGTGGCGCACCCGGCTGAGGTCGGGCGACTCGGCGTGGCGGATCGTCACGATGAAGTCCGGGCCGACGAACACGTGCAGCTCGCCGAACTCGACCGTCTCGGTCTCGTCGATGTACCGCGCGGGGCGCAGCACGATGAAGAGGATGTCGCCGTACCGCTCGAGCTTGGACCGCTGGTGGCCCGTCAGGGCGTCCTCGACGGCGAGCGAGTGCAGCGAGAACTCGTCGGCGACCTGCGCGATCTCTTCGGCGGTGGGGCGGAACAGCCCGATCCAGGCCATTCCGTGCTGGGCGCGCGTGTACTCGAACGTCTCGGCCAGGCTCGTCGGATTCTTGATCCGCTGTCCGGCGACGTACACGCCGTTGTCGACGATGGGCATCGGGCAATCCTCCCTCGCCGGCGGGCGGCCCGGCAACGATCCTCACAGTATCCAGACGAGCGGATGTCGTGGCCCTGTGCCACGTCGGCGGTCCTGGGTACTCTGCCCTCATGTCCACGCCGCGACCTGTGCTCGACTGGCTGCTCGACTCCGACCCCGCGCTGCGCTGTCAGGTCGAGAGGGATCTCGCCGACGCTCCGCCCGGGGTCTGGGAAGCCACACGCGCACGCGTCGCGACGGAGGGCTTCGGCGCCCGGCTCCTCGCCGAGCAGGACGCCGACGGTCAGTGGGCCGGGGGCGCCTTCTTCCCCGCCGACTTCTTCGGGAGCGCCGAGGCGGAGGCACCGGGTCAGCCCTGGGTCGCCACGACGTGGGTGCTGAAAGACCTGCGGGAGTGGGGCGTGGATGCCGCCGTGCTCGAGGGGACCGCTGAGAAGCTCGCGGCGAACAGCCGCTGGGAGTACGAGGACCTGCCGTACTGGGGCGGCGAGGTCGACGTCTGCATCAACTCTTACACGCTCGCCAGCGGCGCCTGGCTCGGCGCCGACGTGTCGCGGCTCGTCGAGTGGTTCCCCGAGCATCGCCTGGCCGACGGCGGCTGGAACTGCGAGGCCGAGGAGGGCGACTCCGTCCGCTCGTCGTTCCACTCCACGCTGAACGCCGCGCGCGGCATGCTCGCGTACGAGCGGATCACCGGCGACACGCGCATTCGCGAGGCCCGCCACGGCGGCGAGGAGTATCTGCTCTCTCGGCGGCTCATGTTCCGCGCGAGCACGGGCGAGGTCGTCGGCGACTTCGTCACCCGCTTCGTCTACCCCAACCGGCACCGGTACAGCGCGCTCGCCGCCCTCGACCACTTCCGCGACGTCGCGCTGTTCGAAGGCACGGCGCCAGACCCGCGGCTCGCCGAGGCGATCGAGGTCGTCAGAGCGGCCCGGCAGCCCGACGGCACGTGGTTGCAGACGACGCCGCTCCCGGGGCGGACCTGGTTCGATGTCGACGCGGGCGAGGGGGAGCCTTCGCGCTGGCTGACGCTGATGGGCACCCGCGTGCTCGACTGGTGGGATGCGTCGGCGGGCTCGTCGCAGGGGGCCGGTTCCGAGGATTGACGCGCTCCGTCCCGCGGCCCGATGGTGGCCCGGCTTCCGCCGTGCGCGAACTCGCGCCGTGTGGACCGTGAGAGGTCGACACTGGTCGCATGGACGACAGGGAGGCGCTCGACGCGTACTCATCGACGGTGATGCGCGTCGCGCAGACCGTGCTGCCCTCGGTCGCCGCGGTGAGCGTGCGCACTCGTCAGGGGATGGGCGCGGGCAGCGCCTCGGTCATCACGGAGGGGGGACACCTCCTCACCAGCGCCCACGTCGTCGAGGGGGCGGTCGGCGTCGAGCTGGCCTTCCCCGACGGCACGGTGGCGGCGGCATCCGTCATCGGTGCCGACCCGCTGTCGGATCTGGCCGTGCTGCACGCCGACGGACCGACGCCACCGCCCGTGCGGATGGGGGATGCCGCGGCGCTCGGAGTCGGGCAGCTCGTGGTCGCGCTGGGCAACCCGCGCGGCTTGTCGGGGAGTGTGACGGCCGGCATCGTCTCGGCGCTCGGACGATCGCTTCCGACACGCTCGGGGCGGGTGATCGACGAGGTCATCCAGACCGATGCCGCGCTCAACCCCGGCAACAGCGGCGGCGTGCTGGCCGACAGCGCCGGGCGGATGGTCGGCGTGAACACCGCAGTTGCCGGCATCGGCCTGGGGCTCGCCGTGCCCATCAACGCCACGACGCGCGAGATCATCGACGCCCTGCGCACGACCGGCCGAGTACGGCGGGCCTGGCTGGGCATCGCCGGCGCGACGGTGCCCCTCGGTCCCGACGTGGCCGTCAAGGCCGGGGCGAGGGTCGGGATGCAGGTGGTCTCGGTCGTGCCGAACAGCCCGGCCGCCGCAGCCGGCGCCCGCGCCGGCGACATCGTGCTGTCACTGGACGGCGTCGCGATCGCCGACCCCACCGCGCTGCAGCGACGGATGGTGGCGGGAGCCATCGGGCGGCGGATGGAGATGACCGTCTGGCGCAACGGCGCCCTCGTCGACGTGGTCGTCGAGCCCGAGGAGCTCCGCGTCGGCTGAGCCGCGGCGACGGACGGCCGGTCGACCGACCGGGACCCGGCACCCACACGGCCGGGACCGGGCACCCACACGGCCGGGCTTGCTTGTGCGAGGTTGGTGGCATGTTCTCCGCTACTGAGCGAACCGCGATCCGTGCAGAACTGATCACGCTCGCCACGGAAGACCCGCGGATAGCCGGTGCGGCGCTGGCGGGTTCGGCAGCTCGGGGCACGGAGGACGCGTGGTCCGACATCGACCTGCTTCTGCAGCTGGACTCCGCAGCGGACGAGCCGACGGTGGTGGACGACTGGTCCGACACGATCGACACGAGATTCGGGGTTGCCGACACGCTCGACGTGTTCGCCGTCGGTGTTCGGTACCGGGTGTTCCTGCTGCGCAGTTCGCTTCAGATCGATGTGTCGTTCTGGCCACCCGATCAGTTCCGTGCCACCGAGCCGGCGTTCCACCTGCTGTTCGGCACTCCGAACACCCCGACGAACCCCATCCCGCTGAACACCGATACGGCGATCGGGCTGGGATGGCTGTACGCCCTCCACGCACGGTCCGCGATCGCGCGCGGGAAGTTGTGGCAGGCCGACATGATGATCGACGAGCTGAGGAACCGCGTCATCGACTTGAAGTGCTCCAAGGTCGGGCTGAACTCGTGGCACGGTCGCGAGGTGGACGCCCTTCCTCGCCCCGAGCTCGAGCAACTCGAGGCGACGCGCGTCGCGAACCTCACGACGGAGGACCTCGAAGCGGCCCTCATGCTGCTGACCGACCATCTCCTGGACGAGGTCGCGCACATCGACGTGAGCCGTGCCGCTCGCCTCGAACCCGCATTCGTGGAACTCCGCCGACCAGCGCGCTGACCGACCGGTTTGCTGCCGACGAGAGTGATCCGACGGCGATCGCGCTGGATCGGTCTGTGGCCTCGTCAAGAACGGCGTACAGCCGGACGATCAGTAGGTCAGCGCCACGTGAACAGCGGAGCGCCGAACGATGCCTTCCGTGATGCCGCGAACGATCAGCCATGCCAATGGTGCGGCGGCCAGCAGAAGAACCTCCCCTGCGATACTCACGGACATCGCGACCCGGAACTGGTCGAGGTCTTGGGCGCTGGTGTAGATGCGGCTCGAGATCTGGATCAGAACGTTGCTGACGAGCCAGCACAGCCACCAGAGGATCTGCCACGCAGGTCGGGAACGTCCGACCGCTCGCCAGAGATCCGAGATGTTCTGGTACGGAAACCAGACGCAGATGACGGGCACGAACCAGGAGCCGACGTGCCAGCCGGGCGAGCGCCGTGTGTGGCCGGGGAGATGCTTGGCAGCTCGGTATTGCCAGAGGACCCAGAGCACGCCGGTCGCGAGAAGGGCGACAACCGACAGGATCGTGACCACGAAGGTGATCTGGTCGTAGCTGTTGAGCAGGTCGATGGCCGCGGCGTGGCCGTTGAGGTAGCCCGTGACCGCGCTGATCCCGAACGTCTCGACTCCGATGGTGATCACCGACATCAAGCCGCACACGGCCAGGAGCACTTGGGTTGCCGTCGCCAGCTTGGTTATGGCGTTGGTCGTCGTGGGCTGCTGGCTGGGCTGGGAGCCCGGCGGTGTCCACCGTGCGCCGTCCCACCACCACGTTGCCGGTGATCCGTCTGGCGCTGGGTACCAGCCGGCGGGAGATGACGTGGGGGTGGTGCTCATCGACAGGCCTCCTAGGGAGCGAATGTCATCGACGCGCCATGACCTGCACACCTTCATTCGCTGGATCGAGTGCTCACTCTAGCGATCCGGGGCGGTCCGTCATCACCATCTGTTCAGACCCTGTGGCCAACGCGCGAAGGGCGCGGACGCCAGGCTTCGGAGGCTGCGGTGCCACCGGTTACGCCACTGAATCCAGGGCAGCGAGGACGGGAGCCCGCCGACCACGCCTAGGCGCCGGCAGGCCGACGTCTTGCGGGCGACGGGGGGAGCGGTTGGACCCGGCGACAGCCGCGTGCGGATCGAAATCAGACTAGGCGTAGGCACCCATCAGCCGCTGCGAAGACCCACCAGCGCCTCACTCGCGCATTGCTTGCGGCGGCGCTGGGGCGGCCGGCTGTACCCGGATTCCCTCATCGTGGCCGCGGAGCGGTCGATCTTCCGGAAACTCGCAATGACCCGTGCTTGGATTCCGTGTCAGTGAGAGGTGACCAAGACGTCTTGCCGGGGAGTACCGGAGACTAAGTCCTTCGCCGACGTGCGACGCGAGTTCGGCCCCGCTCGTGTCAGCGACGCCGACTCTGACGCGGAGTAACGGCGAGCCCACACACCGACCGGCTCGCGGGCGCGCACGATCGCCCCGAGTCTGTGTCTGTCGCGGCGATTAGGCTGGCCGGACCCGATCGACGGAAGTCATCGCGTCGAGAAACGATCGAGACGGGCACGTTGAGTCCAGGCCGCGCGGAAGGGATCATGAAGCTTCTTCTCACGTCAGCGGGCGTCACAAATCCGACCATCCGTCGCGCGCTCGAAGACCTACTCGGGAAGCCGATCGGCGAGTCCAGCGCACTGTGCATACCCACCGCCCAGTACGGCCACCCCTGGCTGGGGCCCGGCGTCAAGGCATGGGAGTTCATCAGCGGAAGATCCGAGAATCCCATGGTTGATCTGGGCTGGAAATCCGTCGGAGTGCTGGAGCTCACCGCGCTGCCGAGCATCGATGAGGAGCGCTGGAAACCGCTCGTTCTCGCGGCCGACGTGATGCTGGCGGCGGGCGGCGATGCGCTCTACCTCAACCATTGGCTGCGAGAGTCGCGACTGGCCGACATGTTCCCGTCGCTGGCGGAGACGGTGTGGGTGGGCATGAGCGCGGGAAGCATGGTGATGACACCGCAGATCGGCCGGGAGTTCGTGGGCTGGAAGCCGCCGACCGGCGATGACAGCGCGCTCGGGATCGTCGACTTCTCGATCTGTCCCCACCTAGCGCCCGACGGGGCACCCGGCAACTCCTTCGCCGCCGCGGAGAAATGGGCTGCCGGCATCCGCCATCCGTCCTACGCCATCGACGACCAGACGGCCCTCAGGGTCACCGATGGCGGGGTGGATGTCATCACAGAAGGTCGGTGGGAGTACTTCCCCAAGTAGAGCCGGTCGAGGTGTCTGATTGGCGACGCTTCAGGTCTCACTTAATTCAGGATTCGCTGTATCGTTGGCGCATGCCCACTCCCACCGCCACGGTCACCCACACCGCAGCGCTTGCCCGGCTGGGGCATGCGCTCTCCGATCCGACCCGGGTGGGCATCCTCCTGGCGCTTCGAGACGCCCCGGCATACCCGTCGGACCTGGCCGATGCGCTCGGGGTTTCACGGCAGGTGATGTCCAACCAGCTCGCCTGCCTGCGTGGTTGCGGTCTCGTCGAGGCCTCCCCGGATGGTAGGCGCAGCGAGTACCGGCTGACTGACCCGCACCTGGCGCCGGCGCTGAACGAGTTGCTCCAGGTGGTCCTGGTCATCGAACCGGCCTGCTGCGGCGGGGACGGCTGCACCTGCGCATGAGCACCACTGCGCTGAGCGCTGAGCGTCGGCACCTGCTGCAGCGACGGGTGCGCTGGATCGTCTCGGCCACGATCGCCTACAACGTCATCGAAGCGATCGTCGCGATCGCCGCCGGCATCCTCGCGTCCTCTGGCGCGCTGATCGCCTTCGGGCTCGACTCGACGATCGAGGTGCTGTCCGCGGCGGCCGTGGCCTGGCAGTTCACCCGGCGGGATCCGGAGCGCTGGGAGAAGCCCACCCTCCGTGTCATAGCGGTCGCGTTCTTCGCCCTCGCGGCCTACGTCATCGCGACGTCGCTACTGGCGCTGCTCGGCAGGGTAGAAGCGGAGCACAGCACGCTCGGCATCATCATCACGGCGCTCAGCGTCGTCATCATGCCGTTCCTGTCTCTCGCTGAACGTCGCACCGGCCGCGAGCTCGGCTCTGCCACCGCGGTCGCCGACTCCAAGCAGACGCTGATCTGCACGTACCTGTCCGCCGCCGTCCTGATCGGGCTCCTGCTGAACAGTCTCTTCGGCTGGTGGTGGACCGACGCGATCGCCGGACTCGTCATCGCCGGCTTCGCCATTCGTGAGGGCATCGAGGCCTGGCGCGGCGACGCCTGCGCCACATCCGTCGGCATGATCCTCGAGGACGACCATTCTGACCACGACCACGGCTGAGTGACAGGCCGGGGGCGCGACGAGGAAGCCCGCCGTCCGCGCGGTCGATCAGAGAGCGGGCGTAGCATCACTCGTTCTGGGTGTGCCGGCGTGCTCTCCTCGACGTCGCGAGAGCGAGTCGATGAGCGGAGCCGTGCCCGCGTCGGACCATGCAGAGACACAGAGCCGCAAGCGTCGGCATTCCGGCCGTCCGGCCCTCCGGCGTACGCTACCTTTGCGGCCGACGGAAGGATTCCCCGTGTCCACTTACGACGAACACGCCGCTCCGCATCACGTTCCTGCCCCCGGCGAATCGAGCATCCCTGAACTCGAGGTCGACGAGACCGTCGCCCCGCGGCCAGAGGAGGAACTCGCAGACCTCATGCGCGCGCAACCTGACGTCGAAGACCACACGCGCCCGGATTCAAGCGGAGGCGTCGGCTAGGAATCTGACGACCACGTCACGGACCAGGTCGGTTCGCGCCGGTCACGATCGGCGGCTCATGTGCGACCAGGGTCGACACTCCGTGCGGGTACGCCTCACGTTCGCCATGGCGTAAGCCGCGGCCACCAGCCCGGGACGTTGCGCCGATACTCGAGATATTGCTCGCCGTAGGTGCGGGTGAGGGTCGGCTCCTCGTAGCCCTTCACGAACGCGACGACCGCGGTGAGGGCGATGCCCGCGTAGAGGACGAGCCACCAGCTGCCGAATAGCAGCGCCTGCCCCAGGATGATCGCAAGCACCGCGAGGTACATCGGATTGCGCACGAAGCGATACACACCCGTGACGACGAGCGTCTGGGTCGGAGCGACCGGTGCGGGTGCTCCGCGGTTCACGGCGAACAAGGCGAAGGCGTACAGGAGGAACGCCGCACCGAGGGCGATCAGGATCCACGCGATGGGCAGGACGATCCACGTCGCGCCGCCCCAGTCGTGCCACCGCCAGCCCGTGATGAGCCAAGGGATGAGCCCCGCGACGATGCCCGGCGCGAGGAAGAGGAACACGATCGTTCCGATCCATGCGCGGGCGAGCGAGGCTGAGTGGGCCACGCGCGACAGGTTAGTCCCGCTGAGTCGGCCGAGTGAAGGACGAGCACGCGTCAGCCGCTGCGGGCGGCGGGCCCGCAATCGGGGCACTCTATGCGGAGGCGTCGTCCAGAAATCCGAGGACCACGTCACGGACCAGGTCGGTTCGCGCCAGCCCGAAGAAATGGGTCGTGCCGGGAAACACCGCGAGCTGGGATGCCGGGACACCGACGAAATCGCCATTCACGTCGCCGCCGCGAAGGCGCAGAAACTCAACCGCATGGTCGAGAGAGACCATGTCGGCGTCACCCACGGTGATGAGCGTCGGCGCCGCGATCGCGCGGATCTCGGCATCCGTGCGATCAGGAAACCCGCCCTCGTACGTTGCGCCGAGCTTGTCGAGAAGCCCTTGCAGATGGTGCAGGTCGGGGTGTGGCGACTTCGCGAGATAGGCGGCTTCCATCGGCGTGCCGGCGATCATGTCGACGCTCATCGCGCCGACCGCCTCCGCATTCTCAGACCCGCGCATGCCCGATGCGGCGAACGACGTCGACGAGACGATGACCCGCCTGACCCGTTCGGGATGATCAATCGCGAGGTCGAGGGCGACGGCACCGCCGACGCTGAAACCGAAGATGTCAGCGCGCCCGACGCCGAGGTGGTCGAGCACGCCCAGCACGTCGCCGGCGAACGCCGCCGCAGAGAACGGCCGGTCGATGTCGTTCGTGCGCCCGTGCCCCTGGAAGTCCACCGCGACAACTCTCCGCCCGACCGCGAGGTCGGGGATGAGCGCACCGAACTGCTGCTCGATGTCGAACAACCCGCCGTGCAGCAGCACCAGCGGTGTGCGGTCGGCGGCATCGCCATGGACTTCGTAGTACATGCGAAGCTGACCGAGTTCGACATAGCCGGTCTCGGGTGCGAGAACGGAGGATGTGGGATCCGCCATGCAAGTACCGTCGCAGAGACCGGCCGGCACATCAACCTCCCGCGCGCCCGCGGGGAGCTGATTGGGCCCCGCCCGGCGTCCCGACAACGGCCCCCTGGACTCCGACACGTCGTGAAGGTCACAATCCTGCTATGCGTGACCAGGTGCTCATATCGAAGATCGCAAATGCGCTCATCGAGGATGCGCAATCGCACATTTCGAGCCTCGCGCCGGTTCTGTCCGCCTTTCGCGCCGTGTGGGGAGGCCTCTGGGTCGGCGGGCGGGTGACGCTCACCTCGGAGACCGTCTCCTTCGCGGCGAACACGATGAACCGCATCGCGCAGTCCGGAACGCTGGATGTCTCCGTGCCGCTGAAGCAGGTGACAGATGTGGAAGTCCTGCCTGGCTTGTTCACCAATATCGTGGCGATAAGCACCCCGGATCGGGTCTTGAAGGTGCGTTGCTATTGGGCACGGAAGTTCGCCGACGCGGTCATCGCTGCTCGTGATGCTGTCAGCGGTGCGCGGTAAGCCCGGCTGTCGAAACGATACGCATACGAAGTCGACCAGCGGGGAGTCGATCAGGCGGACGTGCGGGCTCTTCTCGCTCGAGAAGGCGCGATTCGGTCACTGGTCGATGGAGACCATGTTGGCTTCGTCGTGTCGTTCACCGGCCGCGGGTTCGAGCGCGGTCAGGCGATCGGCCTGGTCCGCCGTGAGTTCGACCGTGTCGGCGGCGGTGTTCTCCTCCACGCGCGTCACCCGGCGGGTACCCGGGATGGGGGCGATGTCGTCGCCGCGGGTGAGGATCCACGCCAGCGCCGTCTGCGCGGGGGTCGCGCCGAGCTCGGCGCCGATGGCGCGAACCTCGTCGACGAGGCGAAGGTTGCGGGTGAAGTTCTCGCCCACGAACCGCGGGTTGGTCTTGCGCCAGTCATCGTCGGGGATGTCGGCCGCGGATCGGATCTGCCCGGTCAACAGGCCGTGCCCAAGGGGCGAGTAGGGGACGAAGCCGATGCCGAGCTCGCGGAGCACGGGCAGGATCTCCGCCTCCACGTCCCGCGTCCACAGCGAGTATTCGGTCTGCAGGGCCGCAACCGGCTGCACGGCATGTGCCCGGCGAATCGTCTGGGCGGATGCCTCCGAGAGGCCGAAGTGGAGCACCTTGCCTTCGGTGATCAGGTCAGCGACCGCGCCTGCGGTCTCCTCGATGGGCGTGTTCGGGTCGACGCGGTGCTGGTAGTACAGGTCGATGTGGTCGGTACCGAGACGGCGCAGCGAGCCCTCTACGGCCGCTTTCACGTTCGCAGGCGCGCTGTCGATCACACCCGGTCCGCCGCCGGAGTGGGAGACGAGCCCGAACTTGGTGGCGATCTTCACCTGATCGCGGCGGCCACGGATGGCTTGGCCCACGATCTCCTCGCTGAGGTAGGGGCCATAGATCTCGGCGGTGTCGATGTGCGTAACACCCAGCTCCAAGGCGCGGTGGATGGTGCGGATGGACTCATCGTTGTCGAGACCACCACCGGTCGTGTACGTGCCGGCCATGGTCATCGCGCCCAGGCCGATGCGGGAGAGTTCGAGGCTCCCGAGGTGTGCGTTTTTCATAGGTGTTCTCCGTTCCCGGCGGTCAGGCCTGTGAGGTGGGCATGGGTACAGCTCGGCGATGGAGGAGCGGCGGTGACGGGTCACCGCATACGCTCGTTCGGCGGCTGATGCTTCGAGTCAACGCTTCTTCGCCGGAGTCAGCGTGGCCCTACCTATAGGTGCCCCGACAGGGACCCCCGACGCGCTCCCACGTCGGCGTAGTTTCGATGGCATGGACACCTCGGACGCGATCCGCGAGTTCCTCACC
The DNA here is from genome assembly GCF_036566905.1 of Microbacterium sp. GTDB lineage: Bacteria > Actinomycetota > Actinomycetes > Actinomycetales > Microbacteriaceae > Microbacterium. The sequence goes on along the minus strand of NZ_DATCVK010000169.1, from coordinate 18,623 downwards.
ACTCGGCGCGCGAAGCTCACGCCGTCGCAGGTGGGGCTACCGGATTTCGGCGGTCGCCGCCGGGTTCCGGGGCTGCGCCGGGAGGAAGTCGCGCTGGTGGCCGGAATGAGCGCGGAGTACTACAAACGCCTCGAAAGGGGCAACGCCGCAGGTGTGTCCGAAGCAGTCATCGACGGTGTCAGCCGCGCCCTGCAACTGGACGAAGCCGAACACGCCCATCTGTATGACCTGATCCGCACCGCCAATGCCGGGGCTCACCCGCACCAACGTGCGCGCACCCCCCGCAAGACGCAGCTCACGTCCGGCATGAGACAGACCATCGACGCCATGTCGACGGTGCCGGTCTACCTACAGAACGGTCGTCTTGACGCGGTGGCCACCAACCGCCTCGGGGCAGCTCTCTTCTCCGAGATGCTCGACGGTGCCCGGCCACCAGCGAATGCCGCGCGATTCATCTTTCTCGAACCGCGGGCCCAGACCTTCTATCGGGAATGGGAAGCGCAGACCCGCCAGATCGTGGCCGTCCTTCGCGCCGAAGCCGGCCGCTCACCCTACGATCGTCAGCTGACCGACCTTGTCGGCGAACTCTCCACCCGCAGCGGTCTGTTCCGAAAGCTTTGGGGAGCCCACGACGTCCGCGAACACCGCACCGGCCTCAAACTCGTGCATCATCCCGTGGTCGGCGACCTCGACCTCACCTTCCAAGCGATGGATCTCGCGTCCGACCGCGGACTGCAGATGATCGTCTTCTCCGCCGAACCGGGATCTGCCACCCACGAACGCCTCCAACTACTCGCCAACGTGGCCGAAACGGCCGTACCGAAGGCGTCCGTCTAGGCGTCGTGCATCGGGCAACCGGGCGCCCTGTCGTCGGTGCCCAGTACGTTGTCAGTGTGAGTCTGCACCGGAGTCTCGTCGCCGATGGACCGGCTCGGGAAGTGGCGGTCGAGCTGGCTGCTTTCGGGCGCTTCGTCGGCGACTGGCGGGTGCAGAACGCGTTGTACAACGAATCGACTCGCCAGTGGTCCGAGAGTGCGCTGCTTTGGACATTCGACTGGATCATCGCCGGCCGGGGAATTCAGGATGTGCTTGTCGATGAGGCGGGGACCGCTCTGGGCACGACCGTACGGACGTGGGATGAGCGTGCTGGATGGCGAGTCGTGTGGTTCTGCCCGCGCGCTGCGGAACACGTCGTCCTCACCGCGCACGATCTCGGCGACCGAATCGAGCTCGCCGGGGTGCAAGCCGACGGCCGACCTGTGAAATGGATCTTCAGCGCCATCCTGGCGGACAGGTTCACATGGGATGGCTGGTGCTCGAACGACGACGGCGAGACCTGGTGGCACGAACAGCACATGGAAGCGCAACGCCTGACTCGGTAGAGGATCCGTGGGACGCGGTCAGCCCATGCTCAGTCGTCGTCAGTGCAGGGTTTCGCCTCGCTTGAGCATCTCGACGTACTGGGCAACGCGTGCGGCTCGCGAAGCCGGCCGTTTGAGATTGCCCACGCGGAAGGCCATCGCGAACCGGTTCTGTGCCGACTGAGCAGCGAACGCTTTGGCGATCTCCGGGTCTGCGTTGAGGGCTTCCTCCAGCTCCACGGGGAGGTCGCCGTCGCGTTGCCGATACGCGCTGTCCCATCGCCCGTCCGCCTTGGCGCGGTCGATCTCGTGCTGGCCTTGAGGCCGCATGCGACCTTCCTCGACCAGCCGTGTCACGTGACCGATGTTGACCTTCGACCACATGCTCCGCGGTCGGCGTGGCGTGAAGGTCTGCAGGAAGTAATCGGCATCCAGGGACTGCGACTGCCCATCGATCCACCCGAAGCACAGCGCGACATCGAGCGCCTCGGCGTACGTGATCCCGGGTCGGGTCGACGCCTTCTTCCGCAGTCGTAGCCGGACGCCGGTCGGGTCGGGGTCCGATTCCAGCCAGGCTTCCCAGTCCGCAACCGTGTCCACGTGCAGCTCAGGCTTGTTCACGCGGTTGGCCATGACGGGAGGATAGCTCTTGCGTCCGGACTAGTCCCCCCGGCGGATTGCGTCAGAGAACACCATGCGGCGCGGTGCCGCGTTCCAGGGCTGCGGGCACGAGCACGAGATACTGGACGCATGTCTTCATCCGTCGAACGCCGCTCGAACCCGACGGCCTGGGCCGCGTTCTGGTTCGCGCTGGCCGGCCTCGTGCTCATGCCCATCCCCCTGTTCATCGGGCTGATCCTCGGTGGCGGCCTTTCCATCGTCGCCGCAGTCCTCGCGGTGATCGCCCTCCTCAAGGGACTCGCGCGCAACGGCAAGGGCATCGCTCCCGTCGTGTTCGCCGCGATCTTCATCGCGCTCACGTGGGGCGGCATCTCGCTCGGCGGCGGCACCATCTGGTAGATCGGCTGGCCGGTGCCCGAGGGAGGGCAGAACCGTGGAGAGTGGCCAGGTCGTCGATCTGTTTCGCGCTTTCGCGGCCGAGGGGCTGAGAGTGTGGCTGGCCGGGGGCTGGGCCGTGGACGCCATCGTGGGACGTCAGACACGGGCGCACGGAGACATGGACGTGGCCGTCGACATCCGGGATCTCCCTTCCTTCCTCGAACTGCTCGGCGAGCAGGGTTTCGTCGTCACAACGGACTGGGCGCCTTCTCGGCTGGAATTGACAGCGCCTGACGGTCAAGTCGTCGACGTGCATCCCGCGACGTTCGCCGCAGACGGCAGCGGGCGGCAGGCCGGCCACGGTGGCGACGGCTTCCACTATGCGTCGGACGGATTCACTCTAGGAACGATCGACGGCTCCGAGATTCCGTGCCTCTCAGCCGCCCAACAGCTGCGGTTTCGTGACGGGTACGAGCTTCGCGCAGCGGACATCCACGACATCGAGCTGCTGAGAAAGTACGGCTAGCGGATCCGCATCGTGGATCGAGCCGAGATCGGTTCGCCCGCCGATAGCCGATGGGCACTCCGCGCGACTCGGATGTGTGATCGCGTGTCGCGGGCGTATGACAGAGTCGGTGCCATGTTGCAGGACGACGATCGTGATCTGATGCGCGCAGTATCCAGCTACCTGCATCGGGTGAACGAACTGGCCGCGAGCGAATCGTCACCGTCCCGGACGCCCTTGGGTGACGTGATCAGCGACCATCTGGGAACCGACGCATCGCAGGTGTCCGTGGTCGTGGAGCACATCGCCGACCACCGCCTTGTCGACGCGGATCTCGCCTTGAACGCGTTGGGAGAGCAGGGCGAGGGGCGCCTCATCGGCGTCACGGGCGGAGATCAAAGGCACCACCAAGCGCTGGCGGAGTGGATCACCCACTCTCACGCACGCTATGCACCGGGCCCGGTGGACTACACGGAGCGGGCGACGGGTCCGAGCTCGAGCACGAGGGTGGTGTCGCTGGGCGTTCGGCTGCTGCATTTCGAGGGCACGCCCATCGTGCTCGCACAGCGGGCTGCTTCTCCCCAGTTCGGCAGGCCGTCCGCGGTGGTGGAGGTCATGGGCACCGACGACGCGGTGGTCACTCGCTTCCTCGAGACACTGCGCCGAACGATGATCGAGCGCAGCGTGCTACGCGGCCAGGTGCTGTCCTTTCAACCCACCGAGTACGGCCGCGACGCCGGCGCCACCTTCGTGCAGCGACCGTCAGTCGCCGCTGACGACATCGTCCTCGGGGAGGGTGTGCTGGAAGAGATCGTCCAGCACGTGATCACGATCGGTGAACACAGCGACGCTCTGCAGCGCGCGGGTCAGCATCTGAAGCGTGGCGTGCTGCTGTATGGCCCGCCGGGGACGGGCAAGACCCTCACCGTCCGTCACCTCCTCACCGCGACGCCCGACATCACCGCCGTGGTCCTCACGGGATCCAGCATCCGTTACATCAGCGCAGCTGCCGAGATCGCGCGCACGTTCCAGCCCGCGCTCGTGGTGCTCGAAGACATCGACCTGGTCGCCATGGAACGCCACGGCTCACCCCAGCCACTGCTGTTCGAAGTGCTCGACGCCCTCGACGGCCTGGACGGCGACGCCGACGTGGCCTTCATCATGACGACCAACAGGGTCGAAGTGCTCGAGCGTGCCCTCGCGGAGCGACCGGGTCGGGTCGATCTCGCCGTCGAGGTCCCCCTTCCCGCACCGGCGGAACGGCGTCGCCTGTTCCGTCGCTACGCGCACGGCCTCCCGTACACGGGTGCCGCACTGCAGGCGGCGGCAGAACGAGCCGAAGGCACGACGGGCTCTTTCGCGAAAGAGTTGATGAGGCGAAGTGTGCTCCGCGCCGTCCAAGACGAGCGCGAACCCCGCGATGAGGACCTCGTCGCCGAACTCGACCGCCTGATGGACTCCCGCCAGCAGCTCACCCGATCCATGCTCGGATCCGGCGGTGACAATGAGTCCCCGCATCCGCCGAACGGGCACCACGCAACCAGCTTCGGGTGGGCCAGCGGCTGATCATGCCGGGCGAAGCGCCTCGGGTATCAGGGCTGTGGCGAATGTCACGGTACGGCGTTCTGGACCTGTCGCGGACAGGTAGGGCGCGAGCAGCTCGCCGAGACGCGTCTGAATCTGGCTGAGGTCGTCGGTCGTGACGTGCAGCTGCACCTCTCCGAAGCCGAGGAAGTCCCGGAAGCCGCCATCGGCATCCGAAGCGCTCGCTCGATCGAACGTCTCGCCGAGGTGGGCGATGAACGTCAGGAACGATTGGCGCAACTCCTGTTCGCCCATCTCCCGAAGCTCTGCATGGTCGACGTGCGCCATCCTGCCACCGAGGGTGAAGGTGCGCTCGACCGCGCCGCGCACCCGCCGCTCCTCGATGACCGCCAGGATGTCGGCTTCGACGAGTGCGGCGACGTGACGGTACAGCGTCGCCTGGGGGACATCCGGCATGGCGGCTCGAAGATCCGCGGTCGTGACCTGGCGGGTGCCGAGTTGCTGGATGATCCGGAGGCGCACGGGATGCATGACGACATCGGCGATGGGCGAGCGCTTCGACACGGCACACCAACCATTCTCATAGTGATAACATTCTCAATACCTGATCCAGCGTACGTCAGTGAGAGGAACACCCTGATGACCGCCATTCGACGAGACACCTCGACCCTTCACAAGCCGGTCCGGCGATGAGTGGCACGGACATCCAGGTCTCTGGACTCGCCAAGCGCTTCGCCGGCGTCGACGCAGTGACCGACGTCACCTTCAGCGCGCGCTCCGGGCGGGTCACGGGATTCCTCGGTCCCAACGGCGCCGGCAAGTCCACGACGCTCCGGATGCTGCTGGGTCTCATCCGTCCTGATGCCGGAACGGCACTCATCGGCGGTGCCTGGTACCGCGACCTCGACGATCCCTCGAGCACGGTGGGGGCCGTGCTCGACATCGCCGCCGCCCATCCTGCGATGACCGCGCGCGGGCACCTCCGCACGTACTGTGCGCTGGGCGGGCATGAACCGGCGAATGCAGCGCGCGTGGCGGAGCTCACCGGCATCTCCGCATACCTCGACCGTCGTGTGGGCTCCTTCTCGACCGGGATGCGGCAGCGGCTGTCCCTCGCGACTGCACTCCTCGGGGATCCGGTCGTGCTCGTACTCGACGAGCCGTCGAACGGGCTCGACCCGGCGGGCATCGTCTGGCTGCGCACCTTCCTGCGCGAGTTCGCCGCCGGCGGTCGCACGGTCCTGCTCTCGAGTCACGTCCTCACGGAACTCCAGCACGGCGTCGACGACCTCGTGCTGATCGATCGCGGACACGTGGCCTGGGAGGGCTCGCTCGCCGAGTTCACCGCGCACGGCACGAACCTCGAAGAGGCATTTCTGCGGCTCACATCCGAGACCGCTCCCCACACCGCCCCCGGAATATCCGGAGCGACACGCACCGAAGGAGCCCGCGCATGAATCGACTGATCCGAGGCGAGTTCACGAAGCTCTTCGCCACCCGGCTTCCGATATGGTCCCTCGTCATCGCCGCAGGCAGCGGTGGCGCTCTGACCGGACTGCTGGCTCTCGTCGGTCCCGAGAATGCCAACCCGCCGCTGCCCGGACTCGACACCGTCGACGGCGTCGGCATCGTCGTGGGCATGAGCGGCCTGCTGCTCTTCGTGCCCGCGCTCATCGGCACGATCGCCGTCACGAGCGAGTACCGGCACCACACCATCGGCACGACCTTCCTCGCCGCCCCTCGCCGCGGGCGAGTGCTCGCGGCGAAGCTCGTCGTGTTCGGCGCGCTCGGCATCGCCTACGGGGTCGTCGCCTCGCTCTTCGCTGGGGCGGCTGTGGTGGGTGGCGCGGCACTACAAGGCGTCGAGCTCGGCGTCCCCCCGGCCGGACTCGTCACGCTGCTCGCACGTCTCTCGCTGGCTGCCGCCGTCTACATGATCCTCGGCGTCGCCATCGGCGCGCTCGCGCGCCATCAGCTGCTCGCCGTCGGCATCGTGCTCGGGTACTTCTACTTCCTCGAGCACGTGCTCTTGATCATCCCCGGCGTGAACGCGATCCATTCCTATCTCCCAGGAGGCGCGACGGCGGCCCTCACCGACTTCACCTTCCTCAGCGATGCCATCGCCGAGCAGCTGCCGACGACGTCGACGGTGCCGACGTCGCCGGCGATCGGGGCGCTCGTTCTGCTCGCCTATGCGGCGGCGGCGGCTTGCGTCGCGGTGGCCGTTCCGCTGCGACGCGACCTGCGCTGAACGCGAGGTTGTCGCCGCTCGCGACGTCGGTGGACAGGTGGTTGCGGCGGGCCCGGTCCCCGAGCTGCGCGCGGACATCGCACCGCCGTGTTCGGGTCCGGCAGGCGCTAATTCGGATCGGCGGTCCTCTCGTAGACGTACACGCTGACGTGGTCTTCCCTCAACACGAATCGCATGAAGCTCATGGTCCCCTGCTGCGGCAGTTCCGCAGTGGTGTCGAAGCCTTCGGGGGTACAGCCCTCGGCGCTGTACCCCTCGCGGATTCCCTGAACGGGGACGGCCACGAACAGGCACGCCATGCCGTAGCGAGACTCACCGCTCCAGATGTTGAGACCGTCGAAGTCCTCGTAGCGCCGAAGCTCATCGGGGCTGATACCCAACGACTCGAGAACGCCGTGCTGATCGTTCGGCCGATCGGCGCCTTCACCCACCGACCTCAGTGCGAGGATCTCGTGCGCTAAGGGCAAGTAGAGCCCTTGCGGAAATCTGTCGGGCACGGGGGGCATATTGGCCGTGGACGACTCGGTCGGTAGGGGAGTGAACACAGGAGCAAGCAGCTGCGACGTGCCGGCGAGGTAGCCCGCGACAAGGCCGATGGCAGCGATCGCGGCGCCGAGAAGTGCCAACCCGCGGCGGCGCCGCAACCACGGTGGCGCGTGGGTTCTGATGCTGGCCGGAGTCCCCCTGGGGTCTTGCTCCGTGACCGACCCGGGGGCGGGCACATTCTCGTTGAACGCTGCGTCCACGGCCGGCAGGATCGATGTCGAAGCCGCGCGCGGTTCATCGGCGGTTGCAGCGACGGGCACCCGTTCCCGGACCGGAGCGGGAGCCTCTGCGGCATCCATGGCCGTCATCTGTCGGCGTCGGCCGGCCTCCAATTCCGCGAGGCGACCTTGCGCCTCCGCATCCCCGGCGATGTCGGCGTCCGGTCCGTACGCGCGTCGTCGCAGACGCTCCAACTCATCCCATTCCACGAACTCGCCCGACCCCAGCGGGGCATCCATAAACCCATTGAGGCTCTGACCCGCAGAAGCGTTGTGCGAGATGATCCGCTTTCAGCCGACGCGCGATCGAACCGGATCCAGCACCGCTTCAGCCGCCCATGCCGCGGCGTCGGCGATGTCGCGGCGGCTCATTCCGAACTCCCGGCGGAAGGTGACCCACGTCGCAGCCGAGTCGAGGTGCGCCAGAGCCGCGACGATCGCGGTGCGCTCAGCGTCTTCGAGAGAGGGAATCTCGGCATCGACCATCTGCTCGAGCTTCGACCGCCCGGGGCTGGGTGCCGCGCCGCTGATGCCTCGCATCGTCGTTTCAGCCACCACATGGGCCAGTTCCGGGCGCTGGTCGTACGACTCCATCGCCGCCCGGATCGCGAGAGGCATGTCGAAGATGCTCGCGGAGTCCTGCCGGGGGAAGATCCTGTTCTCGATCCACGCCGCCGTCGCGAGCAGCAGATCCACCCGCGTCGCGTAGTTGCGGAAGACGGTTCGCTCGCCGACGCCCGCTCGGCGGGCGATCAGCCGGAAAGACACGTCGTCTGTGCCGAGCTCCTCGATCAGCTCCGCATAGGCGGCGAGGATCGCCTCCTGCGTGCGACTCACCTCGTTGGCCGCCTGCGCATCCGCGTCGGAGGTCGCCGGCATGGTCATCCGCCGTCCCGTCGCGAGACGCCCGATTCGGACTCCCGCAGGATCACTAGGTCCCCCAGGACCTCGGCGACGGTGCGATCGAAGACGTCCGTGATCTGCGACGCGCTCATATCGAAGCCCGTGCGCATACGGGCCCAGAACTGGGGCGACGCGAAATACCGCAGCGCGGCTGCCGCGCGCTGCAGATCCCGCTCGTTCAGAGAAGGGTGATTCGTCGCGAGCATGGCCACCAGAGCTCTGGTGAAGAAGGTCGGCTCCGCCTCGCCGGTCGGCGAGATCGTTGCCGCCCGCGCACACACGAAAGCGAACGCCGGCGACGCATCGAAGGCGTGGAACCTGGCGCGGGAGGCATCCTGGAATTGAGGGATCGTGACGAAAGGCGGCAACGGGAATTCGGTGGACTCGATCCACCCCGCGACGCCCTCGAGAAGATGCGATCTCGTCGGGAAGTGACGGTAGACCGTCCGCTCCGACACGCCGACCGCGTCGCCGAGTGTGCGGTACGAGATGTCGTCGAACGGGTGCTCGCGCAGAGCCGCGGCGGCGTTGGCGAGGATCGCGGTCGGAGTGTCGACACCCTCCGCCATCATCCGCCTCGTCCCTTCTGCCGATCTGCCCGTTCGGCGGTCCGTCCACGCGAGCTGTTCTGCCGTGACGCCGGGTCGGCGGGCAGGACATAGCGATCCGAATCGTCCAGCGTGAGTGCGAGCGACGACACGTACTGGGTCTCGCCGTATGTCCCCCGCTCCGCCGATGCCAGCATATCCGGCCGCTCGAATGTGTAGCCGGTGACGTGGCAGCGAAGCCGCTCACCGGACGGGTTGCCATCGACATCGAGAATCGGTGACGCGATGCCATCGGTCTGGCGGCGCAGGTAGTACCTGCCGCGAGTCAGCAGCGCCATGAGCGGGGTTGTGATCACAGCCACGCCGATCGCGACCAGCACCGAGAGGGGCCGCAGATCCTCACCGAACACACCCGCGAATGCCGAGAGCGACAGCAGCGACGCCAAACCCACCGACACGAGGCCGACCGGGTTCCAATCGCGCAGCATCCCGCGGCGGAATTCGGGGAACAACGGCGAGATGTGAAGCAGGTGCTTGTTGATCGCGATGTCGGCGGCGATCGTGACCAGCCATGCCATCACGACATTGGCGTAGAGGCTGAGTACGAAGCTGATCAGGCTGAAGACGTCCATCCACATCAGCGCGAGCGCGATCGCGAGATTGAAGAAGATGAAGACGGATCTTCCCGGGTAGGTCTTGGTGAGGCGGGTGTACACGTTGGACCATGCGAGTGACCCGGAGTACGCGTTCGTGACGTTGATCTTCACCTGCGCGACGACGACGAGAACGAGCGCCAGCCCGATCACCAGCCACTCCGGCATGATCGATTCGTAGAGGGCGATGAACTGCCGAACGGGTTCGGCGGCCTGCTGGCCGAGCTCCGCATCGACACGCGTGATGAGGTACACCGCGAGGAACACGCCGATCACCTGCTTGATGCCGCTGAAGAGCACCCAGCCGGGTCCCGCGAACAGCAGCGAACCCCACCATGCCCGCCGATTCATGCGCGTGCGCGGCGGCATCGCCCGGAGGACGTCGATCTGCTCGGCAAGCTGCGGCGTCAGAGCGAAGCAGACGGCGGCAGTCGCGACGATCGCCTGGAAGCTGACCTCCCCATCGGACTCGCCCGGGAACGAGACGAACGCGCTCACGGCGTCGGGGTCGGACACGATCACCCAGAGCAGCGGCAGGAGCGCGAGCGCGAGCCACAGCGGTGTGGTCCAGAACTGCAGCCGTTCGAGGGCGCGCATTCCGTAGATCACGATCGGGATCACCACCACCGTGGAGACGAGGTAGCCGATGGGAAGCGGGATGGCGATCGCGATGTGGAGCCCCTGCGCCATGATCGCCCCCTCGAGGGCGAAGAAGATGCACGTGAACACCGCGAAGATGACGGTCGTGATCGACGAGCCGTAGTAGCCGAACCCCGACCCGCGCGCGATCAGATCCAGATCGAGGTTGTAGCGAGCGGCGTAGTAGGCGATGGGCAGGCCGACGATGAAGATCGTGATCGATGCGAACAGGATGCCGAGCACGGCGTTGTTGGTACCGTGCTCGATGCCGCCGCTGGCCCCGATGGAGAAGTCGGCGAGGAAGGCGATGGAGCCCAGCGCGGTGACCCCGATGGAACCGGCGCTCCAGCGCCGGAACGATCGGGGGACGTAACGGAAGGCATAGTCTTCGAGGCTGTCCTCGGCGGCTGCCCGCGCGTTGTCTGCCCTGCCCACGTCGGACTCCCTGCGGCTCGCGTCAGGCTCATTGTGCGCCCCGCGTGTTACAGCCGCATTGCGAAGAGACAGCGCTAGATCGCCATTGCCGCCCGCACTCCTTCGGCCGCGGACGCTCCTCCGTCGCCCACGCTCGAGACGAAGCCGCTCGCGAGCACGAGGTATTTGTCCGCGGCCTCCAGCGCGAAGCCGATGTGCTGCTCGACGAGCAGGACGGAGAGCCCCTCGCTCGCCAGCTGCATCACGGTGTGCTCGATCTCGGCGACGATCGTGGGCTGGATGCCTTCGGTCGGCTCGTCGAGGATGAGCAGCTTCGGCTCGGTGATGAGCGCCCGAGCGATCGCCAGCTGCTGACGCTGACCGCCCGAGAGCAGGCCGGCCTTGCGGCTCGCGAACTTCTCCAGCGCGGGGAACCGCGACAGCTGCTGCTCGATGAGCGCCTTGCCGCGCTTGCGACCGTCGGCGACGAGCTGCAGGTTCTCCATCGTCGTGAGCTGCGCGAACGACTGCTGGCCCTGGGGCACATACGCCATGCCACGTGCGACGCGCTTGTTGGGTGGCAGCGACGTGACGTCGTCTCCGTCGAAGATGACCTGGCCGCTGCGCGGCTTGATGAGTCCGATGGCGACGCGCAGCAGAGTCGACTTGCCGGCGCCGTTGTGGCCGAGGACGGCGACCACCTTGGCGGCCGGCAACGTCACGCCGTGCAGCACGAGCGTCGGGCCGTACCCTGCCTGGATTTCGTTCAGCTCGAGCACGTCAGGCTCCCTCTTCCTGCATTGCGGCATCCGTCGCCTGTGTCGTCCCGGCGGGCACCACGAACATCGCCCCGGTGGTCGCGGCCCCGGCGGTGCCGAGGTAGACCTCCTGCACCCTGGGGTCGGCCTGCACCTGGGCGACGGCCCCCTCCGAGAGGACCTTTCCCTGATGCAGCACGGTGACGCGGGACGCGTAGCGGCGCATGAAGTCCATGTCGTGTTCGACGACGAGCACGATGCGGCGCTGGGCGATTCGCTGCAGCAGCTCTCCCGTGGCGGTCCGCTCGTCCTGGCTCATTCCGGCGACGGGCTCGTCGAGCAGCAGCGCGCGGGGCTCCTGCACGAGCATCATGCCGATCTCCAGCCACTGCTTCTGGCCGTGGGACAGGATGCCGGCGGGAGTCTCGCGCTCATCGCTGAGGCCCGTCTCCTCCAGCGCCGACTCGATCGCCGGATCGACGCCGCGGCGGGCCCGCAGCAGCGAGAGCGAAGAGCGGTGAAGCCCCGCCGCGATGTCGAGGTTCTGCAGCACGGAGAGCTGCTCGAACACGCTCGCGGTCTGGAAGGTGCGGCCCACTCCGAGCCGCACGATCTTCTGGGTGGACTTGCCCAGGAGCTCCTGGCCTGCGAGCGTGACCGATCCCGTGCCCTTGGACAGACCGGTGATGGCGTCGATGCAGGTGGTCTTGCCGGCGCCGTTCGGACCGATGAGAAAGCGGACCTCGCCCGGATGGGCGTCGAAGGAGACGCCGCCGACGGCGACGAATCCATCGAACTCGACCCGCAGGTCGGTGACGACGAGCGAACCCTCGGCGGCGGTCACTTGGTCACCTCTTCAGCGACAGGCTCGAGCACGGGTGCGGGATCGGCGAGCGAGGCGGGGGGTGTTTCGCGCGGGCGCCACACCAGACCCTTCGCCTTTCCGAACAGCGAGGAAAGCCCCATCGGCAGGAAGAGCGTCACCAGGATGAAGACCAGGCCCAGGATGTAGATCCACCCATCGGGCCAGCTGGAACCGAGACTCGATTGTCCCCATCCGATCGCCATCGCCCCGAGAGCTGGTCCGAAGAGCGAGGCGCGGCCGCCCAACGCCACGCCCGCGATCATGAGTATCGAGGCGGAGGCGCCGATCTCGGCCGGCGTGATGATGCCGACGATGGGGACGAACAATGCTCCGGCGATGCTGGCCATCACGGCGGCGACCACGTAGGCGACGAGCTTGATATTGGCGGGGTCGTAGCCGAGGAACCGCACGCGCTCTTCGGCGTCGCGCGTGGCGATCAGCAGTTCGCCGAAGCGGCTGCGGTTGAGCTGCCACACCGCGAGCAGGCACAGGATGAGCAGCGAGGCGGCGATCATGAAGACCATGACCTTGTTCGCGTCGTCGTTCAAGACGTACCCGAAGAAGTACTTGAAGTCGCTGAGCCCGGTGTCGCCACCGGTCTCGCGGATCGTCGAGCTGATCAGGACGGCGAGGGCCACGGCGAGCGCCTGGGAGAGGATCGCGAAGTACGCCCCCTTGATTCTGCGCTTGAACAGGGCGTAGCCGAGCACCCCTGCCACGATCACCGGCAGCAGCAGGATGGCCGCCAGCGTGAACGCGTCACTGCGGAACGGCTCCCAGAAGGGCGGAAGTGACGCCGACGGGTCGTACAGGATCATGAAGACAGGAAGGCTGCCGGGCGCTGTGCTCTCCAGCGTGAGGTGCATCGCCATGGCGTAGGCACCGAGCCCGAAGAAGACGCCCTGGCCGAGGACAAGCATTCCTCCGCGACCCCAGGCGAGGCCGATCCCCACCGCGGCGATCGCCCAGCAGCAGTACTTGCCGAGGTTGTTGATCCAGTGCATGGACAGTACGGCTGGGGCGACGACCAGGAGCAGCACGGCGAACACCGCGATGCCGATCAGCGGAAGCCACGGCTTGAGTTTGGTCATGTCAACCCCCGGGTGCGGACCGTGAACAGGCCCTGTGGGCGGAATTGCAGGAACACGACGAGCAGCACGAAGGCGAGCACTTGGGCCATGCTTCCCGTCGTCCAGTCGGCGAAGAACGACAGCGCGATGCCCAGAGCCCACGCGGCGATCACCGTGCCCTTGATCTGGCCGACGCCGCCGGCGACCACGACGAGGAACGCGGGAATGATGTACTGCGTGCCCATCTGAGAATTCGTGCCGCCGATCAGGGACGCGGCGACTCCGGCGACACCGGCCAGGCCTGAACCCACGAAGAAGGTGATGCGGTCGATGTTGCGGGTGCGGATGCCGCTGGTCTCGGCGAGGTCGCGGTTCTGGACGGTCGCTCTGATCCGCCGTCCGAAGGACGAGTACTTGAGCCATGCGGCCAGCGCGACCAGGCACACGACGGCGAGCACGATGGTGAAGACCTGCCGAAGCGGCCATGCATAGCCGAAGACGTCGATCTGCCCATCGAGCCACCCGGGAGCCTCCACGGGGACGCCCTGTGCGGGGAAGATCTGCAACGCGATCTGCTGCAGGATCAAAGCCACCCCGACCGTGACCAGAAGGGTGTCGAGCGGCCGTCGGTACATCCACTGGATGATGCCGACCTCGAGAAGAAGGCCGAGCAGGCCCGCGCCGATGAAGGCGAGCGGGAGCGCGAGCAGGACGGAGATGTTGCTCGAGGTGACCACCAGCTGGGTCATGTAGGCGATGAAGGCGCCGGCCATGATGAACTCGCCGTGCGCCATGTTGATCACCCCCATCTGCCCGAAGGTGAGGGTGAGCCCGAGCGCTGCGAGCAGCAGCAGCGCACCCAGCGCGGTGCCGTTCAGCAGGGGCGGTAAGAGTGCATCCACGTGCTTTCGCTCTCTGTGCGGTCGGGAGTCCTGAAGCGGTGATGGAGCGGGGGCCCGTGTCCGGGCGGACACGGGACCCCACATCCGGGGAGATCAGCCCGCGGCGGCTACCAGAGCATCGCGGACGTCAGCGGGGAACCAGTCGTAGCCCTCGAGGTACGGGTCGGGCTCGATGAAGCCGTCGGAGGACCAGACGATGTCGAACTGGTTCTCGGCGTTGATCCTGCCGATGTTGCCCGGCTTGGAGATGTGGTGGTTCTCGCCGTCCAGCGTGACGACACCCTCCGGCGCGTCGACGGTGATCCCGCCTGCCGCGGCGGCGGCATTCACGTCGTCGACCTCGAAGGAACCTGCCGCTTCGACCAGGGCTTTGTAGAGGTAGAGCGAGATGTACGCCGCCTCCATGGGGTCGGAGGTCACCCCGCTGCTGCCGGGGTAGGCCTGCCAGCGCTCGATGAAGGCCGGGTTGTTGGGAGTGTCCATCGACTGGAAGTAGTTCCACGACGCATAGTTGCCGGTGACTTCGTGACCCATGGCCGGCGCCTCCTCCTCGGCGATGGACACCGAGATGATCGGGGTCGTCTCCGGGGTGAGACCGGCGTCGTAGTAGGCCTTGATGAAGCCGACGTTCGACGAGCCGTTGATGGTGTTGAAGACGAAGTCCGGGTCGGCCGCGACGATCTTGGACACCTGGGTGGTCCAGTCGTCCTTGTCCAGGGGCACGTATTCCTCACCGACGATCTCGATGCCGAGTTCTTCGGCGTAGAGCTTGATGATCGCGTTCGCGGTGCGCGGGAACACGTAGTCGGAGCCTGCCAGGAACAGCGTCTTCACACCCTGCGCGGCGAGGTAGTCCATCGCGGGGATGATCTGCTGGTTGGTGGTCGCGCCGGTGTAGTAGATGTTCGGCGACGACTCCAGGCCTTCGTACTGCACCGGGTAGAAGAACAATCCGTTGTTCTCCTCGACGACCGGCTTGACGGCCTTGCGGGAGGACGAGGTCCAGCCCCCGAAGATCGCGGCGACGCAGTCCTGGGTGAGCAGCTTCTCGGTCTTCTCCGCGAAGGTCGGCCAATCGGTGGCACCGTCTTCCTGGATGTACTCGATCTGCTTGCCGAGGATGCCGCCGTCGGCGTTGATCTCGTCCGCGGCCATATGCAGGACGTTGGAGACGGTCTGCTCGGAGATCGCCATGCCGCCGGTGAGCGAATTGAGGAAGCCCAGCTTGATCGTGTCGCCGGACGTGTCGATGCAGCTCGCCGGTGCCGCGGCATCCGATTCGGCCGCCGCCGGGGCATCGCCGGCGCGGGAACCGCAACCGGCGAGAACGAGGGCGACCGTCGCCGCGAGGGCGGGAACAGCCAGCAGGCTGCGCGCCCGCCGTGTCCTGTTCGTTGTCATGGGAACTCCGTTTCTGTGTGATGCAGGTGATGCGTTCTCGGGTGGGGGTGGCCCGACCTGCGGGCACGCCGGATGACGCCGTCGCACCGGCACGATCCTCAGGAACGCCGAACGGGAGGCGTGTCGAGGGCGTGACGGAACGGGCTGAGCGGTGAGTCAGCGGTGTGGTGCAGGGGTGGGCCGGTGGTGCGGTGCGTCTCGATGCCTGCTGGTGCCGGGCTTCGCGTGCCGGTTCAGATCGGCGGAAGGTGATCGCCGACTGCTGCGGTAATTGCCAGCATGGGTGCGTGACATTACTCTGACATTTCTCGATTGTTCCGGTTCTGTTAATCGTGCAGCGTGATTCGACTGCGAAAGCCCGTAATTCCGGGAAACCCCGACCGAATGTCGAACTGACGGCTCTGGGTAGCCTCTGGTGAATACAGGCGATATGGCACACTTCTGACATCACCCGCCGGAGGCCCGAATGCACTTCACACCCGCCGAGACCGAGAAGCTCCTGCTGTCGGTCGCAGGGATGGTCGCGCGCGATCGGCTCGCGCGCGGCATCCTGCTCAACCACCCCGAGACGGTCGCTCTGCTGTCCTGCTGGGTGATCGAACGGGCCAGAGAAGGCCGCGGCGTCGCCGAGCTGATGCAGGAGGGCCGCACCGTCCTCACTCGTCACCAGGTGATGCCGGGCGTTCCCGAGATGCTCGTCGACGTGCAGGTCGAGGCGACCTTCCCGGATGGTCGCAAGCTCGTCACCGTCCACCATCCGATCGACTGAGGAGTCGCTGTGGCATCCGCTACCTCACAGGGCCCCGGCGCCTACCGAATCCGACCCGGCCGCATCGAGCTCAATGCCGATCGGAGCGAGGCAGAGCGCATCCGGCTCGTGTTCGTCAACACCGGCGACCGGCCGATTCAGATCGGTTCGCACATCCACCTCCCCGATGTGAATGCGGCACTGGAGTTCGACCGCGCCCTCGCACACGGATTCCGCCTCGACATCGCATCCGGAACCTCGCAGCGTTTCGAGCCGGGTGCATCACGAGAGCTCGACGCCGTCGCCCTGCGCGGAACGCGTCGGGTTCCCGGCATCCAGCTCAAGACCGAGGGACAGGAGCTGCTCGATGGTCTGGCTTGATCGGTCGCGGTACGCCGCGATCTACGGCCCGACGGTCGGAGACGAGGTGCGCCTGGGCGACACCGATCTGTGGATTCAGATCGAGCGCGACCTGACCGTGGGCGGCGAGGAGGCCGTCTTCGGCGGCGGCAAGTCCATCCGCGAATCCATGGCCCAGGCCACCGCGACGCGGGCCGACGGCGCGCTGGACACCGTCATCACGAACGCGATCATCCTGGACTGGTGGGGCATCATCCGCGCCGACATCGGCATCCGTGACGGTCGCATCGTCGGCATCGGACATGCCGGCAATCCCGACATCAGCGATGGCATCGACATGGTCATCGGGCCATCGACCGACGTCATCTCGGGCGAAGGGCGCATCGTCACCGCCGGCGCCATCGACTCGCACGTCCACCTGCTCTCGCCCTCGCAGATCCACGAGGCCCTCGCCACCGGGATCACCACGATCGTGGGCGGCGGCACCGGTCCCTCCGAAGGATCGAAGGCGACGACCGTCACACCGGGGGCGTGGCATCTGTCGGCCATGCACCGCGCGCTCGATCCCCTCCCCGTCAACATCCTGCTCCTCGGCAAGGGCAATACGGTCTCGATGGCCGCGCTGAAGGAGCAGGCGCTCGCGGGCGCCGCGGGCTACAAGGTGCACGAGGACTGGGGCTCGTCGCCCGCCGCGATCGACGCATCCTTGCGCGCCGCCGAGGAGTGGGGTCTGCAGGTCGCGCTGCACTCCGACTCGCTGAACGAGGCGGGCTTCGTCGAGTCGACCATCGCGGCGATGGGCGGCCGATCGATCCACGCCTTCCACGTCGAGGGCGCCGGCGGCGGTCACGCGCCGGACATCCTCTCGATCGCGGGGCTGCCCAACGTGATCCCCGGTTCCACGAACCCGACCCTCCCGCACACGGTGAACACCGTCGCCGAGCACCTCGACATGCTGATGGTCTGCCATCACCTCAACCCCGCGGTGCCGGAGGATCTCGCGTTCGCGGAGTCCCGCATCCGTGCCACCACGATCGCCGCGGAAGACATCCTCCA
Organism: Microbacterium sp.; assembly: GCF_036566905.1. Lineage (GTDB taxonomy): Bacteria > Actinomycetota > Actinomycetes > Actinomycetales > Microbacteriaceae > Microbacterium. The sequence continues at coordinate 881 of NZ_DATCVK010000169.1, read as the reverse complement.
CGACATCGGAGCACTGTCGGTGACCTCGTCCGACGCGCAGGCCATGGGCCGCATCGGCGAAGTGATCACGCGCACCTGGCAGGTCGCGCACGTCATGAAGCACCGTCGCGGTCCGTTGGACGGCGGGATGCCGGCGGACAACGAACGCGCGCGGCGGTATGTGGCGAAGTACACGATCAACCCCGCGATCGCGCACGGCATCGCGTACGACGTCGGATCGATCGAAGTCGGCAAGCTCGCCGACCTGACGGTGTGGGACCCGAAGTTCTTCGGCGTCCGGCCGGCCGTCGTCGTCAAGGGCGGTGCGATCGCGTGGGCCGCGCTCGGCGACCCGAACGCGTCGATCCCGACACCCCAGCCCGTCATGATGCGACCGTCCTTCGGCGACACGATCGGGGCCGACCTGTCGGTCACCTACGTCTCGCCTGCGGCTCTCCAGGACGGCCTCGCCGAGACGCTCGGTCTGCGCCGCCGACTCGCAGCGGTCGAGCCCACGCGTCACATCGGCAAGGCCGACATGAAGAACAACGACCTGCTGCCGTCTATCCGCGTCCGTCCCGACACGTTCGAGATCGCGATCGACGGCGAGGACGTCGAACCGGCACCCGCGGCATCCCTCCCGCTGGCCCAGCTGTACAACATGTTCTGAGGGGCGCTCCATGGACTCCGCCGCGCACACCGTCACCATGCTGCTCGCCGACGCACGTCTGCCTTCGGGCGGGCACGCGTTCTCGGCGGGCGTCGAGCCGGCCGTCCAGGGCGGGCTCGCGCGAGCGGATGTCGGGGCGTTCCTGCGTGCCCGGGCGCGCACGACGACGCTCGTGGATGCGGCGACGGCGGTCGTGGCACGGCGGGCCGGACTGAGCGGCGCGCCCTATGCG
>NZ_DATCVK010000168.1:0-10318 GCF_036566905.1 Microbacterium sp. | reverse complement strand
CTCGACGACCAGGCCGAGACGGTGCTGCTGGGACTCGCGCGCGGCGCCGGCGCGACCAGCCTGCAGGGGATGGCCGCGGGCGCGGATCTCGACGGCGTTCGCCTGCTGCGCCCGCTCCTCGACGTGCGGCGGACGACGACGCGCACGGCGTGCGCAGCCGAGGGCCTCGACCCGTGGGACGACCCGCACAACGCCGATCCCCGCTTCGCGCGGGTGCGCGTGCGCGAGAAGGTGCTGCCCGTGCTCGAGGCCGAACTCGGCCCAGGCATCGCCGAGGCGCTCGCCCGCACGGCCGCGCAGCTGCGCGAAGACGCCGACGCCTTCGACGAGATGATCGACGAGACGATCGAAGACATCGTCGAGCACGCCGAAGCCGGCATCTCCGTGTCGGTCGCGGCCCTCGCGGCGAACCCCGCCGCGCTGCGGAACCGCATCATCCGTCACGTGGTGGCGAGCGAGTTCCACCAGAGCCTCGCGCGGTCGCAGACGCTCGAGGTGGCGCGCCTCGTCACCGACTGGTCGGGCCAGGGGCCGATCGACCTTCCCGGATGCCGCGCTCGCCGCGTCGGCGGACGCATCGAGTTCACCGCACGCTGACCTGCGGGCACGCGTGGGCGCATGCTCACCGGCGCGCGTGCCCCGGATGAGCATGGGGAATTGTCCCCTCCGGGCCACAGCCCGCACCCGGATAGGGTGGGGCGATCATGGCAGACGTCGAGTTCGCAGACTCAGATTTCGCCGAGGCGGTCCTGAACCTGCAGGAGGCGGGCGACGCCCCGGCCGACGGGTTCTGTCCCGCCTTCGGCGCCCTCGGGTCGCCGGTCGTCGAGTCCGCCCTGGGCGATGTGGACGCCGTCATCCGTCACGCCATGAGCGCGCTCGCCGGCGTCGGCCACGACCTCTCGGTGGACGTCGACACCGTCCACACCGAGCTGCGCGCACTGGACGCCCAGCTGGCCGGGGCCCCGGGATGACGCTGCCGGGCCTCGCGGCCGACCCCGGCGAGGGCAGCGTCGACGGGATCCGCGATCTCGCCGGGTTCTTCCGCGCCCGAGCCGGTGCCGAGCGCGACCGCAGCACCCACGCGCACAGCGCGCTGCGCGCGCTCACCCCCGTCACGGCCGTCAGCGTGGACGCGCTGCGGCCGCGCATCACCGTGGTCGTCGGCCGCTTCAGCGACGTCGCGGACGCCGCCGACGAGGCCGCAGGGGTGCTCGACGAGTACGCCGACGCGCTGGCCGACCTGCAGCGCCGCGCTGCGTCGGCACTGGATGAGGCCGAGTCCGATTACGCGGCGATCCAGACGCGGCGTTCCATCGCGCTCAACGCCGCGTCGGAGTTCGTCGTGGGCTGGGCGCTGGAGTGGGACGACGTGCTCCCGTCGTGGCTCTATCTCGACGACCCGTCGCTTATCGACCGCTGGCAGGGGGCGATCGACGACTACCGCGGCTCGCGCGACGCCTACAACGCGCTGCGCGACGAACGCGACCAGCTCGACCACGACACGGCCGCGCGGCTGTCGGGCATCCCGCTGATCGCCGAGATCACCCACGACGGTGTCGTCGGTGCCGGAGGCTTCGTCGCCGCGACGGCGCTGTGGGCCGGCGACACCGACGCCGTGACGGCCGAGCAGATCGCCGCGCTCGGCGACCCCGAGCTCATCAGGCAGGTCTGGGACAGCCTCGACCGGGCGGAGAAGGATGCGCTGATCGCCGCGTCGCCTCACGTCATCGGCAATCTCGACGGCATCCCCATCGGCGACCGCGTCGCCGCCAACCGCCTCAACATCGAGGACGAGATCGCCGCCCGCGAGGCCGAGATCGAACGGCTGGAACGGCTGCGCGACGCCGCAGTGGACCGCTCCTACTACGGCCAGGGCTCGGTCGAGCAGGTGTACGACGACCTCATCGCCGAGCAGCAGCGCCTGATCGACTATTACCAGGGTCTGCTGACGCAGGAGATCCAGGTCGTCGACGAGACCGGGGCGGTGCGCACCGAGACCGGCGCCCGGGTGGTGGTCTTCGACCCGTCGCATCAGGCCATCGCGACGTATCACGGGCCGCTCGACCCGGTGACCGGCGACATCCCGTCATGGGTGCGCTCGGTCGCCATCTCGGTTCCCGGCACCGGATCGAACATGACCGACTTCGGCGACGACCGCGCCGCCGACCTGCAGGCGGCAGCCGGCCCCAGCACCGCGGTGTTCCAGTGGGCGGGCGGGGCGTTCCCGCAGTCCATCCCCGAGGCGATGAGCACGTCGTACTCGCACGACCTCGCGCCGCGGCTGCGCGACTTCGCCGCAGGCATCGCCGTCCCCGGCAGCGCGACGCTGACCGTGCTCGGCCACAGCTACGGCGGCGCGGCCGTCGGGCTCGCCGAAGCGGCGGGGCTGCGCGCCGACCGGGTGCTCTACGTCGCCGCAGCGGGCATGGGCGACGGTGTCTCGGGAGTGGACGACTTCCCGCATACTTCAGACGTGCCCCACTACGCGATGATGAGCCGCAACGACATGGTCGTCGGACTCATCCAGGGCCGCGAGGGCGACCTGCACGCCCTCCACGGGCAGTCGACGCTCACCGCCGACGGGGTCACGCGCCTCGAGACCGGCGTGATCGACGCCACACGCGCCGACAGCGACGACATCGAGGACTACAACGTCCCGGGAAACGGCACTCCGTCGGCGATCGACAGCCACAGCTCGCTCTACACGCCCGGCTCGACGGCGTTCGAGAACATGGTCGCGGTGATCACCGGCGGGCAGGCCGAGGTGTACGCCGAGAACGAGATCATCGTCGCAGGTGGGCAGCCGATCACGATCGACGGCATCGACCGCGACGACTACGAACCCGTCTACACGGAGGTCGACTGAGCCGTGCGCCGACTCCTCGCCGCCGTCGCCGTCGCCCTCTTCGCCTTCGCCCTGGGAGGATGCAGCATGACGCCCGAAAGCCGGCTCGACGAGTACCAGACCGAGGCGGACCGCCTCCTCACCGAGACGATCGGCCTGATTCCGGCGGACCTCGATCCCCAGTCCGGCTTCTCCGAGTCCGAGCCGAGATACGCTCCCACCGAGGGAGCGGCGTCGGCATCCGACGCCGCCTGGTGGCAGGCACGCGAGAACCTCAACCTCGCGGCGGAGACGGATGCCTCGGCCGACGCCGCCGCGGCGATCGCCGCCGGGCTCACCGCCGACGGGTGGCGTGAGTCGACGGTGCGCGAGACCGAAGGCGGCGCCCGCATCACAGACGGGTTCCGCAAGGACCTCGACAGCGGCGAGTGGTACATCGAGGTGACGTGGGTGCAGACGCGGCCGGAGATGGCCGAGGTCGTCGAGGTGCTCGTGGTCAGCCCGCAGACCGTCCGTGGCGCCGACGCCTCCGGCACGTAGACTCATCCCCATGCGCGCGGCCGACGTCTCCAGCGACCTCACGGAAGTCCTCGTCACAGAGGAGGAGATCCGGGCCAAGCTCGACGAGATCGCGGCGCAGGTCGACGCGGACTACGCGGACGAGGATCTGCTGCTGGTCGGCGTCCTCAAGGGCGCGGTCATGGTGATGGCGGACTTCTCCCGTGCGCTCACGAAGCACATCACGATGGACTGGATGGCGGTCTCGTCGTACGGCGCCGGCACCAAGTCCAGCGGTGTCGTGCAGATCCGCAAGGACCTAGACACCGACATCCTCGGCAAGCACGTGCTGATCGTCGAGGACATCATCGATTCGGGCCTCACCCTCAGCTGGCTGCTGGAGAACTTCGCGGCCCGCGGCGCGGCATCCGTCGAGGTGTTCGCACTGCTCCGCAAGCCCGAGGCGGCCAAGGTCGAGGTGCACTGCAAGTACGTCGGCTTCGACATCCCGACGGAGTTCGTCGTCGGCTACGGCCTCGACTACGCCGAGAAGTACCGCAACCTCCGCGACGTCGCGGTGCTCGCACCTCACGTCTACTCGTAGTCAGCGGGTTTCGTCTCTGCGTTTCGTCTCGCTTCGCTCGCTCAACGACCGTCGCTCGCTCAACGACCGGTCGTTGGGCGAGGGAGGAACGACCGAGACGAAACGCCCTGGACTCTGGGATTACGCCCGGGGCGAATGCACAGTCGACGCCTAGGAAGCGCGCGATACCCTGATTCAACCGTCGACGGGCGCTCTCCTGTCCTCGATGGCACGTCGACGAAAGGGGTCGGGCTCTCGCCCGCGCCATGGACTTCAAGAAGATCACCCGCAACCCGCTCTTCTACGTCCTGCTGATCGGGGTCTTCCTCATCGTGGGGTTCTCGCTCATCTCGAGCCTGAACGGTGCGAAGCAGATCTCCACGCAGGAGGGTCTCGAGCTGCTCTCCGGTGAGACCGTCACCGAGGTCGTCAACACCGACGGCGATCAGCGTGTCGACATGAAGCTCTCGAAGGAGTACGAGGGCGCGACCGACGTGCAGTTCTACTACGTCACCGCCCGCGCCGCAGAGGTCGTCGACGCGGTCAACGCGGCCGACCCCAAGGACGGGTTCAACGACGCGGTGCCGCGCGCGACCTGGTTCGACGGATTCCTGTCGCTCCTTCTCCCGATCCTGCTGCTGGGCCTGCTGTTCTGGTTCCTGATGTCCAGCGCGCAGGGCGGTGGCAGCAAGGTCATGCAGTTCGGCAAGTCTCGGGCGAAGCTCGTGACGAAGGAGATGCCGCAGGTCACCTTCCAGGATGTCGCGGGCTCCGACGAGGCGATCGAAGAGCTCGAAGAGATCAAGGACTTCCTCAAGGACCCGTCGAGGTTCCAGGCGGTAGGCGCCCGCATCCCGAAGGGCGTGCTGCTGTACGGCCCTCCCGGAACAGGCAAGACGCTCCTGGCCCGCGCCGTCGCGGGAGAGGCCGGCGTGCCGTTCTACTCGATCTCGGGTTCGGACTTCGTCGAGATGTTCGTCGGCGTCGGCGCGAGCCGTGTACGCGACCTGTTCAACAACGCCAAGGACAACTCGCCGGCCATCATCTTCATCGATGAGATCGACGCCGTCGGCCGCCACCGCGGCGCCGGCATGGGCGGCGGTCACGACGAGCGCGAGCAGACGCTCAACCAGATGCTCGTCGAGATGGACGGCTTCGACCCCAAGGTCAACGTCATCGTGATCGCGGCGACCAACCGCCCCGACATCCTCGACCCGGCTCTCCTGCGTCCCGGCCGCTTCGACCGTCAGATCGGCGTCGACGCGCCCGATTTCAAGGGCCGCAGGAAGATCCTCGAGGTGCACGGCCGCGGCAAGCCGCTGGCCGACGGCGTCGACCTCGAGGTCGTCGCCCGCAAGACCCCCGGCTTCACCGGTGCCGACCTCGCCAACGTGCTGAACGAGGCCGCCCTGCTCACCGCGCGCTCGAACGCGCAGCTGATCGACAACCGCGCGCTCGATGAGGCCATCGACCGTGTGATCGCCGGCCCGCAGCGCCGCACCCGCGTGATGAAGGACAAGGAGAAGCTCATCACGGCGTACCACGAGGGCGGTCACGCGCTCGCCGCGGCGGCGATGAACCACACCGACCCGGTCACGAAGGTCACGATCCTCCCGCGCGGCAAGGCGCTGGGCTACACGATGGTGCTGCCGCTCGACGACAAGTACTCCGTCACCCGCAACGAGCTGCAGGACCAGCTCACCTACGCGATGGGCGGCCGCGTCGCGGAAGAGATCGTGTTCCACGACCCCACCACGGGTGCGTCGAACGACATCGAGAAGGCGACCAACATCGCCCGCAAGATGGTGACCGAGTACGGCATGACCGGCGACATCGGACCGGTCAAGCTCGGGCAGTCGTCGGGCGAGGTGTTCATGGGCCGCGACATGGGTCACGGCCGCGAGTTCTCGGAGCGCATCGCCGAGCGCGTCGACACGCAGGTGCGCGACCTCATCGAGCAGGCCCACAACGAGGCCTACGAGGTGATCAACGCGAACCGCGACGTGCTCGACAAGCTGGCTCTGGAGCTCCTCGAGAAGGAGACGCTCGACCACCTGGAGCTCGCCGAGATCTTCAAGGACGTCAAGCGTCTTCCGCCGCGCCCGCAGTGGCTGTCGAGCGAGCAGCGCCCGCCGTCGACCCTGCCCCCGATCGACGTGCCGCAGCGCCGCGACGACGCGGGCCTCGCCGCGAGCGTCGAGGCCGAGCAGCCGGCCGCCGAGAAGGCGCCCAAGCGTCGTCCGTCCGGACAGGCGCGCCCCGCGACCGCGTAGGCTCGGCCTGTGGCCGTCGACCGTGAGCGCATCGCCGCGCTCGTGCGCGAGCTGCTGGAGGCGATCGGCGAAGATCCCGAGCGCCCCGGACTGAGGCAGACGCCCGAGCGCGTCGCCGACGCGTACGCCGAATTCTTCGCGGGAGTCGGAGAGGATGCCGCCGCCCCGCTCGCGCGCACCATCTCGGTGTCGCGCGGGCCCGCCCCCGACACGCTGCCGTCCGGTGCGGTCATGCTGCGCGACATCCTGTTCCGCTCCGTGTGCGAGCACCACCTGCTGCCGTTCCGCGGCCACGCGCATCTCGCGTACCTGCCCGGCGAGCAGGTCGTCGGGCTCGGAGCGCTGCCGAAGGTCGTCGAGATCCTCTCGTCGCGACCTCAGGTGCAGGAACGTCTCGGCGAGCAGATCGCCGACGTGATCGCGGCATCCCTCGACGCGCGCGGTGTGCTGGTCGTCCTCGAGGCGACGCACGAGTGCGTGACGATGCGCGGCGGGCGCCAGCCCGACGCGTCGACCGTCACCATCGCCGCACGCGGCGAGCTGGCAGAGCCCGCGGCGCGTGCTGAGCTGGTCGCGCTGATCGGCGCCTCGCGGTCCTCGGGGATCCGCGGATGACGCTCATCATGGGCATCGTCAACGTGACGCCCGACTCGTTCAGCGACGGCGGACGCTACCTGGATGCCGCGGACGCGGTCGCGCACGGGCTGCGGCTGCGCGCGGACGGCGCCGACCTGCTCGATGTCGGCGGCGAATCGACGCGCCCCGGTGCGGAGCGCATCGACCCGCGCGTCGAGCGTGAGCGCGTGCTCCCCGTCGTGCGGGCGCTCGTCGACGCTGGCGTCGCCGTCAGCATCGACACCATGAACGCGTCCACCGCGGTCGCCGCCGTCGAGGCGGGGGCGCGCATCGTGAACGACGTGTCGGGTGGCCTGGCCGATCCGGAGATGCTCGCGGCGGTCGCGGCCACGGACGCCGACATCGCCCTCAGCCACTGGCGCGGACACTCGACCGACATGTACGCGCGTGCCCAGTACGGCGACGTCGTGGATGAGGTCGTCACCGAGCTCCGCGCCCGCGTCGAGGCGGCGGCAGCCGCCGGCATCGCTCCATCGCGCGTGATCCTGGACCCGGGCATCGGCTTCGGCAAGAAGGGCGCCCAGAACTGGGCGATGCTGCGCGGGCTCGACCGCCTCGTCGGCGTCGGGCCGCGCGTGCTGCTCGGCACGAGCCGCAAGAAGTTCCTCGCCGAGGCGCTCGCCGACGACCCCGCCGATGCCGCAGAGGCCCGCCGGGATCTCGCGACGGCGGTGACGAGTGCGCTCGCCGCTCAGGCGGGAGCATGGGCGGTACGCGTGCACGATGTCGCCGGCACGCGCGATGCTCTCATCGTCGCTCGTGCCTGGGAGGAAGGAAGCCGATGGACTTCATCGACGAGATCACGCTGACCGGTGTCCGCGCCTTCGGGTACCACGGCGTGTTCGCCGACGAGCGTCGCGAGGGCCAGGAGTTCGTGATCGACGCGACCCTCTACGTGAGCACGGCGCAGGCGGCGGAGTCCGACGACGTGGCCGACACAGTCCACTACGGCGAGGTCGCCGAACGCATCGTCGAGCTGGTCGGCGCCGAGCCGCTGAACCTCATCGAGGGTGTCGCGGCGCGCATCGCCGACGACCTGCTCGCGCGCGACGGCGTGAAGATGGTCGCCGTCACCGTCCACAAGCCCCAGGCGCCCATCACGGTGCCGTTCGCCGACGTGTCGGTGACGATCCGGCGGGCCCGGCGCGAAGTGCTCGTCGAGACGGGGGCCGTGTGAACCGCCGTCTGGCTCAGGGCTTCGACGGCGACGTCGAGCGTCATCCGCGCGGACCCGTCGAGGCCGTCGTCGCCCTGGGGGCGAACCTGGGCGAGCGCGCCGAGACGATGACGGCCGCGATCAAGGACCTGGCCCGCGTGCCGCTCGTCGACGCCGTGCGCGTGTCGGAGCCGATCGAGTCGGTCGCGATGAAGCCGGACGGGCCGGATGCCGCCGCGCCGGCGTATCTGAACGCCGTGGCGATCGTCACCACGCGCCTGGCCCCGTCGGTGCTGCTGGGATACCTCCACGCGATCGAGCAGCGGCACGGCCGCGTGCGCTCCGCGGCGCGCACGGCGAGCGAGCCCGGCTGGGAGGATCGCACGCTCGACCTCGACCTCATCGCCTACGGAGACGTCGTCAGCGACGACCCGCGGCTGCTGCTGCCCCACCCCCGCGCCGCCGAGCGCGACTTCGTGCTCGGGCCGTGGCTCGCGGTCGACCCCGATGCCGTGCTCCCGGGCGCGGGTCGTGTCGACGACGCCCTCCGACGGCTGCGTGAGGCGAGGCGGCGATGAAGCGCACCGGTGCCGGCGTGCTGGCCATCTCCGCGATCCTCGGCGTCGCGGCCGGCTTCCTCGTCGACCAGCTCCTGACGTCGGCGGGACGCGCCACGTTCACTCCGGCGGTCACGCTGCCGATCCTCCTCGTGCTGCTCGGAGCTCTCGTCATCGCGCTCGCGATCCCGATCCGTCGCGCCACGCGCGGCACCTCGACCTCGAAGGTCGACCCGTTCCGAGCCGTGCGCATCGCGATGCTGGCGAAGGCCTCGAGCATCGTCGGCGCCGCCATCGGCGGAGTGGGAGCAGGGCTGTGGGTCTTCCTGGCGACCCGGCCCGTCACGCCCTCGCTAGGCTCGTTGGGAGCGGTCATCGCGACGACCGTGAGCGGCGCCCTGCTGGTCGCCGCGGGTCTTGTCGCGGAGCACCTGTGCACCATCCGGAAGGACGACGATGACGAACAGCCCGGAGGCGACGACCCCGGACTCGAGCCCCGCCTCCACGACCACTGAGGCGGGGAGCACGTTCGAGCGGATCGTCGAGCCGCGCTCCGAGAACCGGCTCGCTCTCGAAGGCGGTGTCTGGCACCAGATCTCGCCGAAGTACGTGACGGTGCAGCTGATCTCGACCGGCTCGTTCCTGCTGCTCGTCATCGCGGCGACTCTGGTGCTGACGCTGCTGATGCACCAGCTGTGGGCCTGGATCCCGGGCGGCATCCTCACCGTGATCCTGGCGTGGACCCTGGTGATCCTGCCGCGCCAGGCCCGCTCCATCGGCTACCAGCTGCGCGACGACGACCTGGTGTTCCGCCGCGGCATCCTGTGGCAGCGCTTCGTGGCCGTTCCCTACGGTCGCATGCAGCTCATCGACATCACCCATGGTCCGCTGGACCGGGGCTTCGGCATCGCCCAGCTGAAGTTCGTCACCGCGGCCGCGGCAACCGGCGTCGTCATCCCCGGGCTCGAGCAGTCCACCGCCGAGACGCTCCGCGACCACCTCGTCGAGGTCGCCGAGAGTCGGCGCACGGGTCTATGACCTCGATACCCGGCCCCGTCGAAGGTCCCGGCGCTTCGCCTGGCGTCCCGGGTGCCTCGCCCGGCGTCCCGGGTGCCTCGCCTGGCGTCCCGGGTGCCTCGCCCGGCGTCCCGGGCGCGCCCCCGCCGCAGCTCGTCCGCTCTCCGCTCAGCGACGGCGAGTGGCATCGCCTGCACCCGCTCACGCCGCTGCTGCGCGGCGGGCTGTTCCTGATCGTCGTCATCGGCATCATCTTCGCGAACCTGCGCGATCGCCTCGTGTTCATCTTCCTGCCGTGGCTCGCCCCCGACATCGAGGACGAGGTGGGCGAGTGGGAAGGCGCGGGCGGCGACCCCATCGACTTCATCATCGCGAACAACCTCTACGTGCTGGCCGGACTCGCGGTGCTCGCGGCGCTCATCGTGCTCGTCGCCGTGTTCTACACCTCGTGGCGCTTCCACACGTTCCGCATCACCGACGACGACGTCGAGGTGCGCAGCGGCATCCTGTTCCGCACGCAGCGCCGCGCGCCGCTCGACCGCGTACAGGGCGTCAACCTCACCCGTCCGATGATCGCGCGGCTGCTCGGCATGGCGAAGCTCGAGGTCGTCGGTGCGGGGGCCGACGCCAACGTCAAGCTCGAGTACCTGTCCACGGCCAACGCGGAAGCCGTCCGCGCCGACATCCTGCGCCTCGCGTCCGGGCGTCGCCTGTCGGCGGCCGCCGGGCCCGCGGGCGCCCCCGGCCCGC
>NZ_DATCVK010000167.1:0-2008 GCF_036566905.1 Microbacterium sp. | reverse complement strand
ATGCCGCCGCGATCCGCGACATCGTGACCCGCACCGGGGCGCGCGCCGCGGTCTCGCGCACGATCGACGAGCACGTCGCACGCGGCATCCGTCTCGCCGAAGCCGGACTGCCCGAGCGGCTCGCCCGCTACCTGACCGATCTCGCCCGTTCCCTGCGGGGGCGGACGAGTTGAACGACACGACCCGTCACAACACGACCCGGCCCGAACCCACACGGAGGAACGACATGACCCACCACGAGACATCCGCTGCGGCGACCGGCACCGACGCCTGGCGCGAGGGCCGGGTCGGCCTCTGGCTGATCGGCGGCCGCGGCTCGATCGGCACAGTGGTGGCCGTCGGACTGCACGCGATGCGCGCCGAGCTCGCGCCGCCGACCGGGTGCACGACCGCGGGCGAGGCGTTCGCGGGCATTCCGCTGCCGGCGTTCGCCGACCTCGTGATCGGCGGCCACGACGTCAGCGCGACCCCGCTCCGGGAGCGGGCGCACGCGCTCGTCGAGTCCGGCATGCTCGCCCACCGCTTCGTGGCCACGGCCGACGACGCGCTCGATCGCGCCGACGCCGAGATCCGCCCCGGCTACGACCGGAGGACCCACACCGGGTCGCAGGCGGACGCGGTCCGCCGCATGGCCGCCGACATCACCGACTTCCGCGAGCGGCACGGGCTCGGTCAGGTAGTGGTCGTCGACATCTCGTCGACGGAGCCGATCCTCGAGGACCACGTCGAGTTCCACGACGCCGAGTTGTTCACCGCCGCGCTCGAAGACCCCGATCGGCCCCTGCTGCCGGCGAGCTCGATCGCCGCCCTCGCCGCGATCGAGTCAGGCAGTGCGTACGCGTGCTTCACCCCGTCGGCCGGCATCGACGTGCCCGTCATCCGCTCCCTCGCGACCGAGCGCGGCATCCCCTTCGCCGGTCAGGACGGCAAGACCGGCGAGACGCTGCTGCGCACCGCGCTCGCCCCGATGTTCACGGCTCGCGGCATGCGCGTGCTCTCGTGGGCGGGCTCCAACCTCCTCGGCGGCGGCGACGGTGCGACCCTCGCCGATCCCGAGGCCGTGCGCAGCAAGCTCGCGACCAAGACCCGTGGTCTCGTCAGCCTCGTCGGCGATCACGTCGTCGCTCCCCTGCACATCGACAACGTGCCCGACCTCGGCGACGTGAAGACCGCCTGGGACCACATCCACGCCGAGGGCTTCCTCTCGTCGCGCATCACGATGCAGACGATCTGGAGCGCGTACGACTCGATGCTCGCCGCACCGCTCATCCTCGACATCGCCCGGCTCCTCGCCCTCGCCGCGACCGACGGCCAGCGCGGCGCCATTCCCGCGTTCGGGTTCTTCTTCAAGGACCCGTGGGGCAGCGACGTGCACGACTTCTCGCAGCAGACGATCGCCCTGCACGACTGGGCGCACGCCACGGGAACGCGAGTCCGCGCCGCCGCGGAGAGCGCGGTGACCCCGGCATGACCTCCCCCGCCGACCTCCTCGACCTCGTCCGCGCGCCGGCCGCGCTGACGGTGATCGGCGACACGCTGGCGGGCGGGCACGCCGGGGGCGCCCGCTTCACCGGCCGCCAGTGGCTGCTGCCCGCGGCCTCGGTGCTGCTCTACAGCGGCGGCATGGCGCTGAACGACTACGCCGACCGTGAGCTCGACGCCGAGGAGCGACCCGAGCGGCCCATCCCCTCTGGTCGGGTGTCGGCGGGCACTGCGCTCGCAGTCGTGAGCGGATGCTTCGCGGCGGGCCTCGCGCTCGCGGCAGCGGGCGGCGGGCGGCGGGGCCTCGGCGTCGCGGTGCCGCTCGTCGGCGCGATCGTGCTCTACAACACCGTGGCGAAGTCGACGCCGCTCGGGCCCGTCTCGATGGCCGCCTGCCGCGGGCTCGACGTGATGATGGGCGCGGGCGGAGCGGGCCGGGCCGTTCCCGCCGCCGCGACCGACGGCCAGCGCGGCGCCATTCCCGCGTTCGGGTTCTTCTTCAAGGACCCGTGGGGCAGCGACGTGC
>NZ_DATCVK010000166.1:0-12893 GCF_036566905.1 Microbacterium sp. | reverse complement strand
GCCGGTGTCGGCGCCCGCGTCGGTGCCGGCGTCGCCGCCGTCATCCGCCGCCGCCCCGTCCTGGTAGCCCTGGTCGTATGCGAACGTCGGCGCCAGGAACGAGCTCACCAGCGCCGAGCCGATGACATACCCGACGACGGTGCCGAGGATCGACGAGCCCAGCATGGAGCCGAACGACGGCCCCTGACGCTGCGGCCCGAGCGTGCGCTCCATGAAGCCGGGGTTGAGGTACTCGGCGCGCGTCGCGGCGCGGGCCATCGTCTGCGGGTCGCTCGCGCGGGGCTGCTCGGAGGGCGGAAGTCCCGCGGAGAGCTCCGCGAGCACCTGCTGACGCTGCGGCTCGGTGAGCCTGCCGAACGCCTCGGCGTGCACCTGCTCGATGGTCTCGGGCGGCGCGGTCCGCAGCAGGTAGCGGTAGCGCTCGATGGCGATCTCGTCCTCGCTCCGCGGGGGCTGCACGCCGGGCGCCTGCGTGCCGGGTGCCTGTGCACCGGGTGCCGGGGTGCCGTAGCGGTTCGGCGGCACGGGCGGCGCCTGACGCTCGGCATCCGAGTCTCCGAACAGGCGATCGAGGAATCCCATGTGGCGCTCCTTCTGTCAGCCCGGGCCCGTCCGTGGACTGCGCGGGTACGAGGCGGGTGGAGCACCACGGTAGGCGCCGTTCCTCGGAGCGGGCTGGAGGATCCGCCGCGGTTCACCGAGAGCGTACGGATCACCCCTGTGCCGCGAGCGCCTCGCTGAGCCACCGCGCGTGGAGCTGCCACGGATCGTCGACGCCGGCCGCCAGTACCGCGATGTGCGCGGTCAGCGCCTCCGAGCGACGGAACCACTCCGTGCCGGGATAGCGGTCGGCCGCGAACTGCACGTGCCGTCGCTGCTCGAGCGCGCGCCCGCCGCGCTCGAACGCCAGCAGCTCGTCATGCCAGATCGCGCCGAAACGCTGGCGCGGGTTCGCGCTCGTGCCGATCTTCACGCGATCGGCGTAGCGCAGGTAATAGACCACGTCCACGCGCGGGGGCGGGATCTCGGTGTCGGGGATCTCGCCGTGGCGCCACTCGCACACCGCGCACAGCCACCCCGACGGATAGTGCACGCCGAGGCGCGATCCGCACAGTCCGCAGGGCGACGGCAGCACATCGGTGATGCCGTCCTGCGCCGCACCCCATTCCGCCGCGGCCGCGAGGTGCCGCTCGCAGAGCGGGAACGGCGCATCGGCGGGCACCGGGCCGCGGCATCCGTCGTCGTCCACCAGGCAGCGGACGGAGAATCGGTTCGCAGGCACACCGCGACAGTACCCGTCGCCACCGACGTCGCCACCGAGCCGTGCGCTCTCGTGCCCGCGGCATGCGAAAGGGCCGCCAGCCGCCGACCTTGCGGTCGGAGGTGACGGCCCTTTCGGAACCAGCGGTTCAGCGAACCAGGCGGCTCAGCTCAGGATCAGCGACCCGAGAGCTTCTCGCGCAGAGCGGCGAGCGCCTCGTCGTCGGCCAGCGTGCCCACGGGGCTGCTGTCGGACGAGAAGGTCGACGAGCCGGTCTCGACCGGGGCGGCAGCCTCGGCCTCGAGAGCCTTCGTGACGGCAGCCTTGTGGGCCTCCCAGCGAGCGTGGGCAGCGGCGTACTCCTGCTCCCACTTCTCGCGCTGCTCGTCGAAGCCTTCGAGCCACGCGTTGGTCTCGGGGTCGAAGCCCTCGGGGTACTTGTACTCCCCGTTCTCGTCGTACTCCGTGACCATGCCGTACAGTGCCGGGTCGAACTCGGTGCCGTTGGGGTCGACCGACTCGTTCGCCTGCTTCAGCGAGAGCGAGATGCGGCGACGCTCGAGGTCGATGTCGATGATCTTGACGAAGACCTCTTCGCCGACCGAGACGACCTGCTCGGCGAGCTCGACGTGCTTGCCCGACAGCTCCGAGATGTGCACGAGGCCCTCGATGCCGTCCGCGACGCGCACGAACGCACCGAACGGAACGAGCTTGGTGACCTTGCCCGGAGCGACCTGGCCGATCGCGTGCGTGCGGGCGAAGACCTGCCACGGGTCCTCCTGGGTCGCCTTGAGCGACAGCGAGACGCGCTCGCGGTCCAGGTCGACCTCGAGGATCTCGACGGTGACCTCCTGGCCGACCTCGACGACCTCGGACGCGTGCTCGATGTGCTTCCACGACAGCTCGGAGACGTGCACGAGGCCGTCCACGCCGCCCAGGTCGACGAACGCACCGAAGTTGACGATCGACGAGACCGTGCCCTTGCGGACCTGGCCCTTGTGCAGGTTGTTGAGGAACGTGGTGCGCGACTCGGACTGCGTCTGCTCGAGCAGGGCGCGGCGCGAGAGCACGACGTTGTTGCGGTTCTTGTCGAGCTCGAGGATCTTCGCCTCGATCTCCTGGCCGAGGTACGGCGTGAGGTCGCGGACGCGGCGGAGCTCGATCAGCGAAGCGGGCAGGAAGCCGCGCAGGCCGATGTCGACGATCAGACCACCCTTGACGACCTCGATCACGGAGCCGGTGACCACACCGTCGTTCTCCTTGATCTTCTCGACGTCGCCCCAGGCACGCTCGTACTGCGCGCGCTTCTTGGAGAGGATGAGGCGGCCTTCCTTGTCCTCCTTCTGGAGAACGAGGGCTTCGACCTCGTCGCCGACCTTGACGACCTCGTTGGGGTCGACGTCGTGCTTGATGGAGAGCTCGCGCGAGGGGATGACGCCCTCGGTCTTGTAACCGACGTCGAGGAGCACCTCGTCGCGGTCGATCTTCACGACGGTGCCCTCGATGAGGTCGCCGTCGTTGAAGAACTTCAGGGTCTTCTCGACCGCGGCCAGGAAGTCCTCGGCAGATCCGATGTCGTTGATCGCGACCTGCTTGGTGGCCGGGGCGGTCGTTGCGGTAGTCATGTAGTGGGTTGTCCTTGTTGGGTTTGGTGTCGGGCTCCGGCTTTCAGCGGCATCTTCGCGCAAGGGCGAACGGATGCCTCGGGCCGAGGCGAAGCGGATTTTCCAGCGATGTCACCCGGACCCTTGCGGGATCTGGATCACCGGCGCGAACCGGTGCTCGAGCGTGGCGAAACAGCCACACGAGTGACACTCCAGGGTAACAGAACGGCCGGGTCGCCCGCGATGTTCCCGCACGCCTCGAAATCCGGCGTTACGGAGGCCCCGGCTGGGGCCGGACGAGGCTCCGTTCAGCGGGGCAGCTGGATCGGCGCGGTGTTCGTGCGGTCGGGGTCGAACGGGGCGGGCGCGGGCGCCGGCTCGCCGCGCAGCTGCGCCAGCCGCTCGTCCTCGCGTCGCTGCGCGTCGGCGAGCCAGTCCCACCCCGACGGGTTCGTGGCGGGACGCACATCGGGGACCGGCGCGGTGGGGTTCTCGTCGTGCACCGAGTCGGCCGTGGTGACGGATGCCGCGGGCGCGGCCGGCGGGGGCGGCATGATGTGGGCGCCGCCGAACTGCTCGGCCCGGCCCGCGGCGCCGCGCAGACCCGCCTGCTGGATGACGCGCTGGATCGTCAGGCCGCGCTCGTCGGGGTCGCCGACGTAGCGGATCTCGCGGAGACCCTGCTCCTGCGCCGCCGACTCGAAGACGAAGTGCCCGTAGCCGAAGACACGTCCCACGACCGGCTTGTAGACCGAGATGTCGAGGATGCGCGCGAGCGGCATGGTCGCGATGCGCTGCGACAGGATGCCGTGCACGCGGAAGACGCGCATGTTGGTGATGACGAAGCGGTCGGTGTGCTGCTCGAAGTACCGCCAGATGGCGTGGCCGGTGACCGCGGCGCCGAGGAGTGCGGGCACCCACCAGGCCTGCGCCGGCACGAAGAACGACAGGAGGAGCACGACGATGCCGCCGAACAGCTCCAGGACGGCCGAGACCGAGGCCGCCCAGTGCTTGCGCACCTCGTCGACGACGTGCTCTCCCTGATCGGTGATCAGGTGCTTCTCGATCCGCGGATCGAACATGCTCAGCCCGCGGCGAGAGCCATGAAGAAGTCGACCACGGCGACACCGGCGCCCCAGACGGCGCCGATGGCGCCCTGCACCGCATTCGCCGCATCGTGCGGCCGGGTGATGAGGTAGAACGCCGCGAACGCGATGACGAGCACCACGACGATGCGCTTGACGAGCTTCACGGTCCGGGGTTCCCTTCGACTTCTGCTGTTCTACCGCACGACGGCCGCTGCGTGCGCAGGCGCGCGGGCGCGTCGCCATTCGGCAGGAGGTCCGATCCCCGTTCCGCGGCTGCCGGGTTCACGGCCGCAGCAGCACCTTCGTGGCGCGCCGCTCGTCCATCGCGGCGTACGCTTCCGCCGCTTGGGCGAGTGGAAGCTCGAGATCGAACACGCGGCCCGGCCGGATCGCGCCGGAGCGGACGTCCGGCAGCAGCTCCTCGATGTAGCCGCGTACGGGGGCGACCCCGCCGTTGACGCCGACGTTGCGGTTGAACATCTGACGCACCGGCAGCTCGGGCCCGCCGTTGGGCACGCCGACGTAGCCGACCATCCCGCCGGCGCGGGTGGAGCGCAGCGCCTGGTCCATCGACTCCTTCGTGCCGACGCACTCGAGCACACGATCGGCGCCGATCCCGCCGGTGAGTGCGCGCACCGCCTCGATGCCGGCATCCCCCCGCTCCTCGACGATGTGGGTGGCGCCGAACTCGCGGGCCAGTGCCTGGCGATGCGGATGCCGCGACATCGCGATGATGGTGGTGGCGCCGAGCCGCTTCGCGGCGATGACGGCGCACAGGCCGACGGCGCCGTCGCCCACGACCGCGACCGCGTCGCCGGGACCGACGCCCGCCGACACCGCGGCGTGATGCCCCGTGCCCATGACATCGCTGAGGGTCAGCAGGGCCGGGATCTCGTCGTCGCCCACCGGTCCGGGAACGACGGCGAGGGTGCCGTCCGCGAGCGGAACGCGCACCCGCTCGCCCTGGCCGCCGTCGGCGAAGCCGCCGAAGCGGTCGTCGCTCCCCCACCAGCCGCCGTGCAGGCAGGAGGTGCTCACGCCGTTCCGGCAGTTGGCGCACGTGCCGTCGCACACGTAGAACGGGGCGACCACGAAGTCGCCCGGGCGGATGACCTGCACGTCGGCGCCGACCGCTTCGACGATGCCGACGAACTCGTGGCCGATGCGATGGGGCTCCTTCGTGGGCGTGACGCCGCGGTAGGGCCAGAGGTCGGAGCCGCACACGCACGCCGCGACGACGCGCACGATCGCGTCGGCTCCGGTGGACAGCACGGGGTCGGGCACGGTCTCGACGCGGATGTCGCGCGCGGCGTGGATGACGGTGGCGAGCATGGATCGAGCCTAGGACCGCGAGCGCCCGCGTGCCGCCGCTGGCACCATGGACGCATGTGGATCGGGTGGATCGAGTTCGACCTGCTGCTGGGCGACATCCGCTCGCTGAAGGAGAAGCGCAGCGTGCTGCGGCCCCTCATCGCCGAGCTCAGTCGCCGCACCGAGGCGGCCGCGGCAGAGGTGGGCGAGCACGACCTTCACCGGCGGGCGAGCATCGGCGTGTCGGTCGTCGCGTCGGGCTCGTCGCACGTGCGGGATGTGCTCGACCACGCCGAGCGCCTCGTCGCCGACCGCCCCGAGGTCACCCTGCTGTCGGTCCGACGCGGACTGCACTCCAGCGAGGACTGACGCCTCAGCCCGCGATCGCGTGGCCGATGACCTCGCCACCGGCCCCGAACCGGATGGTGCGCCCGATCGTGCTGTCGTCCGCGACGGTCGCGGCGATGACGGCGGCCACGTCCGCACGCGGCACGGACCCGGCGCCCTCCGGATCGAGCCCGATCCGCCCGGTCGGCGCATCGAGCGTGAGGGTGCCCGGTGCGAGGATCGTCCAGTCGAGCGCGCTGCCGGCGAGGTGGGCGTCTGCCGCCCACTTGGCGTCGGCGTAGGGGAAGAACGAGGATTCCCTGCCCACCCCGTGGTCGGCGCGCGAGCCGATCCACGACACCATGACGTAGCGGAGCACTCCGGCCGCCACCGCGGCATCCATCGAGCGCACCGCAGCGTCGCGGTCCACCGCGTACGTGCGGGCCGGATCGCCGCCTCCCGCGCCCGCCGCCCAGACGACGACGTCGTTGCCGGCGATCAGGTTCGTCAGCTGGTCGACGTCGAGCAGCTCGACATCGGCGACGACCGGCTGCGCGCCGGTCGCGGCGACCTCCGCCTCGTGCGCGGGATCGCGGATGACGGCCGTCACGGTGTGCTCCTGCGCCACGAGCAGCGGCTCGAGGAGCAGCGCGACCTTTCCGTGTCCGCCGAAGATCAGGATGCGGGCCATGGGTCTCCCTCCGTCGTACGCCACGATACGCCCGAGCCGCTCCTGCTAGGTGCCCGAGCCGCCCGGGCCACGATCGACGCCGTCTGACGGCGGGCCGCCGCCGGCGGCGGCATCCGCCTCCGGCTGCGCCCGCGCGAGCAGGCTGTGCCGTCGGCCCCACAGCAGGTAGAAGGCGAGCACGACCGCGACCCACACCGCGAACCATGCGTAGGTCGACCAGCCGAGGCCGGTGATCAGATACAGGCACGCGAGGATCGACAGCACCGGCGTCACCGGGTAGCCCGGCACGCGGAACGCGCGGGGCAGGTCGGGGCGCGTGCGTCGCAGCACCATGACCCCGATCGAGACCACGATGAAGGCGACGAGCGTGCCCATCGACACGAGGTCCCACAGACTCGACAGCGGGATGAAGCCCGCGAGGAGCGCCACGGCGATCGCGACGACGACCGTCGAGAACACCGGCGTGTGGGTCCGCGGGTCGACGCGGGCGAACGCCTGAGGCAGCAGGCCGTCGCGGCCGATCGAGTACAGGATCCGGGTCTGTCCGAACAGCGTCACGAGCGTGACCGAGAAGATCGAGATCACCGCGCCCGCGGCGAGCACGGTGGCGGGCCATGCAGCGCCAAGCACGTCGCCGAGGATGACGGCGAGTCCGGCGCTCTGCTGGCCCGGGTCTTCGAAGTCCGTCCACGGCTGCGCGCCGACAGCGGCGATCGCGACGAAGAGGTATACGGCGACGACCGTCACGAGCGCGATGATGATCGCCCGCGGCAGCGAGCGCTGCGGGTCGCGCACCTCGTCGCCCGCGGTCGACACCGCGTCGAGTCCGATGAACGTGAAGAAGATCGTCCCCGCGGCCGCGGTGACTCCCGCCGCGCCGTGCGGGGCGAAGTCGGCGAAGTTGTCGGCCTGGAACGCCGTGACGGCGATCGCGCCGAACATGAGGAGCACGGCGAGCTTGATGATCACCATGACGGTGTTAACCGCCGCCGACTCGCGAGTGCCACGGATGAGCAGGAGCGCGCAGAGGCCGACGAGGATCACGGCCGGGAGGTTCACGATGCCGCCCTCGAGCGGACCGACCGTCAGCCCCGCCGGGATGTCCCACCCGAACAGGTCGCCGACGAGGCGATCGAGGTAGCCGCTCCATCCCGATGCGACCGCTGCGGTCGAGACGCCGTACTCGAGCATGAGGCAGGCGGCGACACCCATGGCGACGATCTCACCGAGCGTCACGTAGGCGTACGAGTACGTCGAGCCCGACACCGGGACCGCTGAGGCCATCTCGGCGTAGCAGACGGCGGAGAGCCCCGCGGCCATCGCGGCGACGAGGAACGACAGGAGCACGGCGGGTCCGGCGAGCGGCACGGCTTCGTGCATCACGAAGAAGACGCCGGTGCCGACCGTGGCGCCGACCCCGAGCATCGCGAGCTGGAAGGTCCCGATCCCCCGGGTGAGACCACCGGGCGACGGCGCGGGCGGCGTCACCGGCTTCCGCCGGAACAGCTCTCGGGCCAGGCTCATTTCGTCCGCTCTCGTCGGCGACCGTGATCGCACGAGAGTCTAGGACGGACAGCGGGTGAGCGTGCTTCTCCCGCTGCGGTGCGTCACGGCCGACCGGCCGGCGGCGGGCGGGCTCAGGCCGCGAGAGCGACCCGCTCGGCCATGATGGCGCGGACGGCGTCGCGCCCGGCACGGTTGGCGCCCACGGTCGACTGCGAGGGACCGTAGCCGATCAGGAAGAGCCGCGGCTCGTCGAGGGAGCGTCCGTTCTCCACCCGGAAGCCGCCCTCGGGGGTGCGCAGCCGCAGCGGGGCGAGATGGTCGAGCGCGGGGCGGAATCCCGTGGCCCAGAGGATCACGTCGGCCGGCTCGAACGAGCCGTCCGGCATCCGCACGCCTTCCTCCTCGATCGAGGCGAACATCGGATGCCGCACCAGCACGCCCCGCGCCTCTGCGGCGCGAGCCCACGGCGTCCAGTGCATGCCGGTCACCGAGATCACGCTTCCGGGCGGCAGGCCTCGGCGCACACGGTCCTCGACCCCGGCGATGGCGGCGACGCGCGCCGGGATGTCGAAGTCCGCCTCCACCCACTCCGGCTCCCGACGCGTCACCCAGAACGTGTCGGCCACGTGCGAGATCTCGTCCAGCAGCTGCACCGCCGAGACGCCGGCCCCGACGACCACCACGCGCTCTCCACGGAAGTCCTCCGCCGAGACGTAGTCCGCGACGTGCAGTTGCCGGCCGCGGAAGCGCTCCTGCCCCGGATAGTGGGGGCGGAAGGGCCGCGTCCACGTGCCGGTCGCGTTGATGACGAACCGTGCGGACCAGCTTCCGCGGTCGGTCTCCACCACCAGCCGGCCATGCGGATCCTCATCGGCGCGCCGCACGGCTTTCACGCGCACCGGCCGGAGGACGTCGAGGGCGAAGCGCTCCTCGTACTCCGCGAAGTACGACGGCAGGATGTCACGGCTCGCCGCGACCGGGTCGGCCGGCGGCACGGCGAAGCCCGGCAGCTCGTGGATGCCGTTCACCGTCGCCATCCGCAGGGACGGCCAGCGGTGCTGCCATGCGCCGCCGGGGGCGGCGTTGGCGTCGATGACGAGGAACGTCGGCTCTGTGCCGGTCGCCCGCTGCAGCGGCACGAACCCGCGGCGGTGCAGGTGGTACGCCGCCGAGAGCCCCGCCTGTCCCCCGCCGATCACGATGACGTCGACGGCTGCGGGCTCCATGCCGGGCTCAACAGCGTCCGGCCCGCGGGGATTCCCGCGGGCCGGACGCGGCGATCGCGCTGATCTCCTCAGTTGAGGGCTCGCGTGGATGCCGGGATCACGCCGTCGCGGTAGAGGTCGGCGGCGACGTCCTGCAGAGCGGTCAGCGCGACGCGCTGCGGCAGCGGACCGTACGAGATGCGGGCGACGCCGAGCGCCTCGTACTCGCCCGCCGACAGCGCCCCGGGCAGGCCGATGACGCTGACCTTGCGTTCGCCGATGCCGTCGACGAGGCGCCGGGTGATGTCGGCATCGAGGATGCCCGGCACGAACACCAGGTCGGCACCCGCCGCGAGGTACGCACGGCCGCGATCGATCGCGTCCGCGACCGACTCCTCGACCGGGCGTTTGCCTGCCCGCACGAACGCGTCGGTGCGCGCGTTGAGGACGAACGGAACGCCCTCCGCGGCGCCGGCCGCGACGATGGCCTCGACCGCCGCGACGGCCTCGTCGAGCGGGCGCAGGCGGTCTTCGACGTTGGCGCCCACGACGCCCTTGCCGATTGCCCGGCGCACGGTCTCGCCCGCGTCGCCGTAGCCGTCGTCGAGGTCGGTCGTGACGGGCAGGTCGCCCACGGCATCGACGATCCGGCCGACCATGTCGAGCGTGATCTCGAGCGGGATCTGGCCGTCGGGGTAGCCGAACGTCGCGGCGATCGCGTGGCCCGCCGTCGCGATGGCGCGGGTCTCGGGAAGGGCGGCGACGGCGCGGGCCGACACGGCGTCCCATACGTTCACGACGCGCAGGATCTCGGGCGCGGCGTGGAGCCGCGCAAGGGTCTGTGCTTTCTCAGCCTGAGTGGTCATGCATGTCACGCTATCGGCGGCGCGCCCGGTCGAGGGCCGGTCAGGACGGACGGATCTCGCCGTCCATGTACCACCAGCGTCCGCTCCGCCGGAGGAACCGGCTGCGTTCGTGCAGCAAGCCTCGGTCGCGTCCGTGCCGCCACGTCGCGCGGAACTCGACGACCCCGCGCGTGTCGCCCTCCGTCCCGGCATCGACATCGACGATCTCGAGCCCGGTCCACCGCTGGGCGGCGTCGAGGGCGAGGTCGTCCGGACGCGTGCCGGGATGCCACGTCTCCTCCAGGTACCGCGCGTCGCCGACGACGAACGCCGTGTAGCGCGAGCGCATCAACGCCTCGGCCGTCGCCGGCGGGGTTCCTCGCAGCGCGGGAGCGCAGCATCCGTCGAAGAGGTCCCCGGTGCCGCACGGGCACGGGTCGCCGTCCGCCACGCGCGGGAAGCCCTCCTGCGCGGCGCGCGATGCCGCAGCGCCGAACGACACGTCAGACGCCGGCCTTCTCGGCGCAGGTCACGCAGCGGGTGGCGAACGGGCGGGCACGGAGGCGGGCGATCGGGATGCCGCGGCCGCAGTCGACGCACACGCCGTAGGTTCCGCCCTCCCAGCGCCGCACGGCCTCGTCGATCTCGGCGATCTCGCGGTGGGCGGCCTCTTCCAGCGCGACGGCGCGGGACCATTCGCCCGACAGCGTCACACCCTCGGGGTCGTGCTCGTCGTCCGCCACGTCGCCGCGGCGATCGGCGCGCAGTTCGGCCAGGTTCTCATCGATCGCCGCGATGCGCGCCGTCGCCGCGTCGTGCAGCTCGTCCAGGAGCGCTCGCAGCTCGGTCCGGCTCGCGGCGGTGGTCATCGCACGAGGATACGCCCGCTGGTCTCCGCCCGGCGGGAGCCGTGCCGGATCGGGGTGAAGGGTGTCACCACGGTTCGGTGGGGTCAGTCCGACACCTCGACGGTGAAGGTGGCGTCCTGGATGCCGCCGTCCTCATTCGACAGCACGACCTGAGTCGTCCCTTCGGCGAGCGCCTCGACACCGGGGTTGAACGTCGTGCCGTCCTCCTCGCGTCCGGGCGTGAAGGTCGCGACGGAGGGATCGGAGACGACGCCGCTGTAGCTGTCGACCGCGAGGTCGCCGGTGTCGATGTCGAGCACCTGGCCGACCTCGAGCTCCACGGTCGTGCCCGGCAGGTCGCCCACGTCCCGCACCACGGGCGTGATCACCGGCTCCGGTGCGGCGCACCCGGCGACCCCGGCGAGGGCGACGACCACGAGGACCGCAGCGACGGACCTGGCGATGCTCATGGCGTCATGATGGCAGCACAGCGCCTGCACGGCCAGCGTGCGGCGTTCACGCGGTGGGGCGATAGGGATCTCCCAGGTCGACCCCGGACGCTGGAGGCATCGCGCAGCGAGTGCCCCCCTGCCCGCTGCGCGAACCCCCGAACGGCGCTGTCGCCGGGGACCACCCCTCGTGCCCAACCCGAAGGGCACGAGGGGCGGTCTCATCGACCCGCCCGGAGCCGGCGATCCGCCACCCCCCGGACGCGATCGCCGGCTTCTTCGATCCGCGCTGTGGATAACTCGGGAACCGAGCCCGTGCCACCGGTTAACGTGAAGGCGTGAGGACTCGGGTCATGGCCGCAGCGCTCGGCGCGTTCCTCGTGCTGGCCCTCTCCGGCTGCACCACTCCGGAGTCGCCGGAGCCGACGCCGACGCCGGGGTTCTCCTCCGAAGAGGAGGCGTTCGCCGCGGCCGAGGCAACGTACCGGGCTTACGTGGACGCACTGAACCAATGGCACGCCGGTTCGACCTCTTCGCCACGCCCGACGGAGTTCCTGACTGGGAACGCACTGGAGTCCGAGCTTGACACTCAGAACATGCTCGGCGCGCAGGGTCGGTCCATTGTGGGAACAGCATCGGTTGCGAGATTCGCCGGCACCAACGCTTCAGATGATCTCGCGAAGGTAACGGCCGTCGTGTGCCTGGACGTAACCGAGTCGCGGGTTCTCAATGGCGAGGGAGTCGATGTAACACCGAGCGACCGCCCCAACGTTCTCGCTCTAGAAGTCGACTTCGTGGACCTCCGGGGCGACTTCGCGATCTCGCGCAGCGGTGTCGCGGAGGACCAGACGTGCTAGTCCTCGCGGCTTTCACGGCATTGACGTTCTCGCTGATGCCAATGGTCGGTACTGCAGCAACCAATGAATGCACTGCCTCGCAACTGCAAGCCGGGCTGTGCTCCTATGCGACCAACGATGAGGTGATCGTCTCCGGGGTCGACAAGGACGAAGGTTCGACAGAGGACGCGGTGTCCCGCAATCCTCCGGAAGATCGAATCGCGTACCCCACCCCACCCCCTCCCGAGGACTGCGGCCCGCTCAACCGCTGCATCGACTACACCGTCGTCGGCTTCCCCGACGTGACACTGGCCGACCTCGCCTCCTTCCGGCCGGCCACTCCGACCCTCGGCGGCGAGCCCGCGGGCTTCGG
Source organism: Microbacterium sp. (assembly GCF_036566905.1). Taxonomy (GTDB): domain Bacteria; phylum Actinomycetota; class Actinomycetes; order Actinomycetales; family Microbacteriaceae; genus Microbacterium. Next base: position 549 of record NZ_DATCVK010000166.1, on the reverse strand, counting down.
TGTGGTCGGCATGCCGACGAACCTGCTGGCCGCGGCATCCGAGGAGCGCATCCCGGGGACCGTGCTCGGCTGGGACGTGACGGTGCGGTTCGTGCCCACCGCGTACGTGTTCGACAACGGCGACGGCACCACGACCCGCGCCGCCACGGGCGGCTCGGCGTGGGCGAGCCTCGGGCAGGGGCAGTTCACGCCCACCGCGACAAGTCACGCCTACCGTGCCCGCGGAACCTACGGGGTGTCGGTGACGGTCGAGTATGCGGCATCCGTCGACTTCGGAACCGGCTGGCGTCCGGTGCCGGGCGTGGTGCGGGCCGAAGCGGGCGGCTACGACGTGCGCGTCGTCGAGGTGCGGACGGCGCTCGTCGACCGCACGTGTGCCGAAGACCCCACCGGTCCCGGCTGCTGAGGCCCGCTCACCACGAGCCGGCGCGCCCCGTGCGCGAGGCGCACGGCAGAGCGCAGCGGCAGGCCGACGGCGTACGCGACGGTGCCGGCGGCCGAGGTGTCGCCGCGCCCCAGGGCGATCCGGCGCTCCCAGGCGTCGCGGAG
>NZ_DATCVK010000165.1:0-2201 GCF_036566905.1 Microbacterium sp. | reverse complement strand
CCCGCGATCATCAGGATGTAGCCGACGAGATCGAGGTCGATCCAGTCGACGGTGACGTTCAGCGCGAACGTGAGAACCGCGCCGATCGCCACGAGCAGAATGCCGAGGCCGATGCTCATGTCATGTCCTCCGGTTCAGTCGTGGGGCGGATGAACAGCTGGACTACTTCGTTCCGTCCTCGAACGCGTCCTTGACCTTGTCGGCGGCCTGCTTGGCGTCGGCCTTGACCTGGTCGGCCTTGCCTTCGGCTTCGAGCCGCTCGTTGTCGGTCATCTTGCCGACACCCTCCTTGACCTTTCCGGTCATTCGCTCAGCGGTGTTGCCGATGTCGTCCTTGGCGCTCATGGCGTCCTCCTCGGGAATCGATACCGCCGGCGCACCTGTTCAGCGCGTCGGCTTCCTCCACGGTAGGCAGGGCGCCATCCGGTCGACAACGGGTTGACAAAGCCCGCCGGGGGCACTTACTGTCGCGCGCGGATGTCGGTGGGTGCTGAGACACTCTCACTATGACGACGATCGAACTGCGGGAGACCCGGCACCTCGCCGTGGGCGACACGCTCATCAGCGTCTCCGGCAGCAGCTACGAGGTCACGAAGCTCGTGCGCGTCGGCCGAGGCATCCGCGTGCACTACCTCTCCGACGACGGCGCAGCAGGGCGCTTCACGGCCGCTCCCGAGGCGGTCAGTCGCGTGCTGGGCGGCGTGCGCGGCACGGCGACGCAGCACGTCGCCTGACCCCCTTCGGAAATCGTGGCGGCCGGGGGCTCCCGCAGCACCATATGATCTCGTCGTGGAATCCATCGCCGCCCGTGCCGCACTCAGCCTCGACCCGGCGGCCACGCTGAGCCCCGAGCGCATCGAATCGGCGTATCGCGCCGCCGCTTGGGCGCGGCATCCGTCGCGATACTCCGACGCCGAGAGCCGGCACGCGGCCGAGCTGTGGGCGGCGACGCTGCAGCAGGCGCGCGCGACCCTGCTGGCCGAGAGCGCTGCATCCGCGTCCGCGAGCGCTGCGGGCCCTGCGCCACGTCGTGGCCTCTCGAAGGGCTGGATCGCCGGCATCGTCGCTGGTGCATCCGTCGTCGTCATCGGGCTCATCGTCGGCCTGGTGTTCGGCGTCACCGGGCTCACGGAACGCCTGACCGAGCTCGCCGAGCCGCAGCTGGAAGGCGGTTTCGACTCCGAGGCGGTCGACCACTACTCCGCCCCTGAGACGATGTTCACCTTCCCGGCCGCGCTCGAGCACTACACCGACGACCGCTACATGGAACAGTGCTCGTTCGAGTTCGAACAGTGCTGGGTGTCCGGCATCATTCCCGAACGCGACTGCGAGATCATGACGGTCACGGTCGGCTACGCGTCCGACAACGAACAGCTGACGCCCGACCACATCGAGACGCTGAGGTTCTCCGACATCGTCGGCGGCGAGACGGTCGCCGCGGTGTCCGGCAACGACGACTATTCGCTGTCATGGGTCGTCGACGTCGTCTGCCACGACCAGACCGAGTAGCTCGAGCGGCGCGAGCGCAGTGGCTCAGTCGAAGACCGGCGAGAGGAACCGTCGCTCGTACCGCCGGATGCACTTCGTCTCGACCGCGTACTCGTACGCCTCGATGCACTCGGGATCGTCGGCGGCGGCGAGTCGGTACTGCTCGTAGTCGGCGAGCGACGGGAAGGTGAAGAGCGCGAACGCCTCGTCGCTGTCCCCCTCGCTCGGGAGGAAGTAGCCGTGATGCATGCCGCCGAGCTTGTTGACGAGGCGGATCCAGCGCTCCCCGTATTCGCGGAACTCCGCGAGCTTGTCGGCATCGATCTCGTAGCGCAGGTGCACGGTGATCATCAGGGGCGACTCGTTTCTGTCGGCAGTGAGCCCTGCAACGCGCAGAGCCCGCAACGAGTATCCCGGTGCCGATGCATCCCAGTCCAATCCACGGTCGCGCTGCGTGACAAGCCGTGTCGATGCCCCGACTCACGTACCCTGAAGACCGGGCCGCGATTCGCGCGGACCGACGAGAGGCTCCCCGTGAACATCACCCTGCTTCGACGATTCGTCGCAGTCGCCGAGGAGTTGCACTTCCCGCGTGCTGCAGAAGCCCTCGGCATCCCGCTCGCTTCGCTCTACACGTCGATCGAGAAGCTCGAAGCCGAGGTCGGGCACCCGCTCTTCACCCGGCAGGGCGACACCCAGCTGACCAAGGTCGG
>NZ_DATCVK010000164.1:0-14963 GCF_036566905.1 Microbacterium sp. | reverse complement strand
CACCCGCCGCGGTGCCGGTGGTGCTCGCCGCCGCACTCGTCGATCCTGCGGCTGCACCCGTCACACCGACCGGGCTGGCGGCCACGCCGCTCTGGACGACGCTCGACGGCATCGCGGCCAGCGCGACCAGCGGTGCGCCGCCGCCCTGCATGGTCGCGAGGTACCCGGTGGTGCCGACCGCACCGAGGGCGAGGGGCAGCAGGACCAGCGCCAGTCGGCTCGAGACCTCCTTGGCCTCACTGGCGACGATCGAGCACCGCACGCAGCCCGCGAGGTGCCGTTCGACCTTCATGTGGTCGCGGCGACCGAGATTGCGACGCGCGTAGGCGCCGAGGCGCTCGATGTTCCACTGGCAGTCCGACCCGTCGGCCACGGAGCGCAGGTGCGCCTGGATCCACGCCTCGCGGAGCCCTTCGCGCGCACGGAACGTCAACTGGGCGACCGCGGTCGCCTTCATTCCGAGGAGCGGTGCGATCTCGGCGGGCTTCATCCGCTCGATCTCCGAGTACCAGAGCACCTCCTGCCACCGGGTCGGGAGACTCCGGAACGCCTGGTGCGTGAGGCTGCGGTCGAGCGCGGCCTCGCTCTCGTGCTCGGCGGCGGAGGGGTCCTCGATGCCGTCGAGTTCTTCGTACGGCGTCTCGCGCCGTGCACGACCCCAGGCCGCAGCGGTGTTGCGGATGCTGGTGAAGAGGTAGGCGCGGAAGGACCCCGTGGGCCCGCCGCCGTTCACGATGGAGTGGTAGATGCGCGTGTATGCCTCTTGCACGAGATCGTCGGCATCGAGGCTGGACGTCATGTTGCGCGCGACCGTGACCCCCGCACGGTAGTGGCGCCGCCACAGCTCGGCGAATGCCGAGGTGTCGCCCGAGCGCGTCCGCACCACCAGGTCGGTGTCTGCGACGACGTCGGGATCGTGCTCGCGCACTTCATCGTGATCCATAGGGCCCCCAGTCCCGCGGGCGCACGGCGAACGTCGTGCAACCCGGGTTCGCGACGCGATCAGCGGCGCGGCTCGTTCCATTGTCGTCGCCACGACGTGATTTGACCAGTGGTCTGCGATTGTCAGCCGCCGCGGTTCGACGCCCGATCGTCACGGGCGAAACGGCGGCGCTGAGAAATTCTCAGCAAGTCGCGTAATAGATCGCCCGGCGCGCGGTCTCTTTCGTCAGAGTGGCTGGCCGCCCTTGTGTGGGGCACGACGGCGGCCGCCCCCCGCGGCGTAGTCGCGGACATGGCGGGGCTCGAAGGTATCTCGGGGGAGGGACCTTCGGCCCCGCCTGCATCTTGTCTCCACGGCGGTGCGGCTCTGCACGTGCCGTGACGGACCCGCGCGATCACACAACGGGCTGCCGCGCCGCGTCAGACGGGGCTGCCCGCGACCCACACCCGGCGCACCGCCAGGGCGTCGTCGAGCAGGACGGCGTCGGCGAGCGCGCCGACGTCGAGGCTTCCGAGGTCGTCGCGGCCGATCGCGCGCGCGGGCTGGGCGCCGAGCGCGTGCACGACGACATCGAGCGGCACACCCGCGCCCGCGACGTGGCGCAGGGCGGCGTCCTGGGTGAGGGTCGAGCCGGCGATCGCGCCGCCCGCTTCCAGCCGTGCCACGCCGTCGGTGACGCGCACGGCCAGACCGCCGAGCTCGTACCGACCGTCCTGCGAGCCGGCGGCGGCCATCGCGTCCGTGATGAGGGCGATCCTGTCGCCGGCGACCGTGAAGAGCGTCGCGATCAGCTCGAGGTCGACGTGGACGCCGTCGGCGATGACCTCGAGGGTGACGCGGTCGTCGCGGAGCGCGGAGACCACGGGCCCCGGCGCGCGGTGGTGGATGCCGGGCATCGCGTTGAACGCGTGCGTCAGCAGGGTCGCACCGGCGTCGAACGCGCGGCGCGTCGTGGCGGCATCCGCGTCGGTGTGCCCGACGGCGACGGCCACGCCCGCGTCGACGAAGCGCCGGATCGCGTTGAACGCACCCGGCCGTTCGGGGGCCAGCGTGACCTGGCGGATGGTGCCGCGGCCCGCCTCGATCAGGCGATCGACGGATGCCGCATCCGGCGCACGCAGCAGCGACTCGGTGTGTGCGCCCTTGTGGCCGGGGTCGAGGAACGGGCCCTCGAGGTGCGAGCCCAGGATCGTGGGATCGGCGTCGCAGAGATCGGCGACCATGGCCACGCGTGCCGCGAGCTCGTCGATCGGCGCGGTGATGAGCGACAGCACGGCGCGCGTGGTCCCGTGCGCACGGTGGATGGCGCGGCCGGTGGCGATGGCGTCCGGGCCGTCGTCGAAGCCGGCACCGCCGCCGCCGTGCCCGTGGATGTCGACGAAGCCCGGGACCAGGCATCCGCCTCCGCCGTCCACCGTCTCGTCGGCGCGGGGGAGTTCGCCACCGGCGCCTGCCGCCACGACCCGCCCGCCGTCGAACAGCGCCCAGGCGTCGTCGCGACCGCTGTCGACCGCGGCGGAGCCCAGCAGGCGTACGGAGTGGACGAGGGTGCTCATGCGGTGCTCCCGGTCAGTGTGCGGCGTTCGTGCGGATGAGGGTCATTCGGTGGCCCAGGGGATCTCCTCGGACGGGTGGAAGCCGATGCCCATGCTCGTCCACAGCGGGCCGAGCGCGCCGACGCGCTCGCGGAAGGAAGCCCACGTGCGCAGTTCGCTCGTCCCTGTCGCCGGCGACCAGGCGGCTTCGGCGGCCGCCGCCGCTCGCGGGAAGGCCATGGTGTCGATGTCGGCAGCCGTGCGGATCGTCTCCGTCCACAGGGGCGCCTCGACGCCGAGGATGCCGGACTCGTCGATCCCGGGGATCACGTCCGAGGGCTCCCACGAGTAGGCGCGCTCGACGCTCGTCGGCCCGTTCGCCCACGTGAGACCGAGTTCGGGACCGGTGGGGTACTTCATGTCGAGGTAGATGGCGTCGGCGGGGGAGAGGATCAGCTGCGCGCCGTTGTCGACGAAGGCACGTGCCCTCTCGGCCATGCCCTCCTGGGGTGTGCGGTAGCCCCAGTACTGACCGACGGTGGTGTCCGCGATGTCCACTGCGGCGCCGGCCTCGTGCCACGCGACCGGGGTCTTGCCGAGGTCGGCGATGATGGCGCTCGCGCGGGCGACGAAGGCCGCGAAGTCCTCGTCGCTGGTCGAGAGCGACTCGTCGCCGCCGAAGTGGAGGTAGGGTCCCGGCGTCATCGCGGCGAGTTCTCCGAACACGTCGGCGACGAAGTCGTAGGTCGCCTCCTCGTTCACCTTCACCGAGGAGAAGCCGACGGCCATGCCCTCGTACGGCATGCCGGCGCGAGGCTCCTCGCCGCCGTAGTCCCGGATGATCTCCCGCATGTGCTCGCTGATCGTCGGGTCTTCCGCGAGTTCCGGGTAGGCCAGGCCGACGGCGTGCGTGTGGCCGGGCATGTCGACTTCCGGCACCACGATCATGTGCCGGGATGCCGCGTACTCGACGATCTCGCGATAGTCGGCCTTCGAGTAGAACCCGCCGGCGTCTCCACCTACAGCGGTGGCAGACGCGCGCGCGGTCAGCTCGGGACGCGCCTCGAGGTGGATGCGCCAGCCCTGGTCGTCGGTGAGATGGAGGTGCAGTGCGTTCAGCTTCAGTGACGCCGCGCGGTCGATGTACGCCTTGACGGTCTCGACCGGGTGGAAGTGGCGGGCGACGTCGAGCATCACGCCGCGGTACGCGAAGCGCGGGGCGTCTTCGATCGTCACGGCGGGCACGATCCACTCGTCGCGGTCGCGGGCGATCAGCTGGCCGAGCGTCTGCACGCCGTAGAACAGGCCGGCCGCGTCGGCGCCGGTGACGACCACGGATGCCTCGTCCACCGCGATGCGGTACGACTCGGCGCCCGAGCCCGCGGAGCGGTCGATCCGCAGCTCGATGTCGGCGTCGTCGTCGGCGGATGCCGGCGCCAGTCCGGCGCGGGTCTGGACGACCGCTGCGAAGGCGGCGACGGCATCCTCCTCTCCGGTCACCGTCGTGGCGGCCGACAGCCGGAACGGCGCACCGGACCCCGCCTCGATCGAGGCGGGCGCGGGGACGACGGCGGGAAGCGACACGGTGTCTCCATTCTGTGCGACCGGCGTGCAGCCGGCCAGCAGCGCGACGACGAGGACCGCTGCCACGGCAGCCCGTCCTCCTCGACGATTCATGTAAAGAGTCCTAACAAAACGGATGCGGTTCAGCCTACCGGAACCTCCGATGCGGGCGTCACCCGACGTCCGTTATGCTCGGGGTGTCGCGACTGGCGTTGAGGTGGGACACCACCGGGGAGCGACCGACTACGGCATTCGACCGCACGCCTGGGCCGATGTGACCCCGCCCCGGGGATTTTTCCGCAAGCCGTCGTCAGGAGATCGCATGACCGATCAGTTCTTCAACGCCCCCCTCTCCGAGGTCGATCCCGAGATCGCCCAGGTGCTCGACCGCGAGCTCGAGCGCCAGCGCGGCTACCTCGAGATGATCGCCTCCGAGAACTTCGTGCCCGTCTCGGTGCTGCAGTCGCAGGGCTCGGTGCTCACCAACAAGTACGCCGAGGGCTACCCCGGTCGGCGCTACTACGGCGGCTGCGAAGAGGTCGACGTCGCCGAGGAGCTCGCCATCCAGCGCGCGAAGGCGCTGTTCGGCGCCGAGTTCGCCAACGTGCAGCCCCACTCCGGCGCCACGGCAAATGCCGCCGTGCTGCACGCCATCGCGCGCCCCGGCGACACGCTGCTCGGGCTCTCGCTCGACCAGGGCGGCCACCTCACGCACGGCATGAAGATCAACTTCTCGGGCCGCCTCTACAACATCGTCGCCTACGGCGTCGATCCCGAGACCTCGACGATCGACATGGACGAGGTGCGCCGTCTCGCGATCGAGCACCAGCCCAAGGTCATCATCGCCGGCTGGTCCGCCTACCCGCGTCAGCTCGACTTCGCCGCCTTCCGTGCGATCGCCGACGAGGTCGGCGCACTGCTGTGGGTCGACATGGCGCATTTCGCCGGCCTCGTGGCCGCCGGCCTGCACCCGAGCCCGGTGCCGCACGCCCACGTCGTCTCGTCGACCGTGCACAAGACGATCGGTGGCCCCCGCTCGGGCTTCATCCTCACGAACGACGCCGACCTCGCGAAGAAGCTCAACACCGCGGTGTTCCCGGGCCAGCAGGGCGGCCCGCTCATGCACGTGATCGCCGCCAAGGCGACCGCGTTCAAGCTCGCTGGAACCCCCGAGTTCAAGGAGCGTCAGGAGCGCGTCCTGCGCGGCGCGCACATCATCGCCGAGCGCTTGTCGCAGCAGGACGTGAAGGATGCCGGCATCTCCGTACGCTCGGGCGGCACCGACGTGCACCTCGTTCTCGTCGACCTCCGCAACGCCGAGATCGATGGGAAGCAGGCCGAAGACCTGCTCCACGAGATCCACATCACCGTCAACCGCAACGCGGTGCCGAACGACCCGCGGCCGCCCATGGTCACCTCGGGCCTGCGCATCGGCACGCCGGCGCTCGCGACGCGCGGCTTCGGCGACGCGGAGTTCACCGAGGTCGCGGATGTCATCGCCCTCGCGCTCCTGCCGAACGCCGACGTCGAGGCGCTGCGCGCGCGGGTCGCCGCGCTGACCGCCGCCTTCCCGCTCTACCCGGGGCTCGAGCAGTGACCGCGCAGAAGCTCGACGGGCGCGCGGCGGCGGCCAGGATCAAGGAGGAGCTCCGCGAGCGCGTCGCGGCGCTGAAGGCCCGGGGCATCACGCCCGGCATCGCGACGGTGCTCGTCGGCGCCGACCCGGCCTCGCAGCTGTACGTCGGCATGAAGCACCGCGAGTCCGAGGCCATCGGCATGAACTCGATCCAGCGCGAGCTGCCGGCCGAGGCCACGCAGGCCGACGTCGAGGCGCTGATCGACGAGCTCAACGCCGACCCGGAGTGCCACGGCTACATCGTGCAGCTGCCGCTGCCGAAGCACATCGACACCGACGCGATCCTCGAGCGCATCGATCCCGCGAAGGACGCGGACGGACTGCACCCGACCAACCTCGGCCGGCTGGTGCTCAACGTCAACGGTCCGATCACCACGCCGCTGCCGTGCACGCCGCGCGGCGTGATCGAGCTGCTGCTGCGCAACGACTACGACCTCAAGGGCAAGGATGTCGTGGTCGTGGGCCGCGGCGTCACGATCGGCCGTTCGATCGGCCTGCTGCTGACGCGCCGTGAGATCAACGCGACCGTGACCCTGACCCACACCGGCACGACCGACCTGTCGCACCACCTGCGCCAGGCCGACGTGATCGTTGCGGCCGCCGGTGTCAAGCACATCGTGCGCGCCGAGGACGTCAAGCCCGGCGCGGCCGTGCTCGACGTCGGCGTCACGCGCGAGGAAGACCCCGAGACCGGCAAGTCCAAGGTGTTCGGCGACGTGCACCCGGACGTCGCCGAGGTCGCCGGGTACCTCTCGCCCAACCCCGGCGGCGTCGGCCCCATGACGGTCGCCCTGCTCATGACCAATGTCGTCGAGGCCGCGGAGCGCGCCGCGGGCTGAGGCATCCGTCCCCGTTGAAGCGGCAGGCGGCACGACATTCCGGAGACGGATGCCGCGCCACCTGCCGCTTCCGCTTTCCGGCAGCGACGATCAGGCGGGGATGAGCTCATCCCTGGCGCGCGCGACGACGGCGCCGGCATCCGTCGCACCGAGGGACGCCATGCCGCCGATCCAGCGCTCGCGGTCGGCGTCGCTGCGGTGGCGCACCTCGGCGAGCCGCGTGACGCCGCGGACGCGGATGCCGCAGAACTCCAGCGTCGCGTTGCGCAGCGACCGGATGGCGGCGTTGCGGTAGGCCCAGGCGTTCCAGATCTTCGGCGAGTCCATCGTCATCACGATGCGCGCCGTGCGGCCGGTGAGCAGCTTGTCCCACAGGCGGCCGGTGGGGCGGTAGCGGTAGGCGAAACCCGACAGGAAGACCCTGTCGATCCAGGTCTTGAGCGCCGCCGGGTACGAGCCCCACCATTGCGGGAAGAAGAAGACCAGGTGGTCCGCCCAGTCGACGTCGGCGACGTAGGCGGCGACCTCGCGGGTGAGCGGCACGTCGGCATCGGTGCGGGGGAGGCGGACCTCGTTGCGCTCCGTGGGATGCGGCGGCACCGCGTCGCGGGCGAGGTCGATGAGGCGCACCTCGGCACCGGCGGCGCGCGCCGCGTCGGCGTACGAGTGGGCGAGCGCATGGTTGAGGCTGCCGGCGAGCGGCGTGCCGATCACCACGAGGATGCGGGGGGCGTTCATGCGACGGTCTCCTCTGAGTGGGCCGGGTGCCCGTGGGGCGACGGCTGATTCTTGATGAAGGCGGTGAGGCCGACGAGCTGGGCGTTCAGGCGGGGCACGTCGATCGGATCGTCGCCGAGCGCCGGGTGGGTGAGCATCGCGGCGAAGTCCCGCTCGAGCACGGCACCGGCGTCACGCACCAGCTCGGTGCTCTTGGGCGTGAGCGACAGCAGGATGCTGCGGCCTGCCCCGGGCGGTGACTGCGCGGTGATCCAGCCGTCCTCGACGAGGGCGGGGACGCGCTTGCTGACCGCGGCCTTGGTGACTCCGAGGCAGTGCGCGAGCGTCGTCATGTCGGCGGGCTCCGCGTCGTACAGCACGGCGAGGAACTGGAAGTGGTTGAAGGTGACGCCGTACCCGGACCGCAGCGCGGCGTCCGCGAAGGCGTCGAGCTCCGCGAGGAGCTCGTGAAGGGTGAAGGTCAGCCGGTCGGACACCCTCTGAGTAAACCAGTTGACTCGCAACGAGTCAACAGGTTTACTCATCCGTCTAGGCGGTGAAGCGGGCGAGGAACTCGCGGGTGCGCTCCTCGCGCGGTGCGCCGAACACCTGCGCGGGCGGGCCGGACTCGAGGATGCGCCCTTCGTCGAGGAAGACCACGCGGTCGGCGACGTCACGCGCGAATGCCATCTCATGGGTGGCCATGACGATGGTCATGCCGTCGGCGGCCAGGTTGCGGACGAGGTCCAGCACCTCGCCGACGAGTTCCGGGTCGAGGGCGGATGTGACCTCGTCGAGGAGCAGAAGCTCCGGCGACGTGGCGACGGCGCGCGCGATCGCCACGCGCTGCTGCTGCCCGCCCGAGAGCCGGTCGGGGTGCGCGTCCGCCTTGTCGGCGAGGCCGACGCGCTCCAGCAGCGCGGTGGCTGCGGCATCCGCGTCGCCCTTCTTCATGCGGTGCACGTGCCGCAGCGCGAGCGTGATGTTGCGCTGCACGGTCAGGTGGGGGAACAGGTTGTACTGCTGGAACACGACCCCGATCCGGGCCCGCACATCGTCGACGTCGACCCGCGGCTCGCTGATGTCGACGTCGCGCAGCCAGATGCGTCCGTCGTCGATCGGCTCGAGGAGATTCACGGTGCGCAGCAGTGTCGATTTGCCCGACCCGCTGGCACCGATCAGCGCGACGACCTCTCCGGGCGATACCTCGAGGCGGATGCCGCGCAGCACGTCGTGGTCGCCGAAAGACTTCCAGACGTCCTCGAGGCGCAGCACGGCGCTCATACGATCCCGCCGATCTGCTCGCGGGCGCGCACGCGCGCCGTGTACCAGTCCGTCAGACGGATCGTCGGGATCGCCAGCAGCACGAACAGCAGCGCCGCGACGACGTACGGCGTGAAGTTGAAGTACGCCGCGGTCTCGATCTGCGCCGCGCGCACGGCGTCGACCGCGCCGAGCAGCGAGATGAGGCCGACGTCCTTCTGCATCGCGACGAAGTCGTTCATGAGGGCGGGTGTCACCTTGCGGAACGCCTGCGGCACGACGACGAGTCTCATCGACTGGCCGTGGCTCAGCCCGAGGGATCGCGCGGCATGCCGTTGGGAGGGATGCACCGCCTCGATGCCCGCGCGGAAGACCTCCGAGACGTACGCCGAGTACGTCAGTGTGATCGCGATGGTGCCCCAGAACTCGGTCGGCAGCCGCACCGGGATCAGCTGCAGCCCCGGGATGCCGAAGCCGACGAGATACAGGACGATGATGAGCGGGATGCCGCGGAAGACGTCGGTGTACGCCGCGGCGAGAGCCCGCAGCGGCAGCCACACCGGCCCGCGGAGCGTGCGCAGCGTCGCCAGCAGCAGACCGAACACGAGCACCAGCACCGCCGACATCGCGAGCACCCGCAGGTTCAGCAGGAACCCCTCCCAGACCCGGGGGAGCGAGGCGAGTGCGATCTCGGGGTTGAAGAACTGCTGCTGCACGCGCGCCCATCCGGGCGTGTTGATGATCAGCAGCCACGCGAGGACGGCGAGGACGAGCGTCGAGACGATGCTGATGGCGACGGAAGCCGCGCCCTGCCGTTTGCGGAACGCGCGGCGTGCGAGCTCGACGTCGCTGACCTGCCGGGGCTCATGCGGTGGCGGGGCGCTGTCGGTCGCCGCGCGGGCGCGGTCGGCCGCGGCACTGCCGGGTGCGGGGGTCATCCGGCCAGGGTAACGGCGGTCGGCGTCACTTCAGCAGCGGCGCCTGTCCCTCGCCACCCAGCCACTCGCTCGCGAGCTCGTCGAGCGTGCCGTCCTCGCGGAGGGCATCGACCGCGGCCGTCACCTGCTCGGTGAGCGGCGAGTCCTTCGGGAGCACGAGGCCGAACTGGTCGCCCGTTTCGCCGTCGGGCGTGGGCAGCTGGCCGACGAGCACGCCGTCGGTGAGCTCGACGCCCGAGATGTAGAACGCCGTCGGCAGATCGACCACGATCGCGTCGACCTGGCCGTTCTCGAGCGCCAGCTTCGCGTCGTCGTTGCTGTTGAACGCCTGCGCTCCCTGTGTCGGCTGGATCACCGACTCGATCGTGGTGTAGCTGGTGGTGCCCGTCTGGGCGCCGATCAGCAGGTCCTTGAGGTCGGCGATCGACGTCGCATCGGCGGCGGGGGAAGCCGCCGTGGTCACGACGACCTGCGTCGTCTCGTAGTACGGCGAGCTGAAGTCGACCGACTCCTTGCGCTCGTCGGTGATCGAGAACTGCTGCAGGTTGACGTCGAAGTCCTTGGGGCCGGGCGCGATGGCCTCGTCGAACGTGGTGCGCACCCAGACGACGTCGTCCGCGTCGAAGCCGAGCTGCTCGGCGACCGCGTACGCCACGGCAGCCTCGAAACCCTCGCCCGACGCGGGGTCGTCATCGATGACCCACGGGTAGTACGCGGGCTCGCCGGTGGCGATGGTGATCTTGCCGGACGTGATCCACCCCTCGTCAGAGCCGGATTCCGTGGCGCTCGGCGTGCCGCTCGAGGCGCAGCCGCTGAGGGCGAGCGCCGCGACGGCGACGCCGGCGGCAGCGAGACGGAGCAGGTGCGGGCGACGCGACATGGTGCCTCCAGGAGTCGGGTGGGGGGGGGGCTCCGCGTGCTGTCGCGGCGCCGATCCCTCCATCTTGGCGAGCCCGCCGCGCGAGGGATCGAACGGGTCGCTTTGTTACGCGCTGGTCAGACGGAAGCCGGGGGCGCGGCATCCGTCTGCGGGGTGTCTACGGTCTCTCGCCAGCTCGCCGAGTCTCCGCCGCCACCAGAGCGGCGCGTGCGCCGTCGGTCGGTGCGATGGCGACGAGACCCTGATAGAGCTTCACCAGCGACTCGATGTCGAGCACGCCGGTCCGGGCCCGGTCGCAGTGCACCGCCTGGATGGCCGCCTCCAGCTGGAAGCGGCCGAGCGGTCGTCCGAGAGCGGAGGCCCGCCGCAGCAGCGCGGCGCCTTCGGCGATGAGCGCGCGGTCCCAGAGCGTCGGGTCCTGCGCGTCGAGCGGCGGCCAGGGCGTTTCGGCCCGCGCGGGCGCCCGGGACTGCGCGTACGTGAGGAGCGCGGCGAGCCCCCAGGCCTCCGGCTCGTCGCCGAGGTGCGTCGCCGTGAGCACCGCGAGCCAGCGCGCCTCGTCGGCGAGCGACTCCCGCGGCTCGTCGCCCTGATCCAGCCAGCCGATCGCGTAGGCGCCGTAGATCGCCTCCAGCACCGCGGGCAGGCGAGCGGGCATGTCGGTGCGCGTCGGAACGCGGAACGGGACGCCGGCGTCCCGGATGCGGCGCTTCGCACGCACGAGCCGCTGCGCCATCGCCGCCTGCTCGACCCCGAACGCGCCCGCGATCGCGGCGGCGTCGAAGCCGAGCACGGACTGCAGCATGAGCGGCGTGCGGACGGCGGGGTCGATCGCCGGGTGCGCGCAGGCGAACAGCAGCTCCAGCCGCTTGTCGGGGATCGCCTCGCTCTGCTCGAGCGCCGTGAGCGCGTCGACGGCGTGCTCGTCGGCGCGCGCTGCGGCGATCCCCTCGTCGAGGGGAACGCCGCGGCGGTGCGACGCGGAGCCGAGAGCGTCGCGCAGGCGGTTGCGGGCCACGGTGACCAGCCACCCTTCGGGATTGGCGGGGATGCCGGCATCCGGCCACGTGCGCAGCGCGCGCTCGAATGCGTCGGCGAGGGCGTCCTCGGCGAGGGCGAGGTCGTGGGTAGAGGCGGCGAGGATCGACAGGATGCGGCCGTACGACGCCCGCGCGGCGCGCTCGGCGGCCGCGCGGACGTCGTCGTGGCGAGCGGCGTCGTCGGGGTCCACGCTTCCGGGTGCGCCGTGCAGCGTGTCGGCGCTGCACGGAGGGGGCGTGGGGTCCGTCGGCATCAGCGCGCGAAGGTCGTCCAGGCGCCGTCGCGGAAGTGCGTCGCGCTCGGCCGCACCTCGACGGCGCCCCAGCCCGCCGACGGGGCTCGGCCGGCCCACGCGATCGCGGCGTCGAGGTCGTCGACGTCGATGACGAAGGTGCCGCCGAGCTGTTCCTTCGTATCGGCGAAGGGGCCGTCCTGTATACGGAGCGAGCCGTCGGCCGCGGTCACGGTCGTGGTCACCGCGGAGGGCTGGAGCACCTCGGCGGAGATCAGCACGCCGGCCTCGTCGAGCGCCTTGGCGTACTCGTCGAACTCGCGCATGCCTTCGGCCAGCGCTTCGGGACCGAGGTCCTCGGGGGTCATCTCGGGGTAGTGCAGGAGCAGTGCGTACCGCATGGCGTCGTCCTTTCTGGTGGATCGCGACACCCCTATGACGATCTCCGCCGTCTCCGATCGACACGTCAGGCTGAATCAGCCCTTTCCGAGCTCGTCGAGCATGCGGCGCTGCTCGTCGGTGAGGCCGTCGTCGAGCTCGCGGCGACCCGCTGCGGTCGCGGGCGCCGGTGCACCGGGATAGCTGTCGCGAGGGCTCGGAACCCCGGGTGCCGAGCTTGCGGCATCCGAACCGTCCGTCTTGGTCCCGGTCGCCTTGTCGTAGAGCGTCCCCGCGTGGCCCTCGACCTTGTCGTCGATCGCGCCGTAGATCGCCCAGCCGATGAGGAGGAAGACCGGAGGCAGCACCCAGCCCCAGAAGGCGCCGAAGATGCCGCCGCCGATCGAGACACCGGTGAACAGCACGGTCGCGATCCACACGAGGAAGGCGACGGCGAAGGCGAGGAAGAACTCGACCAGCTTCTCGCCGGCCTTGGTGCGCTGCCCGGCGGACTTGGCCGCCATCGACCGGAACCACTTCTCTACGAGCGGCTTGATCCAGATGACGAGCGCGGTCAGGACGATTCCCGCCCACAGCGCCGCCCAGCCCACGCGCGCCGGCGTGAGCCAGCCGACCACGAGCAGAACCAGGATGTTGAACACCAGCAGCGACGCGAACCGCACGACCCACTTCTTCATGCGTTCACTGTGCCATGTCAGGCACTGAGGGGCGAATGGATGCCGCGGCCGGCGCCGGCAGCGGTCGCATCCGCGTCAGTACGACGCGCGCTCGCCGGAGGCATCGGTGGGGACGAACCGGGCGGCGAGGGCCTCGGAGCCGCGGGCGAGGAGCGCGACGTCGGCGCCGACGAGCACGAACCCCGCTCCCGCCTCGACGTAGGCGTCCGCCGCGGCCGGGTCGAACGCGTTGACCCCCACCGGCTTGCCCGCCGCGCGTACGGCGTCGAATGCGCGAAGGGCGGCGGCGACGACATCCGGGTGGGTCTGCCGGCCGAGCACCCCCATCGACGCCGCGAGGTCGGAGGGTCCGACGAAGACGCCGTCGACACCGTCGACCGCGGCGATCTCCGCCGCAGCCTCGACACCGGCCGTCGTCTCGATCTGCACGAACAACGACACGTGGGCGTCGGCGTCCTGCAGGTACCCGTCGACACGGTTCCATCG
Source organism: Microbacterium sp. (assembly GCF_036566905.1). GTDB lineage: Bacteria > Actinomycetota > Actinomycetes > Actinomycetales > Microbacteriaceae > Microbacterium. Next base: position 1,814 of record NZ_DATCVK010000164.1, on the reverse strand, counting down.
CGCCGAGCGCGCGAGCGCCGAGCCCACGCCGCGCGTGCCGCGAGGGGGATAGCGCACGGCCGCCACGACGGCCTCGGCATCCGCTCTCGATGACACCATCGGCACCAGGAGGTTCTGCGCCCCGAGATCCAGCACCTGCTTGATCGTCACGACGTCGCCGATGGGCACGCGCACCACCGGCGTCACCGGATACGCGGCGACCGCCTGCACTTGCGCGAGAACGGACTCGAGGCCGTTGGGGGAGTGCTCCATGTCGATGAGCAGCCAGTCCAGGCCCGCGCCGGCGCAGATCTCCGCCACGAGCGGTGATCCGGTGCATACCCACATTCCGGCCAGGGGACGGTCGGCGCCGGCGAGCGCGTCGCGGAAGGTCGGGGTCAGACGAAGCGGCATTCGATGACTCCCATCGGTCCGTAGTCGCACAGCACGCTATCGCCTCGCGACACCCACATGGGGCGCGTGAACGATCCGGCGAGGATGATCTCTCCGGCCTCGAGGCGCGCGCCATGCTGGTGGAACTTGTTCGCGAGCCACGCGACGCCCGTCGCGGGGTGGCCGAGCACGCCCGCTGCGACGCCGGTCTCTTCGATCTCGCCGTTGCGTGAGAGCACACCGGGCACCCAGCGCAGGTCGATCTCGTCGGGGCGCTTGTGCACGGTGCCCAGCACCATCGCACCGTAGGCGGCGTTGTCGGCGATCGTGTCGACGATCGTGCGGCCCTCGAGCTCGATGTGGGAGTTGAGCACCTCGAGGGCGGGGACGGCGTAATCGATGGCCGCGAGCGCGTCGTCGAGCGTGCAGTCGGGACCTTCGAGCGGCGTCTTGAGCACGAACGCGAGCTCGACCTCGATCCGGACGTTGGAGAAGACGTCGACCGGGATCTCCGCGCCCGACTCGTACACGGTGTCGTCGAACATCACGCCGTAGTCGGGCTCGGTGATGCCCGTCGCCTGCTGCATGGCCTTCGACGTGAGCCCGATCTTTCGCCCGACGAGCGTCCGGCCGGCGGCGACGTTCGCATCGCGCCAGACCCCTTGGATCGCGTAGGAGTCCTCGACGCTCGCGTCGGGGTACCGCGCTGTGATGCGCGGGATCACGCCGTGCGTGCGGTCGGCCTCGGCCAGCTCGTCGGCGAGCTGCCGGATCACCTCTGGGGGAAGCATCCGTCTGCCTTTCGTCTAGAGCTGGTGGCCGAGCTTGTACTCGCCCTGCTTCCAGCTGGGCAGCTCCTCGTCCTTCTCGCCGGGGCGGGTGTACGAGAAGCCGTCGGCGCCGATGGTGACGGCCATCTCGGACTCGTCCGTGCGGGCGACGACGGGCTGCGGGTTGCCGTCGAGGTCGAGCACGAGCGAGGCCTCGGTGTACCAGGAGGGCACCACGGGGTTCCCCCACCAGTCGCGGCGCTGGTTGTCGTGCACGTCCCACGTGATGACAGGGTTGTCGGGGTCGCCGGTGTAGTAGTCCTGCGTGTAGATCTCGACGCGGTGGCCGTCGGGGTCGCGGAGGTACAGGTAGAACGCGTTCGAGACGCCGTGGCGCCCCGGTCCGCGCTCGATGCGGTCGCTCTGACGCAGCGCGCCCAGCTTGTCGCAGATCGCGAGGATGTTGTGCTTCTCGTGCGTCGAGAACGCGACGTGGTGCATGCGCGGTCCGTCGCCGCCCGTCATGGCGGTGTCGTGCACGGTGGGCTTGCGGCGCATCCACGCGGCGTAGACCACGCCCTCCTCGTCCTGGATGTCCTCGGTGACGCGGAACCCGAGCGACTGCATGAAGTTCACCGCGCGCGGCACGTCGGGCGTGACCTGGTTGAAGTG
>NZ_DATCVK010000163.1:0-5778 GCF_036566905.1 Microbacterium sp. | reverse complement strand
CTGCGCGAACCGCACCGCGCGGGCGCCGTCGGCGAGCGAGGGGAGCGTGGCCGCCGCGATCGCGAGGGCTCGCGCGATGCCTCGGAGCGGTCCACGGCGCGAGGCGCGCGCGAACACGCGGTTGAGGTCGACGACGGCGTTCAGGACGCCGAAGGCGAGGATCGCCAGGGCGATCGGCAGGGCGCTGGCGGCGGCATCCCACAGTCCGTCGATCGTGACCGGGCCCAGCAGCACGACGTGCGCGAACGGCGGTGGCAGCCGCACCGCCGGAAGGTCCAGCAGCACGAAGCCGTCGCCGTCGGCCCCGTGGAAGAGGATGCGGTAGACGACCCGGGCCGCCACGAACCCTGCGGCGAGGATCGCCGCGGCACGCAGAGGACCGGGTCGGAACGTCATGTCAGGTCGTCGGCGCGGCCGGCTCGCCGTTCAGCGTGAAGAGCAGCTCGAGCGACTCGCCGGGCTCGAGCTGGAGGGTCGAGAGGCCCTCCTCGGCGTAGGCCCACTCGCCGTCGGCGGGCTTGATCCAGATCGACCAGTACGCGAACGCGGCGGGCATCGACTCGCACGTCTCGAAGTAGTCCGAGCCGTCCGCGGCGGGGATCGCGACGTCTTCGGCGGGGACGCCGTTGACGCGGCACACGACCTCGTCGCCGTACTCGTCCGTGCCCTCGGTCGTCACGTTCACGAGGGTGAGGGCGTCGGCCGCGGCGAGCGTCTCGTCGGTGCCGATGCACCATGCCTTGCTGTCGCCGTCCTCGAGGCTCGACGCGTCCACGGCGACGGTGATGCCGTCGTCGTCCCCGCAGGCGCTGTCGACGATCGCGACCGTCTTGGTCTCGGCGGGCGTGGGGGTGCCGTCGGGCGTGCCCGTGCAGGCGACGAGGGCGAAGAGCAGGGCAGCGGATGCCGCGGCAGCAGCCACGGTGCGAAGAGTCGAGGTCACCGATCCAGGCTAGTTGGCGGGCGGTGGTGTCCGGTGGCGGATGACGCTCGCCGACGCGCCGCCGTAGGCTGGCCGGGTGAGCGTTTCGGAACTGTTCGACGAGGACGAGTGGATGCCGGCACCCGGCCAGGCCGAGGGCGGTTACAGCGACATCACATCCCACGTCTCCCGCGACGGTCGCATCGCCCGCATCGCGTTCCACCGTCCCGAGGTGCGCAACGCGTTCCGCCCTCACACGGTCGACGAGCTGTACCGCGCGCTCGACATCGCGCGTCAGGATCCGCGCATCGGGGTGGTGCTCCTCACCGGCAACGGGCCGAGCCCCAAGGACGGCGGCTGGGCGTTCTGCTCGGGCGGCGACCAGCGCATCCGGGGGCGCGACGGCTACAAGTACTCCGAGTCGGCAGACTCGGTTGCCGAGTCCGTCGACGCACCCGCTCGCGCAGGGCGGCTGCACATCCTCGAGGTGCAGCGGCTCATCCGGTTCATGCCCAAGGTCGTCATCGCCGTGATCCCCGGCTGGGCCGCGGGCGGCGGGCACTCGCTTCACGTCGTGTGCGACCTGTCGATCGCGTCGGCCGAGCACGGCCGGTTCAAGCAGACGGACGCAGACGTCGGGTCGTTCGACGCCGGCTACGGCTCCGCCTACTTCGCGCGCCAGATCGGGCAGAAGTTTGCGCGGGAGGTGTTCTTCCTCGCCGAGGAGTATTCGGCGCAGCGCGCGTACGAGATGGGCGCCGTCAACCGGGTCGTGCCGCACGCCGACCTCGAGCGCGAGGCTCTCGCCATGGCGCGGACCATCCTCACCAAGTCGCCGACCGCGATCCGCATGCTGAAGTTCGCGTTCAACGCCGTCGACGACGGCATGGTCGGGCAGCAGGTGTTCGCCGGCGAAGCGACCCGGCTCGCGTACGGCACCGACGAGGCGGTCGAGGGCCGCGACGCGTTCCTCGAGAAGCGCGACCCGGACTGGTCGCCGTACCCCTGGCACTTCTGAGGACCCGCCGTGCACGAACTCCTCGACATCTCGCGACGGGGCGACGAGCCCGGCGAAACCCGTCCGTGCCGACGCGCTCCTGAGGAGCTGATGTCCGCATGAAGCTCGAACCCGTCGTCGGCGACGATCCCCGCGAAATCCTCCGAGCCCTGCGCGGAGCGCTCCACGGTGCTGGTCCTGCGCTGGGCCTGGGGCTCGTGAGCGGGCTGCCGAACGAGGTCCGGGCCGGCACCGCCGTGGTCGTCACGACGTCGGGGTCCACCGGCATCCCCAAGAGCGTCGTGCTCAGTCGCGACGCCCTGACCGCGAGCGCGCTGGCGACCGCCGACCGCATCGGCGACGGCGCCTGGCTCCTGGCCCTGCCGGCGAGCTACGTCGCAGGGCTCCAGGTGCTGGTCCGCTCGCTCGTCGCCGACCGCGAGCCGGCGATCCTGTCCGGCGCGTTCACGCCCCAGTCCTTCGCCGCCGCCGCGCTGCTGATGGTGTCGACCGATCGCGGCGAACGCATCCCGACGTACACGTCGCTGGTGCCGGCCCAGCTGTCGCGGCTGCTGGACGCCGCAGAGCACGACAGCTCCGTGCTCGCCGCCGTGCGCTCATTCGAGACGATCCTCGTCGGCGGCCAGGCGCTGCCCGCCGCGACGCTCGAGCGCGCCGAGGCGGCGGGGGCGCGCATCGTCCGCACCTACGGCTCGACCGAGACCAGCGGCGGCTGCGTCTACGACGGGGTGCCGCTCGCGAACGTGCGGCTGCGCATCGAGCGCGGCGAGGTGCAGGTGTCGGGACCCACCCTGGCCGAGGGCTACCTGGGCGACCAGATGCGGACGGATACCCTGTTCCTCCGCGAGCGCGACGGCACGCGGTGGTACCGCACCGGCGATGCCGGCCTGTTCGACGACGGTGTCCTGCGGGTGCGCGGGCGCATCGACAATGTCATCGTGTCGGGCGGCATCAACGTCTCGCTCGACCGCGTCGAGCGGATCGTGCGGGGGATACCCGGACTCCACACGGCCGTCGTCGTCGGAATCCCCGACGAACGCTGGGGCGAGGCATCCGTCGTCGTCGCCTCCCGCGGCGAGGCGCTGCGCCGCAGCGAAGCCGTCCAGCTGCAGGAGGCACGCACCGCCGTGCAGGCCGAGATCGGCGCGCACGCGCGTCCATCGCGCCTCGTGCTGGTCGACGAGCTGGCGACGCTGCCCTCCGGCAAGCCCGATCGCGAGGCCATCCGCCGCGCCGTCCTCGCCCTGCACTGATCCGCCTCGCCTGCCGCTCGAGGCTGCCGCGGTGATCGGAGCACGTCAGCTCTGCGGATACGGCCCGGTCTGCACGACGCAGAACCTGTTGCCCTCGGTGTCTTCGAGCACCACCCAGTCGGCGTCGTCGGGGTAGTCGTCCCAGTCGACTTCGCGGGCGCCGAGATCGAGGAGGCGCTGGATCTCGGCGGCCTGGTCTTCGGCATACAGGTCGAGGTGGATGCGCGGCGGGTAGTGCTGGGGGTATCCGGTGACCGACAGCGCGAGACTCGCACCCGGCGCCGCCCAATGCGCCTTGCCGGGCGGGTCGAGGATCACCCAGTCGTCGCTGGGCTCGCCGCGGCTCTCATAGCCGAGGGCCGCGCGCCAGAACTCGCCGGCGCGGTCGATGTCTTCCACGGTGAGGACGGTGGATCCGATGCTCAACATGGCCTCCATCATGCGCGCGACGCCCGACATCCGGCGAGGGGCTTGACGGCCGCGCCGGCCTTCATCGGCCGGACCCCTATGATGTGCATTCGTGGCAGCAACCTCCAGCAAGAAGCGCGGCGCCGCGGGCGCGAAGAAGCAGCAGCCTCGCGGCAACCCGCAGAAGGCGAACGTCACGCGCAGTCCTGCGCGCGTCGTGAAGCCCACCGCCGGCGATTGGATCGGCGCGGCACGGCTGCGCACCCTGCCGCTCGCGATCACGCCGATCCTCGTGGGCACGGGCGCCGCGATCCTCGTGACCGACGTCTTCCACTGGGTGATCGCGCTGTTCTGCCTCATCGTCTCGGTGTCGCTGCAGATCGGCGTCAACTACGCCAACGACTACAGCGACGGCGTCCGCGGCACCGACGACTACCGCGTCGGCCCTGCGCGCCTCACGGCATCGCGCAAGGTCAGGCCGCGCACCGTGCTGCTCGTGGCGCTGGTGTTCTTCGCGATCGCGGCGCTCGCCGGTCTCGCCATCACGATCCGCACGCAGCAGTGGTGGCTCCTCGCCGTCGGCGCGGTCTGCATCCTCGCGGCGTGGTTCTACACCGGAGGCAAGCGCCCGTACGGGTACTACGGCCTCGGCGAGCTCTTCGTCTTCGTGTTCTTCGGCCTCGTCGCCACCCTCGGCACGACCTGGGTGCAGGCGCTCGCACTGCCGCAGGAGGCCTGGTTCGGCGCGGTCGGCGTGGGACTGCTCGCGTGCGCGGTGCTGCTGGCCAACAACCTCCGCGACATCGACCAGGACCGCGTCGCCGGCAAGAAGACCCTCACCGTGCTCATCGGCCGCACCGCCACGCGCTGGCTGTTCACGGGGTTCGTGCTGGTCGCGTTCCTGATCGCCGCCTTCCTCGCGTGGATCGGGTACCCGATCGCGTGGCTCACGCTCCTCGCCCTGCTGGCGGGGCTGCCCGCCATCCTCATCGTGTGGACGTACCGCGATCCGCGCGAGCTGGTGGTGGCCCTCGGGCTCACCTCGCTCACCTCGGTCGCGTACGGCGCCTTCCTCATGTGGGCCTTCATCGGCTGAGTCGGATGCCGCGCCCAGCGCGTCCGCGCCCGGCTGCGCGAGGCGACGCCGCGGCGGGTGGTCGTGGCGGCATCCGGGCTAGCGCCGGACACGCTCCTTTGCGGTCTGCGCACTCCCATGGCAACAGGTCAACCGCGCTTGCACAGGACGTTCAGCGGCTCATTCTCCTGTGGAAGCGCGGTTGACCTGTTGGAGGATGCCGCAGGCACTCCGAAGGTGCGCGCAGCTCAGGCGCGGGCGTCGGGTGCGTCGGTCTCGGGTGCGGCCTGCGCGGTGGGCGCGGCGGCATCCGCCGCGCTGGGCGGGGCGGGGGTGGCGGCGTCGGCCGCGGCATCCTCCGCCTGCTCGTCGGTGACCGCGCGGCGCGACCGGGCACGGCGTTCGGCGAGACCCGACGTCGCGTCCTCGAGCGGCTTGCGCAAGAACAGCACCGACAGGCTCAGGCCGATGAGCGCGGCGAAGATGGCCGCGAGCCAGTAGTACTCCTGCATGATCGGGAACAGCATCAGGATGCCGAACGGCACGAGGAACGCCAGCAGCCGCAGCACCGAGTAGACGATGGCCGAGCGCGCTTTCACCCATCCATCCTACGTTCGCGCCGCGGGCGGGTTCGGCGACGGTTGCGTCACGGAGCGTCCGCGCACGCCCACGCCGGGCCGCGCCCGCCTAGGATGGGAAGATGCCTCGGGTGCTGTTGATACTGGCCCTGGTGGCGACCGCGTTCTGGGTCTTCACCATCGTCGATTGCGCGGTCCAGCCCCCGAGCCGCCACCGCGGTGTGAGCAAGCCGGTCTGGATCCTCATCGTCGTCCTCCTGCCCGTCCTCGGCGGCCTGCTCTGGCTCGTCGTCGGACGCGTGCGCGCCTCGTCCGTCGCCGCCCGCCGGGCGCCGGACGACGATCCCGAGTTCCTTGGTCGCATCGGCACGATCAGCGACCAGGACGAGCGCATCCGCCGCCTCGAAGAGGAGCTGGCGCAGCTCGACGCCGAGAGCGACGACCCCCGCTGGAGCCCTCCGCTCGGGCCTGCGGCATCCGACGACGCCACTGCTCCGGGCGGAACGGCCGCCGCCGGCGGCACG
>NZ_DATCVK010000162.1:0-6399 GCF_036566905.1 Microbacterium sp. | reverse complement strand
CATCCCCCGACCCGGCGAGGGCGGTCAGCGACGACGTCGCGGCGAAGCCGGCGGTGTCGGCTTCGCCGGTGATGCGCCCCGCGACCAGCGCGGACGGCACCCCGGCGGACGCCGCGATCGCACCGACGTGAGCGGGCACCTTGCCTGCGGCGGACTGCCCGTCGTACGACCCTTCGCCGGTGACCACCACGTCCGCCGCAGCAACCGCGGTGTCGAGCCCCACGAGCTCCGCGACCGCCGCCGAGCCGGGCACGAGCCGAGCACCCCATGCCAGCAGGCCGAAGCCCGTGCCGCCCGCCGCGCCGGCGCCCGCGGCATCCGGATCCGCGTCGACCAGCGCCGCCAGGCGCGCGAGCGCCGCGTCCAGTGCGAGGACGTCGTCCGGGTCCGCACCCTTCTGCGGGCCGAAGACGGCGGCTGCGCCGCGTGTGCCGAGCAGAGGGTTGGTCACGTCGCTGAGCACGGTCACGCCTTGCGGCGGCAGGGGCGCGAGGCCAGACAGGTCCGCCGCCGACACCGTGGCGACACCTCGCGCACCGTCGACGATGGGCGCGCCCGCGGCATCCGTGAACCGTGCCCCGAGCGCCGTGAGCATGCCCGTGCCGCCGTCGGTGGACGAGCTCGAGCCGATGCCGAGCACCAGCCGCGAGACGCCGTGGGCCAGCGCGGCGGCGATGGCCTCGCCGAAGCCCCGTGTGTGCGCGTCGAAGGCACGCAGCCGCGGCGGCGTGCCGAGCAGCTCGATGCCGCTCGTGTTCGCGAGCTCCACGACAGCGGTTCCACGCGGGGCCTCCGCGGTGGCGGACAGCAGCACCCAGGACGCGTCGACCGGCGTACCCTCGGGACCGCTCACCGTCACGGGCATGCGGCGCGCACCCGGCACCGCGGCCGCGAACGCGTCGACGGTGCCCTCGCCGCCGTCGGCCATCGGCATCAGCCGGACGTCGTCGGACGGCCGCACCCGCCGCCACCCGGCGGCGAGGGCCTCGGCCGCCGCGGCCGCACCGATGGTGCCCTTGAACGAATCGGGGGCGATCACGACGGTATGGGCCATGGCGTCATTCTCCTCGGGAGCGCACGGCTGCGCCGGTGGTGGCGACATCCATGCGGGAAAGCGTTATCCTGCAGATCATGGTATCCATGGACCACCCGGAAGCCGAGCCCTCAGCGCCACGCGCGGTGATCGCCACCGGAACCGGCCGCTACGCCGACCCCTGGCATCCCTTCCCCGCGACCTCCGCGCGCATCGCGGCGGCGCTGCGCTGCGACGGGTGGGACGTCACGGTGGATGACGACGTCGACCACGCGCTCGCGACGCTCGACGGCGCCGACCTGCTCATCGTCAACGCGGGCGACCCGTGGCGCGAGGGCGGCACCGAGCTCGGCCGCCGCGCCGATCTCGCCGCCGACGCGGGGCTGCGAGCCGCGATCGCCCGCGGCATCGGGCTCGTCGCCATCCACTCGGCACTGTCGAGCCTGCGCGATCATCCGGCGTGGCGCGAGGCGATCGGCGGCGAGTGGCAGCCGGGCCTGTCGTGGCACCCGCCGATCGGCGACGCACGCGTCAGGATCGTCGACGGCGACCACCCCGTGACCGAGGGGATGCCGCCGATCGACGTGTTCGACGAGCGCTACAGCGAGCTCGTGGTCGACGACGGCGTGCGCGTGCTCGCCGTGCACGACGTCGACGGCGTCGAGCATCCGGCCGTCTGGGTGCGGGAGCGCCCCACGCGCGCCGTCGTGTCATCGCTCGGCCACGACGAGCGCGCCTTCGACTCCCCCTCCCATGTCGCGCTGCTGCAGCGCGCGGCGCGCTGGTCGGCCGGGGTCTGACGCCCGGATCCGGAGCGGTCCGGCGAACCCGGCAGAATGGAAGCGGCGCCGCTCGGCGAACCGACCCCAGCTGAATCCGACCAACGGAGTGACATGACCTGGCTCGTGACCGGAGGTGCCGGCTACATCGGCGCCCACATCGTCCGCGCGCTCGCCGACGCGGGCCTCTCGCCCGTCGTCATCGACGACCTCTCGAGCGGGCACGCCGGCTTCGTGCCCGAGGGCGTGCCGTTCGTCACCGGCTCGATCCTCGACGCCGACCTCGTCGAGCGCACGCTGCGCGAACACCGCGTCGAGGGCGTCATCCACCTCGCCGGCTTCAAGTACGCCGGCGTCTCGGTGCAGCGCCCGCTGCACACCTACGCGCAGAACGTCGAGGGCACCCGGGCGCTCCTCGCGGCGATGCAGGCGGCGGATGTCGCCCACCTGGTGTTCTCGTCGTCGGCCGCCGTCTACGGCACGCCCGACGTGCCCCTCGTGACCGAGGACCTGCCCAAGCGCCCGGCCTCGCCGTACGGCGAGTCCAAGCTCATCGGCGAGTGGCTCATCCGCGACCAGGCGATCGCCACCGCCGCCTCCGAGCACGCGCTCCGCTACACCGCGCTGCGCTACTTCAACGTCGTGGGATCCGGAGACCCCGCCGTCTACGACACCAGCCCGCACAACCTGTTCCCGCTGGTCTTCGAGGCGCTCATCGAGGGGCGCACCCCGCGCATCAACGGCGACGACTACGACACCCCCGACGGCACCAACGTGCGCGACTACGTTCACGTCGCCGACATCGCGGCCGCCCACGTCGCGGCTGCGCAGCGCCTGCTCGCGAACCGGCCGATCGAGCCCGCGTACAACCTCGGCTCGCAGAACGGCCTGAGCGTGCGCGAGATCATGGACGCGATGGCGCGCGTCACGGGGATCAGCTTCACGCCCGAGATCGCGCCCCGCCGCGCCGGCGACCCCGACCGCATCGTCGCGACCGGCGAGCTCGCCGCCCGCGACCTCGACTGGAAGAACCGCTACACCGTCGACGAGATGGTGCAGAGCGGCTGGGAAGCCCGCCGCAACGCCCACGTCTGAGTCTCACCCTCGGCCATTGATGGGTCACTGCTGTGTGCTCGGGTGTCACGAAACGCGCCGACACACTGGCGGATGCCGCACTTCGTGACACCCGAACGACGAGCGCGGAGGCGCGAAAGGCGAACTCAGCGGGCGGGCGCCGTGCTCGCGCGCACGACGAGCCGCGTCGGCAGCGTCTCGAACGCGGCGGGAGCGCCGGCCTCGATGCCCTCGACGAGCGCCGCGACCGCGCGCGATCCGAGCGCGTCGAAGTCCTGGCGCACCGTGGTGAGCGGCGGGCGGTAGTCGGCGGCATCCGCCACGTCGTCGAACCCGACGACGCTCACGTCCGCCGGCACCGCGCGCCCCGCCTCGGCGAACGCGCGCAGGACGCCCAGCGCCATCTGGTCGTTGGCGGCGAAGACGGCAGTCGTGCCGCCATCGAGGAGAGCGGATGCCGCGGCGAACCCCGACGCCGAGGTCCAGTCTCCGCGCACCACGGGCGGGACCTGCGCGCCCGACGCGTGCAGTGCCTCGCGCCAGCCCCGCTCGCGCTCGTCCGCGGCGAACGAGCCCGCGGGCCCTGCCAGATGGTGGACCGTCGCGTGCCCGAGGTCGAGGAGGTGGCCCACGGCCAGTCGCGCGCCGCCCGAGTGGTCGGTCTCGATGACACCGAAGCGCTCATCGCGCGGTGAGTCGACGACCACCAACGTCAGTCCCGCCGCGCGGAGGTCGGCCTCGCGCACGCGCTCGGTCGCCTCGTTCAGCACGATCGCGCCATCGACCCCCTGGTCGGACAGGCGCTCGAAGGCGGCCGACACGTCACCCTGGGCGCCGAGCGTGACGACGGTGAGCGCGTAGCCGCGGGCGGCCGCGGCATCCGCCACCGCCTGCAGCATGCGGGAGTTGCCGACCGAGGCGAGCGTCGACACCACGAGGCCGATGGTCTGAGTGCGACCGGTGCGCAACGCGCGGGCCGCGCGATGCGGACGGTAACCGAGCTCCGACATCGCCGACTCGACCCGGGCGCGGGTCTCGGGATCGACGCGCGGGCTCGCGTTGACCACGCGCGACACGGTCTGACCCGAGACGCCGGCGCGCTCGGCCACGTCCGCCATCGACACCCGCCTGGCCGTCATAACCCACCCCGATTCGGCTCGGATGCCGAGCGAAGCGTGACGCGCGGCATCCGCGTTCCCTGATCCATGTTGACGCTAACATAGCGGACTTGCTACCGTGTTGACGTGAACACGCCCCTGGATGACCTAGCGACGTCGGCCCGCGATCTTCCGGGCGAAGCGCTCGGCGCCGGTGTCGTCAAGCGCCCGACCCGACTCGCCGACGGCCGCGACCTCATCTACTACGACGACCCCGGCACGGCGCTCGGCCCGGAGCGCTCCGTGGATGCGCGGGACCTCGCGCCCCGGCCCGAGACCGCGACCATGCGTCGCGACGTGCTCACCGGCGACTGGGTCTCGATCGCTGCCGCACGCCAGAACCGCGCGTTCCTGCCGCCCGCCGAGCTCGACCCGCTCGCACCGCAGACGCCGACGAACCCGTCCGAGATCCCGTCGCGGTACGACGTTGCCGTCTTCGAGAACAAGTCGCCGTCGTTCGGCCCGGCCCTCACGGAAGCGCTCGGCGATGCGCCGGCTGGCGCCGACGCCCCCCGCGACCTCGACGATCTCGTCGCCCCCGGCCTCGGCCGCACGCGCACGAGCGTCGGCCGCTGCGAGGTCGTGTGCTTCAGCCCCGAGCACTCCGGGTCGTTCGGCTCTCTCAGCCGCACCCGGGCCCGCACCGTCATCGAGGCGTGGGCCGACCGCACCGCCGCGCTGTCGGCGCTCCCCGGCGTCGAGCAGGTGTTCCCGTTCGAGAACCGCGGCGAGGCGATCGGCGTGACGCTCCCCCACCCGCACGGGCAGATCTACGCGTACCCGTACATCACGCCGCGCACCACGAGCCTGCTCGCATCGATCGACCGCGAAGGACCCGACCTCTTCGAGCGCATCCTCGCCTTCGAGCGCGCGGGCGAGCGCGTGATCCTCGAGGGCGAGCATTGGACGGCATTCGTGCCGTTCGCCGCACGCTGGCCGATCGAGATCCACCTGCTGCCCCACCGCCACGTCGCCGACTTCGCCGCGACGACGGATGCCGAGCGCGACGAGCTCGCTCCCCTGTACCTGCGTCTGCTGCGCGGCGTCGACGCGCTCTACGACTCGCCGACGCCGTACATCGCGGCGTGGCATCAGGCCCCCGTGCACCGCGGTCGCGATACGGCACGGCTGCACCTGCAGCTCACGTCGCCGCGCCGGGCCGCCGACAAGCTCAAGTTCCTCGCCGGATCCGAGGCCGCCATGGGCGCCTGGATCGGCGACATCCCGCCCGAGTCGGCCGCCGCGAAGCTGCGCGAGGCCGTCGCATCCATCCCCGAGGAGACCCCGTGACCGCCACCGACACCCGCGCCGCCGCGAACTCCCGGGCACTCTTCGCCGACCGGTTCGGCGCCGAACCGGTCGGCACCTGGTCGGCCCCCGGGCGCGTGAACCTCATCGGCGAGCACACCGACTACAACGACGGCTTCGTGCTGCCCTTCGCCATCCAGCACCGCACGCACGTCGCGCTCGCCCCGCGTGCCGACGGGGTCTTCCGCGTGCGCGTCGCCTCGACGTTCGACGGCACGACCGCCGAGCTGGCCGTGGCCGAGCTCGCGGAGGTCTTCCCCGAGCGCCGCGACGAGGTGCCCGAGTGGGCCCGTTACCCGCTGGGTGTGGCGTGGGCGCTGCTGGCGGCATCCGAAACCGACCCGGCGTCCGTCCCCGGCGTCGACCTCGCCTTCGCCTCCGACGTGCCCGTCGGCGCGGGGCTGTCGTCGTCGGCGGCGATCGAGGGCGCGACCGCCGTCGCCCTCGCCGACGCGTGGGGAATCGACATCGACCGCGTCGCCCTGGCGAAGGTCGGCCGCCGCGCCGAGAACGAGGCCGTCGGCGCCCCCACCGGCATCATGGACCAGATGGCGGCGCTGCTCGGCCGCGCCGACGCCGCGATCTTCCTGGACTGCCGCTCGCTCGAGACAGAGGTCGTCGAGCTCGGCTTCGCGGATGCCGGGCTCGAGCTCGTCGTCATCGACACCGGCGTGAAGCACTCGCACGCGACCGGCGGCTACGGCGAGCGCCGGGCCGCCTGCGAGCGCGGAGCCGCCGCGCTCGGCGTTCCCGCGCTGCGGGATGTCAGCCTCGAAGATCTCCCCCGTCTCGCCGAGCTCGTCGACGACGTGACGTTCCGTCGCGTGCGCCACATCGTCACCGAGAACCAGCGCGTGCTCGACACCGTGCGCACCCTCCGCGAGCAGGGCCCGACCGCCATCGGCGACCTCCTCGTCGCGTCGCACGCCTCGATGCGCGACGACTTCGAGATCTCCGTGCCCGAGCTCGACACCGCGGTGGAGGCGGCGCTGGCCGCCGGCGCCGTCGGCGCCCCCACCGGCATCATGGACCAGATGGCGGCGCTGCT
>NZ_DATCVK010000161.1:0-10750 GCF_036566905.1 Microbacterium sp. | reverse complement strand
CCCGCAGTCACCCCGCCCACCCCGTGACCCACCCGTGGTTCACCGGCGTCGCGACGCCGCGCGTCCTCGCGCACCGCGGACTCGTGACGCCCGACGCCGCCCGCGGCGGCATCGTGGAGAACTCCTTCGCCGCCGTGGCCGCCGCGCACTCCGCCGGGGCGCATTACGTCGAGTCCGACTGCCACCTCACCGCGGACGGCGTGGCGGTGCTCTTCCACGACGACGACCTGTCGCGCGTGACCGGCGACCCGCGCAAGGTCGCCCACATCCCCGTGCGCGAGCTCGAGGAGCTCATGACCGGACGCGGCGGGCTCATCACGCTCGCTCAGGCGCTGGACGCGTTCCCGGCGACGAGGTTCAACCTCGACGTGAAGGCGACGGCTGCCGCGTCCGCCGTCGGCACGACGGTCGCGGCCTTCGGCGACCGCGTGCTGCTGACGAGCTTCTCCGACGCGCGCCGGCGCACTGCCCTCGATGCCGCTGTGGCGGCGGGCCGCGGCGTTCGCCTTGCGACGTCGGCCGGCCGCGGCACCATCGGGCGCGTACTGGCCGCCGTCGCGTCGCGGTCGGATCGGCTGCTGGCCCGTGCGCTCTCAGGCATCGACGCGCTGCAGGTGCCGGAGCGTCAGGGGCGCCTCCGCATCGTCACGCCGCGCCTCATCGCCGCCGCGCACCGGCACGACGTCGAGGTCCACGTATGGACGGTGAACGACCCCGAGGACATGACCCGCCTCGTCTCGATGGGCGTCGACGGCATCGTCACCGATCGCGCCGACGTCGCGCTCTCCGCACTGACATAGCACGCTCGCACGACCGACCGCGAGCCCCGCTGTGCATCCACTGTGAAAGGTCGATGAACAGGGCTCCTTCGGATGATCCGCACAGGTCACTTCGTTATACCTGTACAGCGACGAGAGGACCACAAAATGGCAGACCGCAGTCTGCGCGGCATCCGACTCGGCGCCCAGAGCCTACAGAGCGAAGAGGGCGTCGTGTTCCATGAGCGCGCACAGCATATCTACACGTGTAGTTCGTGTGGACGTGACACGACTTTGACCTTCGCGGCCGACGCCGAGGTTCCGCCCGCCTGGGAGTGCCGCACGTGCGGCGCCGAGGCGCTGCTGCGGGTGGGCGACGGCACCGCGACCGTCGATCACTCGGGCGACAAGACCCCGCGCAGCCACTGGGACATGCTCCTGGAGCGCCGCACCCTTCCCGAGCTCGAAGAGCTCCTGGAGGAGCGTCTCGCCTACATCCGCGCACGCCGCGGAGCCGGTGAGAACGTCACGGCGGACAAGCTCAGCGCCTGACCCGCATCCGCGCGACGCCGGCCCTACGGGGCCGGCGTTTTCGCGTTCCCGGGGCGCAGGCGGCCGAGCACTCCGAGGCAGATCAGCGCGATCACGCCGCCCCACACGAGCAGCAGCTGGATCGCGCCACCGAAGGTCACTGCGGGCGTGAGCCCGGTGCGCAGCGGCACATCCTCCAGCATGTGGCCGGCGGTGTCCGCGGGGATGCCGGCGATCTCCGCGCCGTCGGGGGCGATGATCTGGCTCGTGCCGACCGTCGAGATGTTGACGACCGAGCGCCCCGTCTCGACCGCGCGCATGCGGGCGAACGCGAGCTGCTGCAGGTTCTCGTCCGTGCCGCGGAAGTCGGCGTTGTTCGTCTGGAACATGTAGATCTCGGCACCGTCCTGCGCGCCGTCCCAGATGACGTCGTCATAGATCACGTCGAAGCAGATCGCCAGGCCGACGCCGACACCGTCGACGTCGAAGAACGGCCGGGAGCCGCCCTGTGTGTACTCCCGCTGCACGAGATCGATGAGGTCCGGCGCGAACAGGCGGTAGAGCCAGCGATCGGGGACGTATTCGCCGAACGGCACGGGATGCCGCTTGTCGTACACGTCGACCGGGTTCTCGGCATCCTGCTCCCACAGCAGCGATGAATTGAAGTACTCGTCGCCGCGCTGCGTGACCGCCGCGACGACGAGCGGCGCATCGAGCCGATCTGCCAGTGCGTCCAGCGTCGCGGCCGTGCTCGCGTTCGCCGTCGGGTCGGAGTCGACGCCGCCCTCCGGCCAGAGCAGCACGTCGAGGTCTTCGCCGAAGAGCGGAGCCGTCGCCTGCAGCTGTGCGTTCAGCACGTCGTTGCGGCCGCGCTCGTCGAAGTAGCCGGCGGGACCGTTGCCCTGAACCGCCCCGACGCGCATGGTGCCCGCATCCGTCGTCGGGAACTGCGGCAGCGCGAACAGCAGGATCGCGACGACGGCGACAGGGACCGCCGTACGCAGGTCGCGATACCGGCGCATCCGCGCCCACTCGACCGCGCTCGCGCACACCATGACGATGAAGAACGACAGCCCTGCGACGCCCACCCAGGACGCCACGCTCGCGAGCGGGCTGTCGGCCTGCGAGATGCCGACGCGGCCCCACGGGAAGCCGCCGTACGGCCAGGTGCCGAGCAGCTGCTCCCGCAGCACCCACAGGGCGCCCACGATCGCGGGCAGGGCCACCAGGCGCGCCCACGGGCCCGTCCGCACCCGCGGGAGCCACCGGTAGGCCAGTGCGATCGGGACCGCCGTCACCGCCGTGAGAAGCGCCTCGAGGGTCGCAAGGGCAAGCCACGGCACGGGGCCGAGATAGCGCGCGGTGAACGACACGTTCACCAGGAAGAACGCCAGGCCGAAGACCAGGCCGACGAGGACGGCGCCCCACGCCCGGCGGCCGATGAGGCTGATCAGTGTCAGCGGGATCGCGACGAACACCATCGGCCACCACGCGAGCGCGGGGAAGGCCGTCGTGAGGATGAGACCACCGGCGGCCGCCGCGATGACCGCCGCCCACAGGGGCAGGAGCGGGCGCGGCAGCGGTGGGCGGGACGGCGCGTCGGGTGGCACGGATTCCACCCTAGGCGAGCGTGACGACGATGCTCTGCGGCCGCGGGGTCAGACGGCCGAATAGGCGACGATGCCGCGGCGGACGGCATCCAGCGCCTTGCGCGCGGTGCCCGCGACGGGCTGGTCCGAGACGATCGACAGCTGGTCGAGCAGGTCGATCGTCTGCTTCGCCCAGCGGACGAAGTCGCCCGCGGCCATGTCGGCCTCGGTCAGCACGCGATCCAGCATGCCGCCGCGCGCCCACGTGTGCATCGCCTGGGCAAGGCCTGCAGAGACGGGCTCGCTGCCGGGGAGCCGGTGCTCGCGCTCGAGGTCGTCGAGCTCCTGCCACAGGGATGTCGTCGCCTCGAACGCCGTCCGGAACGCGCCGCGGGGCAGCCCCCGCTCCCCCGGCCCGGCGTCGTCACGGCGAGGCTCGTAGACCAGTGAGCAGGCGAGCGCGGCGAGGGACGCGGCATCCAGGTCCTTCCAGATCCCCCGGCGCAGCGATTCGGCCACCAGCAGATCGCGTTCTCCGTAGATGCGTCGCATCGTGCGGCCGGCGGGGGTGAGCGTCGTGACCCCGTCGTCGGCGACCGCCACGTACTCGAGCGCGCCCAGCACGTCGACGACGCGGTCGAAGATCCGCGCCACCGTTCCGGTGCGGGTGTCGATCTGACGCCGCATCTTGTCGATCTCGCGCTTGAGCTTCCAGTAGCGCTCGGCCCAGCGGGCGTGATGCTCCCGGTCCGGGCACTGATGACACGGATGCCGCTGCATGCGCCTGCGCAGGCTCGAGATCTGGCGCTGCCGCTCGTCGCGCGTGCGCCGCGAGGCACTGACGTCCTTGCGGTTCACCTTCTCAAGATCGCTCAGCTCGCGGCGGATGCCCGAGTACTCCGCGAAGTCGCCGCGGTCGCAGGTCATCGCCTTCTCGTACCCCGCGAGCGACTCCTCCTGCTCACGGACCTGCCGCGCCAGACCCACCACCGCGCGGTCGGCCTGGAACTGGGCGAAGGACGACTCGAGGATCTCGCGCGCTCGCGCCCGGCCGAACTGGTCGATGAGGTTGACGGCCATGTTGTAGGTCGGGCGGAAGCTGGAGTTCAGCGGATACGTGCGCCGCGACGCCAGGGCGGCGACCGCCTGCGGGTCGAGCGCCTCGGTCCACTGGATCACCGCGTGGCCCTCGACGTCGATGCCGCGACGCCCGGCCCTGCCGGCGAGCTGGGTGTACTCGCCCGACGTGATGGCGACGCGCGCCTCGCCGTTGAACTTCTCGAGCTTCTCGAGCACCACGGTGCGGGCGGGCATGTTGATGCCGAGCGCGAGGGTCTCGGTCGCGAACACGACCTTGACGAGCTTGCGCTGGAAGAGCTCCTCGACGACCTCTTTGAACGCCGGCAGCAGCCCGGCGTGGTGGGAGGCGACGCCCCGCTCGAGATTCTCGCGCCACTCCCAGAAGCCCAGGACGGCGAGATCCTCCTCGAGAAGGGTGCGGGTGCGCTCCTCGATCACGGCGCGTATCTCGCGACGCTCGTCCTGCGACGTCAGGCGAACGCCGGCACGCCGGACCTGCTGCACGGCCGCGTCGCAGCCCACGCGGCTGAAGATGAAGAAGATCGCCGGCAGCAGGTTCGCCCGCGACAGCAGCTCGACGACGTCCGGGCGATCGAGGCGCTCGATGCGCTGCACGTTCGCCGAGCGCACCGGGCGCTTGTTGCCCCGGCTCGGACGACGACGGGGTGCCTCGTACCCGCCGCTTGCGTAGCGAGCGCGTTCACCGCGGTCGCCGCTGCGCAGCTGCTGCGCGCGCCTGTTGTTCTCGAAGTTCGGCCCCTTGAACGACCGGATGCGCATGAGCTCCTGGTTGACCTGCGCCGTCGCGATGCCGGCGCGGTCGTCGAACAGCGGCAGGAGGTCGCCGCGCACCAGCACGTGCTGCTCGAGGGGCACCGGGCGGGTCTCGGAGACGATCACCTCGGTGTCGCCACGCACGGTGTCGAGCCAGTCGCCGAATTCCTCGGCGTTCGACACGGTCGCCGACAGCGACACCAGTCGCACGCTGGGCGCGAGGTGGATGATGACCTCTTCCCACACCGCGCCGCGGAACCGGTCGGCGAGGTAGTGGACCTCGTCCATTACCACGTAGCGGAGGCCGCGGAGCGCCGGGGAGTCGGCGTAGAGCATGTTGCGCAGCACCTCGGTCGTCATGACGACGATGCGTGCGCTGCCGTTGATGTTCGTGTCGCCGGTGAGAAGACCCACCTCGTCGGCGCCGTAGACGTCCTGCAGCTCCCGGAACTTCTGGTTCGACAGCGCCTTCATCGGCGTCGTGTAGAACGCCTTGTCGCCCGGCGTCTGCATGGCCAGATGCACGGCGAACTCGCCGACGATCGTCTTGCCCGCGCCGGTGGGCGCGGCGACCAGAACGCTCCGTCCGTCCTCGAGCGCGCGGCATCCCTCGATCTGGAACGGGTCGAGCGTGAACCGCTGCGACGCCGCGAACGCGGCCGTCAGCGGGTGCGTGCGGTCGAGCCGGGCGGACGCGCTCGCTCGCGCATAGCGCTCGGCGGGAGCGGGGTCGCTCACGGCACCTCGGGCGGGAGGAGCCTGGCCGCGCGCTTCGCCTTGCGGCGGTCGAACAGCATGGACAGCCCGACCGCGGCGAAGTACAGCACGCAGAGGATCCCCGCGAGAAGCAGCATCGAGGTGACATCGGCGGCGGGCGTCGCCGCGGCGGCGAAGACCGTGATGATGATGATCGCCACGCGCCAGCCTTTCAGGATGTCGCGGCCCGAGACCACGCCCGCAAGGTTGAGTGCGACGAGGAACACCGGGGTCACGAACGAGACTCCGATCACCAGCAGCAGCTTGAAGACGAAGTCGTAGTACGTGGCGTAGTCGTAGAACTGCGCGATGCCCTGGTCGTTCGGCACGAAGTTCGACATCAGCACGACCATGTGCGGCATGATCAGCCAGCCGACGTACAGGCCGGCCATGAAGAGCGGGATCGCCGCGGCCAGGAAGCCGACCGTGTACTGGACTTCCTTGCGCGTGAGCCCGGGCATGATGAACGCCCAGATCTGCCACAGCCACACCGGCGCCGAGATCAGCAGGCCGATCGCGAACGCGATCCGCATGTGCAGGTCGAAGCCGCTCGAGACGGTCGTGAAGTTGAGGGCGATGTACTGGTCGCCCCGCTCCCCGGCGATCTCCACGATCGGCTGCGACAGAAGGTCGATCACCCAGCCGCTGATGAGGAACGCGACCACCATGCCGACGACGAGGCCGGCCGCCGCGATGAAGAATCGCTTCCGCAGTTCGCGCAGATGCCCGCCGAGGGACATCCGCTTATCGCGCCGAGGCTGCTCGGGCTCCTCGATGCGCGGTGGATCCGTGGTGACCACGCCGGGTCAGGAGGACGGGTCTGCGGTGCTGCTCGAGCTCGCCGGAGTTTCGGCCTTCGGAGCTTCCGACGACACGTTCTCGGCCTTCGACTTGGCCGAGGAGTCGTCCTCCTTCATCGCCTTCATCTCGCCCTTGAACACCCGGGCGGACTGACCGAGGCTCTTGGCGAGAGCCGGCAGCTTTGCAGCCCCGAAGAGGAGCAGGATCACCGCGAGGATGATCAGAAGATGCGGCCATCCGAATGCGCCCATGCGGAGTCTCCTTGTCGGTGCGGATGTGGCTCCAGTGTAACCCTGTGACGGCGGCTCCGAGCCGCCCTCAGCGGTATTGCGCCAAGCCGGCTTCGGCCCACTCGGCCACGGCCCTGCGCGCGCCGGAGGGCTCGAGCACCTCGACGGCGCCGCCGCGGCGTGCCGCGAGACGGCGCAGGCTCAGTTCATCCGCGACCCGCATGGTGGCGATCGTGACTCCACCGGACGTCTCGAGCGTCGCGCGGTCGAGGTAGTCGCCGAGCAGAGGCGCGACCTCTTCGGGGAAGCGGATGCGGGCGACGACGTCGCCGGCGTCGGTGTCGAACCAGTCCGGCGCCTGATCTCCCGCGTGCGTGCTCGGGATGCCGGTGAGCTCGAGGTCGCTGACGCGGTCAAGGTGGAACGTGCGCATCGCCTCGCGCAGATGGCACCAGCCCTGCAGGTACCACTGCCCGCTCGCGATGTGCACTTTGACCGGATCGACGGTGCGGGTCGTGGGGGCGGCGTCGGGCGCCTTGTACGTGAACGAGACGGCGACGCCGCGACGTAGCGCGTCGGCGACGAGGTCGCGCACGGCGTCGACCGGCTCGGGAGCCAGGATCACCTCGGCCGGCGTGGCGGACGCTCCGCGCGCCAGCTTTGCGAGCAGCCCCGCGTAGAGCTCGGTTTCGCCCACGCCCGGGATGGAACGCGCCAGCTGCAGACCGGCCAGCAGCGCCGCGGCTTCGCGGGCGGTGAGCTTCGGCGACCGCTCCAGGCCGACCGAGTTCGTGATGACGATCAGGTCGCGCTCGTCGAGGAGGTCCCAGTCGATGTCGAACAGGTCGTTCGACATCTGCCAGTAGCCCCGGTCGCCGGGAAGGCCGATGACAGTCAGCTTCTCGACCATCGACCGCATCTGCTCGGATGAGACGTCGAACTCGTCGGCGGCCTCGGCGAGCGAGACCTCGCCCTTGCCGATGAGGTACGGCACGAGCTGCAGCATGAGGGCGGCGCGATCGGTCGCCACCAGTGGCTTACGGGCCGTCACGACCGGCTCCTCACGTCCGTCGACGCTCCCGCATGCAGGTCGCGTGTGGCGGCGAGGCGGTCGATCACGCGGTCGCGCAGATCTGCGGGCGCGACGACACGCACCTCGGGACCGTACGAGGCGAGCTCGTCGGCGAAGATGTGGGCGTCGACATACGGCACGCGGATGCCCTGCTCGGCCGGCTTCGCGCGGCGGGCGAGCCGGAGCGCGGCCTCGGTGCCGGGGTTGACCTCGAGGAGGGCCGAGTTGCGGGCGGCGACCTCGTCGAGGCCCGCCAGCGCACGCTCCCCCGCGCCTTCGCGCAGCGCCGGGTCGAACGAGGTGCGCGTGAGGGTGACGGGCCCGACGATGCGCTGGAGCAGGAAGGTGCGGTCTGCGCGCACGTCGAGGTCGATGCCGAACACGTGCCAGCGGCCCTCGTACTCGATGAGGGCCAGAGGCTGCACACGCCGCATGCGAGGAGCCTCCTCCCCCGGCTTGAGGTACGGGAAGGTGACCACGCGGCTCGACTCGATCGCCTGCTGCAGCCCGGGGAAGGCGGGGTCGTGCAGGCTGAGGCGCGGCGAGAATCCGATGATGGGCTCGTCGACGAGATCGCCGAGCGCGCGGATCTTCCGCAGACCGCTGCGGGCGTCGTCCGACATCGAGCTCTGGCTCCACACGCCGCCGGCGAGGGTGAGGAGCGCCTGCTCGGCCGGCGTGAACTCGATGTCCTCGGGCAGCTCGTACTCGGCGCTCGGCACGCGATAGCGCGCCTCGCGCAGGTCGTCGGGGTCCGCCCAGTCGCCGATCGTCTCGATCGGCACGCCGAGGCCGCGGAGCGACTCCTTGTCGCGCTCGAACATCTTCTCGAGCGCATCCTTCGATGCGCCCGCCTCGCTCTGCTCGCGGTAGCCGGCGACCGAGGTCAGGATGGTGTCCTTCGTCAGCCCCTGGTCGGTCGCGATGAGGGCCACCACGAGGTTGACAAGGCGCTCCTCGGGCGGGATCTTCGCGGCGGCAGTGGCAGGCACCCGCCTATCTTAGAGCCGCCCGCGACCCGGGTCGCGGACCGCGGTCACTCCGCCGGCGGGACGTCGACGCCGAGGATGTCGATGACGTAGACGAGCGTCGACCCGGCGGGCACGGCGCCGTTGGCGTCGTCGCCGTAGCCCTGGTCGGGCGGGACGACGACCAGCACTTGCGAGCCGACGGTCTGGCCATCGAGCGCCTTCGCGAAACCGGGGACGACCGAGTCGGCCGTGACCGACACCGGCTGATCGCCCCACGTGCTGTCGAACGTCTCGTCCTCGCCCCAGACGACACCGCTGTAGTGGACGCGCACCGGCTGGTCGCCGGTCACCGTCTCGCCGGCGCCCTTCTTCAGGGTCTGGACGACCAGGTCGGTCGGCGGGGCGCCGTCGGGGATGATCAGGCCCGGCTGGCCGTCGGGCGCACGCACGACGGTGGGCAGGCCGAAGCCGCTGTTGAACTGGTTCTGACCGTCCGCGGCGGGGAGGTACACCTTGCGCAGGTCGATGACGGCGACGACGGTGTCTTCCTCGTCCAGGCCGAAGCCGACCGAGACGTCGGGCGACATGTCGTCGGGCGAGAGCGCGACCGCGACGCGGGAGCCCTCGGTGACGCACTGCAGGGCGTCTTCGAAGCCCGGGAAGTTCGTCGTCCACTGATCCGGCGACGAGACGCGCGACAGGTCGCCGTCATACGCGGTCGCGACGATCGGCTCCCCGGTCGTGCCGCTGAAGAGTGCGACGTCGACCACCATGAGCTGGTTCTGTGCCGTGATCGGCGTGCCGTCACCGGTGACGACGTCCTCGTAGGCCAGGTGCGGCGCGTGCAGCGGCGTGTACACGTCGACCTCGGGCTGGTCCTCGGTGTCGCCGGTGACGTCGATGAGGTCCATGACGTCGGCGTCGGACACGGCGGGACGGGAGCAGTCGGACGACGAGCCGGGCATCGAGCATCCGGCCAGACCGACGGTCACCAGTCCCAGGACGGCGAGGGCAGCGGGGATCTTGCGCACCGGAACAGTCTAGGCGGTGGCGTCGGGCTCGCCCGCGCGTCCCGCCGCCTGACGGGCCCCCTCTGCGGCACGCTCGGCCTCGCGGACGCGCTTGCGCAGGTTCTTGTCGGTGATCTGCCGGTCGCCGACCGCTCCCGGCGTCCACAGCTCGACGTCCTCGTCGCCGTAGCTAGACTTCGAGGCCCGGCGCTTGACCTCGGGTGCCACGGCCCCCGGTGCCAGGCGCCGCGCCCAGATCAGGAAGCCGGTGTGCGCGACCATGCGGTGGTCCGGACGCACGGCCAGTCCTTCGACATGCCAGCCGCGCACCATCGTCTCGTTCGCGTCGGGCTCGGTGAACAGCCCGGTGCCGCGGATGAACTCCGCGACGCGGCTCAACTGGGTCGCGGTCGCGACGTAGCAGACGACCACGCCGCCGGGCGTGAGCGCCTCGGCGACCACGTCGATGCACTCCCACGGCGCCAGCATGTCGAGGACGACGCGGTCGACGGATGCCGGGGCCACCGTGTCGGTGAGCTCCTCGGCCAGGTCGCCGACGACCACGTCCCAGTTCGCGGGGACGTCGCCGATGAAGGTCTCGACGTTCGCGCGGGCGACGGCGGCGAAGTCGTCACGGCGCTCGAACGACACCAGGCGTCCGTGGTCGCCGATCGCCCGGAGGAGCCACAGCGACAGTGCCCCCGATCCGACCCCGGCCTCCACCACCGTGGCGCCCGGGAAGATGTCGGCCTCGGCGAGGATCTGGGCGGCATCCTTCGGATAGACGATGGCGGCGCCGCGCGGCATCGACATCACGAAGTCCCGCAGCAGCGGGCGCAGCGCGAGGTACTCGTGGCCGCCGCTGTTGGCCACCACCGACCCGTCCGGCTGGCCGATGAGCTGCGTGTGCTTGAGGACGCCGTGGTGCGTGTGCAGTTCGCCGTCCTCGCGCAGGGTGATCGTGTGGAGCCGGCCCTTCGGGCCGGTGAGCTGCACGCGGTCGCCGAGGCGGAAAGGGCCGCTCGGTCGTACCGCCGCGGTGGCGAGGTTCTCAGTCATCGGGCGATCTCCTCGGCCGGGTCGGAGGCGTGGACGCGTGCGCGGTGCGCCGCGTGGAAGGCGATGACGTCGTCGGCGGTGCGTCCGTCGAGCGTGTCCCACAGCGTGTGCGCGCCGGC
>NZ_DATCVK010000160.1:0-16656 GCF_036566905.1 Microbacterium sp. | reverse complement strand
GACCCGCCGGCACCGCCATCGGATCAGGATGCGGGCTGGATCGTGGCCAGGATCGGGAAGGCCTCGGCGCCCGGGAAGGTGGGCTCGGCCACCTTCGCCGTGTTGTAGGCCCACGGTGCGAGCTGCTCGAACAGCGGGATGAGCCATCCCGAGTCGACGATCGCGCGGTTGAGATCCTTCAGCGCAGCGGCCTGGGCCTCCTCGTCGCCGGTCGCCGCCCCGTAGGCACTGGCGGCCGCCTGGATCTCGGGGTTCTCGGCACCGTGGAAGTTCGCGAAGCCGAACAGCACGCCGAACACGTTGCCCAGGGGGTTGGTCCAGGTCAGCGGCAGCGGGCCGCCCAGCGGCTCGGTCTGCACGACCGCGAAGATCTCCTCGGTCGAGGCCGCGTTCTTCAGCGTCATGTTGACACCGATCGCCTCCCAGTACGGCTGCAGTGCCTCGAGGTCGCGCTGGCTCGCGGACGAGATCGTGAAGGTGAAGTCGAACCCGTCGGGGTAGCCGGCCTCCGCGAGGAGGTCCTTGGCGGCGTCGGGGTCGTAGGCGTACTCCTCATCGAGCTCGGGCAGGTATCCGGGGTTGTCGGCCGGCAGGGCGTTCGCCGTCGGCAGCTCACCCGGGTGCACGGCGTTGACGTACGCCTCGCGGTCGATCGCCATCGAGAGGGCCTGGTAGACGCGCGGGTCCGCCCACTGCGGGCCGAGGGCGCCTGCCTTGTCGAACGCGACGATGTTCTGGACGGTGCCGCCGTTCGCGACGAGCCCGATACCGGCCGACTCGACCTGCGCCTGCGTGTCCGAGGTGATGAACGCCAGATCGACCTCACCCGAGATGGCCGCGTTCACACGCGCCTGGGGGTCGAGGATCGGACGGAACTCATAGGAGTCGAACGGGTAGTCCGCCGCGGCGTCGTGGTCGTCCTTCTTCACGAGCAGGTAGGAGTTGCCCTTGACGGTCGCGTCCTCGTCGACCGTGAGCGGGCCGGAGCCGTCCGGCGTCGTGTCGAGGCTGGAACGGTCCGCCGCGCCCGTCGGGCCGACGATGGCGCCCGCGGGCAGCACGAGGTTCGCCTCGAACCCCGGCTGGGCTGCGGCGAAGGTGAGCGTGACGGTGTCGTCATCGACGACGGTGACGTCCGAGATCTCGTTCTGACCGCCGGCGGCGAAGCCGCTGTAGGCCGAGAGATCGGGATTGCCGCGGGCGTCGAGGTTCTCCTTGACGAGGTCGGCGCTGAGGGCCGTGCCGTCGTCGAACGTGGCCGTGGTGTCGAGGTCGAGCGTCAGCTGCGTCTGGTCCTCGTTGTACTCGAACGACGTGACGAGGTCGGGCACGACCTGACCGTCCTCGTCGAGGAGGAACAGCGAGTCGTAGATGCCCTCGTAGAAGAACCGCTGCCCGCTGCCGTAGCGCACGGGGTCGTAGCCGAGCGCGGCCTGATCTGAGTCGAGGGCGATGGTGAGCTTCGACGTGTCGGCCGCATCTCCGTCGTCGCTGGATACAGCGGCTCCGCTGCAGGCGGTGAGGGTGAGGGCGGTGGCGGCGACGGCCGCAATGACGGCGGCGCCGCGGATGGTGTGACGGGACATCCTGATCTCCTGTGATCGGTGTGCTGCTGCGGACTTCGGTGTCGCGGATCGCAGTCGGGTGGCGCGATCCTTGGACCAAGGCTGACCCCGGACGACCCGTTTGGCCATTCGGATTCACCTGCTCCCCGTTAGCGAACGCCTAATGTGCGCGATCCGCTCGGGATCCGCACAGTGAAACATACTTTTATTGAGTGAACAATTGTGGCAGGCTGAGGATGCCGAGAAAGGACTCGCCCATGACATCGCCCGTCTTCCCCTCCGACTTCCTCTGGGGCGTCGCCACCGCCGGACACCAGAACGAGGGCGACAACGTCCACAGCGACACGTGGTTCCTCGAGAACGTGACGCCCACCGTCTTCCAGGAACGCTCAGGCAAGGCGACGAACGGGTGGGAGCTGTGGGAGTCCGATCTCGACCTCGTCGCCGGACTCGGGCTGAACGCCTACCGCTTCTCTGTGGAGTGGGCGCGCATCGAGCCTCGGGAGGGAGAGTTCTCAGACGAGGCGCTCGCGCACTACGAGGCCGTGATCGACGGATGCCTCGGCCGCGGGCTCGCGCCGATCGTGACGTTCAACCACTTCACGTCGCCGCACTGGTTCGCGGCGCGCGGTGCGTGGCTCGATGCCGAGGCGCCGGAGCTGTTCGCCCGGTACTGCGGTGTCGTCATGGACCGCTTCGGGGATCGGATCGCCCTCGCCGTCACCTTCAACGAGCCGGACCTGCCCGAGATGCTGACGTGGGCGCACCTGCCCGAGTTCGTCGCCGAACTGGAGCGCCAGACGCTCGAGGCGGCCGGGCGGGAAGCCGGCGTCGAGACCTACCGCGCCGGCAACGTCATGCTGCGCGAGGACTTCGCCGGCATGCGCGCCGGCATGACCGCCGGCCACCGCGCCGGCAAGGCGGCGATCAAGGCGCGTCGCCCCGACCTGCGCGTCGGCCTCTCGCTCGCCCTGGTCGACGATGTCGCCGGACCGGGCGGCGAGGCCATCCGCGATCGCAAGCGCGCCGAGGTCTACGAGCACTGGCTCGAGCTCGCCCAGGGCGACGACTTCGTCGGGGTCCAGAACTACGAGCGCATCGCGTACGGCCCCGACGGCCAGCTGCCGCCCGAACCCGGCGCGAGCCTCAACGGCATGGGCACCGCCGTCGAGCCCGACTCGCTCCGCGGAGCCGTCGAGTACGCCTACTCGGTCGCGCGCGTTCCGATCCTCGTCAGCGAGCACGGCGTGGGCACGCCGGATGACAGCATCCGTGCCGCCTTCCTCGAGCCGTCGCTGGCCGGTCTGGCACAGGCGATCGCCGACGGCGTGCCGGTGCTCGGCTACTGCCACTGGACGCTGATGGACAACTTCGAGTGGATCTTCGGCTACGGCCCGCAGCTCGGGCTGCACAGCGTCGACCGCGAGACCTTCGAGCGCACCGCCAAGCCCAGCGCGGAGGTGTACGCGCAGCTGGTGAAGCGGGCGCGGGGTCTCTGACCGTCGGTCCGAGATCGGCGCGTGCCGCCGCCACCACGTTCGCCGATCCCGATGCGGGACATCAGCGGATGCCGGTTCCCGACCCTCTCGCGGCGGACTACGTTCGCCCCATGACCTTTCCAGGACTCGAAGGACGCACGATCGTCGTCACGGGAGCGGGCGGCGGGCAGGGAGCCGCCGAAGCGCGGCTGCTGGCCGCGGCGGGTGCCCGCGTCGTCGCGACCGACGTCGTGGACGCTCCGCCCGAAGCGACGCCGGGCGTCGAGTATCGGCGGCTCGACGTCGCAGACGAGGGTGACTGGGCAGTCCTCGCCGCCGACCTGGCAGAACGTCTCGGCGGCGAGCCGCTACGCGGTCTGGTGAACAACGCCGGGATCACCCACCGCGCGCGACTGGGCGCTGTCGAGCGGGTCGACTGGGATCGCGTGCTCTCGGTCAACCTCACGGGGCCGATGCTCGGCATCCAGGCACTCGCCCCGCTCATGGGCCCCGGGTCGTCGATCGTCAATATCGGATCGTCGGCCGGACTCAACGCGCACTACCCGGTCGCCTACACCACGTCGAAGTGGGGCCTTCGCGGCCTCAGCCATGTCGCGGCGACGGAGCTGGGCCCGCGCGGCATCCGCGTCAACATCGTGCATCCGGGGTTCATCGAGACGCCGATGACGGCGAGCGCGCCCGAGACGATGCGCGCCGCGCAGCTCGCTCTGACGCCGCTCGAGCGGGTGGGTCGGGTCGACGAGGTCGCGGAACTCGTGGCGTTCCTGCTCTCGGATGCCGCGTCCTACCTCTCCGGCGCCGAGATCCCGGTCGACGGCGGCACGACCTCGTCGGCCGGCGCGAAGGTCATGGCCGACCGCATCGCGGGCGTCTGAACGTCCGCAGCCGCCGAACTCCACCGAATCCGCGCGGGAGCGCCCGATCCTGGGGCTCCGCCCGGTCCGCGCGGTCGTTTCCGCGGAGTTCTGCGACCGGCCCGGCGCGCAGCTCGGCATCGGGCTCCGTCAGCGGACGACCTGGTCCTGGCGTGCTTCCGAGAGCTGCTCGACCACGCGCCGCGCCCCGCGCACCGCGATCGCGACGCTCATGAGGGTCGGGTTCATCGTGTTGGCCGTGGGGATCAGGGCGTTGCCGCCGACCACGAGGTTGTCGAATCCCCACACGCGCGACCACGGGTCGGCGACCGATGTGCCGTCGTCCGCGGGGCCCATGCGCATGGTGCCCATGTAGTGCAGGCTCGAGCCGTTGGGGAGAAGTCGCGGCTCGGCCACGAAGGTGCCGAGGGCGGCGCCGGCACGGCGGACGCGCTCGTGGGCCGCGTCGAGCTCGGGCTGCTCGGCATCCGTCAGCGCATACTCGATCGTCATGTTCGGAAGGCCCCGGTAGTCGAGCTCGGCATCGTCGAAGGTGACGCCGTCCTCGATGCGGGGGTGCTTGCGCACGCCGTAGCCCATGTTCACGTAGCCCCACCGGTTACCCGCCGCGGGATGGGTCGGATCGAGCTGGAACGGCGGGTTCTCGGCGTACATCACCTGGAGCGAGAAGGGGTGCTCGGGCTCCGAGAACGGAATGCGGTTGACGGCGGCGACGGGGTCGGCCGCGTTCTGGGCGCGGCGCGCGAGTTCACGCGCGAACGCGTCCTGGGAGATCAGCCCACTCATGCGCCCTTCGTCGAGGGCCACGGTCGTGATGACGACATGATGCTCGGTGAGGTACCGACCGAGCGCACGGGGACGGATGCCTGACGCCCAGAGCAGCTGCGGAGAGCGGAACGCGTCGGCGGCCACGACGACCACGTCGGCTGCGAAGAAGGAGACCTCTTTCGTCCGCAGGTCTTCGATCGTGACGCCGGTCACCTCGCCGCCTTCGTGCTCGATGCGCCGTACGAGCGTGAGGTCGCGCAGCGTGAAGCGGACCGACTCGGGCGTGCCCTCTTCGATGAGCGGACCGAGGACGGTGTTCGCGCCGGCCCACACCATCGAGCCGTCGGCCTGCGGATCGCCCGCGACCGGGAGAGTTCCCACTCCGTAGCCGGGGGGCAGCTCGGCGCCGAACTCCTCGTCGAGGAGGGACCGGATGGCGGTGCCGATGGCCGAGTCCGCGAACGCCGCGCTCTGCGCATGCAGCAGCCCCTCCGCCGCCGTGATGAGCTCCTCCCACTCGGCGTCCTCGATGAAGCCGATCTTCTCGCTGAAGGCCGGACGAGGGATGGCGCACGTCCAGTGAGCCCCCTGACCGCCGACGTTCGTGGCGGCGGCCGCCGCGGGGAAGGTGGGTGCGTGAGCCGAGCCCGCTCCGCCGAAGTCGAGCAGATGAGTGCCCTGCCGGGCGGTGAACATCCCCTCGGCGACGACGCCGGCGGGAATGCCGAGGCCCTCGCGGAACGCGCCCGATTGCGGCCCCTGCGACATCTCGCGGGCGCGCGCCTTCTCGTCGGGGTCGGCGATGTTTCGCACGCTCTCGCCCGGCACAGCCGTGAGCTGCGGCCCCGCCTCGAACATCACGACGCGCGCGTCGGGACTCGACTCGAGGATGACGCGGGCGTAGGCGGAGCCGATCGGTCCGCTGCCGACGATGGCGACGGTGGGGCTGTCAGACATGGGTGTACCTCTTCTGGTCACGCGGTGAGCGGTTCGGAGCTGGGTGCGGGGACGGGCTCGGAATCGTCCGAGAGGCGTCGGGCGGGAAGGAGCACCGCGGCGACGATGCCGGCGGCGTACGTGACGGCGAGCGCCGCGAAGACGGGTGAGAAGACGCCGCCGTAAATCTCGGCGACCTGCGCCTGAACCGACTCGGCGGCCTGCTGCACGAACTGGGGAGTCAGCGTCGCGGCATCGAGTGTCGCCGGCAGCAGTCCCGCGACCCCGAAGCCGATGATGCCGCCGATGACCGCCGTCGCCACCGTCGACCCGATCTGGCGCACGAGGTTGACGGTGGCCGTCATGCTGCCGATGTCGCGGTGAGGGGCCGCGCTCTGGACGACCGCGATGACGAGGCTCATGAACGCCCCCGTGCCGATTCCGACGACGGCCATGACGATCATCGGCACCCACAGCGGCAGCCCGACGGGCAACACGGCCATCACAGCCAGCCCGGCAGCGCTGAGGGCGGTGCCGGCGATGCAGTACACGCGGTAGTGGCCGGTGCGGCTCACCAGCCATCCGGTGGCGAGGTTCGACACCAGCATCCCGAAGACCGTCGCGATGGGGACGAGACCCGACACCGTCGCCGTCGTGCGATACGCCATCTGGAAGTAGGTGGGCAGATACGCGGTGATGGAGAACAGTCCGATGCCGATGATCGCGGACAGCGCCGTGCCGGCGGCGATCGTCCGATTCGCGAAGAGCCGAAGCGGGACCAGCGGCTCGGTGGCGCGCATCTCGATGAGGAAGAAGGCGGCGAAGGCCATGCCTGCCACGACGAAGGAGACGGCGGATGCCGCAGCACGCGCGGGATCGCCGATCCACGTGACGGCGAGCACGAGCGCGACCATCGCGGTCGCGAACGAGAGGGAGCCTGCGATGTCGAACCGTCGCCGGCCGAAACCGGCGAGCTTCGGCACGGCGACGAGCGCCAGCAGGAGCGCGGCGACGCCGAACGGGATGTTGATCCAGAACACCCACGGCCAGCCCCAGTGATCGGTGATCAGGCCGCCGACCACGGGACCGATGAGGATGGCGACCGGGAATGCGGCGCCGATGATCGCGAGATACCGGGGGCGTTCCCGTGGCGAGGTCACCCGCGCGACGATCGTCTGCGACATGAGCTGCAGCCCGGCCGCGCTCATGCCCTGCACCACGCGCGCGCCGATGAGCTGTGGCATGTCCTGCGCGAAGCCGCACGCAAGCGATGCGACGAGGAAGAGCACGAGCGATACGAGGAACACGCCTCGAGGACCGACCGCATCGCCGAGCTTGCCGATGATCGGCAGCAGCACGGTGCTCGCCAGCGTGTAGCCCACGACCACCCACCCCATCTGGGCGAGGGCTCCCAGCTCACCCGCGACGGTGGCCAGGGAAGTCGACACGATCGTGTGATCGAGCGCTCCGAGGATGGCGACCGTCAGGAGGGAGACGATCAGGAGGCGGCGCCTCCACGGTGACATGCTCATACGCGTGGTGCCCGTACGACCGGGCGATCGACGCGACGGGGTGTGCCCCTGGGCGGCTTCGCCGCAGGGAACGGGCCTGCGGCGGCCCCGACGTCACAGTCGATTCTAGTCACTCTTTAGTCTAAAAACAACTAAAGAGTGACGAGACACAGCCGGCGATCCTCACGCGCTCACTCGCGACTCGAGGAGCGCCTCGGCGTTGCCTGCGAGGATCCGCTCGGTGAACTCGGCCGGGAGGCCCGCGCCGCGCACCAGCGCTACCGGGTCGTCCAGGCCCATGTCGAACGGGAAGTCGCTGCCGAGCACGACCTGCGACGCGCCGGCGACCTCCACGAGGTGCCGGATCGCCACCGGATCGTGCACGACGGTGTCGAACCACAGCTTCCGCAGATACGTCGATGGCGCGTGCCGGCATCGCTGCGCCTCGGGCCGCACGTGCCAGGCGCGATCCGAGCGGCCGATGGCGAACGGCAGGTAGCCGCCGCCGTGCGCCGCCACGATCTTCAGCCCGGGGTGCCGGTCGAGCACGCCCGCGAAGATGAGGTGCGACAGGGCGACGGCATTCTCGGTGGGCTGCCCCACCGTGTTCGAGAGGTAGAACCGATCCAGCCGCTCGTCGAGGCTGCAGCCGAAGGGATGCAGGAACACCACTGCCCCCAGCTCCGCCGCCCGCGCCCAGAACGGCTCGAGTCGTTCGTCCGAGAGCTCGACGTCGCCCGCGAACGATGAGATCTCCACGCCCGCGAGGCCGCGGCCGAGGATCGCGTCGTCGAGGCACTCCACGATGCGCTCCGGGTGCTGCAACGGCACGACACCGAGGCCGGTGAGGCGATCCGGCGCGAGCGCCGCGTGCGCGGCGATGAGCCGATTCGTCTCCAGTGCGACCCAGACCGCGAGGCCCTCGGGCGCCCACGGGTAGAAGTGGTTCGGCGAGACGCTGACCCACTGGCGGTCCACGCCCTGCGCGTCCATCGCGGCGAGCCGCGCGCCGACGTCGGTGAGCTTCGGGATGCGCGCGCCGACCATGGCGCCGGAGACCTGCAGGCTCTCGACCCCGTTGCGGCGACGCTCCAGGTCGGCGGCCTCGGCGACGAGGTCGGGCACGCGCCGCTCGACCTCGGCATGCAGCGCCGGCAGCAGCAGGTGGGCGTGGACGTCGGTGATCATGCCGGCTGCGCCATCTGCTGCGCGATGCCGAAGATCAGCCCACCGGCGTCGGCATCCCTGTTGCCGTCGATCTGCCACTGGCCGAGCTGGACGGATGCCTCGACCACCGCCTTCGCGCGCGGGACCCGCCGCGCGTGGAAGCTCTGCCACAGCTCGTCGTCGATCGCCTCCGACCCGACCAGCAGCTCCGTGAGCACCAACGCGTCTTCGAGTCCCTGCGCGGCGCCCTGGGCGATCGTCGGAGGACAGCTGTGCGCGGCGTCGCCGATCACGACCACCCGGCCGCGGTTCCAGGGCCCTTCGACGAGGTGCTTCGTGAACCACGTGTAGTTCGCGTGCGCGCCGCTCTCGAGGTCGGCGCGGATCGCGTTCCACGGGCCGTCGTAGGCACGCGATTCCTCCAGCATGATGCGGGTGGCCTCCTGGTCGGAGACGCCGAAGCGGTCCTGGGCCTTCTCGACGAGGAAGGCGTACATCGTGTCCTCGCCCGTCGGGGTGTAGCCGGCGATGTAGACAGGGCCGCCGTAGTAGAGCTCGCTGCGTTCCACCTCGGCGGGACGCGACACGAACGTGCGCCAGATGCCCATGCCCGTCGGCTGCGGAGTGACCTCGATGCCGATCAGGCCGCGCACCGCGGAGTGCAGGCCGTCGGCGCCGATGAGCAGGTCGTACGTGCCGGCCGATGCGCCGTCGACGAACACCTCCACCGCGTCGTCGGTCTGCTCGAGCCCCGTGACCTTGGCGCCGAACCGGACGTTCGCTCCGGCCTTCTGCGCGTGCTCCAGCAGGATGCGGGCGAGTGCCGGGCGCGGCATCCCCATCGCGGCCGGGTAGCCGGGTCCGCCGGTCTTCACGTCGGGAAGCGCGGCGACGACCGGGGCGCCCGGACCGGGGGCCCGCAGGTTCAGTCCCTCGAAGGGATAGCCGGCGGCGCGGATGTCATCCCAGGCGCCGAGCGCGTCGAAGACGCGCAGGGCGTTGCCCTGCAGCGAGATGCCCGAGCCGAGCGCGCTGAGCTCGGGCTTCGCCTCGAAGACGTCGACCTCGACGCCCGCCTTGGCGAGCTGGATGGCGGCGGCGAGCCCCGCGACGCCGCTCCCGGCGATCGCGACGTTGCTGACTGCGGTCATGTCAGAACCTCTCTGTTCCGTGTGTTGTATCAGTGCTTCAGAGGATGGCGACGGGGTTGATCGGCGAGCCGACCGCGCCCGTGATCGGCAGGGGCGCTGCCGAAAGGAGGAACTCGTACGTGCCGGACTCCGCGCACACCGCGCCGAGCTCCTCGAGGTCCCACAGCTCCCCGATGGTGAGACCCATGTTCGGGATCACCACCTGGTGCAGCGGCTGGAAGGCGGCGACGTCGAACTCGTTGGGCCGCACCTCGAAGCCCCAGGTGTCTGTGGCGATGGCGGCGATCTCGGTGCGGTGCAGCCAGCCCGCGCTGGTGAGCGAGAGTCCGGGTGCGGGCCCGCCCGCGTAGTCGCCCCAGCCGTCGCGGCGCGTGCGCGCGAGCTGGCCAGTGCGCACGAGCACGATGTCGCCCCGGCCCACGCGGCTCGTGATGCCCTGCGCCTCGATGGTCTCGTCGAGGTCGGCCGCGGTGATGGCGTACCCGTCCTCCAGCTCGCCCGTGTCGGGTCGCAGGTGGCGGCCGACATCGAGGAGCACGCCGCGCGAGACGATGACGGATGCCGCGTGCTCGATGCCCGTCACGAGGTCGCCGTCGCTCGTCACGACATCGCCCGCCCGTCGGCCGTTCCATGCGTTGCCGTGGTCGAAGATGTGCCCGAGCCCGTCCCACTGCGTCGAGCACTGCAGCGGCATCGAGATGTGGTCGTCTGCCCCGCCGATGCCGTGGGGGAACCCCTGCGCGCCGCGCTCGGCATCCGTGCCCGTGTCCATCATGAGGTGCACGGGGTTGACCCGGCGCCGCCAGCCCTTCTGCGGGCCGTTCATATCGAAGGACTGCGACAGCGAGACGACGCGTCCGGTGGTGACGAGACCTGCGGCCGCGATGCGCGTGTGCGCGTCGATGAAGTTGAGGGTGCCCAGGCGATCCTCATCGCCCCAGCGCCCCCAGTTGCGGAACGCCTGCGCCCGCGCGGCGATCTCGGCCTCGGGATTCTGCCGGTCGAGGTCGGCGGGGTTCTCGGACGGCCCCGTCATTCCGGCGCTTCCGCAACGCATCGGACGACCTGCGTGCCGAGGCCCGAGATCGAACCCGTCATGACGTCGCCGTCGCGCAGGAACCGCTTCCAGTGCTGGCCGTTGCCGGGAGGGCTGCCGGTGAGGAGCAGGTCGCCCGGAAGCAGCGCGGTCGTCTGCGATGCGGCCGAGAGGAGCGCGGCGATGTCGAAGAGGAGGTCGCTGGTCGACCCGTTCTGCATGGTCTCGCCGTTGAGGTCGAGCCGGACGGTGAGGTCCTCACCCGATACGTACGGAGCGGGCACGAGGAAGGGACCGGTGGGCAGGAAGCCTGGCGCGTTCTTGGCGCGGAACCAGTCGGTCCCGATCTCCTTCATGTCCTTGCGGAAGACGAGGTCGCGCGTCGTGACGTCGTTCACGATCGTGTACCCGGCGATGTGGCCGAGCGCGTCCGCCCGCGAGACGCGGAACGCCTCCTTGCCGATCACCACGGCGAGCTCCAGCTCCCAGTCGTGCACCTCGCTGTACGAGGGCAGCACAAGGGGCACGTCGTCACCCACGACGACGGTGGGCAGCCCCAGGAAGAAGTAGGGCTCGCCATGTGCGCGTCGGTCGTCCATCATCTTGGCCGCGAACGCCCGCGCCTCCTCAGGCGAGCGGGAAGCGTCCTGCGTGAGCCCGGCCACGACGAGCTCGATCACGTGCTCGCGGTAGTTCGCCCCCGCCTGCAGCACCTGACGCGGCTCGACCGGAGCAGTCAGCACGACATCGGCCAGCGGCATCCACTCGCCATCCGCCTCGGCGAGCGCCGTCAGACGATCCCAGTCGGACCGGGCGAGGAAGGCGTTCAGTCCTGGCGCGCCGAGATCGTCGTCCGACACCGCGCGGATGCGGTCGCCGGCGACGAGCCCGAGACGCACGGCATCGCCGTCGCGGTAGCGGGCGAGGGCGAAGGGTGCGGTCAGTCCGTCTGACGTCGTCGTCATGTGTTCTCCCAGTCTGTGGTTCGCAACGTGGTGCGAGGGTGGGGACACCGCTCGGGCGTCCCCACCCCCGAGCGTGTCAGCCCTGGCCGTGCTTGGCGTAGGGATTGAAGAGGGCTTCCTTGATCTCGTCCGGCACGCCCTCCTCGGTCGCCGACGGTCCATCGGCGGGCGGGAAGGACTCCGTCATCGACATCGGCATGGCGCTGTTGCGGTAGAAGTTGTTCGAGCCCTGCGACGGCGTCCAGGTGTTGGCCTCCCAGTCGGGCACGTAGTTGCGGTACCCGCCCGTGTTGAGCTCGATGCGCAGCGACGACGGCTCGCGGTAGTAGAGGAAGTTCTGCTCGCCGATGCCGTGGATCGACGGGCCGTACTCGATCGGGTAGCCGTTCTCGCCGAGGACGTCGGCCGCGATGAGCAGCTCCTCGCGGGTGTCGACCCAGAAGGCGTAGTGGTTGACGCGGCCGGCGCGGGTCGAACCGTCGAGGACGACGCCGAGGTCGTGCGACTTCTCGTTGGTCGTGAGCACCGAGAACACCGAGATGGGCGCCTCGTCGAGGACGGTGCGGGCCATGAAGCGGAAGCCGAGCACGTCGACGTACCACTTCACGAACGCGTCGACGTCGCTCGTCGCGATCGTGACGTGGTCGAGCTGACGCGGGGCGCCGGCGACCTTGCTGCGACGCGAGGGCCGGTCGGGGTAGATCGACGCGGCGTCGCCCTCGGTGTCGTGGTGGCGCGTGACGTCCCAGTGCAGGGTCAGCGTGTGACCCCACGGCCCGGTGAAACGGTACGCGCGGCCGATCTGGTGGACCTCGACCCACTCGCCCTGGATGCCGGCAGCCTCGACGCGCTGGGCCGCCTCCTCGAGCGCCTCAGGGCTCGAGGTGCGCCACGCGGCGGTGTCGAGGCTCGGCTCGTCGCCCGGAAGCACGACGACGGAGTAGGCGTAGTAGTCGCCCCAGCAGCGCAGGTACACGGCGCCGTCGACGCGGTCGACGACGGTGAGGCCGACCTGGTTGACGTAGAAGTCGACGGATGCCTCGACATCCGGCGATGTGATGGCCACATACGACAGATGCGACAGAAGCTTGATCATCTTCGATCCCTTTCGGTGAGTCGTCGGGGTGATCCCCACAACCACTTTCGCCGGAGTTCGGCATATCAGGGAATCCCATATCGACGATTCCCCGGATCACCGACGTTTATGGACGAGAGCGGTGGAGAATCTGTCCGGCGAGGACCGCGTCGTGTCGCAGCTCGGCGAGATCAGCAACGCGTCGCACCCGGCGGACGGCCTCGACGGCGCGGCGCAGCGCCACCCGCTCGGGACGTTCGAACCGCCGCGGCAGCGTCCGCCGACCCGAGGCGTCCGTCGTCGCGATGACCAGGTCGCCCCCGTCATCGTCGACCTCGACGACCGTCTCGGCGAGAGCCGTGATCCGAAGCCGGCCGAGACGCGGTGCTCCAGGCTGCGTGGCGGCGACGACCGACACCGCCGCTCTCGCCTCGGATTCGAGGAGCGCGAGCCCGCTCCCGCCCGCCAAGGTGCCGGCGCGATGACCCAGCGGCCGCCCTGCGAGCACGCGGGCCCATCCGATCGCGTCGCGGAGAGCCTCCGCGAGCGCGTCGGCGGGAGCGTGACACTCGACCGTCAGCGCACCTGGGCGAAGCGTCCGGGGCAGCGCATCCGCGACGGCAACCACCGCGTCGTGGCGCAGCAGAGGTCGCTCCAGGATGATCGGCGCGACGCTCGCGCGCGCCTCCAGCACGTCGAGGGCTTCCGCGGGCGCGCCACTCGGGCGGGCCACCACGACGGCGGCGGCGCCGTCATGGAAGGCGGCTTCGGCGTCGCGCCACCACTCGCCGGTGCCGTCGACGACGACCACGGCACCCGCGCGGCCGGCCACCGAGACAGCACGTTCGGGGAGCTCGGCCATCGCCACCCGGTACGGCTCGAGGTCGGCGCGGACCCGTGTGCCGGTCATGCCGGCGCTCCGATGAGGGCCGCCGCGTCCGCCGCGATCCGCAGGGAATAGCGGACGTCGTCGAGGAGCTCGTCGTACTCGACGGGGAATCCGCTGTCGAGCAGCTCGGCGAGCGCTCGCCACTCCGCCAGGTAGCCGTCGCCGGGGTCGTGCGCGAAAGTGGTCTCGCGGTCGTCCGCGGCGCGAAGGCGCACCCGAGCGCTCCCGGCATGCACGAAAGCGGGCGGGAAGCTGACATCCAGTCGGTCCCTCGTCGTCGCGATCGTCACGCGCCACAATGCGTCGGCTCCACCGCTCTGCATGACCGCCGTGAGCTGGACCGGGATGCCGCTGGCGACGAAGCCCACGGCGTAGCCGAGGGGCGGCAGCGCGCGCGCGAAGACGACGCGCTCGAAGCGCGGCGCGATATCTCGGACGAGGGGGAGGTCGTGGATGGCGAGACCGGTGAGGAGCCGGCCTACGACCGCGGCCGCGACGTCGGGGCGGGTCAGGTCGGGAAGCGCCGGCTGCCGGCTCCCCGTCGGAAGCTCCGACACCACGTCGTGGTAGCGCACGTTCGGTGGCAGCGAGAGCGTGACCGAGACCGACACCACAGGCCCGCCCGACACGGTCAGGTGATGCTTGGCCCTGCCCCATGCCGGATCGAAGTAGTGATTGGTGCCCACGATGAGCGGAATCCCCGTGCGACGGCAGGCTTCGACAGCCTCCGTGGCCTCGGCGACCGTCGTACCGAGTGGTTTCTCGCAGAAGATCGCCCGCTTGCCGGCAGCGACCGCGGCGACGACCTGGCTCGAGTGCTCCGCCGGAGGGCTGCAGACGGCGACGACCTCCACCGCGGGGTCGGCCAGCAGATCCTCGGTCCCCGCCGAGAAGCGCGCCGCGGTGCGGGTCGCGAGGGCCTCTGCACGCCCGCTTCCCGCGTCCGAGATGTGGACCACTCGGAACGCCTCGCCGAGCTGCGCGAGGGTGGGCAGGTGCAGGGCGGAGACGCCCGGTCCCGCCCCGATGATGCCGACGCCGTATGTCATGCCGCCTCCGTACTTTCGCTCGAAGCGTACCTAAGTCGGACGGGGTTTGACTATAGGGCACCGCATTAGCGCTGATTCGGCGGGCTGTTATGCAAGAATCGACCATGGCCAGAGAGTCCACGTTGCGCTTCGGCGCGCAGACCGACGAGATGACGAGCCTCTTGAGGATCGTGAACATGGTGCGCACGGGCGATGCGTCGACCCGGCCCGAGATCGGACGCGTGACGGGGCTGGGCCGCGGTGTCGTGACGCAGCGGGTGGACCAGGCGATCGAGATGGGCTACCTCGCCGACGGCGAATTCGGACCTTCGTCGGGGGGTCGCGCTCCTCGCACGCTCCGATTCCGCGGCGAAGCTGGCCGCATCGTCGTGTGCGCGCTGGGAGCCCTTCACATCCATGTCGGCGTGGCCCTGCTCGACGGTGACGTCATCGATCAAGCGCATTCGCGATGGGACATCGCCCGCGGCCCCGCGGAGACGCTGGACAAGGCGCTCAGCATGATCGACGAGGTGCTCGAACGCACTCCGGACGTGCCGGTGTGGGGCATCGGCGTCGGCGTGCCCGGCCCGGTGGACTTCGACAGCGGCCGCCCCGTCGCGCCGCCCATCATGCCCGGCTGGAACGGCTTCGACGTGCGCCGCCGGTTCGAGCAGCGATACGACGCTCCCGTGTGGGTCGACAACGACGTCAACCTCCTCACCTTCGGCGAGCGCGCGCGGCGCGACGACTACCGCCTCGACCTCATCTACTGCAAGATCGGGTCCGGCATCGGAGCGGGGCTCCTCTCGCACGGCCGCATCCACCGTGGCGTGAACGGCGCGGCGGGCGACATCGGGCACGTCCGGGTGCGGGACTCCGATGCCGTCTGCCGCTGCGGCAAGGTCGGGTGCCTCGAGGCCGTCGCCGGCGGGTGGGCACTGATCCGCGATGCCCTCGCCGAGATCGACGCCGGGGCGACGGGAGCGCTGGCGACGGCCGTCGCCGACGGCGAGGAGCTGACGCCCGAGCGCATCTCGATCGCCGCGGAGGACGGGGACGCGCTCGCCATCCGGCTCGTCCAGCGGTCGGCGCGCGTCGTCGGCGAGTCGATCGCCGCGCTCGTCAACATGTTCAATCCCTCGGTGATCGTCATCGGCGGAGCCGTCGCGGGGGCCGGCGAGCTGCTTCTCGCCGAGGTGCGCCAGCGCGTGTACGAGCTCTCACTCCCCCTCGCCACGCGTGACCTCACGATCGCCCAGTCCGTCAACGACGTGCGGGAACCGCTGCGGGGCGGCGTGGAGATGGTGCGCGAGCAGCTCTTCGACGTCACCTTCCCGCGCTGGTTCGGCGAGGGCCGCCCCACCATCGCCGCGATCCGCGGCGGCCTCGACACGGCGGCGTAAGTAGCCTGGGCTCCACCGACTTCTTACTAAAACAGACAAAAGCGTGTAGCTTCCTGTCTGAAGCCCGCTCGACGGGCTCGGACACGAGGGAGTGAACCCGATGACGCTACCGGTGCTGCTCGACGACGCGCTCTCCACCACGGCCGGCGGCTTCTCGTTGCGCGTGAGCCTGCCGTGGATCCGCTCCATGCCGCTGGCGAGCGTGGCGAACGTGGCAGTGGCGATCGACGGGGAGCCGGTCGCGGTGTCGGCAGCGGTCGACGGCCGGACGCTGACATCCGCCGAACTCGCGGGCGCGCCCGACTGGTGGTTCATCCAGGACCGCCTCGAACTGCGCGGTGAGAGGCTGCTGGCTCCCGGCACTCATGACGTCTCGCTGTCGTTCACGCTCCTCGTGCCGTACCTGCAGGCCGGACCGACGGGACCGCTGACGCTGCCGTTCCACGCGGAACGTCCACTCGTTCTCGGCGCCCCGGCATCGGGCGCCACCGCTGCAGATGAGGGCCGCGCGTCGTCAGTGGGATCGGATGCCGTCGCCGGCGTCCGATCTCGTTCGGAGGAGCGCCCGTCGGCGACGACACTCGATGCCTGGACGGTCTCGGCGAGCGCGTTCAACTGGACACCTGAAGTCATCCGCGCGCAGCGGCCCGCCGACGACATCGCGGTCGGCATCGTCGCACAGGGGATCGCGGAGACGATCGAGATCGAGGCCGGCCAGGTGTGGCGATCGTTCCCGAAACCCTCGGACGCCGACGTCGACCGCCTGGGCGAGCGCCTTGCAGCGGCGG
>NZ_DATCVK010000159.1:0-36504 GCF_036566905.1 Microbacterium sp. | reverse complement strand
CGTGGTCGCCGTCGCCGGCGATCGCGTCGAGCCGGCCCAGCTCGTCGACGTGGGCGTCGACGGTGTCGGCGATCGTGCGCACGGCGGCCAGCACGGTGCCGGCGGCGGCACGGGATGCCTCGTCGCCGGGTTCGATGACGTCGGCGACGTCGGCCGCGGCCGCAGCGTCGGACCGCTCCTGGGGAGCGACCGAGCCGCGCCGGTAGGCCGGGGTGTCGACCGCGGTCTCCCACAGCGACTCGAGCGTGTCGTCGAGCCAGAACAGCGTCAGCGACGTGCCGGCCATGTCGAAGCTCGTGCAGTATTCGCCCACGTGCGGGTCGACGATGTCGATGCCGGCATCCGT
This sequence comes from Microbacterium sp., assembly GCF_036566905.1. Classification (GTDB taxonomy): domain Bacteria; phylum Actinomycetota; class Actinomycetes; order Actinomycetales; family Microbacteriaceae; genus Microbacterium. Next base: position 36,158 of record NZ_DATCVK010000159.1, on the reverse strand, counting down.
GAGCAGCTGGGCGATGCGCCGGAAGACGACGAACATCTCCTCGTACTTCAGCGAGCCCAGGCCGTTGAGGATGGGGACGACGCGGGCCCCCCGGACCGCGTCGACCCCATCCGGCACCTCGGCGAGGAGCTTCTCGACGAGCAGTTCCGCCAGGCCGTCGGCCGTGGGGATGCCGGTCTCGTCGATGCCGGGTTCGCCGTGGATGCCGAGCCCGATCGCCATCCGGCCATCGGGAACGGTGAACAGGGGCTCCTCGGCGCCGGGCAGCGTGCAGCCGGTGAACGCGACGCCGAACGACCGCGTGCGCTCGTTGGCGTGCTGCGCGAGCCGCGTGACCTCGGCGAGGTCGGCGCCGTCCGCTGCGGCGGCCCCGGCGATGCGGAACACGGTGAGGTCGCCGGCGATCCCGCGGCGCTTGTGCTTCTCGTCGGGCGTGGCGCTGACGATGTCGTCGGTCACCGTGACCGTCTCGCACGCGATGCCCTCGGTGCGCAGGCGCGACTGCGCCGCGTCGAAGTTGAGCACGTCGCCGGCGTAGTTGCCGTAGGTGAAGAACACGCCGCCGCCGTTGTCGGCGGCCTTCGCCACCGCGTGCACCTGCTGCGTCGACGGCGAGGCGAAGAGGTTGCCCATGGCCGCGCCGTGCGCGAGCCCCGGACCGACGAGCCCGCCGAACGCGGGGTAGTGGCCCGACCCGCCGCCGATCACGACGGCGACCTGTCCTGCCGGCGAGGTCGTGCTGCGCACCACGCCGCCCGGGACGCGTCGGACGTATCGCGCGTTGGCCGCGACGAAGCCGTCGATCATCTCGTCGGCGAAGTCGGCGGGCTCGTTCCAGAGGCGCGTCATCGGGCGTCGCCCTTCGGGTCGGCCGCGGAGCGGAGGGCGTCCGCGTCGACGGCGGCCGCGTCATCCGTCGCCGTCTCGTCGACCGTGACCGGGTTGATGCGGTTGCTGCGGGCGAGCAGGACCATGAGCACGGCAGACACGAGCATGACGAAGCCGACGATGAACATCGGCACCTCGTACCCGCCGGTCCAGTCGTGCACCGCGCCCGTCACGAACGGCGCGGAGAAGCCCGCCAGGTTGCCGATCGTGTTGATGAGCGCGACGCCCGCCGCTGCCGCCGCCCCGGTGAGGAAGCGGGTGGGAAGCGTCCAGAAGTTCGGCAGGGCGGCGAAGATCGCGCACGCCGTGACGGTGATGACCGCGATGGTCGCCGCGGGCGAGCCGGCGAACAATGCGAGCGGGATGCTGATCGCACCCGCGATCGCCGGACCCGCGATGTGCCAGGTCTTGAGGCCCCGCTTGGACGCGTCGCGCGACCAGAAGTACATGACGATCGCGGCCGGCAGGTACGGGATCGCGGTGATGAGGCCCTTCTGCAGCGTGTCGAAGGTCTGGCCCGTCTGCGACTGGAAGCCCTCGATGATCGTCGGCAGGAAGAAGGCGAGCGCGTAGAGGCCGTAGATGAAGCCGAAGTAGATGAACGAGAGCACCCACACGCGACCGCTCTTGAACGCGAAGCGCGCCGAGACGTGGCCGTGCTCCTTCTTCTGCGTCGCCGACGTCTCCTTCTGGAGCGCGTCGGTGAGCCAGACCTGCTCGTCGCGCGTCAGCCACTTCGCATCGGCCGGCTTGTCCTTGAGGTAGAACCACGCGATGACGCCCACGACGATGGCGGGGATCGCCACGCCGAGGAACATGAAGCGCCAGCCCTCGAGCCCGAAGGCGCCGTGCTGCTGGATGAGCCAGCCGGCGAGCGGGGCGCCGATCACGGTGGTGAGGGGCTGCGCCAGGTAGAAGAGCATGAGGATGCGTCCGCGGTACTGCGCGGGCACCCACAGGCTGAGGAAGAGGATCGCGCCGGGGAAGAATCCGGCCTCTGCGACACCGAGCAGGAAGCGCAGCACGACCAGCTGCTCGAAGTTCTGCACCCAGGTGAACAGCAGCGCGACGATGCCCCAGCTGACCATGATGCGCGAGAGCCAGCGGCGGGCGCCGAACTTGTGCAACGCCAGGTTCGAGGGCACCTCGAGCAGGATGTAGCCGATGAAGAAGACGCCCGACGCGAACCCGAACTGAGCGGCGCTGAGAGCGAGGTCCTCGTTCATGCCGTTGGGGGCGGCGAAACCGATCGCGGTGCGGTCGAGGTAGTTGATGAAGAACATCAGCGCCACGAACGGCACGAGGCGCGTCGACACCTTTCGGATCGCGGAGCGCGCGACGGGCGGCGCGTCGGCGACGGTCTGGTTCTGGTCCACGGTGACTCCTGCTCATCGACGGTGATCGAGGTGGTTGACCGCACTATTGTGACAAACCGGTTGACCAATTGCAAGCGAGGATCCGATGCCGCGCGTCAGCCGATCAGTGCCCGCGGGGCGTCCGCGATCTCGAAGTCGAGCGTCTCGCCGCCCGGGCTCGCGGCGCGGATCCGCAGCTCCACCTCGGCGAAGCGCTGGGTCCACACGTCAGCCGCGCCGGCGTGAGCGGCGACCGCCTCCTGCGCATCGGGTTCGTCGAAGGTCTCGTACACGACCCACTTTCCGCGCCCGACGCGCTCGCTCTTCGCGCGTTCCCCGTCGCACAGCCACGCGGCCACGAGCACTGTCGCGCCGGCATCCGCTCGCACCCGGAGCGCCTCCAGCGTCGCGCCGGGCAGGCGGCTGCCGGCGACGACGATCAGGCCGGCATCCGCGAGCTGGTCCGCCCGCACGTGCTCGTCGAAGACGAGCACGCTCCGCGTCGCCTGGAAGAGCCCGTGCAGGCGGGTCTGCGCGGGCGCGCCCGCGTCGAGGGGGAACCGCGAGCGCTCGATCCCGTTGAGCTGATGGCGCGGGAAGTCGTAGCCCGGGATGTGCAGGCAGCTGCCGTGGTCGGGGAGCTGCCCGTGACTGAGCGCGTGCCATGCCGCGAAGACGCTCCGCGCTGCAGCGGGCGCGGTCGCGGCGCGGTTGCCGAACGGGCGCTCGCCGCGCCCGAAGTCGCTGTCGTCGGCGTGCACGAGCGCGACGTCGGCGCGTGCGTCGCGATGGCTCCAGTGGAGCGGATGCCGGGGCACGAAGTTGCGCGCGAACTCCTGCCACACCTCGCCGTGGGCGGTGCGCTCGAACGCGCCCGCGCCGCGGTGGCGGACCAGCACGTCGATGTTCTCGACGAACAGGCGGGTGGGCGCGAACAGGTAGGCGAGCCGCAGGGCCGAGGCGAACTCGGCGGGGGAGTGGCCGGGAAAGCCCGGCGCGCGCGTGAGCCACGGCCCCACGTCGGGGCCCCACAGGTCGGCGCAGATCCAGAGCTCGCGGTCGTACTGCCGTGCCGCACCGAGGGCGGTCCCGAGCTGCAGCGGCTGGAAGGACTCCTTCATGACCTTCGGCGCCGGAGTCATCCCGGCCCGCGCGAGGGTGTGGAACATCACCGGGAACACCTGCTCGGCGAGCACCGGGACTGCGGCGCCACCGGAGCCGGCGACGGCGGCGTCGACATCCCGCACGATGTCGCGCACCGTGGTGTCGATCACGGCGATCGCGTCCTCGGCGCCGAGCCCGTCCGTCTGCCCGAAGTGGGGCAGGTGCGCGTCCGCGCGGTACTGATCGGCGTGGATCTGCAGGTGCTCGGGCTCGTCGTACAGCACGCCGGCCAGGCGGCCCGAGGCGGTGGCATCTCGCAGCAGGTCCGCCGGCAGGTCGTAGCGGTTCGTGCCCTCGACGTAGGGGCCGTTGATGTTGCCGTACTCGTTGCCCAGCACGACGTCGATCCCGGCCTCGTCGAGGTCGCGCAACAGCGCGGCGTGGTCGTGCACGGTCGGGATCACATGGTGCACGTAGAAGTCGGCGCCCAGCTCGCGCAGCGCCGCGACGAAGTCGGCGGAGCTCGGCGCCGGATCCTGGGACGGGATCGGGATGCCGGTGCCCGTGCGCATGATCGCGTCCGAGGCGCCGCCGGCCCAGGGGTCCTGGAAGGCCACGACCGGTCCCTGGATGCCGAGAGAAGGCCGGGGGGCCGGCGAGCCGGAAAGAGGGGCGGGAAGCGGATCGGTCCCGGTCACGGGGGCTCCTCTGCGGTCGGTGACGAGGTGCGGGGCGGGCGAAACGGCCAGCCCCGCACGACCGGCACTACTGGCTGCTGACGACGACGTCCATCTCGGCGAAGAACTGCGCCACGGCCTCGTCCACGGTCATCGTCCCGAAGTTCAGCTCCTCCCCGAGTTCGCGGAACTTCTCGTGCAGCGAGCCGTAGCCGACGATCGGCACCGGCGGCGCGGCGCCCAGACGGTCGGCGATCGATGCCTCGTAGTCCGCGATGGTCTGGCTGAGCTCGTCGAGGTTCGCGGACTCGCGCGCCGTCTCCGACGCGGGGAGGCCTCGGTTGGTGCCGAAGATCTCACCCGACTCCGGCGAGTTGATGAGGAAGTCGATCAGCGTCGCGGCAGCAGCGGGGTGCTCCGAGTTCGACGCGATCGAGTACATCTGCGAGGCCTTGAGGTACAGATCCTTGCCGTCCTCCACCGAGAGCGGGGGAGCGATCAGCTCGATCTCGTAACCCTCGCCCAGGTTCGCGAGGAACCCGGCGCCGGTGTTGTCCCACGTCGCGTCGCTGGCGCTCAGCGCGCTGTCGAACGCCGTCAGCGGCTGCACCTCGGCGATGCGCTGCTGGGGAACGAGCTGGCCGGCGTCGCGCTGCGCGGAGACGGATTCCCAGAACTCCGCGAGCCGCTCCTCGTCGAAGCCGGGCGTGCCGTCCTCGTCGAACAGGTTGTCGCCCTCGGCGCGCAGCTGCAGCTCGAAGTTCTCGATGCGCCCGGTCGGATCCACGCCGCCCCAGACGTCGACGCCCGCGGCCTTCGCGGCGTCGCTGACCTCGGCGATCCAGTCGTAGTAGTCGTCCCACGTGCCGTCGGTGAAAGGCTCGACGCCGAGCTGGTCGAGCAGCGTGGTGTTGAGGAACATGCCCCACGAGTTCGTCGAGAGGGGCACGGCGGTGGTGACGTCGTCCACGACTCCGGCCGACAGCACCTGCGCATCGATCGGGTCGGTCTGGATGATGGTGCCGAGGTAGGGCTCGAGGTCGAGCAGCGACCCGCTCTGCGAGTACTGCCGCAGGTACGCCAGGTCCATGGTCACGACATCGGGCAGCCCCGAGCCGGCCGCCTCGATCTGCCGCTTCTCCCAGTAGTCCGTGGGCGCGAGGAAGATGATGTCGACGTCGATGTTGGGGTGCTGCTCCTCGAAGACCGCGATCGCCTCGTTGTACAACTCGGCGCGCACGTCGTTGCCCCAGAACGTGAAGGTGATCGAGACCTCCTCGTCGGGGTCGAGGGTGGGCTGCGTGCTGGCCGGCGCGCCCGAGGCGCATCCTGTCAATCCCACGAGGGCGGCCAGAGCCACCCCCGCCGTGCCCGCCATGAGCTTCCTGCTCCGGAACTTCATCGTGATCGCCTCTCGTCATCGAGCGTCAGGAAACGTTTTCTCACAAACCCGTGAGAAAGGCGACCATCGTCGCCTGCCGACAGTCTGACAAACCGGTTGACCGAAAGCAATCCCGTGAATGCCGCGACTGCCGTAGGTTGTTCGCATGCCCGCCTATCCCGACGACCGCTCGGCCGAGATCACCGCTGCGCTCGGCGCGCTGCCCAGCGGCACGCCGGTCTCGGAGGTGGCGCGGCGGCTCATGGACCTGTTCACGAGCGGCGATCTCGAGGCCGGGACCCGCCTGCCGCCCGAGCGCCAGCTCGCGTCCACCCTGGGCGTCGGCAGATCCGCGGTGCGCGAGGCCCTCGCTGCGCTGGAGATCCTCGGCATCGTCGACGTGCGACCGGGCTCGGGCACGTATCTGCGCGGCACTGCCAGCGAACTGCTGCCGCAGACGCTGCGCTGGGGTCTGCTCATCGGCAGCAAGAACACCGCGGAGCTGCTCGAGCTGCGCTCGGGGCTCGAGATCTACGTCGCCCGCCTCGCCGCCGGCCGGGCGACGGCATCCGATCTGTCCTCGCTGTCGGGCTCGCTGGCCCGCATGCGCAGCGGTGTCAGCGACCTCAAGTCCTTCGCCCGCGCCGACCTGGACTTCCACAACGCGCTGGCCGCCGCTGCCGGCAACGACACGCTCGTCGACCTGCTGCACGTCGTGCGCTCGCTGCTGCAGGTGTACGCCGATCGCGCGGTGCACGACGACGCCGAGGCGCGCATCGCGATCGACGAGCACGGCACCGTCTTCCGGGCGATCGAGGCGGGGGATGAGGATGCCGCGGCCTCGGCCATGGCGACGCACATGGCGACCGCATCCCAGCGCCTCGCCGCCGAAGCCGCTCCCTGAACCCCGTATCGAGCACTGAAGGAGGCGCCGTGGCGCGCAACTGGGCGGGAACCTACGAGTACTCCGCGCCGCGGATCGTCGACGCGACGTCGGTGGACGACGTGCAGCGGGTGCTCCGCGAGCCGGGGCGCGTCCGACCGCTGGGCACACGCCATTCGTTCACCGACCTGCCCGACACCACCGGCACGCTCGTGGACGTGACCGGCTTCGCCGCCGAGTTCGAGCTCGACGAGGCCGCGCAGGCGGTCACCGTGCCCGCCGGCATCCGCTACGGCGTGCTCGCGGTGTGGCTCGACGACCGCGGCTGGGCGCTGCGCAACATGGGGTCGCTTCCGCACATCAACGTCGGCGGCGCCACGGCGACCGGCACGCACGGGTCGGGCGATGCGAACCCGGTGCTCTCGGCCTCAGTCCGCGCCCTGCGCTATGTGGGTGCCGACGCCGAGCTCCACGAGGTGCACCGCGGAGACGCCGACTTCGATGCGCTCGTCGTCGGCCTCGGTGCGTACGGCATCGTCGTGTCGCTGACGCTGGACATCGAGCCCGCCTTCCGCGTCCGGCAGGACATCTACACCGGAGTCAGCTGGGATGCCGCGCTCGCGCACTACGACGAGCTCACCTCTGCGGGCTACAGCGTGTCGGTGTTCTCGCGGTGGGAGGAGCCGTCGGTCGGCTACGTGTGGATCAAGACGCGCCTCGACGCCGACGACGACGTCGTGCCCGACACGATCTTCGACGGCGTCCGTGCGCTCACCGGCGACTCGCCGCTCGGGGTCGAGGACAACGTCACCGAGCTCGCCGGCGTCCCGGGGCCGTGGATGCTGCGTCTGCCGCACTTCCGCCTCGACGCCCAGCCCTCGTTCGGCGACGAGATCCAGAGCGAGTACTTCGTCGCCCGCGCCGATGCGCCCGCCGCGCTGAACGCGGTGCGGGCCCTGGGCGACGGCATCCGCCCTCACCTCATCTGGACCGAGTTGCGCACCGCCGCCGCCGACGAGCTGTGGCTGAGCCCCGCCTACCGTCGCGACGTCGTGATCATCCACTTCACCTGGTTCAACCACCCCGACGAGGTCGCCGCCGCCCTCGGGCGCATCGAGGCGGCGCTCGAGCCGTTCCACGCCCGGCCGCACTGGGGCAAGCTGCACGGCTTCGACCGTGCCGCCATGGAGCGCGTCCATCCGCGTCTGGCCGACGCGCGCGCGGTGTTCGAGCGACTCGACCCCGACGGCCGCTTTACGAACGCTCACCTCGAGCGGATCGGGGTCCGCGAGCCGCGCTGACCTGTCACATCGGTGCGTCGCACGGGCGTTCGGGATTGGTCAACCGGTGTTACAGTTGCCGACGAGATCGTTCGTGACGCCGCGGCGAAAGGGAAGTCGACGATGACGCAGATTCCGAGCGGGGCCACGCGCCCGACGGACCGCCCCGCGCACACCTGGAGTATCGGCGAGACGCCCTGGCAGCAGATCCCGCCGGTCGGACCGCCGCGTGCGCGCGTCATCATCGACAACGACTTCGCGGGCGACCCCGACGACCTCTACCAGCTCGTGCATCACCTGCTCTCGCCGAGCGTCGACATCCGTCTCGTGGTGGCCTCGCACCTGCGCGCGGACGACCCGTTCGACCCTTCCGGCCGGAGTGCGCAGAACGCCGAGGCGGTGGTCCGCGACGTCTTCTCACGCATGGGACTCACGTCGGCCGAGGTCATCGTCGCGGGGTCTGACGAGCCGCTGCAGGACCGCTCGACCCCCCAGCACGCCGCGGCCGTCGACGCGATCATCGCCGAAGCCCTGCGCGACGACGTCTCGAGCCCCCTGTTCTACGTCGCCGGCGGCGGTCTCACCGACATCGCCTCGGCGTACCTCACCGAGCCGCGCATCGCGGATCGCCTGACGCTCGTCTGGATCGGCGGCGCCGAGCACGAGGGCCTCGCGGTGCCGCCGCCCGACCCCATGCCGATCGAGTACAACCTGCTCATCGACCCGGTCGCCGGGCAGGTCGTGTTCAACGACTCGACGATGCCGCTGTGGCAGGTGCCGCGGGACGTCTACCGGCAGTGCCTGGTGTCGGATGCCGAGCTGCGCGTCCGCGTGGCGGCGGCGGGTCCGCTCGGGCGGTACCTCTACGACGAGGTCGCCTCCGTGTGCGCGATGGTCGCCCCGCACCTGGGCGGCGCGTCGGAGACGTACGCCCTCGGCGACTCCCCGCTGGTGCTGCTCACCGCGCTGCAGTCGGTGTTCGAGCCGGATCCCTCCTCGAGCAGGTACGTCCAGCGGCCGACACCCGCGCTCGGCGACGACGGCGCCTACAGCGATGTCGCCGGCTCCCGCCCGATGCGGGTCTACACCTGGGTCGACACGCGGCTGATGTTCGAGGACATGTATCTGAAGCTCGCCGAGTTCGAGCGGTGGCAGGGGGGCGTTTCATGACCATGACGAGTACCAGGGCGCGGCCACGGACGATCATCACCGCGGATCCCGAGCTCGACGACCTCAACTCGATGATCCGGCTGCTGCTGTACAGCAACGAGCTCGAGATCGAGGGCCTCATCTACGCGAGCAGCCGGTTCCACTGGCGCGGCGACGGGTCGGGCGCGACGTTCTTCCTCCCCGATCGCGAGTACGACGAGCCGCAGACCTCGTGGCGCTGGGCGCCGGGCGAGAGGTTCATCGACGACGCGGTCGACGCATATGCGGAGGTGCACCCGAACCTGGTCGTCCACGACCCCCGTTATCCGAGCCCCGAACGGCTGCGCTCGGTGATCCGCGAGGGCAACGTCGCGTTCGAAGGCGACATGTCGGAGGAGTCGCCCGGTTCGCGGCTCATCGCCGACGCGCTGCTGGACGATCGCCCCGGTCCGCTCTTCCTGCAGCTGTGGGCGGGACCGAGCACCGTCGCCCGCGCCCTGCTGTCCATCGAGGAGCGCTTTCGCGGGTCGGACGACGGGGAGAGGGTCCGCGCCGAGGTCTCGGCGAAGGCGGTGATCACCAAGTTCGCCTCGCAGGACGCCACCTACGACGAGTACATCGCCCAGGCCTGGCCCGGCATCCGCGTGGTCGAGGTCGCCACCCTGGCCTGGGGCTACATGGCGCGCCGCACCGTCCCCGCCGCCGATCACCACCTGCTCGGCGCCGACTGGATGCGCGAGAACGTGACGAGCGTCGGACCCCTCGGCGCGCTGTACCGCGTCTGGGGTGACGGGCGCCAGATGGTGCCGGGCGACGTCACCGACTACTTCCACCTCTCGGGGCGCACGGCCCAGGAGCTCCGCGACCTCGGCTACCAGGTCTGGATGGATCCGCAGCCGGCGGGCGAGTGGATCTCGGAGGGCGACACCACCAACATGCTCAACCTGCTCGTGCCCGGACTGCGCGGCCACGAGCACCCGGCGTTCGGTGGCTGGGGCGGCCTCGCCGTGCGCACCGACGACGGCGACGACACGTGGGCCATCGCAGACTCCGGTTTCGGACGCGGCGGCGACGAGGCGTCCGTCACCCGCTGGTTCGCCGACGCGCAGGCCGACTTCGCCGCGCGGCTGCGCTGGAGCGTCGCCGCCCGGTACGAAGAAGCGAACCACCACGCTCTCGTGCAGATCGAGCAGGGCACCGACCTCGGCGTTCCGGCCGGCGGCGAAGTGTCTCTGACGGCGGCCGTCGACGATCCCGACGGCGACGCCGTGCGGGTGCGCTGGTGGGTCTACCGCGAGGCGGGGACGACGGATGCCGTACTCGAGGCCGCCGAAGGCTCCACGACCGTCGTGCGGGTCCCGGCGGATGCGCGGCCGGGCGACACGATCCACGTCATCGCCGAGGCGTCGGACGACGCCGCCGAGCACCCGCTCAAGGCGTATCAGCGCGTGATCCTCACCGTCACCGCTGCCTAGCGCCGTGCGCGGCATCCGTCAGTCGTCGTCGCCCTCGGCGATCCAGCGGTCGACGGCGACCTCGCCGGCGACGGCATAGACGCCGATGACGCGGCCGGTGAAGGACTCGGCGGTCTCCGACGACAGGAAGCGGCCGTCGACCTCGCCCAGCTCGACGCGCTCGCCGTCGACGGTCGCGCCGAGGTGGAAGACATCGCTCGTGCGCGGGAAGCCCTGCGCCGGCGCGGGCTTGCGCGAGTCGAGGTGGAGCTCGAGCGTGCCGCCGCCGAACGGCGCGCGCCACTCCTGCACGAGCCCGCCGATGCGGGCCCTGCCGACGATCTCGCCGCCGCCCGCTTCGACCTCGACGTGGAAACGCTCGTCGTAGCGCACGGCGAGCCCGCCGACCCCGGCGGTGACGTCCATGGTGACGGTGACGGCATTCGTGAGGTGCTCCTGGCGGCGCCCGACGAAGACAGGTCGCGGGTCGTCGAGCGTCGATCCGTCGGCGCGGAGCGTCAGCCGGCCCGGCCGCGAGGTCAGGTCGGCGTGAGTTGCGGGGAGCGCGCGCACGGCGATCCACTCGCCGTCGAGCTCGCGATCCGGTGAAAACCCGATCTCGACGCGCGTGCCGGGCCGCGGGTTGAGCAGCACGGGGTCGATCGCCGGCCAGCCGTCGGACTGCCAGCGCACGGACGTGACGAACGTCTCGCGTCCGAGAGCGGAGAACGCGCGCGTCATGCTGCGCGGTCGCACGCCCAGCAGCACGCACAGCCAGTCGCCGTCGGGCCCGACGACGAGGTCGCCGTGACCGGTGTTCTGCACCGGGCGCGTGGTTCCTCGTGCCGTGACCAGCGGGTTCTGCGGGGCGGTCTCGAACGGTCCCTCGGGCGAGTCGCCGCGGGCGATCGAGATGCCGTGGCCACGCTCGGTGCCGCCCTCGGCGATCATGAGGTACCAGCGCCCGTCCACCTCGTACAGGTGCGGCGCCTCGGGGAAGCCGCCGCCCGTGCCCGACCACAGCGAACGCGGCTCCTCGAGCGCGAGGTGGTCATCGAGGTCGACCTTCACCTGCTGGATGCCGAGATGCTGCCCGGCCTGCTCTCCGCCGAGCAGGAGGCCCGAGAAGGTGATGTACGCCGTGCCGTCGGCATCCCACGCGATATCGGGGTCGATGCCGTCGACGGAGCCCGATCCGTCGGCCCTGCGGATCAGGTCGCCGTCGCTCCACGGGCCGGCGGCATCCGTCGCGGTGAAATGCAGCATCCCGCGCCCCATCGCGTCGGTGATCACGAGGTGGAAGACGCCGTCGCGGTGCCGGATCGTCGGCGCCCACGCTCCGCCGGCGGTCGGCACCTCCTCGACGGCCAGCTGTCCCGGGCGCGTGGCGACGTGCCCGACCAGCTCCCACGTCTCGAAGTCGGTGGAGCGGTGGATCGGGATGCCCGGCAGGTACTCGAACGTCGAGGTGGCGAGGTAGTAGACGCCGTCGACCGCGACGACGCTGGGGTCGGGGTGGAAGCCGTTGAGGAGGGGGTTGTACAGCGTGGTCACGGGGTGCTCCGGGTTCGGAAGGACGGGGACGGGCTCAGGACGAGAGCAGGATGCCGAGCTCCCGGGCGAGCGCGACGGCGCGGGGGTCCGCGCCACCCGGCCACGCGCCCCGCGCGATGGTCCAGGCGAAGGCGAGGCCGGTGTCGGGGTCGACGCAGGCGAGCGCGCCCATCGCCCCGTCATGGCCGAAGGCGCGCGGCCCGCCGAAGGGGACCGTCGCCGTCGACTTCTGGAAGATGATCGCGTGCGCGCGGTCGGGCAGGCCCAGCACCTCGTCGAAGCCGTGCACCTGCTGCTGTCCGATCTGCGCCACGGTGTCGGCCGAGAGGAACGGGGCCGCGCCCTCCACACCGGTCGTCGCGGCGGCGAAGAGGCGGGCGAGACCGCGCGCGGTGCCGGTGCCCGAACCCGCCGGATGGCCGTATCGCCAGCTCGCCTCCTCGTTGGCGAGATCGACGGGAGGGCCGGGGGTGATCCAGGTGTACAGGCCGAGTGCGGTCGGCTGCATCTCGGTCTTGTCGGCGACCGGCCGGATCATCGGAAGTAGCGGAACCCGCCGCGCCTCGTGCGCCGGCGGAAGGCCCAGATAGAAGTCGATGCCGTGCGGTGCGCGGATCTCCTGCTCGTAGAACTCGTGCAGCGTGCGGCCGGTGACGCGGTACACGAGCTCCGAGCCGAGGTTGCCGATCGTCACGGCGTGGTAGCCGAACGCGCTCCCCGGCTGCCAGAACGCCCACGTCGCGGCGAGCCTGTCAGCGGCGGCGTGGTCGTCGAGCAGCTCCGCCCACGTCAGCGGCGGCGTCGCCTGCGGAAGACCCGCCTGGTGCGAGAGCAGCTGCCGCACCGTGACGCGGTCCTTGCCCTTCGCGGCGAACTGCGGCCAGTAGTGCGCGACGCGCTCATCGAGATCCAGCTCGCCCCGCTCGACCAGGAGGCCGATGGACAGCCCGATCGTGTTCTTCGTGACGGAGTACGGCACCGTGACCGAGTCCTCGGCCAGGTGCGGCCCGCCCCATGCGTCGAGGACAGGGTCACCCTGGTGGAACGCCGCGACCTGGAACGACAGGTCAGGGTCGGCGGCGAGGAAGCCGTCGAGGCGTGCCACGATCTCGTTCAGGCGCTCGTCGGCGCGTCCCTGCAGGTTCTCGGTGGTGACGTCGTTCATCGAGGTCCTCTCGTCGGCGAAGGTCCGGCCGCTACTGCGCGGCCGTCCAGTTCACGGTAAGCGGGAGATCGGCGACCGAGGCGCCAGCGCGCAGCGTGTAGTCGCCCGGCTCGACGACCCACTCGCCGGCCCAGTGCGCGAGGCGTCGCGACGGCACGGGGATCGCGGCGGTCACGGTCTCGCCGGGCGCGGCGTGCACCGTCGCGAATCCCACGAGCCAGCGCGCGGGGCGCTCGACCGCGGAGTCGGCGCGCTCGGCGTAGACCTGCACCACCTGCTTGCCGGCGCGGTCGCCGGTGTTCGCGAGCGTCACCTCGACGACGTCGCCCACGCGCTGCGCGGTACCCCACGACCACGACGTGTAGCCGAGGCCGTGGCCGAACGGGAACGCCGGCTCGGCATCCGCCTTGAGCCACGCGCGGTAGCCGATGTGCAGTCCCTCGCGGTAGTCGAGGCGTCCATCGGTGGGCACCACCTCGGTGACCGGGACGTCCGCGAGGGCAGCCGGCCACGTGGTGGGCAGGCGCCCGCCGGGCTCGGCGGCGCCGGTCAGCACGTCAGCGACGGCATGGCCGAACTCCTGCCCGCCGAAGTAGCCCTGCACGATCGCGGCGACGTCGCCGGCCCACGGCAGGACGACCGGCGAGCCGGCGTTGACGACGACGACCGTCGGGGTCCCGGTCGCGGCGACCGCGCGCACCAGGTCGTCCTGGTGGCCGGGCAGATCGAGGCTGGTGCGGTCGTAGCCCTCCGACTCGACCTTGGCGTTGGTGCCCACGACGACGATCGCGACATCGGATGCCGCGGCCTCCGCCACCGCGCGGGCGATGAGCTCCGCGGGATCGGTGCGTTCGGGGGCGATGCCGAGCGTCGCGCTCAGAGCACCCGACAGCGCACCGGCGGCGGCGCGGGTGAACTCCACGCGCACGGCGGTCTCGCGGCCGGCCTCGACGGCCACCGTCGCGGTGATCGACGGCGGGTTCAGGAACGCGGCGCCGAGGTCGGAGCCCTCGATCACGGGCGCGTCGTCGAGCACGAGGCGCTCGTCCACGAACAGCCGGCCCGGGTTCGCGCCGGCGAAGCCGAGCTCGATCTCGCCGGTCTCGACGGGCGTGTACAGCGTCTCGAACACCACCGTCGCGCTCGCCGCGATGGGCGCGTCGCCGCCGAACCAGACCAGGGCGGTCGAGCGGCGGTTCTCGGCGAAGAGCTCGGTACCGTCGGCGTCGAAGAACGCGACGCGCATGCCCGCCTCGCCCGTCGCCGGGTTGCGCAGCTGCGCGAGCGGGATCTCGGCGACGCCCTCCTGCACGACGGCGCCGATCTCGTACCGCACGTCGGCGCCCGGCACCGCGGCGCGGATCGCGTCGAGCGGCGAGACGACGGCCTCGGGGATCACCGTGGCGCTGCCGCCGCCCTGCGTCCGGGCCTCGCGCGCGTTCTGGCCGATGACGGCGACGCGACCGAGGGCTGCGGCATCCACGGGAAGAACGCCCTGGTTGTGCAGCAGCACAGTGCCCTCGATCGCTGCGGCGCGTGCGAAGGCAGGCCCGTCGAGCGGCGCGGGCTCCACGGGGGCGGCATCTCCGAGCGCGCCGACCCGCTCCGCGAGCAGCAGCAGACGCAGCACCTTGCGGTCGAGGTCGGCCTCGTTCAGGCGCCCGTCGCGGATCGCCGCGACGAGCTCGGCCCACGCGGGGGCGGGACCGGGCATCGCGAGGTCCTGCGCGGCCGGCACCGCGTCGAGCGAGCGCACGGCGGTCCAGTCGCTGATCACGACGCCGTCGAAGCCCCACTCGGAGTTGAGCGGCGTCTCGAGCAGGTCGTTCTCGGTCATCGTCACGCCGCCCACCGCGTTGTAGGCGCTCATGAGGGTCCAGGCGCCGGCCTCGACGGCGCGTTCGAACGGCACGAGGTAGAGCTCGCGCAGTGCCCGCTCGTCGACGCGGACGTCGACGGTGAAGCGATCGGTCTCGGAGTCGTTGGCGACGTAGTGCTTGGGCGTGGCCGCGACCCCGTTGTCCTGCAGGCCCCGCACGTACGCGGCGGCGAGTTCGGCGCTCAGCTCCGGGTCTTCGCTGAAGCACTCGAAGTGGCGGCCGCCGAGCGGCGAGCGATGGAGGTTGATCGTCGGGCCGAGCACGACGTCGACGCCCTTGCGCCGGGCTTCGGATGCCGCGGCCGCCCCGTACCGGTACGCCAGCTCGACGTCCCACGACGCGGCCAGCGCCGACCCCGACGGCAGGTTGAGCGACGGCTCGCGCTCGTCCCAGCGGGGACCGCGGACGCCCGCCGGACCGTCCGACAGCGTCATCGCGCGCAGCCCGATCTCGGGAAGCGGGACGGTGGTCCAGAAGTCGGCGCCCTGCACGAGTGCCGCCTTCTGCTCGAGGGTCAGGCGCTCGAGCAGCGGTACGAGGTGGCGCACCGTGTCGGGGTGCGTGGCGATGTCGGTCATCGGGAGAGGTTCTTTCTCAGAGGAGGGTCAAGAGGACGGATGCCGCAGCCCGCCACCCACGGGCCGGGCCGGGCTGCGGCATCCGAGTCGGTCAGACGGCGCCGGCGGCCGCCTCGGAGGCGAGCAGGGCGCGCCGCGCGATGCGACGCTCCTCCTGCTTGTCAGGGTCGGGGACCGGCGCGGCCATGAACAGGCGCTGCGTGTACGGGTGCTCGGGCTGCGAGGTGACGCGCTCGCCGTCGCCCGACTCGACGATCTCGCCGCGGTACATCACGGCGACCCGGTGGCTGATGTGGCGCACCACCGCGAGGTCGTGCGTCACGAACAGGTAGGCGACGCCGGTGCGGTCCTGGATGTCGATGAACAGGTCCAGCACGCGCGCCTGGGTCGACAGGTCCAGCGCCGAGACCGGCTCGTCGCACACGATGAGGCGCGGCCGCAGGGCGAGAGCCCGGGCGATCGCGACGCGCTGGCGCTGGCCGCCGGAGAACTCGCGCGGCAGGCGCCCGCGGGCGTCGGCAGGGAGGCCGACCTGGTCGAGCAGGTCGTGCACACGGGTCTTCGCCTCCTTGCCGGCGACGCCGGCCGCCGTCAGCGGCTCGGTGAGGATCTGCTCGATCGTCATCGACGGGTTCAGCGACGAGTAGGGGTCCTGGAAGACCACCTGGATCTCGGAGCTGAGCGCGCGGCGCTCCTGCCGCTTCAGGTGAGCGATCTCCTTGCCCTCGTAGCGGATCGAGCCCTCGGTGACGGGTGCGAGGCCGAGCGCGGCCCGGCCCAGCGTGGTCTTGCCCGATCCCGACTCGCCGACCAGCCCCACGGTCTCGCCCGGCAGGATGTCGAGCGAGACGCCCTTGAGCGCCCGGAACGGCTGGGCCCGGAAGCCCTTGCCCGGGTACTCGACGACGAGGTCCTTGATGTCGAGCAGCGGCGTCTGCGGCGCAGGAGTGCTCATGCCCGTGCTCCCTTCTCGGTGGACGGAACAGTGACGAGCGGGCCTCGGGCGGGACCCTCGTCGAGGATCGCGTCCAGCAGCGCCCGCGTGTACGGGTGCTGCGCGTCGTTGAAGATCGCGCGCACGGGTCCCTGCTCGACGAACAGGCCACTCTGCATGACCGTGACGCGGTCGCAGAGGTCGGCGACGACGCCGAAGTTGTGCGTCACGAGCAGCATGGCCATGTGCCGCTCGGCCTGCAGGTCACGCAACAGCTCGAGCACCTCGGCCTGCACGGTCACGTCGAGAGCCGTGGTCGGCTCGTCGGCGATGATCAGGTCGGGGTCGGTCGAGACCGCACCGGCGATGAGCACGCGCTGCGCCATGCCGCCCGAGACCTCGAACGGGTATGCGTCGAACGTGCGCTTCGGGTTCGGGATGCCGACCCGCGCCAGCAGCTCGAGCGAGCGGTCGGTGGCGGCCTTCTTCGAGAGCCCGAGGTTCTTTCGCAGCGGCTCGACCAGCTGGCTGCCGATCGTGAACGCGGGGTCGAGGTTCGACATCGGCTCCTGCGGGATGTAGCCGATGCGCTGGCCGCGGACGCCGGCATACGCGCGCTCGTCGCCGTCGGCGAGTTCGGTGCCCTCGTACAGGATCGAGCCGGCGGTCACGTGACCGCCCCGGGGGAGCAGGCCAAGCACGGCGAACGCGGTCTGCGTCTTGCCCGAGCCCGACTCGCCGATCAGACCGTGCACCTCCCCCTTGCGGATGTCGAGCGAGACGCCGTGGACGACCTCGATGTGCGAACCGTCCGGCTGGTCGTAGCCGACGCGGAGATCGCGCACCTCCAGCACCTTCTCGCTCGCCTTGCTGCGCACGTCGTCCTGGTGGACGATGACGCCGGAGCTCTCGAAGATCGGCGGCTCATCGAGGTCGACGACGTCCCCGCCGCCGGTCGAGAGCGAGGTGGTGACGGCGGCGATGGACCCGGTCGCGGTCGCGACGGCGCGGCGGCGCTTGCGCCGGACCGATACCGTGCGCTCGAGCTCGTCGCGCATCACGTTGGCCAGCAGCGTCAGCGCGATGCACGTGAGCCCGATCGCGAGCGACGGCCAGAGCATCAGGATGGGCTCCTTGTAGATGTTCTTGAACCCGTCGTTGAGCATCTGGCCCCAGGTGGGGACTCCGATGTCGCCGAGGCCCAGGAACTCCAGTCCGGACTGGATCGCGATGGCGATGCCCGCGATGATCGCGCCCTGGATGATGATGGGCGCTCGCACGACCGACAGCACGTGCCGACCGATGATGCGGGTGTCGCTGAGCCCCGAGACGCGTGCGGCGTCGACGTACAGCTCCGAGCGCACGGCGGTGACGGAGGCGTACACGAGGCGGTAGAACGCCGGGGCGAGCAGGATGCCGAAGATGAACATCGAGATCCACACCGACGGGCCCAGCACCGCCCGGGCCGCCAGCAGCACGACGATGCCGGGAAGCGCCATGTTCAGCTCGGTCACCCACGTCGCCGTGCTGTTGAACCAGCCCTGGTAGTAGCCCGCGATGAGGCCGCTGGTGACGCCGAGGACGACGGCGACGACGAGGGCGAGGAGCGCTGCCGTGACGCTGATCTGCGTCGCCACCAGCAGCCGCGACAGCACGTCGCGGCCACTGCCGTCGGTGCCGAGGATGTGCTCGGCACTGGGCGGCGCCAGCACGTTGCGGATGTCGGCGTAGTTGGGGTCCTGCGGGGCGATCCACGGTCCGATGACCGCGATGACCGCCACGAACGCGAGGAAGAGGAGCGAGGCGAGCCCCAGAGGCCGCCGCACGAGGCGTCGCCAGAGCGCCACGCGCACCGGCGCGACGGGGACGTCGAGGGGAACGTCGACAGCGGTCATGACAGTCGCACCTTCGGGTTCAGCGCCGCTTGGGCGAGGTCGATGAGGAGGTTGACGACGACGACGATGATCGCGAAGACGATCACCAGGGCCATGACGACGGGGATGTCGCCGAGCGTCGTCGCCCGCACGGTGAGCTGGCCCATGCCGGGGATGGCGAAGACCTGCTCCACGATCACCGCGCCGCCGAGAAGGCCGATGAAC
Organism: Microbacterium sp.; assembly: GCF_036566905.1. GTDB lineage: Bacteria > Actinomycetota > Actinomycetes > Actinomycetales > Microbacteriaceae > Microbacterium. Next base: position 17,777 of record NZ_DATCVK010000159.1, on the reverse strand, counting down.
TGCACGGCCAGCACCGCGAGGGCGGGTCCGCCGGCGTTGCGGAGCACGTGACGGTAGACCACCGAGTTGGTGCTCAGCCCGCGGGAGCGGAGCGTCCGCACGTAGTCGCGCGACATGGCGTCGATGACCGAGCCGCGCACCTGCTGGGTGACCGTCGCGATCGCGCCGATCGAGAGGGCGATGATCGGCAGCGTGACCGATGACAGCCAGCCCGGCACCGAGGTGGTGAGCGGGACGTACCCCGTCGCCTTGAACCAGCCGAGGTTGATCGCGAAGATCAGCACCAGGAAGAGGGCGATGAGGAAGCCGGGGATCGCGAAGCCGATGAGCGAGAACACCTGGACGGTGCCGTCGACGGCACCGCCGCGGCGGGCGGCGAGGACCCCGACGACGACGGAGATGATCGCCGAGATCACCGTCGCGCCGATGACGATCGACAGTGTCACGGCGACGCGGTTGGTGACGCTCGTCGTGACCAGCTCTCCGTTGAACCAGCTGCGGCCGAGATCACCGGTGAACGCCGACGTCAGCCAGTCGAAGTACTGGGTCAGAAGCGGCCGGTTGAGGCCGAGCTCCTCGGCCTTCTTGGCGACGGTCTCGGCGGTCGCGTTCTCCCCGAGGATGCGGCGGGGGATGTCGCCTCCGGCCGCGTAGAGGAGGACGAACGCGAGGAAGGAGATCACCGCGATGAGGATGACGCCGGACAGCAGGCGTCTGAAGATGAATGCAAGCATGTCTGTCGCTTCCCGTGGGTGGTGTCGCCCCGCCCGCGCGCGACGCGCGGGCGGGGCGAGGACTCAGTTCTTCGGCGAGAATCCGAAGATCGAGGGGTAGGCGTTCGACGGCCAGAACTCGAGGTCCGTGTTCGCGTCGACCGCGTAGGTGCCCTGCACCCGGAAGAACGGGGCGAACCAGGCGTTCTCGACGATCCAGGCGTTCAGATCCTTCGTCGCCTGGTCGGCCTCCTCCTGCGTGCCGTTCTGGATGGTGCTGATGTACTCGTCCACCTGCGGGTCCTGCGAGTGGAACGGGTTGAAGGTCGCGTCGGGCGCGATCATGAAGTTGATCAGCTGCCAGTCGGGGTTCTGCTCCAGCGCCATCCACGTCGCCGGGTACTTCGGCGCGAGCATGTCGGTGATGAAGTTGCCGGTGCCGGGGTCGGTGAAGTTCACCGTGATCCCGATGTCGGCGAGCTGCTGCGCGACGAGGTCGAACGTGGTCTGGAAGGCGGGGGTCGACATCATGTTGAGCGTGAAGCCGTCCGGGTATCCGGCTTCGGCGAGAAGGTCCTTGGCACCGTCGGGGTCGTACTCGTACGTGCTGTCGAGCGCCTCGTCGTAGCCGACCGACGTCGTCGGGAAGACCTGCTCGGTCACCGTGCCGTAGCCCGCCTGCAGCGCCTCGAGGAGCGCCTCGCGGTCGAACGCCATGTTGATCGCCTTGCGGACGTTGACGTCGGCCAGCTCGGGCGCCATCGTGCCGGCCCGGTCGAACAGCAGGAGGCCCTGGAAGTCGAGCTCGTTGGCCTCGATGGTCCAGCCCGATGCCTCGATCTCGGGGATCGTGTCGTTGTTCACGATCTTCGCGCCGTTGGCCTCGCCCGCCTTGAGGGCGTTCAGGGTGGCGGTGGGGTCTTCGATGACGTTGATCGTCAGGTTGTCGTACTTGACCACATCCGGGTTCCAGTAGTCGGGGTTGGCCGTGTAGACGTACGTGGTGCCGGTGACGCTGGCGGCGGTGTCGAGCACGTAGGGGCCGGAGCCGATCGGCTCGGTCGCCGAGTCGGGGTCGTCGAACGTCGAGGGCGCCTGGATCAGTCCCGGTGCGATCGACAGCAGGTTGACCAGCGACGGGTCGGGCGCGGGCTGGGTGATCGTCACGGTGGTGGCGTCGCTCGCGGCGAACTCCTTGCCGGCGAGCGTCGCTGCCTGCGGCGCGGTGCCGTCGCGGAAGCGCTCGAGACTTCCGACCACGGCCTCGGCATCGAGCGGAGTGCCGTCGGTGAACTCGACGTCGTCGCGGAGCGTCAGCGTGAGCACCGTGTTGTCTTCGTTGTACTCCCAGTCGGTGGCGAGCCAGGGCTCGATCTCACCCTCGCCGTTCTTCTGCAGCAGCGTGTCGAACACCGCCTGGAAGAACGGGCTGCGGTTGCCGTACTCGGCGCCCTGACCGATGTCGTAGCTCGTCGGGCCGATGATGGCGGTGAGGGTGAGCCGGTCGGCTCGGCCGGAATCGCTCGTGCCGGAGTCGTCCCCGCCACCGGCGCAGCCGGTGAGGGCGATCGCGGCGATCGCGATGGTGGCTGCTGTGGCCTTCCAACGGAACATCCTTGGTCCCTTCATCTGTGGCGATGCCCCTGCGGATCGCCTACTGCCGGGAGACGCTAACAGCAATATCGAGCGAGCGCTAGGTTTTTGGCACAAAAAGCTAGCGGGTACTAGGAATTCGTAATACAACGGAGGGGAAGGACCCCGGCGGGCACCGATGGAGGCGCGCGAGACGACCCGGGGATACGGTGAGACGATGACCGAGACGACCTCCGCCGCGAAGCGCGAGGGGACCGCTCCCACGAGGATGCGCAAGCCCCGCGGCGAGTATGCGAAATCCGCCGCGACCCGCACGGCGATCCTGGACGCGGCCCTCGAGGTGTTCGCCGAGTCCGGCTACCGCGCCGGCTCGCTGCGGGAGGTGGCTGAACGCGTCGGCATGAGCGAAGCGGGGCTGCTGCACCACTTCCGGAGCAAGAGCGCGCTGCTGATGGCCGTGCTCGATCACCGCGATGCGCTGGCACGCGCGCTCGTCGACTTCGATCTGCCCGACGGCATCGAGGCCCTCCGCGGCCTGGTCAAGCTCGCCGAGCACAACGCGTCGATCCCGGGGGTCGTCGAGCTGTACTGCACACTGTCCGCCGAGGCGACGTCGCCGGCGCACCCGGCGCACGCCTACTTCGTGAACCGCTACGAGTCCGTGCGCGAGAGTGTCAGCGCGTCATTCGCGCGCGTCGCCGAAGCGGGTCGCCTCAACCCGGGCGTCGACCCGGGCCGCGCCGCTGTCGCCACCATCGCCCTCATGGACGGGCTCCAGGTGCAGTGGCTGCTCGATCCCGGGTCCACCGACATGGCGGAGGCGCTCGCCGAGGCGTTCCGCAGCATGATCATCGGCTACGACCTCGCCGGCCTCGAGCAGGTGCTCGACGCCCGGTCGGCGGATGCGGCATCCCTCGACGCCGTCGAGACCAGCGGTGCCGTCATCCCGGCGACCGGCGCAGCGGCCGAGGGAGCAGAGGCGTGATCCGCGAGCCCTTCCTCAACGGCTGGACGGTCGGCCCCAAGCTCGGAGCCTTCGAAGCGCCGACTCCCGAGTCGGCGCCCCGCACGGTGCGCCTGCCGCACGACGCGGTCCGCGACCTGCTCCGCTCCGCCGACAGCGATCAGGGCGTGCACACGGGCTACGTTCCCGGCGGAGTGTTCGAGTACGCCAAGACGTTCGACGTGCCGGTCGCGTGGCGCGACAAGACCGTGCGACTCGAGTTCGAGGGCGTGTACCGCGACGCCGTCGTCTTCCTCAACGGTGACGCGGTCGTGCAGGAGCCCAACGGGTACAACGCGTTCGAGGCCGTGCTCGACCCCTACCTGCGGTACGGGCAGCCCAACCGGATCACCGTCGAGGCTCGCGCGCACCGCGACAGCCGGTGGTATTCCGGAGCCGGCATCTATCGGCCGGTGCACCTCGTGGTCGCCGATCCGCTGCACATCCCGCTCGACGGCACGCGGGTGACGACGCCCGACATCGACGCCGCCCGGGCGATCGCGAGCATCGCGACGACGGTCCGCAACGGCTCCCGGCACACCCGCACGCTGCGCCTCACGTGGGCGGTGTCGGCGCCGGACGGCTCCGACGTCGCGTCGGGCACGGCGCCGGTGACGGTGCTCCCGGGCTCCGACGCCGTGGCGCGGGTGCGCCTCGCCGTCGACCACCCGGCGCTCTGGAGCGACACGACGCCGTCGCTCTATCGCGTGCGGACGACCCTGGCCGAGGAGGACGGACGCGTGATCGACACGGATGCCACGACCTTCGGCATCCGTCGTCTGCAGGTCGACGCGCGGCGCGGACTTCGGATCAACGGCGAGACCGTGAAGCTGCGGGGGGCGTGCGTGCACCACGACAGCGGGCCGCTCGGGGCGGCGACTTTCGCCGACGCCGAGGACCGACGGGTGCGGCTGCTGAAGGCGGCGGGATTCAACGCGCTGAGGAGCGCCCACAATCCCATGAGCCGCGCGATGCTCGACGCGTGCGACCGGCACGGCATGCTCGTGATGGACGAGCTGACCGACACCTGGACCCGCTCGAAGGTCGCCTTCGACGCGGCTCCGGGCTTCGCCGCACGGTGGCGTCACGACGTCGACGCCCTCGTCGCCAAGGACCTCAACCACCCGAGCGTCATCATGTACTCGATCGGGAATGAGATCCTCGAGCTCGCGACGCCGGCCGGATCCGCGTGGAGCCGGCGCCTGGCCGAGGCGATCCGCGACCTGGACGACACCCGCCTGGTGACGAACGGCATCAACGGCATCATCGCGAATCTCGACCGCATGGCGACGGATGCCGCGCCCGGCGATGCGGGCGGCGCCGACGCCTCCGACCCGAACACGATGATGGCGGCGATGGGCGACATGATGGCCGCGGCCAATGCGTCGGAACTCGTGACGCAGTCGACCGAGGAATCGGCGTCGGTGCTCGACGTCGTGGGTTTCAACTACGCCGAGTCGCGCTACGAGCTCGATCGGGGGCTGTTCCCGAACCGCGTCATCGTGGGTTCCGAGACCTTCCCGTCGCGCATCGAGAAGATGTGGGAGCTCGTCGGGCGCCTCGACCATGTCATCGGCGACTTCACGTGGACCGGCTGGGACTACCTCGGCGAGGCCGGCATCGGCCGCGTCGACTACACCGACGAGCCGGGCTACGAGCCGACCGGCACGGCGGGCCCGTACCCGCACCTGCTCGCCGGCTGCGGCGACATCGACATCACCGGGCGCCGCCGCCCGGTGTCGTACTACCGCGAGATCGTGTTCGGGCTGCGGACCGAGCCGTATCTGACGGTGCATCCACCGCGACATCATGGCCGCCCGACCGCGACGACGCCGTGGTCGTGGGACGACTCGATCTCGTCGTGGACGTGGGATGCCGAGCCCGGCGCCCCCGTCACGGTCGACGTCTATGCGCCCGCCGAGGAGGTCGAGCTGCTCCGCGACGGCGTTTCGCTCGGCGTGGCGACGGTCGGGGTCGAGAAGGCGTTCCGCGCACGGTTCGAGACCGAGTACCGGCCCGGCGAGCTCGTCGCGATCGCCCGCAGCCGGGGTCGGGAGATCGGTCGTACGGCGCTGCGCACCGCAGGAGAGCCCGGGCTCACGGCATCCGCCGAGCAGTCCGAGATCACCGCCGTGGGGCTCGGCTTCGTTGCGATCACGCTGGCCGATGCGGACGGCGTGGTCGCCTCGGACGCCGACCGTCTGGTGACGGTGACGGTGACGGTCGAGGGCGATGCCGAGCTCGTGGGGCTCGGCACCGGCCGCATCCGCACCGAGGAGTCCTTCGCCGGTCCGTCCGTCACGACCTTCGAGGGCCGCGCGCTCGCGATCGTGCGGCCGACGGGTGCCGGAGGGGCGACGGTGACGGTGACCGCAGACGGCCTCGCCCCGGCAGTCGTGCCCCTCACGATCGTGCCCGCCGCCGTTCAGGCGCCGGCCTGAACATTCCCAGCCCTCAACGAACCGCCGGGCGGAGGAGGTCTCGTCAGCTCGCGGCGCGCCTGCGCACGGGCAGCTCGTCGTCTTCCTCGCGGGACAGCGGGATGGGGGTGGTGCCGGCCACCTCGTCGCTGAACTCCTCGGGAGCGACGACCGTGAGCGGACGCGTCTCGTCGAGCGTGAGGCGGAACCGCTTGCGCTCGTGGCGGTGCAGCCGGCCGGAGACGAGCAGCCACGTCGCGCCGATCGCGAAGGCGACGAAGGCGGCGACCGCGCCCACGAGGATCGCGCTGCGCGGACCGAACTCGGACGCGACCCAGCCGACGATCGGCGCGCCGATCGGAGTGCCGCCCATGAGGATCGCCATGTACAGGGCCAGCACGCGGCCGCGCAGCACCGGTTCGGTCGTGGTCTGCACGTACCCGTTCGCCGTGGTCATCATCGTGACCACCGCGAACCCGGTGAACATCAGCGTCACGGCGTACAGCCAGTACGTCGGCATGAATGCCGACACGAGCGCGGCGACCCCGAACATCGCGGTGCCGACGATGAGCACGCGCAGCCGGGCGCGATCTCGGCGGGCCGCCAGCAGCGCGCCGGCGACCGAGCCGATCGCCAGGATCGAGCTGAGCAGGCCGAACCCGTCGGCCTCCTTGCCGAACTCGACCGCCATGGTCGACGCGAGGATGGGGAAGTTCATGCCGAACGCGCCGATGAGGAACACCATGGCGAACGTCACGATGAGGTCGGGCCGCCCGGCGACGTAGCGGAAGCCGTCCGCGAGGCGCGACGACTGCGGCGCCTTGACGCGCGGCACCAGCTCGTGGGTGCGGATCAGCAGGAGTGCCGCGAGCATCGCGAGGAAGGTGACCGCGTTCGCCACGAACACCCAGCCCGTGCCGATGGCGACGATGACGATGCCCGCAACCGCGGGGCCGATCATGCGGGCGCCGTTGAACGACGCGGCATTGAGCGCGACCGCGTTCGACGCGTTCTCGCGCGCGACGAGGTCGGAGACGAACGCCTGGCGTGCCGGGTTGTCGAACGCGGCGACCACCCCCAGCGCGAGCGCGAACGCGTACATGATCGGCAGGGTCATCGCGCCGGCGAAGATCAGCACGCCGATGGCGACGCCGAGGAGCAGCAGGAGGCTCTGGGTGACGAGCAGCAGCTTGCGGCGGTCGAAGCGGTCCGCGACCAGACCGGTGACGCCGACGAGGAGCAGGGGCGGGGCGAACTGCAGGGCCATCGTGACGCCCATCGCCGCGGCGTCGTTCTCGGTGAGCTCCGTGAGCACCACCCAGCTGATCGCCGTCGACTGCATCCAGGCGCCGATGTTCGACACCAGGGCACCGATGAACCAGACGCGATAGTTGAAGGCCGAGAACGACCGGAACATCGCGCTCATCGGGCGACCATCCGGGCCATGATCTCGGCGGCGGCGGCGAGCGTCTCGCGCTCGGCCGGCGTCAGCTCGGCGAGCGACGACTCCACCCATGCGTCGCGGCGCCGCGCCGTCTCTTCGACGACGGCTTCGCCCTCGGGCGTGAGCGAGATGACGACCTTGCGGCCGTCGCTCTCGTCGGCCCCCCGCACGATGTAGCCCGACTCCTGCAGGCAGTTGACGGTGCGGTTCATCGACGGGGCCGACACCCGCTCGCGCTCGGCGAGCTCGCCGAGGGTGTGCGCGCCGTGCACGCGGAGCGCCGCGAGCACCGCGAACTGCCCGTCGCTCATCGAGTCGACCGCGCGCTGCGTGCGCATGCGCCGGGCGAGGCGGAACGTCGCGATGCGCAGCCGCGATGCCGCGGAGGAGAGGTCGGGCTGCTCGCCCGGGTCGGTGCCGGTCTCGGGGATGGGGATCACGTTGCTGCTCATGCGATTACTTAGCCTAGCTCATTAGCCTTGCTAAGGAAAGTGGACGGATGCCGCGCCCGGGTCCGTGCGCGGGGCAGCCGCAACCCGCACCTAGACTTCTGCGCATGCCCGAGTTCATCGATGCGCACGGCATCACGATCTTCTTCGACGTCCATCCGGCGAAGACCGAACCGCGGGCGGTCGTGCAGCTGCTGCACGGCGTCGGCGAGCACGCGGGGCGGTACGCCGTGCTGATCGAAGCTCTCACCTCGCACGGCTACACGGTGTGGGCGGCCGACCATCGCGGTCACGGTCGCACCGGCATGACCCAGCACGGCGGCGACGTCGCCCTTCTCGGCCACCTCGGCCCCGGCGGCCTGCGGGCAGCGCTTGCTGCGATGTGGCAGTTCACCGAGCGGATCCGCGCCGAGAACGCCGACCTGCCGCTCGTGCTGCTGGGGCACTCCGGCGGCTCCGTGCTCGCTCAGATGCTGGTGAACAGGCACCCCGAGGCGTACGACGGACTCATCCTGACCGGCTCGGCGCTGCGCATGCCGGGTTCCATCCACACCAGCGGACTGAACAAGCCCTGGGACGGTCCCGACGCGATGGGCACCGAGTGGCTCTCGAGCGATCTGTCGGTGGGGCGGGCCTTCCTGGACGATCCCCTCACCACCAGTGAAGACCCCATCAAGCTGATCGGCGTGCTGGACTCCCTCCGCATGTACGGTCTGCCGCGCAAGAACCTCGGCCGCGACATCCCGACGCTCCTCATGGTCGGCAGGGACGACACCGTGGGTGGCCCGCGGAGCGTCCACCGCCTCGCCGACGCCTATCGCACGCGCTCGGGGTTCACCGACGTGACGACGCTCGTCTACCCGGGTGCCCGCCACGAGATCTTCAACGAGCTCGTGCAGCAGGATGTCCGCGCCGACCTCCTCGCCTGGCTCGACCGGCGAATGCCCGCCCGAGGCTGACTCTCGCCCCCCCGGGTCGCGGCGCTGAGTCGTTGACGCCGCGCGCCGCATGCGCCATCCTGGCCGCAGTGATCACCGTGGGAGCGCTCCCACGCCCTCTGCCGCGCCGACGCCGCCGAGGGTCGCCGTTCGCACGGTGCCGCTCCCCGGGCGAGGACGCCCGGCGGTCGACGACGACCCAGGAGAATTCCATGACCCCTCACCCCGCCCGTCTCCTCCCGCGCTCCCGGGGCCGCACCTGGGCTTTGGGCGCCGTCGCGGCGCTCGCGATCGGACTGGCCGTCCCCTTGAGCACCGGTGCCGCCGCCGCGGAGGAGTCCGACGCGGACTCCGGCCTCGCGGGCTCCGAGCTCTACGTCAACCCGTGGAGCACGACCCTCGAGGCGGCGCAGTCGCTCACCGGCCAGGCGCGGGACGACGCCCAGCTGCTGGGCTCGATCGCCTCGGCCGACTGGTTCACCTCGGGCACGCCCGCCGAGGTGGAGGCGGCGGTGGACGACGTCGTCACCGCCGCCGCCGCGCAGGGGCGCATGCCGGTGCTCGTGGCGTACAACCTGCCGTTCCGCGACTGCGCGCAGTACTCGGCAGGAGGAGCGGCCGACACCGCAGCGTATGCTGCCTGGATCGACGGGTTCGCAGCCGGCATCGGCGACCGGGCGGCCACGGTGATCCTCGAGCCCGACGGACTCGGCATCATCCCCCACTACGTCACGCTCGACGGCCAGCACGAGTGGTGCCAGCCCTCTGAGGTGCCGGCCGAGACCGCCGCGACGGATCGCTTCGCCCAGCTCAACCACGCCGTGGATGCGATCGTCGCCCTGCCGGAAGCATCCGTGTATCTCGACGGCACCAGCTCGGCCTGGCTCAACGTCGGCGAGATCTCGGACCGTCTGATCAAGGCCGGCGTGCAGGACGCAGACGGGTTCTTCCTCAACGCGTCCAACTACCAGTTCACGGCGAACAACACCGCGTACGGCACCTGGGTGTCGCAGTGCATCGCCTACGCCACGCAGGTCAACCCGGGCGACTTCGGCTCGTGCGGCAACCAGTACTGGAACGGCGGCCCGGCGACCGATTGGCAAGGTGTGGGCATGTCGCCGTACGGCGAATGGAGCGCGGATGCCGCTGACCCGGCGCTCAACACCAGCGGCGTCGACTCGCGCTACGCGGCGATCCTCGGCGATGTCGAGGCCACCACGCACTTCGTGATCGACACCAGCCGCAACGGCCTCGGCCCCTGGAACCACGAAGGCCGGTACGGCGACACGCACGAAGACTGGTGCAACCCGCCGGATCGCGGCCTAGGCACCCGCCCCGACACGACGACCGACGTGCCGCTCGTCGACGCGTACCTGTGGATCAAGGTCCCGGGCGAGTCCGACGGCAAGTGCTACCGCGGAACCGCCGGCCCGCTCGACCCGGAGCGCGGCATCGAGGACCCCGCCGCCGGTCAGTGGTTCGTGGAGCAGGCGCGCGAGCTCATCGCTCTCGCGGACCCGCCGATCGCACCGCTCGACTGCCACGTCGCGTGGGCGGTCGATGCCGACGAGGGCTCGTTCGCGGCGACCGTGCGCCTCTCGGGTGCCGTCGCCGACCGCTGGACGCTCGCGTTCGCCGTCCCGGACGGGCAGACCGTGACCAAGGCCACGCGCGCCGCCGTCGTTCAGGCCGACGGCATCGTGACCGTCAGCGGCGCGACCAAGAAGGCGGGCAATGCGCCCGACACGGTGATCCACGCGAAGGGCGCCGCCAGCACGCCGTGGCAGTTCCTTCTCGACGGCCGCGCCTGCACGTCGTAGCGACGCGCACGCCGACCTCGTAAGAGGCGGCGGTGACGGATGCCTCGCCCTCCTCGCCGCCGCCTCTTACCAGTCGCGCAGGCGCCGCGTCCAGACCCCGGCCGTTTCGCGGGCGCGGTCGCGCGCGTCGGTAGGCTGACCGCGCCCCGGCACCCGTCGGGGCATCTCCTCGCGAAAGGTTCCCCCCGCCTTGATCACCCTCAGCTGGCTCCTGCTCATCGCGCTCGTCGGCGGCGTGCTCGCCCTCGTCGACGGCATCCTGCGCGTCCGCGGCAAGGGCAACACCCTCGTCGGCATCATCGAGATCGTCGTGGCCGCACTGTTCATCCTGTCGCTGTTCCTCCCCGGCATCCCGTTCGGGTCGCTGGTGCTCGCCATCGCGACCCTGATCGTCATCGTCGTCGGGCTCATCGTCCGCGGAGGCCAGGGCGTGGGCATCGCGATCGCGGCGCTCGCCGTCATCGCGCTGTGGATCGTGCTCGTCAACCGCTGGCTCGTCATCCCCGGCATCAACTGAGCCGGCGGACGGTCGCCGGTCCTCGAGGCGTTTCGTCTCGGTCGCTGGCGCTCCCTCGCTCAACGACCGGGACTTCCTCTCGGTCGTTGAGCGAGCGAGGAACGAGCGAGACGAAACGCGCCGGGGCGCGCGCATCCGGAGGGCGGCACCCGCTCACCGGCCCACGGACCCCGGGCAATAGGCTGAACGCATGCACGGCGAATACAAGGTCCCCGGCGGAAAGCTCGTCGTCGTCGACCTCGAGGAGCGCGACGGCCGCATCGCGGACTTCCACCTCGCGGGCGACTTCTTCCTCGAGCCGGACGACGCGCTCGACGACATCGACGCCGCGGTGAACGGACTGCCGATCGAGGCGGATGTCGCGGCCATCGCCGCTGCCGTGCGCTCCGCGCTGCCGAGCGGGGCGCAGCTGCTGGGCTTCACGCCCGAAGCGGTCGGCACCGCCGTGCGCCGTGCCCTCGTCACCGCGCCCGGCTGGCGCGACTTCGACTGGGAGATCGTCCACGACAAGCCGGTCTCGCCGCGCATGAACCTCGCCCTCGACGAGGTGCTCACCGGCCGCGTCGGCGACGGCCGACGGCGCCCCACGCTGCGCATCTGGGAGTGGGACGAGAACGCCGTCGTGATCGGCTCGTTCCAGTCGCTGCGCAACGAGGTCGACCCCGAAGGGGCCGCTCAGCACGGCTTCGACGTCGTGCGCCGCATCTCGGGTGGGGGCGCGATGCTGATGGGGGCCAACTCGATCGTCACGTACTCGCTGTACGTGCCGGCGTCCCTGGTCGCCGGACTGACGTTCGCGGACTCCTACGCGTTCCTCGACGACTGGGTGCTGCAGGCGCTGCGGGCCCTCGGCATCGACGCCACCTACCAGCCGCTCAACGACATCGCCTCACCGCAGGGCAAGATCGGCGGCGCCGCGCAGAAGCGCCTCGCCAACGGGGGAGTGCTGCACCACGCGACCCTCAGCTACGACATGGACGGCGAGGTCATGACCGAGGTGCTGCGCATCGGCCGCGAGAAGCTCAGCGACAAGGGCACGACGTCGGCGGCCAAGCGCGTGGACCCGCTGCGCCGCCAGACGGGCCTGCCCCGGGAGGCCATCATCGCCAAGCTCGAGGAGACGTTCACGAACCTCTACGGCGCCGTCCCCGGTCACATCACCGATGACGAGTACGCCGAGGCCGAGGCGCTCGTGGAGTCCAAGTTCGCGACCGACGCGTGGCTGCGCCGGGTCCCGTGACGGGCGGGGGCGCGTGAGCTCGGCTGCGGGAGGAACGGACGCCGCGCCGCGCGGCCGCGCAGCGGCCCCCGGCTCCACGCCGGCGTCCGATGCGGCGGCGGCCCCCGGGTCCGTCGAGATCCACGAGGGTGACAACCTCGAGGTCATCCGGCGGCTGCCCGACGCCACCTTCACTCTGATCTACCTCGACCCGCCGTTCAACACCGGCCGCCCGCAGGAACGCTCGATCGAGACGGCCCGGTCGCGGCATCCGTCCCCCTCCGCATCTCCCGACGTCCCCGCCGACTCCCTCTCGGTGAGAGAACAACGGGTGGACGAGACGATGGGTGATTCCCATGGTCTCGGCGACCCGATGTCGTCTCGCGGGCTCGGCGGGACGGACCGTGCCGGCGGGACGGACCGTGCCGGCGCGTCCGGCGTCGTGCGGCGCGGATTTCACGGTCGCGAGTACGAGCGCATCCGCGGCGACCTGCGGGCCTACGACGACCGGTTCGACGACTACTGGGGCTTCCTCGAGCCGCGGCTGCTCGAGGCGTGGCGCCTGCTCGCCGACGACGGCACGCTCTACCTGCACCTCGACTACCGCGAGGCGCACTACGCCAAGGTGCTGATGGACGCGCTCGTCGGGCGCGAGCGGTTCCTCAATGAGCTCATCTGGGCCTACGACTACGGCGCCAAGACCCGCAAGCGCTGGCCCACCAAGCACGACACGATCCTCGTGTACGTCAAGGATCCGAAGGCGTACTGGTTCGACTCGGATGCCGTGGACCGCGAGCCCTACATGGCGCCGGGGCTGGTCACACCCGAGAAGGCCGAGCGCGGCAAGCTCCCGACCGACGTGTGGTGGCACACCATCGTGCCGACGACCGGGCGCGAGAAGACGGGCTACCCGACGCAGAAGCCCGAGGGGATCCTGCGACGGATCGTGCAGGCGTCGTCGCGCCCGGGCGACCGGGTCCTCGACTTCTTCGCGGGAAGCGGCACCACGGGCGCCGTGGCGTCGGCGCTCGGCCGCGACGCCGTCCTCGTCGATCACAACCCCGAGGCGATCGCCGTCATGCGGGAACGGATGCCGCACGCCCGCGTTTCGGGCATGGAGCACGAGCAAACGCTTCCCTAGGCTGGGGGCATGCGCTTCGGTACCTTCATCCCCCAAGGCTGGCGATTCGATCTGGTCGGCATCGACCCCTCCGAGCACTGGGAGGTGATGAAGGGGCTGGCACAGCGGGCCGACGCGGGCGCGTGGGAGTCGCTGTGGGTCTACGACCACTTCCACACGACGCCCGTGCCGAGCGAGGAGGCGACGCACGAGGCATGGACGCTGATGGCGGCGTTCGCGGCGTCGACGCACTGCATCCGTCTCGGCCAGATGTGCACCTGCATGGGCTACCGCAACCCGGCCTACCTCGCGAAGGCCGCCGCGACCGTCGACATCGTCTCGGGCGGCCGCACCGAGATGGGCATCGGCGGCGGCTGGTACGAGCACGAGTGGGAGGCGTACGGCTACGGCTTCCCGCCGGTTCCGGAGCGGCTGCGGATGCTGCGCGAAGGCGTCGACATCATGCAGCAGGCCTGGACCACCGGCCGCGCAACCCTCGACGGCAAGCACTACCAGGTCGACGGCGCGATCGTGCAGCCGCTTCCGCTCCAGGACGGCGGCATCCCGCTCTGGGTCGCTGGCGGCGGCGAGAAGGTGACGCTGAAGATCGCGGCGAAGTACGCGTCGTACACGAACTTCGCCGGCTCGCTCGACGACGTCGACCGCAAGAGCGCGATCCTGCGCGAGCACTGCGACGCGCTCGGCCGCGACTTCTCGGAGATCACGCGCAGCTCGAACTTCAACACGATCGTCGGCGCGACCGAGGCCGAGGCGCACGACCGCCTCGCGGCCGTGAAGGCGCGCCTGCTCCCGTTCGTCGGACAGGACCGCGCCGACCAGATCGAGCACGACTACGTCAGCTCGCCCGCCTTCGGCGCCGTGGAGCAGGTCGTCGAGCGTCTCGCCGAGCGCGAGCGGCACGGCATCGGCTACGCCATCCACTACTTCCCCGAGGCCGCCTACGACCTATCGGGCATCGAGCTGTTCGAGCGCGAGGTGATCAGCGCGCTCGCCTGACGCACCGACTCCGCAGAATCAGGCCGGACACGCCGCGATGAGTTCGAACGCGGCGAAGTTCGCGCGATTCTGCGGAGTTCGTGCGCGGTGCGGGGCGACGTCAGCGGGTCAGACGAGGGAGCGGACGCTGCGGTAGCCGTCGGCGACGACATCCGGAGCGGATGCCGCCCCACCGAACACGCGTGTCGTCCCGGGCGCGTCCGACCAGGGCCGCCACCCGGGGCCGTCGCCGCGGGCGAGCGCGACCGCGGCGCCGTGGATCGCAGCGGCGAGCCGTCGCGGAGGAGCGTCGCCGGCGATCGCGGCCACGTGCGGCTCGTCGAGGCAGTCGAACCAGAACGGCACGTCCAGGCAGTGCAGCGCCCACCGCCGCGTGGGCGACGGCCAAGAGAAGCGGTACACCCACGTCGGGGCGGCTCCCCGCGCGTCGGCGACCCTCACGACCGTCGAGCGGAAGACCACGTCGGTGACGTAGCGGCCGAGGACCGCTGCCGTCCCCTTGCGGCGCTGTGCCCTGTTGTCGGCGAGATAGGCGCGTCGGCGCTCCCGCGGTATGTGGAGTTTCGCGAGCGCGAGGCCCGCGGGGATGAAGCGGAGCTTGCGCTGCGCCGAGTCCAGGACCATCGTGAACTCGTCGTCCGTCGTGCCGAGGACGAGGGGCTTGTCGGCCCCCACGCCGGAGCGCAGCGCGGCGACCGTGGGCTCGAGGATGAGGTCCCCATCGATCTCCGGGCCCCAGGACAGCCCGTCCTTCAGCAGCCCTCGCACGCCGGCGAGGCGATCGGCCGACTCGGGCTCGACAGCCTTCGACTGGAGCGCGTGCAGGCTCTCCTCCGGTGCGGAGGCGAAGCCCTCGCGCGTCGGCGCGACGCCCGCCAGGCGAGCGAGCCTCGCCGACGCGGTGCGAGCACGCTCGGAAGAGACGTCCGCCAGCGCGCCAGACAGTGCCCACACCGAATGGAACAGATGCTGCGCAGCGGGCATCGCGAGCAGCCGGAGCACCGCGCCTCCACCGGCGGACTGCCCCGCGATCGTGACGCGCGACGGATCGCCCCCGAAATTCGCGATGTTGTCCTGCACCCATTGCAGTGCGGCGAGCCAGTCCCGCACGCCACGGTTCGACGGTGCGCCGTCGATGTGCCCGAACCCGTCGAAGCCGAGGCGATACGAGATCGTCACGGTGACGACGCCGTCGCGGTTGAAAGCGAGGCCGTCGTACCAGGGGCTCGCCGGAGACCCTGAGACGTAGCCTCCGCCATGGATCCAGACGAGCACTGGGAGGGCGGCATCCACCACCCCCGGAACGGGCGTGAACACATTGACGTTGAGCGTCGCGTCACCGGGCACGGAAGGCTCCGGAATGAGGGTGATCCCGGGGTCGCCGCGCTGCGCGGTCGCACCGAACTCGAGTGCGTCCCGCACACCCTCCCATGGCTCGGGCGGTACGGGCGCCTCGAAGCGCAGTGCCCCCACCGGGGGCTTTGCGAACGGGATGCCGAGGAATGCGGCCGATCCGCCGGATCCGGGTTCGCCCCGCCAGAGGCCGCGCACGCGTCCGGCGACGGTGTCGGCTTCCGCGTAAAGCGTCGTCGCCGTGGCAGGGCTCGCGGGCAACGAAGCTGAGGGAGCTGCGCCGGAGACTGCCGGCGAGGGGGTGGGGGTCATGGCTTCTCCGGGGTGAGCAGGTCGAACAGGGCGCCGATGGTCGCGGCCATGTCGATGTCGGGCTCGAGCATCCACTGCACCTGCATGCCGTCGGCGACCGCCTGGAAGATGCGGGCGAGAGTCTCTGGTGCGATGCGGGTATCGAGCTTGCCGGCGGCTTGCTGGGCGGCGATCGCCGCCGCGAAGAATCCGCGCAGGTTCTCGCCGCGAGCCAGGAAGAACTGGTGCGCGGGGTGCGCCGGATCGGCCGCGTCGACCGACAGTCGCGCGAAGAGGTTCACCAGACCGGGGACATCGGCGTTGTGGCTGATGACGCCGAGATAGCCCGCGCGGATGTCGACCTGCCCGGCGTCTTCGGATCGGGGGACGCCGTGCTCGAGATCGACGCCGAGGCCCTGATCGATGGAGTCGATCTCGTCGCGCTTGCGGAGGATCTCGGTGAAGAGCTCCTCCTTGCTGTCGAAGTAGTGCAGGAGTCCGGCCTGGCTGAGGCCGACGGCATCCGCCAGTTCCTTCACCGACGCGCCGCGATAGCCCTCGCGGGCGATCACGTCGAGGGCCCGCGTGAGGATCTCCTCCCGCTTGGCGACGCCCTTGGCGTAGGAGCCGCGTCGTCCGGTACCGCTCTCGGTCATAGGAGAAGTAAACCCGAATATCGCTTGATTTCTCAAAACCAAATGACATATGGTTTTGCCGAGCGTGCTCACCGTCGAGCCCCCGTCACCCGAAGCAGGGACCTGTTCATGACAGCACCGTCGGACGACACCGCGTCCTCGGCATCCTGGGAGCGTTCGCCATCTGGCCGATCAAGGCCGTCCGCTGACCTGACCTCCGACATCCGACAGCCACATGAAAGGAACTCCATGAGCATCCCCGATGTCACGGAACTGACCCTCGAAGAGAAGGCGTCGCTGACCAGCGGCGCGAGCTTCTGGTACACCAAGCCCGTCGAGCGCGTGGGCGTGCCCGCGATCATGGTCACCGACGGCCCGCACGGTCTGCGCAAGCAGCGCGAGGGCGGTGACCACCTCGGCATCGGCGACAGCGTGCCGGCCACCTGCTTCCCGCCGGCCGTCGGCCTCGGCTCGTCGTGGGACGTCGAGCTCATCCACCGCGTCGGCGAGGCGCTCGGCACCGAGACCTCGATCGAGAACGTCGCGGTGCTGCTCGGCCCCGGCATCAACATCAAGCGGTCGCCGCTGTGCGGCCGCAACTTCGAGTACCTCTCGGAGGACCCGATCGTCTCGGGCGTGCTGGGCGCCGCGATCGTGAGGGGCATCCAGTCCAAGGGCGTGGGCACCTCGCTCAAGCACTTCGCCGCCAACAACCAGGAGAACGACCGCATGCGGTCGTCGTCGGACGTCGACCCGCGCCCGCTGCGCGAGATCTACCTCCGCGGCTTCCAGCGGGTCGTCGAGGACGCACAGCCCTGGACCGTCATGTGCTCGTACAACCGCATCAACGGCGTCTACGCGTCGGAGGACCCCTGGCTGCTCACCCAGGTGCTGCGCGACGAGTGGGGCTTCGAGGGACTCGTGGTGTCGGACTGGGGTGCGGTCAACGAGCGCGTGCCGGGTCTCGCCGCCGGCATGGACCTCGAGATGCCGTCGTCCGGCGGCACGACCGACGCGCAGATCGTCGCCGCGGTGCACGACGGCTCGCTGGACGAGTCGGTGGTGGATGTCGCGGCCGGCCGGGTGCTCGACCTCGTGCGCAAGGCCACCGACGGCGCGGGGACGGTCGAGGGACCGCTCGACGTCGATGCCCACCACGCGCTCGCCCGGGAGGCCGCCGGCCGCTCGATCGTGCTCCTCAAGAACGACGGGGTACTCCCGCTGGCGAAGGATGCAAAGCTCGCC
>NZ_DATCVK010000158.1:0-3243 GCF_036566905.1 Microbacterium sp. | reverse complement strand
TTCACCAAGGTCGCGATGCAACCCGGCGGCCCGCAGGGACTCGGGACCGCCCGCGTGCCCGGCCGCAGCGGCGACGGTGCGGCGACGGTGCCGGTCGTCTCCTTCCCGGGCAACCCGGTCAGCGCGCTCGTCTCGTTCGAGCTGTTCCTGCGGCCCGTGCTGCGCTCGCTCGCGGGCCTCGCCCCCGACCGTTCACGCGCGACACTGCGGCTCGCCCACTCGATCAGTTCGCCGATCGACCGCCACCAGGTGCGTCGCGGGGTGCTCGACGGCAACGGCGATGTGGAGGTCGGCGCGCCGAGCTCCCACCTGCTGCACGACTATGCGAACGCGACCGTGCTCGTGCACCTGCCCGTGGGAGTCGGCGACCTGCCGGCCGGCGCCAACGTCGACGTCTGGAGAATCGATGACTGACCCCCGACTCACCCACTTGCGCGGCGACGGCTCCGCGCACATGGTCGACGTGACCGACAAGGCCGTGACCCGGCGAACGGCGAGCGCGCAGGCGATACTCGTCACGCGGGCCGACGTCGTCGCCGCCATCAGCGACGGCAGCCTGCCGAAGGGCGAGGCGATCGGCACGGCCCGCATCGCCGGCATCATGGCGGCCAAGCAGACGTCGACGCTCATCCCCCTCTGCCACCCGCTGCCGCTCACGAAGCTCGACGTCGACATCACGCCCGAGGGCGACCGCGTGCGCATCGTCGCAACGGTCACCACGAAGGGCGTCACCGGCGTCGAGATGGAGGCGCTCACCGCGGCGACCGTCTCGGCGCTCACCCTCTACGACATGATCAAGGCCGTCGACAATCGCGCCGTCATCACCGACGTGATGGTGCTCGCGAAGGCGGGCGGCAAGAGCGGCGACTGGTCGCGCGGATGACCGCGATCGAGCGGATGCCGCGTACCGCCGTCGTCATCGTCGCCTCGACCCGTGCCGCGGCCGGCGTCGCGGTCGACGGCACCGGCCCGGTCATCACCGGGTGGCTGGCCGAGCGCGGCTTCGACATCGTCGGCCCCGTGGTCGTCGCCGACGGCCTGCCCGTAGCCGACGCGCTGCAGCGGGCGCTGGCCGGCCACCCGTCGGTCGTCGTCACGACGGGCGGCACCGGGGTCTCCCCGAGCGACGGCACCCCCGAGGCCACGGCTCCGCTGCTCGATCGCGAGTTGCCGGGCTTCATGGAGGAGCTGCGTCGTCGCGGTGCGGCGACCACGCCGACCGCCCTGCTCTCGCGCGGACTGGCGGGCGTTTCGGGATCGACGCTCGTCGTGAACCTCCCCGGCTCCGCCGGCGGGGTCCGCGACGGACTCGGGTTGCTCGGCGAGGTGCTCGAGCACGCCCTCGATCAACTCGCGGGGGGCGACCACCCAGCGGCGGGGTGATCTCGGCCGGCCGCTGGCTGGTCTCCTCCCGCGAGATCACCCGCGGTGGCGATTGCGGGGACGCGCGATCGGATACGTTTGGCGAATGTCACAGAGCGAGCAGGCGACGACGCCGAGCCCACCGGTCCCTGTCGGGTCGTCGTCTCCGGCTCCCGCAGAGCCGGCCCGCGATCCGTTCCACGTGTTCGGGGTCATCGGCTTCGTCCTGTCCTTCTTCGCAATCGTGAATATCGCCGGACTGGTCATCAGCATCATCGCCCTGATCCGTTCGAAGCGAGCTGGTTTCAGAAATCGATTCGCAATGGCCGGCATCGTGATCTCAGCCATCGGCGTGGTCATCACGATCGTGGTGACGACCTTCGCCGTGTCAACACTCGTCGGAGCCGCTCAAACCTGTGCCCGACTGGGAGACGGAGTCCACACGATCGGTTCCTCGACGTACACCTGCACTCCGACGTCGTTCTACGTCTCCACCGCGTCCACAGCATCGCCCTCACCTGTGGTTAGCGAGGAGTGGGCGACTGCGAACTCGTTGTACTCAGAGGCCGTCTGCCCGACGAACGCCGCTCGCGTGGAATTAGCCGAAGCGACCGCGGCAAATGACATCGCACAACTCGCACCCGTGGCAGCGTCCGCGTCGAGCTCGTTCGATGCTGCAGCCGACGTCTTCCTTGATCATGCGTGGCCCGCAGACATCGAGCACGACATTCGGTTCCTCGGCGAGACGTCCGCCCTACTCTCGGAGAGCTGGGGCGAGGTCGCCGAATCGACTGACATGGACTCGGCCAGCGCGGTCTCGTTCCCCGATGCTCAGCCTCCTTTCGAGGCCGCTCAGCGGATCCGAGCCGCGCTCACCCAGCACGGTCAGGAACCGCCTGGATGCTGACCTCGTCACCGGCTTCACGGCATTCGAGCGCCTATGGGGCCGTGACAACACTCGGTGATGCTGACAGGATGACGGCATGGCACGCGCGTCGCGAGTGATCCCCGGCCGTCGTTCAGTGAGCTCGACCCGAGGGCCGGTGGCGCGGACATGACGGCGCACCTGATCAGGCCGCTCACGCCCGAGACCTTTCCGGCGTGGCTTGCGCTCGCGCAGAAGCACAACGGCGTCTGGGGCGGGTGCTACTGCTCCTACTTCCACGACGACACGGAGCACACCGTCAAAGAGGAGTACGACCGGCCGACGTTCAAGCAGCGACTCGTGGCGGAGGGCATCGCCCACGCCGCGCTCGTGTTCGACGGCGACGACGCGATCGCGTGGTGCGAGTACGGCAGCCCGGTCGAGCTGCCGAACATCTACCACCGCAAGCAGTACGACGCGGGTGAGGTCAACCCGGCACCGTGGCGCATCACGTGCTTCTTCGTCGACCGCGACCACCGGCGTTCGGGAGTGGCGCGGGAGGCGCTGGACGGCGCGCTGGAGCTGATCGCGCAGTCAGGCGGGGGTGAGGTGGTCTCGTTCCCCAACGAGCTCGTCCCCGGCAAGAAGACGTCGTCGTCGTTCCTCCACAACGGCACGAGGGCGATGTTCGAGCAGGCGGGATTCACGTTCGAGCGTCACATCGGCAAGAGCAAGACCGTGATGCGCAAGACGGTGCCGCCGGTCGCCGGTTGACGACGAAGCGGCGCGCCGACGTCACGCGATCGCGTCGCACGTCTCAGAGCCCGAGCCGCGCCGTGTACGCGTTGCGGAATCGCCCTTCAGGGTCGAACCGCTCGCGGAGCGCCGCGAAGTCCGCCCAGCGCGGGTAGCGCCGCCGCACCTCATCGGCGTCGAGGGTGAAGACCTTGCCCCAGTGCGGGCGCGCCGTCTCGGGCAGCGCCGCCTCGATCGTCGGCAGCAGCGCCTCGACGGCC
>NZ_DATCVK010000157.1:0-24150 GCF_036566905.1 Microbacterium sp. | reverse complement strand
CGCGGGCGGTCGCCGCCGGCGTGCGCATCGCCCGCAAGGGCGCGGCGCTGACGGGCTCGAAGAGCGTGCGCGAGAACCTGCGCTCACCGCTGCCGCGCGCTGCGGTCGAGACCTTCCTCGACGTGTTCTCGACACCCGCCCTCACGTGGGACGACCTGGCCAAGGTGCGGCAGTGGACATCGCTGCCCGTCATCCTGAAGGGCGTCGTGCATCCCGACGACGCCATCCGCGCCCTCGACGCGGGCATGGACGGCATCTGGATCTCGAACCACGGCGGGCGGCAGATCGACCAGTCCGTGCCGACGCTCGACGTGCTGCCGACCATCGCCGAGCGGGTGGCGGGCCGCGCGCCGATCGTGTTCGACTCCGGCGTGCGACAGGGCTCGGATGTCTTCATCGCACTCGCGCTCGGTGCGACCGCCGTCGCCCTCGGCCGGCCGTACGCGTACGGCCTCGGACTCGCGGGAGAGGCAGGTGTCCGCGAGGTGACGCGCAACGTGCTGGCCGAGCTCGACATCACGCTGGGGCTGTCGGGGCACACCTCGATCGCCGAGGTCGGGCGCGAAGCGCTGCGCGCGGTCTAGCGGCCGTCCGCGGCGAGGTCGGCACCTGCTCACGATGGCGTCCCCGGCTGAGGCCCCTGCCTCAGCGGGGCCGCCCGTCCTCGGTGAAGCCGAAGATCGGCGTCGCACCGGCCGGCTCGCCCGCGGGGAGCGGCTCATGGTCGACCGGATGGTCGGGGTAGCCGGGGTAGAGCAGTGCCGTGAGCTCCTCGGCATCCCCGTGGAAGCACTCGGTCGTCGCTCCCACGCCGATCGCGTCCGCGGAGCCCGCACCGTCGCGGATCTCGATCACGAGGGTGGCGACGGCGACATCCGGACCGGATGCCTCCACCACGACGTGACCGTCGTGCGGCGCGGCGGGATCGGTGTGCTCGGAGGCCCCGGGTGACGCACCAGGGTCGGCGGTGACCGCTCCGGAAGAGGAGGTCGCAACCTGTGCCTGCCAGCCGCGTGCCGTCAGCCATCCGGCGAGCCGATCCGCGGTCGTGACGGCATCCGCTTCGAGGGTCCAGCCCTCGAACGTGGTGCGGTGCAGGGAGAACGCGTAGCCGGGATGGCAGTCGACGGGCAGGTCTCCGTATTCCTGCACCTGCCACGCGCCCTCGTCGGAGAGGTGGACGAGAACAGCCCCGACGGCCTCTTTGAACAGCAGGTTCGCCTGGCGGGCGGTGGCGTACAGCTCCTCGCCGTGGGGCTGCGTGCCGGTGCATCCCGGGAGCGCGACGAGGGCCAGCAGCGCGACGGCGAGCCGCCACCGCAGGCGCGCGTCGCGTCGGGGAGCGGGCGCGGCCATGGGCGACCTCCGATCCACGCCACCAGGCTATGCCGCTGCCCCGCAGAGAGGCAGGGGCCGTGCGTCTGTGCGGGCGGGGTGCTGAGCCTTAGGCTTCTGCCATGCCTGCACGAGCGCGGCGTTCGTCCGCCGACAGCACACCGTTCGCCCGGACTCGACCGCGAATGCTCGCCGGGGCGGTGGTGCTGGTCGCCTCGGCCGTCGCACTCACCGGCTGCTTCGGCTCGAACCCTGACGGCGGCGACCTCGGCGACGGCGACTTCGCCGACGACGGCTGCACGAGCGTGGTCGTCGCCACCTCGTCGGAGAAGGTCAACATGCTCGACGCGCTCGCCGACGCGTTCAAGGAGTCGCCGCAGCACGAGCAGCTCGACGAGTGCGCGACGGTGCGGCCGATCAACGTCTCATCCGGCGACGCGACGCGCTTCCTCACGGCGGGCGGCGACTGGCCCGACGACGATGCGAGGCGCTGGCCCACGATGTGGTCGCCGGCATCGACCGTCTGGACCGACAGGGTCGCGGCGGCGGCATCCCCGTCCCTCGTCGGCGAGCCCGAGTCGTTCACGCACACGCCGGTCGTGTTCGGGGTGCCCGAGACGATGGCCAAGGCGCTCGGCTGGCCCGGCACCGAGATCGGCATCGCCGACTTCGAGGCGCTCTGCCAGGATCCGCAGGGGTGGGCGAGCGTCGGCAAGCCGCTGTGGGGCTCGTTCAAGATCTCGAAGACCAACCCGAACACCTCCACCACCGGGCTCTCGGCGATCCTGATGCAGTCCTACGAAGCGTCCGGCAAGACGTCCGACCTGACGGCGGCCGACGTCGCCGCCGCGGCCGAGTTCTCGCGGGTATTCGAGGAGTGCGTCATCCACTACGGCGACACCACCGGCAAGGTGCTGACGCGGCTCTACGACGAGACCCAGAACGGCGCGGGCGGCTCGGGCTACGTCTCGGCCGTGGCACTCGAAGAGACCTCGCTCCTCAACTACAACCAGGGCAACCCTGACTCGCACACCGTGCAGCCCGGCGAGACGCTGACCCCGCCGAAGGAGAAGCTCGTCGCGGTGTACCCGTCGGGCGGCTCGCTGTGGTCCGACAACCCCATCACCGTGCTCGGCGCCGACTGGGTGACCGACGTGCAGGCCACCGCGGGCGCGGCCTTCGCCGCCTTCCTGCAGACCGACGCGGCCCAGGAGATCCTGCCCGACTACGGCTTCCGTCCGCTGGATGCCGCGGCACCCCTCGGCGAGCTCTTCACGACCGAGTACGGCGTCGACCCCGCCGGCCCTGCGGTGACGCTTCCGAAGCCCGCCGTCGACGTGGTGTCGGCGGCGATCGACCAGTGGACGCAGATCCGCAAGCCGTCGTCGGTGCTCGAGGTCATCGACATCTCGGGCTCCATGGATGAGGCGATCGGCGACGGCCGCTCGAAGCTCGACGGGGCCATCGAGGGCGCGCAGTCCACGCTCGGGCACTTCCGCTCCTCCGACGAGGTCGGGGTCTGGGCGTTCACGACGGGCGTCGAGTCCGAGGCGGGCAAGAACATCGTCGTGCTGCGCGATGTCGAGCCGCTCGCGTCGGACCGCGAGTCGGTGGATGCCTCGCTCGACGATCTGCGGTTCGCCCACCGCGACGGCACCCCGCTCTACGATGCCATCGCCGCGGCCTACGACGAGATGATCGCGCGAGCCGAGCCCGGCCGCATCAACGCGATAGTCCTGCTGTCGGACGGCCAGGACACCGACTCGTCGATCTCGCTCGACTCCCTCGTCGCCCGGATCGGGGAGTCCGCCCGCGAAGGCGGCGACGAGGCCCCCGTGCGGATCTTCCCGATCGCCTACGGCGAGGGCGCCGACACGGCCGCGCTGCAGCGCATCGCAGAGGCGACCGGCGGGCAGTGGTTCGACGCATCGGATGCCGCCAAGATCGACCTCGTGTTCGCGTCCGTGATCAACAACTTCTAGGCGCACGGATGCTTCAGACCTTCGGTGCCGACGCCTCCGACGTCTACGTCGACGAGGCCGCGGAGGCACTCGGCCAGAGCAATGTCTTCGTCTCGAACGAGGTGCCGGGGGCCGCGCAGCTGCAGCAGTCGCTCGAGGCGCAGGTGACCGACGACTCGATCGCCGTCGCCGTGTTCTCCGACAACGCCGCGCTCGAGGCATCCGGTCCCGAGATCGTGCGGGAGCTCGCCGCGCAGACCGGCTACGACACGATCATCGTCGCGGTGGGCGACGACCTGGCTGCCGGCTCGAACGTGCTGCCGAAGGGCGAGGCGGCGCGCATCGCGAACGAAGCCGAGAGTTCAGCCGACTCGCTCGACGCGGCGATCGCGGAGACCGTCGCGGGCGTGGTCGCGGCATCCGACTCGCCCGCTGCCCCGGCGACGGGCGTCGACGGCGGCCTCATCGTGGGTGGCGCGCTGTCGCTCGTGGTTATCGTGGCCGCGGGCGGCGCGCTGTGGGGTGTCCTCCGCGCCCGCCGGCGCAGCCGGCCGGCCCCCGTCCGTCACGCCCTTCCCGAACCGGTGCGCACCCACGTGCAGACCCTGCAGGCGCTGACCGCCGAGTACGCGCGCGCCGGCTCGGCCGGCGTCGCACAGGCGGGCGAGGTCGCCGCGCAGGTCGGACTCATCGCCCAGAACACGACCGAGCTGTTCGACCGCCTGGACCGCAAGGGCGAGGAGGGCCAGCGCGCCACGGCGGCGGTGGAGTACGGCGAGACCCTCCGCAAGCTGACCGGCGCGCTCGACCGCGACTATCTGCTCGACATCCTGACCCATCCCGACCTGTGGGACGACCCGGTCGAGCGCGTCCGCGAGGTGCGCACCGCGCTCTCGTCGTTCTCGACCGAGCTCGTCGAGAACATCAAGCAGGTCAACGCGCGACGGGGGCTGCACTTCCAGGTCTCGCTCGACGGGCTGATGGGCCGGCGCAAGGAGCTGCAGGACTGGGACCGCGCGTTCGAGCGGGCGGACGGCGAGACCGGCCCCGTGCCGCACGGCGACTAGAATCGACGGATGCCGCGATCCGTGGCATCCGCACCCTCGTGCATCCCCCACCCGACCATTGGAGCCACCGTGGCCGAGCAGTCTCGCCTCGACAAAGTCATCGCCCTCGCCCGTCATCGCGGGTTCGTGTTCCAGGCGGGTGAGATCTACGGCGGATCCCGGTCGGCGTGGGATTACGGTCCCCTCGGCACCGAGCTCAAGGAGAACATCCGCCGCCAGTGGTGGCAGACGTTCGTGCGCGGCCGCGGCGATATGGTCGGCCTCGACTCGTCGATCATCCTGCCCAAGCGCGTGTGGGAGGCATCCGGTCACGTCGCGACCTTCACCGACCCGCTGGTCGAGTGCCTGCAGTGCCACAAGCGGTTCCGCGCCGACAACCTCATCGAGGACTTCGAGGCCCGCAAGGGGCGCAAGGCCGAGAACGGCCTCGCCGACGTGCCGTGCCCGAACTGCGGCACCAAGGGCCAGTACACCGAGCCCAAGGCGTTCTCGGGTCTCGTGAAGACCTATCTCGGCGTCGTCGACGACGAGAGCGGCCTGTACTACCTGCGCCCCGAGACGGCGCAGGGCATCTTCGTGAACTTCGCGAACGTGCTCACCGCGAGCCGCAAGAAGCCGCCGTTCGGCATCGGCCAGGTGGGCAAGGCGTTCCGCAACGAGATCACGCCGGGCAACTTCATCTTCCGCACCCGCGAGTTCGAGCAGATGGAGATCGAGTTCTTCGTGCCGCCCGCCGACGCGCAGGAGTGGTTCGACCACTGGGTCGAGGCGTGCTGGGACTGGTTCGTCGACCTCGGCATCGACCCGGCCAACATGCGCCGGTTCGACGTGCCCGAAGAAGACCGCGCGCACTACTCCGACGGCACGATCGACGTCGAGTACCGCTTCGGGTTCGCCGGCAAGGAGTGGGGCGAGCTCATGGGCGTCGCCAACCGCACCGACTACGACCTCGGCAGCCACAGCGAGGCGTCGGGCCAGAGCCTGTCGTACTTCGACCAGGCGTCGGGCGAGAAGTACATCCCCTACGTCATCGAGCCCTCGTTCGGTTTGACGCGCGCGATGATGGCGTTCCTCGTCGACGCGTACCACGAGGAGGAGGCGCCGAACGCGAAGGGCGGCACCGACACCCGCACGGTGCTCAAGCTCGACCCGCGCATCGCGCCCGTCAAGGCCGCCGTGCTGCCGCTGTCGCGCAACGAGCAGCTCTCGCCGATCGCCCGCGAGGTGGCGGAAGACCTCCGCGGCGAGTGGAACATCGACTTCGACGACGCCGGCGCCATCGGCCGCCGGTACCGCCGCCAGGACGAGATCGGCACGCCGTTCTGCGTCACCGTCGACTTCGACTCGCTCGACGACCGCGCCGTCACGGTGCGTGACCGCGACACGATGGGCCAGGAGCGCGTACCGCTCGAGGGCCTGCACGCCTACCTCGCGGAGCGCCTCGCCGGCGCCTGACGCGCAGAACAGCGGATGCCGCGACCCTGCCGGGTCGCGGCATCCGTCGTCTCCGGCGCGCTGGGGGGGCCACGCCCGCTCAGCCGACCGGCGGAGAGGCGAGGCCGCGCCACACGGCGGCGATGGTCGCGGCTGTGGCGTCCTCCCACGGGACGCCGTCGAGGAGATCGTCGGTGGCGAGCGTCGCGACCCCGTGCACGGCGGCGAATGCGACCAGCGCGGCCTCCTCGGCGGGGCGGGGAGGCAGCTCCCCGGCGTCCTGCGCGGCGCGGAAGAGGGCGACCAGCGCGGGCATCGCGACGTGGCTGACCTCGACGAGCTCGGGCGACGCGGCCGGGTGGTGCTTGGCCGAGTACATCGTGCGGAGGATCGACGGATGCCGCACCGCGAAGCCCACGTAGGCGTCGCCGGCGGCGCGGAAGCGGCCTGCGAACGGCCCCGCGGTGTCGACCGCATCGGCCAGCGCCGCGTTCAGGCGCGCGAATCCCAGCACCGCGACGGCGTCGAGCAAGGCCTGCTTGTCGCGGAAGTGCCGGCCGGATGCCCCGTGGCTGACGTCGAGGTCGCGGGCCAGCTGTCGCAGTGACAGGGCGTCCGCGCCCTCGGCATCGACGACGTCCCATGCACGGTCGAGCAGCGCCGCGCGCAGGTTGCCGTGGTGGTACGAGCGCTCGGTCACGGTCACGTTCACCACCCTAGCGCGATGTTGGCATTGACAACAATGCTGGCACTGTCTACATTGGCGACATGACCATCACGTACCGCGGCACGACCGCCCTCATCACCGGAGCCAGCGCCGGGCTCGGCACCCAGTTCGCCGAGCAGCTCGCCGCACGCGGCGCCGATCTCGTGCTCGTCGCCCGTCGTGAGGAGCGCCTGCGCGAACTCTCGGAGCGGCTCGAAGCGGCGCACGGCATCAGGGCGACCGTGATCCCGCTCGACCTCTCGCGGACGGATGCCGCCGCCGCCCTCCGCGCGGCGCTCGACGAGCGCGGGATCCGCGTCCAGACTCTCGTCAACAACGCCGGCTTCGGCATGAAGGGCACGTTCGCCGACGCCGATCCCGGCCGCATCGGGGAGATGGTGCAGGTCAACGTTGCGAACCTGGTCGCGGTGACGCGTGAGTTCCTCCCGGATCTCGTCGCCGACGGCCGGGGCGCTCTGGTGAACATCGCGAGCACGGCCGCCTACCAGCCCTGCCCGAACATGGCGGTGTACGGCGCCACGAAGGCCTTCGTCCTGAGCTTCACCGAGGCGCTCGCGTACGAGACCCGTGACAGCGGGCTGCGCGTGCTGGCGCTCAGCCCGGGCGCCACGCGCACCGAGTTCTTCGACGTGGTCGGCACGGAGGACGCCGCGGTGGGGCGCTTCCAGACGCCGGCGCAGGTGGTCGGCCTCGCGGTGCGCGAGATCGATCGCGGTCGGCGCGCGAGCGTCGTGTCGGGCTGGGCGAATGCGGTGAGCGCGAAGCTCGCCGGCCTCATGCCGCGGCGGCTCACACTGGCGGTCAGCGGGCGCGTGCTGCGCTGAACCGCCCGATCGATGTGGAGGCCGGGGGAATCGCGAGCCGCGCGGTCGCTGCGCGAAGCGCGGCGTGCCGATGCGGGATATCCGCGGAGGGTGGCAGTGCCCCAGCTGCGGGCACACCCTCACGCCAGCCGCTGCTACACCAGAAGCCTGGCCCCAGGCCGCTGCCGGCCGGGTGTCTCAGTCTCTGGTGGCTCTCTCATCACGATGCGGTCGGCGCCGGAAGCAGCGGCCGCTGACCCAGCGTCTACGGGGGATAGCCCCCTCACCGCGGCGGCGGCCGCGGGTTACGGTGGCGATTCAGGACACACCACAAGAGGAACTCCCATGCTCGGTGGGCATCTGGCATCGCGGACGCGCAGCGCGATCGCGGCGATAGCAATTGCGGCGTTGCTGCCCTACACGGTGCTGAAGGTGCTGTGGTTGGCTGACTCTCGAATCGGAATGGTGCCGGGCTCTGGCTACGGTCACATGCAGGACGCCCGCATGGAGATCGGCAACGGCATCACGATCCTCGCCGTCGGAGTGGGTATCGCTGTGGTGCTCGCGCTCGTGCAGGACTGGGGCATGCGCCTGTCGTGGTGGGTTCTCGTGCTCCCGGCTGCAGGAGCGACCGGCGCGCTTGCACCGATCGCGCTCGGCTTGCCGTTCGGAGTGCTCCTGCAGACTTTGGTCGACGGCAACGTGAGTACCGGTGGTGAGGGCAACCTCGAGGGGCCGGTGTTCTCGGTCGTGTACGGCGGCTTCGCTGTCTTCGGCATCGCTCTGTCCGTGCTGTTCGTCGACTACGTAGGACGGCGTTGGAGCACGGTGATCGCCAGCGGCCCTAAGCCGCCTCGTGAGCGCTGGATCATGCTGGCTGCGATCGCGGGTATGGTGCCGTTCGCGTTGGGGATGCTGTTCTGGGCTTTCCCGGCGCCCGGTACCGCCGGCCTCGATGGCTGGCAGTCGATCGCCCAGCGGATGGTGCTTGTTGTGATCGCGCTGCTCACGCTCGTGGGGCTGATCACGCCACTGTTGCCCCGGCTGCTGGCCGCTCCGCCGGTTCTGGCCTGGCTCACGGTGTGGGTCGGATGCTGCACGGCGGCTGTGCAGGGCCCCATCCTGTTGCTCCTCGCACACGACGCCGTCCTGTCTGTCCCTCTCCTCGTACTCGCGGCTCTCGCCACCCCGGCCGCCGTCCTCTTCGGG
Source organism: Microbacterium sp. (assembly GCF_036566905.1). Classification (GTDB taxonomy): domain Bacteria; phylum Actinomycetota; class Actinomycetes; order Actinomycetales; family Microbacteriaceae; genus Microbacterium. Next base: position 15,614 of record NZ_DATCVK010000157.1, on the reverse strand, counting down.
TTGGCGGTCCTTCGTCGAAGCAGCGAGACGGCGCCCGCCGCGACGCCTGCGCAGCATGGGCGCACCCGTACGCGCAAGCTCTGATCGGTCGGTCGATCGGGCTGTCCGAGCGGCTCGACCCGGGCACGGGTGGAAGTAACCAGTATGCTCATATACTGTTTATGTCCCTACGAGTTAGTACCTGCGAGGAGTAAGAGATGACCGAGTTCCCGACACGCCGCTTTCACGGCCGGACCGCCATCGTGACCGGCGCCGGCTCAGGCATCGGCCGCGTCGCCGCACTGATCTTCGCCACCGAGGGCGGCACGGTGATCGCCTCGGACATTGCGGCGGACCGACTGAGTGAACTGAAGAGAGACCTGACGGGCTTCGATGTGCGTGCGGTCGTCGGAGACGTGACCCGAGAGGAGACCGTTCGCGACATCATCGACGCTGCTGCAGGCAGCGTCGACATCCTGGCCAACATCGCGGGCATCATGGACGGCGTACTCCCCGCCGACGAGGTTGACGATGCGACGTGGCAGCGAGTATTCGACGTCAATGTGACCGCCGCGCTCCGTACGACGCGAGCAGTCATCCCACTCATGCGCGAGCGCGGAGCTGGAGCGATCGTCAACATCGCCTCCGAGGCATCTTTTCGAGGGTCGGTGGGCGGCGCCGCATACACGGCGTCCAAGCACGCCGTCGCCGGACTGACGAAGAGCAGTGCGTTCATGTACGGACCAAGCGGAATCCGCACGAATGCCGTTGCCCCGGGAGCGGTCGTCACAGCGCTCGACGTGTCGTGGCGATCCGACTACGGTGCAGCGCGAACAGGCCCGGTGCTGCAGGCCACGATGACACCGCCCGCCTCCGCTGAGCAGATCGCGGCGACGGTGGCGTGGCTCGCGAGTGACGAGGCGGCCAATATCAACGGCGTCATCCTCCCTTCGGACGGCGGTTGGTCGGCGGCCTGACGAACGCGTGGTGCCCGGGCCGACGCGTGATGCACACCGACCGGGGCGCCTAGGCTGACTTGGATCGAGCGGAAGGGGCGGCAGTGATCGATGAGGCGGCGAGTGCGGAACTGCCCAGGGCTATCGCGTTGGCGTGGGGCGCAGTGCCGTCGCCGCAGCGTGGACCGAAGCGGGAGTTCAGCCTCGACCAGGTGCTCGATGCGGCCGTTGAACTCGCCGATACCGGAGGCATCGATGCGGTGACGATGCCGGCGCTCGCTCAGGCCCTCGGACTCACCGCGATGTCGCTGTACCGATACGTGGCCTCGAAGGACACCCTCCTGCTACTTCTCCAGGAACAGGGCATGGGTCCTCCGCCCGCGTCGATCGCCCAGGCGAAAGGCTGGCGGGCGGGTCTTGAGTCTTATGCCGCAGCATCCGGCAATGTATACCGACGGCACCCGTGGATGCTGGACATCACTATCACGGGTATTGCGAGCACCCCGAACAACCTTGCCTGGATCGAAGCAGGGCTCGCAGCTCTCGCGGACGTAGCCCTGACCCGCGAGGAGCGGCTCGCGGTCGTGCTGCAGGTCAGCGGCCATGCCAGGTTTCGTGCACTCGTCGAGCGAGGTTACACCGACCGTGCCGACGCGACCGGAGACCACGTCTCCAGTGTCGTACTCTCCGAGGCGAGATTGCTCGGCAGGCTCGTCACCCCGGGGCGATTCCCCAATCTCCACGCCACTCTCGAGAGCGGTGCGCTCACTGACGACTCGTTCGACAACTTCGACTTCGGCCTCGCCCGGCTGCTCGACGGCGTCTCCGAGTACGTCGACCAACGGTCCTGAGGCTGCTCGCATGCAGACCTCTCCCGGTGCGCCGGGAACGCAGCGCGCGGGGCGGCCAACCCCATCAACTACCCTCGGCGCACCCTGTCGACCACCGGCTCGTCGGCGCATACTGAGCGCGTGAGCGGACTCGATGTCGACGTCTTCGGCATCCCAATCCCGGACGAAGGTCCGGTGTTCTTGGTGGCCGTCGGCGTGCACATCATCGCCGGACTCACCTGCGTAGTGTCCGGCATCGTCGCGATGGTCAGCCGGAAGGGCGGTCGAATCCACATGGCCTTCGGTCGCGTCTACGTCGGCGGTATCGCGGTGGTGTTCGCAACCATGGCCGTCATGGCTGTTATCCGATGGCCGCTGGACAATCACCTCGCGGTCATGGGGCTGATCGCGTTGGGGGCGACGGGCCTCGGCTTCCTGAACCGGCGTCGCCACGGATCGGATACGTGGCACATCCTTGCGATGGGCGTCTCGTACGTCGCCCTGCTCACTGCGTTCTACGTCGACAACGGACCCGCCCTCCCGGTCTGGAGCCTGCTACCGACGTGGGTGCTCTGGGTTCTGCCGACCGTCGTGGGTGCGCCGCTGATCGCGTGGGCGATCGGGCGTCGACGATCGAAGCGGGGGCCGGCGGAACCCCTCACCCACTGATCGCGGGTTTGTCGGGCGTAAACCCTCCATCAGTGAGGCGAGGCTGGTGTGGAGCGTGACCGGGCTTTTGAACCTCGCCGTCGCCTGACCCAGCAGACCGATTGTTCGCCGCTCACACCCACGACATGATCGGCGTAGCCGGCTGCCGTTCGGACGATGAGGGACCATCGCCTGCAGAGCGCCCGACAGCGCCGTGACAGCGCGATGACAGCGAGGGATCGGGCATGGCAGGGGCGTGACAGTGGGCGGGGCGCACTCTGGGTGAAGTCGAAAGGCGTATCCCATGACCATCACCAGTTCCGCATCCCGCACCCCCGCGGTCCGCGCCGAAGGGCTCGTCAAGAGCTTCGGCAGCAACCGTGCGGTCGACGGCGTCGACCTGACTGTCGAGGCCGGCACCGTCTACGGTGTGCTCGGCCCCAACGGCGCGGGCAAGACCACCACCATCAGCATGCTCGCGACGCTGCTGCGTCCCGACGCCGGCCGGGCCGAGATCTTCGGCTACGACGTCGTGCGCGCCCCGCAGATCGTGCGGCAGCTCATCGGCCTCACCGGCCAGTTCGCATCCGTCGACGAGACCCTCTCGGCCACCGAGAACCTCGTCATCTTCGGGCGGCTCCTCGGGCTGTCGCGCGTCGACGCGAAGCGCAAGGCGACCGAGCTGCTCGAGGAGTTCTCGCTCACCGAGGCCGCCACCCGTCCGCTGGCCAAGTTCTCCGGCGGCATGCGCCGCCGCCTCGACCTCGCGGCATCCCTCATCGCCCAGCCGCCGCTCATCTTCCTCGACGAGCCGACCACGGGCCTCGACCCTCGCACGCGCGGGCAGATGTGGGACACCATCCGCCGTCTGGTCGCGACCGGCTCGACGGTGCTGCTGACGACGCAGTACCTCGACGAGGCCGATCAGCTCGCCGACCGCATCGCGGTCATCGACCGCGGCACGGTGGTCGCCGAGGGCACCGCTCTCGAGCTGAAGTCGTCGGTCGGGCAGGCGTCGCTGCTGCTGCGGCTGCGCCCCGGCTCCGACATCGACGACGCCCAGCGCGAGATCGTGCGCGTGCTCGGCGTCCCGGCGATCGTCTCGCCCGAGGCCGCCCGCCTCACCGTGCCGATGAGCGACCCCGACCGCGTGGCCGACCTCCTCGTGGCCTTCCGCGAGGCGGGGCTGCACCTCGAAGAGCTGAGCGTCCAGCAGCCGACGCTCGACGAGGTGTTCCTCACCCTGACCGGCAAGGGCGTGCCGGATGACGACGAGGCCGCCCACGCGACGGCCGATGAGATCGAAGGAGTGCGCGCATGACCGCCATCGCGACCCCCATCGTGCCGGTCGCCGACCGGCACCTCTCCAACCGGGCAGGCCTCGGGCTCACGGTCCGCAACACGCTGACCATGGCATGGCGCGGCATCCTCAAGATCCGCCGCACACCCGAGCAGCTCATCGACGTGACGGTGCAGCCCATCATCTTCACGCTGATGTTCACGTACATCTTCGGCGGCGCGATCGCCGGCGACGTGCAGAGCTACCTGCCGATCATCATCCCGGGCATCCTCGTGCAGACCGTCATCACGACCTCCGTCGTCACCGGCGTGCAGCTGCGCGAAGACATGGACAAGGGCGTGTTCGACCGGTTCCGCTCGCTCCCGATCGCGCGCATCGCGCCGCTGTCGGGCGCCCTGCTGGCCGACACGCTGCGCTACACCATCGCCACGACGCTCACCTTCACGATGGGCTTCATCATGGGCTTCCGTCCCGGCGGCGGACTCGGCGGCGTCATCGCTGCCGGTCTGCTCGTGATCGCGTGCTCGTGGGCGATGAGCTGGATCTTCGCCTTCTTCGGCGTCATCGCGCGCACCGCGTCGAGCGTGCAGGGCATCTCGATGCTCATCCTGTTCCCGCTGACGTTCCTCTCGAACGCCTTCGTGCCCGCCGACACCATGCCCGACTGGCTGCAGTGGTTCGTCGACATCAACCCGGTCTCGCACCTGGTCACCGCGGTGCGCGGCCTGGTCAACGAGGGCGCGGTCACCACGGACGTCTTCACCGCGCTGCTCGGAGCGGCCGTGATCGTGGCCGTGTTCGCACCGCTCACGGTGCGCGCCTACATGCGCAAGGCATGATCGGATGCCGCCCCTCGCGGCGGTGACGAGGAGCCGGGGTGGCATCAGCCGCCCCGGCTCCTTCGTGCGTCGGCGGTCCGGGTTCGCGGTCCGGTCAGCCCGGGAGCGCTGCCCTCCGGTCAGCCCAGGAGCGCGGCCAGCACGGCGAGCTCGTCGGCGCCGTCGGAGTCGAGCTCGCCGACGCCATCGGAGTTCGGTTCGGCGCCGGCCGTAGCGCCCGGCAGGAGGGCGTCGTTCTCGAACCGGGCGCGCATGACGCGGAGGAACGGATCGGAGGCGTCGACCCCGCCCCGCAGGCGCGCCGCCGCGACGAGCGCGCGCCGGGCCCCGGCATCCCTCCCGGTCACGGCGAGCCACCCGGCGATCGACACGGCGACATCCGAGACGATGGGGTGGTCGCCGCTCCGCGCGGCCGAGGGATAGGCCCGTCGCAGGGCGTCGTGCGCCTCGTCGGCACGCCCCTCCAGCAGCAGCGCCTGCGCACGGCGCGACTGCGACCAGGCGGTCAACTGGTCGGGGAACGCCGGCAGCATCTGGGCGTCGATCGTGTCGAGGTGGCGCAGCGCCTCGGCGCCGTCTCCGACGGCGATCTCGATCATCGCGGCATCCATCTCGGTCTGCGCGAGCGCGCGCGGCGACTCGAACGAGCGGGCGAGCTCGCGGCTGCCGGTGAGCCGTTCGCGCGCCTCTTCGATACGGCCGAGGCGCAGCAGCAGGCCGATGCTCTGCGAGCGCTGCTGAACGAGGTCGGTGGTCGAGGTGAGCCCGGCGAGCCCCTCGGTAGATGCGTCGGCGACGGCGAGGGCCTCCTCGAGCCGCCCCGCCAGCTGCAGCCACTCGGAGCGCATCTGACTCGCGAACGCGGTGCCCCACACGTCGCCGAGCTCGAGGAACATCGACAGCGCCCTGTCGCTCTCGGCGCCCAGGGTCCGGGTGTCGCCGGTGTTCTGCGCGAGCGCCGAGCGAATCATGCTCAGGAACGCGTGCGTCCACGCGGGGGCGTCCTCCAGACCGTCGTCGCGGATCGTGAAGCTGCGCGTCCAGGGGGCGCCGGGCACGTGCTGCCGCGCATCTTCGAGGAGCCCGCGGAGGAGTGGAGGCACGGCGGCCGAGAGCTCGCTGCTGTGCACGGCTGCGGCTGCGACGACGGCCGGAGCCTCCCTCTCGAGACGCGCGATACCGCTCGGTGTCGGCTCGCCCCGCCGTGCGGCCGCGTCCTCGGCCGGAGTGCGCGTGCCTCGGGTGGCCGCGTCTCTCTCACCGCCGTCGTCGGACGCCGCCGACGGGACGGGAGCAGGGGCCGGCTCCCCGCCGTCGGGTGCGAAAGCGAGGCCGAGGAGTGCGATCGCCCGCACGACCACGGCGGGCTCGGAGTCGAGCGCCGCGGCAGCCTCACCGAACCGGCCGATGCCGGACTGCAGCTCGGTGAAGCGCTCGCGCATGATCCAGGTCCAGAAGCACGCGCGCACCAGCCGGATGCCGACATCCTCGAGGCCCGGCTGCTCGGCGCACGTCCGTAGCGCTGCGCTGAGGTTCTCCTCGTCGGCGTCGAACCAGGCGAGCCCTTCACGCACGCGCGGGCCCCGGAGCAGCGCATCCTGACGAGCGGCGAGCTCGCTCATCGCCCGCGCCTCCCTCGCGCGGAACTCCGCCTCGCGACCTTCGGTGCGCAGCCGGTCGATGCCGTACTCGCGCACGGTCTCGAGCATCCGCAAGCGCCCCTCCGCCCTCCGCAGCAGAGACTTGTCGACGAGGGTCTCGAACGATTCGCCGTCGACCTCGAACGCGGCGGCCACCGTCGGCACATCCCGCGCGTCGATGCCGTCGGGGAACACCGCAGCGGCACGCAGGGCCGTGCGCTCGGCATCCGTCAGGGTCTCCCAGCTCCAGTCGATGAGGGCTCGAAGGGTCTGATGACGTGCCTCGAGGGCACGCGGACCCGTGGCGAGGAGGGCGAAACGGTCGTCGAGCCCCCTGTCGATCTCGGCGATCGTGAGCGTGCGGGACTTCGCCGCCGCGAGTTCGAGCGCCAGCGGCAGGCCGTCGAGCCGGCTGACGATCCGTTCGACCGCGGCCGCTTCGTCGCCTCCGGGCGGAGTGCCTCGGGCCGCCCGGACGCGGCGGGTGAAAAGCTCGCGGGCGTCGTCGCCCGGGAGCGGGCCGAGATCGACGAACGCCTCGCCGGCGAGTCCCAGGGGCTCGCGGCTGGTCGCGAGGATGCGGGATCCCGGCGCGCTGCCGAGCAGATCGAGTGCGACGCCCGCGGCCTCGGCCGAGACGTGCTCGCAGTTGTCGAGCACGACCAGCACCGACCTTCCGGCGAGCGCCTCGGCCACCCGGTCGCGGGCGCTCGTCGACACAAGTTCACCGACACGGATGCTGCGGCCGACGGCTCCCGCGACGGCGGCCCACACTTCGCCCGGCGCGGCGGGGGCGAGCTCCACGACGATCGAGCCGGGTGTGCGGCGTGCGGTCTCGAACGCGAGTGTGGTCTTGCCTGCGCCGCCGGGTCCGATGAGGGTGACGAGGCGTTCCGCGCGCAACTGGGAGTCGATGAGCTCCAGTTCGCGGGTGCGTCCGATGAGCGGGGTGAGGCTCGCCGGAACGGTCGCTGCTGCCGCGACCGCGGGAGTCGTAACCGCGGTCGCTGCGAGTGCGGGCGACTGGTGCCCGGCGCCGGCCGCGGCTCCGTCCCCGGCGATCCGCTCGGCGTGCGCGCGATCCTCCAGTAGATCGCGGACCACCCAGTCGAAGCCGTCGCCCGGCGTCCAGGGCTCCCCGCGCCACAGCGCGAGCGCAGCACGTGCGTCCGCCACGGCAGCCGCCGGGTCCTCGGCGTGCCGGGCGCGAGCGACAAGGTCCTGGAACAGCGCGATGTCCACGTCTTCGCGCGCGATCGCCAGCCGATACCCGCCCGGCACCGCTTCCAGCGTGCCCGCGGGGACGACCCGGCGCAGGCGAGAGGCCAGCGACTGCAGCGACGCGCGCGGGTCGTCGGGCAGGTCGTCCGGCCACACGTCCTCGGCGAGTGAGCGGTACGCGACGGTCGTGCCCGCGTCGAGCGCGAGGCGGAAGAGGAGAGCCTCCTGGCCGCGACCGCGGATCTCGACGGGGGCGTCGTCCGCCTCCGCCTCGAGTCCACCGAAGAACCTCAGCCGCACGTCGTCAACCTTAGGACCCGACGCCGCCGGTCCCGCGGATCGCGATCGGGGCAGGCGGGGAGCGTCAGCCGGTGACGGTGAGCGTCGCGGAGCCGGTATCTCCGTCGATCACACGCCGGTAGTCCTCGGCCACGATCTCTCGCAGCACCTCGGCGTCGATCGCCTCGAGGTCCTTGAGGTACAGGCACCCGGCACCGATCTCGTGGGGGCCCAGCCTCGCCAGCCGCTCGCCGTGGGCCCCGGCATCGAGCAGGTAGACCGTGGTCGCCTGGCGGCGCGGGGCGAACGCGCTGATGGGGGCGTCCCCTTCGGTGCCGGTGGGGTAGTGGTAATGGCACGATCCGAAGCCCACGATCGTGCCCCACAGCTCGGGCTCGCGGCCGGTGACATCGCGCATGAGGGCGACCATCGTCGCGGCATCCCGGCGCCGCTTCGGCGAGGTCACGGCCGCGAGGAACTCGTCGACCTCACCGCCGGTCTTCTTCATCAGACGCCTCCGCCACCCGATTTGGCGGCTGCTTTCATCGCCCGCTTGTGCTCGCGCACCTTCGTCAGCGACTCCGGCGAGACGATGTCGGCGACGCTGCGGAACGAACCGTCCTCGCCATAGGGTGCCGACGCCTCGCGCCATCCGTCGCCGGTGAACCCGTACTGCTTGCCCAGCAGCGCCAGGAAGATCTTCGCCTTCTGCTCCCCGAAGCCCGGCAGGGCCTTGAGGCGCTTGAGGACCGTGGCGCCGTCCGGCTCGTCGCGCGTCCAGATCGCCGCGGCGTCGCCGTCCCAGTCCCGACCGACCGCCGCGCACAGCGCCTGTACCCGGGCGGCCATCGAACCCGGGAACCGGTGCACGGCGGGCGTGGCCGAGAACAGCGCGGCGAACGCCTCCGGATCGAAGCTCGCCAGGGCTGCGGCATCCAGCGTTCCCGCTCGTTCCGAGATCTTCAGCGGACCGGCGAACGCCGTCTCCATCGCGACCTGCTGATCGAGCAGCATGCCGATGAGGAGGGCGAGCGGGTCGTCGGTCAGCAGGCGATCGGCGTCGTCGTCGCCCGTGATGTGGAGCGTCATCGCCCCAGTCTCGCACCCGCGGCCCCCGGCGCGGCAGAGCGTGAATGGGAGGATGGATGCCGTGACCGTCCCCACGCCCTCTCCAGACGCCGCCGGCGCGCCGCCTCGAGCCTCCGGGCGTGCGGGCGCCGCCGCCGAACCGCTCCAGGACCTCGTGGACCACGCACGCCACACCCGCGTGGTGGTGATCGGTGGGGGCATCGCCGGGCTCGTCGCCGCCTGGGAGTGCGCCAAGGTCGGCATGGCCGTCACGCTGGTGGAGGCATCCGATCGCCTCGGCGGCACGATCGGCTCGGCCCGCATCGGCGGCCACGATCTCGAGACCGGCGTCACCTGCTGGTCCACCCGCGGCGGCGCCGTGCGGCGGCTCGTCGACGAGGTGCTGCCGAACGCCCCCATCGTGACGCCGCGTGACGATCGCGAGTGGGTCGCCGGTCTGGCGAAGGGCGGTGCCGCGCCGCTGCCGACGGAGCAGGTGCTCGGCATCCCGGCCAATCCGTGGGACGAGGACGTGCGCCGCCTGATCGGCTGGGACGGCACGTGGCGCGCCTACCTCGATCGCCTGCGCCCGCCGCTGACGATCGGCGCGCAGCGCAGCCTCGGCCGCCTCGTGCAGAGCCGCATGGGCGCTAAAGTCCGGGACCGTCTCGTCGCACCTCTTACTGTGGACCGCTTCGGCCTCGACCCCGACGACGTCGACGTCGAGATCGCGGCGCCTGGGCTGAGCAACGCACTCACCCGCACCGGCTGGCTGGGCGGCGCCGTCGCCGACGTCCGCGTGGGTGCGCCCGGTGCGGCGATCGAAGGGCTGGACGGCGGGATGCCGCAGCTCGTGGCCGCTCTGGCGGAACGGCTCGCAGAGCGCGGTGTCGTCGTCCACACGGACGCGCGGGCGGCGGGCCTCGTGCGCACCGGCGAGACGTGGACGGTCGCCCTGGAAGCCCGGGCGAGCTCGGCCGCGACGAGTGGCGAGGCGGATGCCGGCCTTCCTGCCGACTTCCCGGCCGACGCCGTCGTGATCGCGACGGACGAAGCCGCCGCGCGCGCACTCCTGGCCCACGCGCTCGGCGCCGCGGAATTCGCCGACGAGCCGCCCGCGGGCATCCCCCGCGAGGTGGTGACGCTCGTCGTCGACGCCCCCGAGCTCGACGCCGCCCCGCGCGGCGCGCACGTGCACGCCGTGCCCGTTGCGCGCGGAGCGACGGGGCTCGTGCACGAGACCGTGCGCTGGGAGTGGCTCGCCCGTGAGACCGGGCCCGGCCGCCACGTCCTCCGCGTCGCGTTCGGCGCACCCGGAGTCGTGCCCGCCACTGCAGCACTGGCCGACGCCGATGCCGCCGCCCTGGCCGTGGCGGAGGCATCCGTCCTCCTCGGTGTCGCTCTCGCGGGGCGGATCGTGGGCGCGCACCGTGACGCGTTCACCCTCGCCCCGCCCGCATCCGCCCTCGGGCACCGCGATCGCACGGCCGGCGTGCGCGCCGCGGTCGAGCGTGCGCACGGCCTGGCGGCGGTCGGTGGGTGGCTCTCGGGAAGCGGGCTGGCCCAGGTCGTCGCCGACGCGCGCGAGGAGACCGACCGGATGCGCCGCCAGGTGCTGTGGGGCGCGGCTGCGACGGAGTGAGCACGCCGCGACGACCGGTGTCAAGGGTGGATGCCGGGATCGGCATACAGGGCTACCCTGGGAGGGTCGTCAGGTGCACACCGAGCGTGAGGAGACCTCATGAAGGGCAAAGCAGGACTGGCCGTCGGACTTGCGATCGGGTACGTCCTCGGTACGCGGGCGGGCCGAGAGCGGTACGAGCAGATCAAGGCGCAGTGGCTGAAGGTGTGGAACGCCGAGCCCGTGAAGGCGCAGGTCGACAAGGTGAAGGACTTCGCCAAGTCGCAGGCGATGGCGCTGCCGTCGACGCTGTGGGACTCGGCGGTCAAGGTCACCCAGGCCGCCGGAGCGAAGGGCACGCCCGGGCAGAAGCTCGACGCCGCCCTCAAGGTCGGCGAGGAATCGGCCGACGACGTGGAGAAGGCGGCCCAGACCTCGGCGAAGGCGGTGAAGGACGCCGTCGACGACGCGATCGACGACGCGTCGGAGAACGGCCGCGGCGGGGCCTGACGTGATGACCACGCCGCGTGGCTTCCGCGACCGCGCGGACGACAGCCTGCTCACCCTGATCGGCGAGATCCCGGAGCTGATCCGCAACCTCGTCATCGCGGAGATCGACGCTGCCAAGGCGTGGCTCTCCCGCACCGCGAAGGACGGCGGGTGGGGTGCGCTGTGGGCGTTCGCCGCCCTGTTCGTCCTGTTCTGGTCGGTGCCCGTCCTCGGCACCTTCGTGATCGCAGGCCTGTCGTCATGGTGGCCGGTATGGCTGTCGGCGCTCGTCGTCTTCTTCGCGATGCTCGTCATCACGGCGGTGCTGGCCTGGCTCGGCATCCTCCGCTTCAAGAAGATCGGCGAGCGTCAGAACCCCGTGCAGTCGATCGCCCTGGATGTGAAGGAGGTGCGCGATGAGCTCTGACGCCGTCGTGCCCGTGCCCGTGCCCCACACCGCCGTTCCGCTCGGCATCAGCGATCCTGTCGTGCAGGCGCGCACAGAGCTGAAGGCTGCGCTGGCCGCGATCGAAGAGAAGGCCAACGTGCCACGACGCGTGGGCCGGGCCGTGGATGACGGCGTCGAGCAGGCTCGCGCCTTCCAGCGCCGCAACCCCGCGCTCGCCGCCGCAGCGGTCATCGTGGGTGCCGTCGCGATCGGTGCCGCCGTCTGGGGTTTCGTCCGCCTGTACACCCGCTGACCCCGCCGCGTGCCGTGCTCTCCACAGGGGAGGGGCACTGCTTCCGGGATGAGGGGTATGCTCGGGAGGCAAGGCAGTGCAACGGTGCGTATGCTGCCGATCGCGCGAACCCGATTCGAATCGCGCATCGGCTGCTCGAACGTGGTGAGCGGCCGACTGAGCACCATCGAGAGTCGACCCCCTTATGAACACCGCCTCAGCTCAGCACCAGTCCGTCAAACCATTGACCGGCTGGCGCGTTCTCGTCCCCCGGGGCGGCCCTTGGGGTGACGGTGTCGCGGCCACTCTTCGCCGTCAGGGCGCGACGCCGGTCATCGCCCCCCTCATCAACTTCGCGCCCACCAACGACCAGGCCACGCTCGAGCAGGCGCTCGCCGACCTGGCGGCCGGCAAGTTCGACTGGCTCACCGTCACGAGCGCCACGACCGTCGATGTGCTCTACGCGTATCGGGCCGTCGTCCCCCCGACCACGAAGGTCGCGGCCGTCGGTGAGACCACCGCGGCAGCGCTTCTCGCCGTCGGCTACCGCGTCGACCTCGTGCCCGAGCGCGACAACTCCGCAGCCGGCATGGCGGAGCAGCTCATCGGCCTCGAGCCGCAGGCCCGCGACATCCTCACCCTCCGCAGCGAGATCGCCAAGCCGGTGCTCACGCGTATGCTGACCGACGCCGGGCACCGCGTGCGCAGCGTCGTCGCCTACCGCACCGTCGGGGTTCCGGTGACCGACCGCATCGCCGAAGACGTCCGATCCGGGCGTATCAACGCCATCCTCGTGACCAGCGGCTCGGTGGCCGAGCAGGTGCACGAGCAGTTCCCCCACATTCCCGCCACCACCCTCATCGCCGCGATCGGGCCGCGCACCGCCAAGGACGCGCGCCGGGCCGGTCTGGATGTCGACGTCATCGCCGACGCTCAGACCGTCGACGCGCTCATCGACGCGGTCGCCAAGTTCTCGCTGCCGCACGCGGCCGACGAGTTCGCACCCCGCACCGGCGTGCTCCCGCAGCTCGGCATGGACCACCGGGGCTGACGTCGGATGACCGGCACGCCCCGCATCGTCGTGCTCGCGGGCGGCGTCGGCGGCTCCCGCTTCGTGCTGGGCCTCCGCGGAGCGCTGCGCGCACGCGGGGTCGACGACACTGCGTCGGCGCTCACCGTGATCGTCAACACCGGTGACGACCTGTGGCTCTCGGGCGTTCGCCTTCAGCCCGACGTCGACTCGATCACCTACGCGCTCGCCGGCGTCAACGATGCCGAACGCGGCTGGGGGCGTCAGGGCGACAGCGAGCGCGTCAACCACGAGCTGCAGCAGTGGGGCGCCGGGTGGCCCTGGTTCACGCTCGGCGACCTCGACCTCGGCACCCATCTCGCCCGCACCGGCTGGCTGCGCGACGGCCTCACCCCCACGCAGGTTCTCGAGCGGATGTCGCACCGCTGGGACCTCGGTGCACGCCTGCTGCCGATGACCGACGCCGAGGTCGACACCGTCGTCGTTCTCGAAGACGGCTCACGTCTGCACTTCCAGGAGTGGTGGACGCGCCATCGCGCCACCCTCACGCCTGCGCGGTTCGAGAACCCCGGCATCGAGGCCGCCGCTCCGGCCTCCGGCGTGACGGGGGCCATCGCGGCGGCCGACGTCGTGCTCCTCGCGCCCTCGAACCCCGTCGTGTCGATCGGCCCGATCCTCGCCGTGCCCGGCATCCGTGAGGCGCTCCGCGAGACCGCGGCGCCGGTCGTCGGCGTCTCGCCCATCATCGGCGGCAAGGTCGTGCGCGGCATGGCCGACGTCTGCCTCACCGCGATCGGGGTCGAGACGTCCGCCGCCGCGGTGGCGGGCCTGTACGGTGCGCGCGCGGACGGCGGGCTGCTCGACGCGTGGCTTCTCGCCGAGGAGGACGAGGTCACGGCCGACGAGGTCGCCGGGCTCGGCATCCGCTCGCTCGTCCGCCCCCTGTGGATGACGGACGATGCGCGCCAGACAGCGCTCGGCGAGGCGGCGCTGACCGCCGGCCTGGCCGACGATCGAGCTCTCTGACGTGCCCGAGCTGGCGTGGTGGTCGTGGGCCCTGCTCGGCGTGGGCGCTGTCGTGGTGGGCCTGTCGAAGACCGCCGTGCCCGGAGCCGGCACGATCGCCGTCGCGATCTTCGCGGCCGTCCTCCCGGCGAAGCAGTCGACCGGGGTCCTGCTGCTGCTGCTGATCGTCGCCGACCTGTTCGCGGTGACCATGTATCGCCGCCACGCGGACTGGCGCACACTGCTGCGGCTCGCCCCTGCGGTCGTCGTCGGCGTGCTGCTGGGCGTGGTGTTCCTCTGGTTCGCCGACGATCTCTGGGTCAAGCGGTCGATCGGCGTCATCCTCCTCGCGGTGATCGTCATCACACTGCTGCGCCGCCGGTTCATGTCGCAGGTCGACACCGCCGGACCCCACCGCATCGCCGCGGCGACCTACGGATCGCTCGGCGGATTCACCACGATGGTCGCGAACGCCGCCGGCCCCGTGATGTCGATGTACTTCCTCGCGGCGCGCTTCGAGGTGAAGGCGTTCCTCGGCACGGCGGCGTGGTTCTTCGCCATCGTCAACCTCTTCAAGGTGCCGTTCTCCATCGGCATCGGGATCATCACCGTGCCCGGCCTTCTCCTCGATCTCGTGCTCGTACCGCTCGTCGTCGCATCCGCCTTCCTCGGCCGCTGGCTGGCCGACCGCATGCCGCAGTCCGTGTTCGAGAAGCTCGTGATCGCGTTCACCATCGTCGGCGCGGTGTACCTCCTCGTCGGCTGACGGGTTGAGGTGCGCGGCCTCGGTCGCGGCATCCGTGATCGGGTGATCCGGCCAGTACGCGAGTCCGCCGCCCGGCACGGCATCCGTCACCGGATCAGGTGGTGTCACGGAAGCAGGAGACTCGCCGTGCGTTCGTCCTGTGGTCCTGACATCACATGATCTCGGCAGCCGGCGGGGAGACGGATACCGGGCTCCGCGCGATCGCGGTGATCCAGCGTTCTGCGGACTCGGCGCGGGTCGACTCGAATACGCGTTCCGGACGCCAGCCCGCGGTGAGCAGCGCTTCGCGCAGTCCCTCCTCGTCCCAGTAGGTGAAGTGGCGGGGGTCGTCGAGCTTCGCGTCCGACCAGCCGGCGCCCGTCCCCCTCTTGAAGCTCGCGACGAGGACGCCGCCCGGGCGACACGCGCGCAGCGCCGTGGCCAGGACGATCGGAAGGTCGGCCCGTGGCACGTGCAAGAGGACGGCGTTCGCGAAGATCGCGTCGTACGGCCCGCCGTAGTCGTCGGCGCGGACGTCGAGCACGCGCGCCGGGTGGCCCGCCGCCCGCAGTTCCTCGACGAATGAGGTGGCGCCATCGGTACGGTGGACGACGAGCCCCGCGGACTCGAGGGCTGCGGCATCCCGCCCGGTCGCACTGCCGAGCTCGAGCACGTGCGCGCCGCGCGGCACCAGAGCGACCAGGTCGTCGACCAGTGGCGAGGGATCCTGCGGCGTGCGCTCGGCGTACTGCCGGGCGCCGCGCTCGTACGCGGCGAGCGTCGCGTCCCGCGGATTGGCATCCTGCGGGTTGGCATCCTGCGGGGTCCCGTCCCTCGGGATGGCGTCCTGCGGATTCGCGTCCTGCGGGTTCACGCGCGGCTGACCTCCGCCAAAGGGCCAGGGGGAGGGGTCAGGCCCAGGGGGAGGCGCGGTCGGGGGCGCGCTGGCTGTCGTCGGGCAGCTGGGGCAGCTCGCGCCCGCCGGCGCGGATGCACAGCCAGCGCAGCTGCTCGGGGCTGTCGGGCAGCGCGCGCCACGTGCGCAGCACGCCCTGGCCTACTCGCACCACGGTGCCCGGACCGACGTCGATGATGTCGTCGTCGAGTGCCATCTGCCCGCGGCCGGCGAGAAACACGTAGGCCTCCTCGAGGCGCGAGTGCGCGTGCCAGTAGCCCGCTTCCTCACCCGGCTCGTACGCGTTCGCGGTCATGCCGATGTACTGCAGGTTCAGCTCGTGGTCGACCACCCGGCGCCCGTCGCGTGAGCTGTCGGGCCGGAACCCG
>NZ_DATCVK010000156.1:0-1547 GCF_036566905.1 Microbacterium sp. | reverse complement strand
GTTGCTCGACCTCATCGAGGCGCACATGAAGCAGGCGCCCGATCGCCTGCAGTGGGCGATGAACGAGACGCTCGCGAACATCGGCATCCACCACCCCGAGTACCGCGCTCGCGCGCTCGAGATCGGCGAGCGGCTCGAGGTACTGAAGGACTATCCGACCCCGCCCAACTGCACGTCGCCGTTCGCGCCGAGCTGGATC
This sequence comes from Microbacterium sp., assembly GCF_036566905.1. Classification (GTDB taxonomy): domain Bacteria; phylum Actinomycetota; class Actinomycetes; order Actinomycetales; family Microbacteriaceae; genus Microbacterium. The sequence goes on along the minus strand of NZ_DATCVK010000156.1, from coordinate 1,348 downwards.
AACGAGATCGTGCGGCGGCAGACGCGCTGAATCGGCGCTCGATGATCTTGTTGCCGTGAGAGTCGGTGGCGTCGAAGCTGGGGCGGGATCTATGTCGCGTCGGTCGGCCTGAGAGCGGCGCGGGCGGCGAGGACCGCGGGGACGTGTTCTTCGGCCCATTCCCTCACGGCGCGGAGTGGCACGAGCAGCGAGCGGCCGAGTTCTGTGAGCTCGTATTCGACGTGAGGGGGGTTCTCGTCGAATACGGTTCGGGATATCAGGCCGTCTTCCTCCAGAGACCGGAGCGTTTCTACGAGGACCTTCGGAGTGATCCCTTGGATTCGGGTCGCCAGCGCGGTGAATCGCATCGGCCCGTGTTCGAGCGCGTTGACGATGAACACCGTCCATCGTGCGCCGATGCGCCGCAGCACGATACGTGATGGGCAGCTCGCGGACATGATGTTGTTCGCCATGTGGAACCTCTCCGGTTACGTTGAAGTCACCAGTTACCTTTCCATAGCGTCGGGTGTATCGCACCCGATCGGAGAAGAACATGACTGGAAGATTCGCCAACAACACCGTCCTCGTCGTCGGCGGGACCCACCGCTTGGGCGCTGCCATCGCGGCGGCCGCAGATGCGGAAGACGCACACGTGACCGTTTCATCACACGCGCCGCGCGACGAGCGGACACTGCGCATCGACCTGCGCGACGAGGCGTCCGTGGCTGCGGCCGCGCAGCGTATCGGCCCCATCGATCACCTGATCTCGACCGCCAGCATGACCTACAGCGCGCCGATCCGCGAGATGGAGCTCTCCCGGGTGCAGGAGGCGATCGCGGCGAAGATCACCGGCCCCCTCCTGCTGGCCAAGCACTTCCAGATCCGGCATTCGCTCACCCTCTTCTCCGGTCAGGTCGCCTGGCGTCCCGGTTCGGGGAGTTACGCCACTGGAATCACCAACGGCGCCGTTGCGTTCGCAGCCCAGCACCTGGCCGCCGAACTCGCTCCGGTGCGCGTGAACGCGATCTCTCCGGGGATCATCGATTCTGGTCTTTGGGATGCCCGCGGTGCGGAGAAGGCGACGTTCCTCACCGCAGCCGCCTCCCGCACGCTCGTCGGTGGCACAGGAACCGTCCAGGACATCGTCGATGCAGTGCTGTGGATCATGTCGGCCCCGTTCTTCACCGGCGAGACCCTGCGGGTCGACGGCGGACGACGGTGACGCTCGCCGCGCGAGACACGCCGGAGCAGGCCGGCTCAGCGCTCGGGCCGGCGCTCCGTCGGTTCGGGCAGCACCCATCGCTTGGGGCGATCGTCATCGGGCCGCGAACGGCCGCCCAGGTAGACCATCACGAGGGATGCCGCGATG
>NZ_DATCVK010000155.1:0-5834 GCF_036566905.1 Microbacterium sp. | reverse complement strand
TCCGCTCGCTGAACCGGCCGCGGTCAAGACACCCGCCTGCGCTCGGGTAGACTGTCTCCGGCTCCTCACGTGGCGTCATCCAGGTCAACTCCCCCAGGGCGGAAACGCAGCAAGGGCAGCCGGGCTCTGGCGGGTGCGTGGGGAGTCCCCGGGAGGATTCGCCTAGTGGCCTATGGCGCACGCTTGGAAAGCGTGTTGGGTGCAAGCCCTCGGGGGTTCGAATCCCCCATCCTCCGCGGTAGATGAGTACGAGAACGGCCCCGATTCGTCGGGGCCGTTCGTCGTTTCCCGCCCCGTGTCCTCATTAATGCGGAATGGTGCGATTCCGCCGCGACGCCCATGATGAAGGGGATGTCAGCGGCGGCGATGGAACTGAGGAGTGGGGACGCAGGGGGCTCCTCCATCGAAGCGGCGGCAGCAGGGGGCGACGGCCTCAGGGTATTCACCCTGAGGCCACGCCGCTCCCTCGGACGGAGCGTCGGATTGCCGCTCCTCGCACTCGCGATACCGGTGCTCGCCGCCGAGATCTGGCTCATGGACACGCGCGATGCGTGGCCGGTCATGGCCGCGACCACCGCGGTCGTCCTGGCGGCGATCTTCGTCGCGTGGGTCGGCTATCGCCGCGCCAACGCATCGATCAGCCGCTACGGCATCGTCGAACGCGGCTTCTTCGGCGGCGTCTCGACCGTCGCGGCACGCGATGTCGCCGGAGTGCTGCGTGTTCACCTGTATCGGGCGAACAGCCTCGACACGACGCAGGAGCTCTTCGTGGTCGAACGCACCGGCCGCGGCGCGTTCCGGATGCGTGGCAGGTTCTGGGACGAGGCGACCATGGATCGGGTCGCCGAGGTGCTCGGCGTCGAGGAGACCGTCGGGTCGGAGCCGATGACCCTCGCCGACCTGCGCGAGGCGAACCCGCGCCTGCTCTACTGGTTCGAGCGGCGCTCGCTCACTCGCTGACGGCTGAGCCCGCCGCCGTCGCATCGCTCGTCGCGTCGCTCGTCGCGATGCCGAGCAGCGGCGAGCTCGAGCGACTCGACGGGAGCTCGTGGAATCCGAGCCGGTCGTAGAAGGCTCGGGCGCCCGTGTTCGCGGCGTCCATGCCGAGGTGCACGGCCGGCACCCCGCGTGCGGCGAGCGCGCCTCGGAGCGTGTCGATGAGGCGACGCCCGAACCCTCGCCCCTGCAGCTCGGGCAGGAGGTCGATGTGCAGGTGCGCCGGGTACTCGGCGAGCTCGTCGACGAGCATGCGCTCGGGCGCGGTTCCGGCCTCGATGAGCTGCGCATCGGTGAAGTCCGGTTGGTGGCCGGTCGGGGCGCCGGGCGACGGATGCCTCGCGGCGAACGCCGGCCCCCACTCCCGCCTCCACCACTCGACGAAGGCGGCGGTGTCGGCCACGCCGATCACGTAGCCGAGCACCCGATCGCCATCGGCGACGACGAACGCGAGCTCGGGCGCGTACTCGACGTAGGGCAGCGCGAACACCTCGGGCATCAGAGTGTCGTCGGAGTAGACCCCGGTGGCGTCCCCGCCCCCGGCCGCCGTGAGCAGGCAGATCCGGGCGACCTGATCGCGGTCGGCGGCACGGTACGGGCGGATCTCTGGCACGGGTCCATCCTCCCGCACTCGCTCGTCGGTCGAGTAGGCCCGCCAGGGCCGTATCGAGACCTCAGCGTGCGAGGTCTCGATACGCGCTTCGCGCTACTCGACCAGCGGGGGCGTGCGACTACTTGCGCCTGGCCATGCCGAAGATGCCGGTGATGACGGTCTTCAGCACGTTCTGCGTGGTCTTCGAGCCGAGCACCTGCTCGAGCGCCGACTTCTCCTTCGACCGCGAGGAGCGGGACCGCGAGGTCGTCGAGGTCTGCTTCATGAGCCGGTCGTACTCGGCCTGCGCCTTCTTGTCGGCCTTCGCGGCATCCGCTTGGATCTTCGCCTGCATCTTCGCGAACTCGGCGTCGGCCTTCGCCCTGGCCTCCGCCGCTTCTTCGGCGTCGACCTTCGCCGCGGCATCCGCGAGCTTCTTGGTCAGGATCTCGTGCGCCGACTCCCGGTCTATGCCGGTGCCGTACTTCGCGGTGAGCGGCGATGCCGCGACGGCCGCGTCGATCACGGCATCGGGCGATGGCGACATCGACGCCTGCGGGGCGCGCAGCCGGGTCCAGGCGACGGGACTCGGCGCCCCCTTCTCGTTCATGACGGTGACGATCGCCTCACCGGTGCCGAGCTGGGTGAGGGCCTCCTCGAGGTCGTAGCCCGACTTCGGGTACGTCGAGACGGTCGCCCGCAGCGCCTTCGCGTCGTCGGGGGTGAAGGCGCGCAACTGGTGCTGCACGCGGGAGCCGAGCTGGGCGAGCACGTCGGCGGGCACGTCCTTCGGCGTCTGCGTCACGAAGAAGACGCCGACCCCCTTCGAGCGGATGAGCCGCACGGTCTGCGTGATCTGGGCGAGGAAGTCCTTCGAGGCGTCGTTGAAGAGCAGGTGCGCCTCGTCGAAGAAGAACACGAGCTTCGGCTGGTCGAGGTCGCCGACCTCGGGCAGGTCGGTGAAGAGGTCGGCGAGCAGCCACATGAGGAACGTGGAGTAGAGCGCCGGCTTGTCGGCGACGCCCGGCACCTCGAGCAGGCTGATGACGCCGCGGCCGTCGGATGCCACTCTCAGGAACTCGGCCGTGTCGATCTCGGGTTCGCCGAAGAACACGTCGGCGCCCTGGTCGGCGAAGGTGATGAGCTCGCGGAGGATCACCCTGACCGTCGCCTTCGACAGGCCGCCGAGCCCTTCGAGCTCGGGCTTGCCCTCATCGCTCACGAGATAGGCGAGCACCGCGCGCAGGTCTTCGAGGTCGAGCAGGGCGAGATTGTTGTTGTTCGCGTAGTGGAAGACGAGGCCGAGGCTCGACTCCTGCGTCTCGTTCAGGCCGAGCGCCTTCGAGAGCAGCAGCGGGCCGAAGCCCGAGATCGTCGCCCGGATCGGCACGCCGCGGCCGACTCCGCCGAGCGAGTAGAACTCGGTCGGGAAGCTCGCGGGGGCCCACTGCTGGCCGATGCCCTCGGTGCGGGCGAGCAGCTTCGCGTTGCCCTCCCCCGGCGTCGCGACCCCCGACAGGTCGCCCTTGATGTCGGCCGCGAAGACGGCCACGCCGTGGGCCGAGAGCTGTTCGGCGAGCACCTGCAGCGTGCGGGTCTTGCCCGTGCCGGTCGCGCCCGCGACGAGCCCGTGCCGATTCGTCATCGCCAGCGGGATGCGCACCGGCACGTCGGGCCACGCCTCGCCGTTGACGAGCGCGCCGATCTCGAGCGCGGCGCCCTCGAGGGCGTAGCCGGCGCGGATCGCGTCGACCTGGGACTCGTCGAGCGGGCCGGATGTCGCGGTTGCGGGCGCCGGCGGCGCGGGCTCGGAGGGTGCCGCAGCATCCGTCGCCGTCGCCGCAGCCTCGGCCGCGGCCTTCGCGAGTGCCGCGGCTTCCTCGGCCCTGCGCATCGCCTCCTCGGCCTGCGCCTGCAGCGCCTTCGCCGCCGCAGCGGCCTCGGCGGCCGCCTCCTGAGCCTGCTTCACCGCGTCGTCAGCCATGGTGCGATCCTACGACGCACGCTGCGGGCCGCATCCGCGAACGCCGATGTCCCTCCGCCGCGCACGGACAGCTGCGTACGCTGGGCGCATGACGGAGGCCACGCTGATCGGACCGGTGAGCGAACCCGACGTGCACGTCATGACGTTCAATGTCCGACGCCGCACCACGACCTCGCTGCCGGGCAGTCCCGACCGCTGGAAGACACGCAAGCCGCTCGTGCGGCGTCTCCTGCGCGCCGAGCAGCCGACGCTCCTCGGCGTGCAGGAGGCGCTCGCCGTCCAGGTCGACGCAGTCGCAGACGCCCTCGGACCGCGGTATCGGTGGGTCGGTCATGGCCGCGGTGCCACAGGGACGGATGAACACTGTGCGATCTTCTACGACGCCGATCGGCTCGAGCTGACCGCGTGGCGCCAGAGGGCCCTGTCTGCGACACCCGATATCCCCGGCTCGAGGTCCTTCGGCAACCTCACCCGGCGCATCGTCGTGTCAGCGGAGTTCGCAGACACGACGGGGGCGAGACTGCTCGCCTTCAACACCCACCTCGATCACCTCTCGTGGCGCTCGAGGCTCGCATCGGCGGCGATGATCCTGGACCTGGTGCGGCGCGCGGAATCCGCGGACCCAGATGCGGCGATCGTCGTGACCGGAGATTTCAACGCGGGTGCCGGCTCCGCGGTCACGCGCCGCCTGACGGCGGAGGGAGCGCTGCGGGACGCCTGGGACGCCGCGTCCGAGCGGCTGACGCCGCCGTGGGGAACCTACTCGAACTACCGCGCGCCGCGCCCGGGCGGCAGCCGCATCGATCGCATCCTCGTCGGTCGACGGGTCGACGTGCTCCGCGCCGGGGTGAACGCAACGAGATTCGACGGCCGGGCGGCATCCGACCATGAACCGATGCAAGCCGTGCTCCGCCCCGCGATTCGCCCGACGATCTAGTCTGATGGCATGATCCGCACCTCGCTGCGGCGCCCCGAAGGACCGGCCGAGATCGTCGGCGACGTGCTCCGCGTGCTCAGCGTGCTCAGCATCGTCGTGGCAGGCATCGGCTGGGGCCCGCTCTCGGGGTTGAGCTTCGTGGCGGCGTCGGCCGCGATGCTCGTCCCCCGACTGCTCCGAGTCCGGCCCGCCTTCGACATCCTCTTCGGCACGGCGGTGCTCCTCTCGACCTGGAGCAGCGTGCTCGGACTCTTCATCGCGGCGCGCTGGTGGGACCTCCCCATGCACTTCTTCACCAACGGCATCGTCGCGGCGATGCTCTACGTCGTGCTCGTGCGATTCCACGTGCTCGCCGACGCCGAAACGCTCCCGCGCCCCGTGCTCTCGGCCGCGCTCATGGTCACGGCGCTCGGACTCTCGCTCGGTGTGCTCTGGGAGCTCTTCGAATGGTTCGGCCGCACCTATCTCGACCCGGAGATCCTGACGGGGTACGCGGACTCCCTCGGCGACCTCCTGCAGGGTGGTCTGGGCTCGCTCGCCGCCGGCCTGTCCATGCCGTTCCTCGCGGGTCGTCCCGGTCGGAAGAGTGAGCAGCTTCCCGCACGGAGGGCCGGCCATTCGAGCTGAGCGCGCACGCGGGCGCGCCAGTCACGTCAGGCGGATCGTCGGACGCAGGCGTTCGGGCTTCGCGATGCCGAGGCGGGCCATGCGCGCCGCCGAGTTCAGGTAGAGGAACGCGAACGCGGCGAACTGCAATGCCGCGCCGATCATGAGGCCGATCGTCGCGCCGCCGGGCAGCTCGGTGACTCCTGCCACGGTCAGTGACAGACTCAGCAGCGACATCGCCGCGAACACCGCGAACAGGATCCCGAGCCGGCGGCTGAGCGTCGGCCATGCCGTCATGCGCCACCATGCCCGCGGTGGATCGATCGCTTCGTCCCGGCCGCGGAAGATCCGAACAGCAATGGCGAAGGCCGCGAGGTTCAGGAGCGTGTTGACGATCTCGAGCGCGACGCCGGGCGTGCCGAGCCGGCTGAGCAGGTCGGCGAGCGCGTATCCGACGATCCACGCGACGACGATGTAGAGCACCTTGAGCTCCCAGCGCACGATCCTGAACGCTGGCGCCTTCTCCATGGTGTCTCCTTCGCCGACCAGTGGTGGCCTCAACCTACTCCGCGCACGGTCTACTCCGCGCACGGTCACGAGGGGAACGGCAACGCCCTCCCGGTCTCGACCCACGACTTGAAGCTCGAGAGCACGAGCGGCCAGGTGTCAGAGGTCTCGGCCTCGGCGGGGTGGCCTTCACTCCACTCGTCATTGGTGAA
>NZ_DATCVK010000154.1:0-8331 GCF_036566905.1 Microbacterium sp. | reverse complement strand
CATGCCGATGAACTGCATCGTCATGTCGTGGTCGACGACGCGGCGCCCGTCGCGCGAGCTCTCGGGCCGGAAGCCGCCGTAGTGCGCCCGCCACTCGTCGAGCCCGCCGATCTCCAGCACCTCGTAGTCGCTCATCACGCCAGGCTAGCGCCGTGGCGGCCGACCGGGCCGATCCCGGGCAAGGGGCGTCACGCCTCGGCCTTCGCGGCCAGCAGTGCGGCGGTGCGTGGGCCGAGGCCGAGCGCGGCGGCGGCCGTCAGCTGCGCGGCGGTGTCGACGTCGCGATGGAGGGTGGAGGCATCCGCGATCGGAAGCGCCTCACACCCCAGCGCGACGTGCCGCGCGAACGAGCCGTCGCCGAACGACGTCTCCCACGCGATCCCGGCACGTGCGGTCACCAGCGTCGAGCCCGTGCCCTCCGCGTCGGGCACGACAGTGCGGTCGACGGATGCCGCTGTCCGCAGAGCCTCGGCGAGATCCTCGGGTCGCAGAGCCGGAAGGTCGCCGAGGAGGGCCGCGCGCGGCATCCGTCCGTCCGGATCGATCGCCGCCACGCCCACCGCCACCGCGGCGTCGAGCCCGCCCGCCTCGCCCTCGGGAACGAACCGCAGAGCCGGGATCAGCGCCGCTTCGCGTGCGAGCGTCGCGTCGTCGGTGACGACGACGACCTGCGCGACGAGCTTGCAGGCGCTCGCCGCGGCGAGCGTGTCGAGCGCGATCGCGCGGGCGAGGTCGGCGCGGCCCACTCCCGCGACGTCGAGGCGGGACTTGGCGCGCGCCGAGGGCTTGACCGGGACGACCACGACCCACCGGGCGTTGCGGGACTCCACGGATTCGGGGTCCGAATCGACGAGAGAGTCCAGGTGAGACGTCGGCGACACCGATTCCGTGGAGTTCTGCCGCCGCCGCCGTCCGAACAGCGGGCTCACGCGCCGAACCGCGCGCGCAGCCGCGGCAGGATCTCCTCGCCGTACAGCCCCAGGAACGCGCTCTGGTCATGGCCGGGATCGTGGAAGACGAGGTGACGGAAGCCGAGCTCGATGTACCACGCGATGCGCTCGACGTGCTCATCGGGGTCGTCCGACACGATGAACCGCGACGCGGCGCGCTCGATCGGAAGCTGCTCGCCGAGGCGCTGCATCTCGATCGGGTCGTCGACGCCCATCTTCTCCTCGGGAGTGAGGGCGAGCGGCGCCCAGAACCGGGTCTTCTCCTGGGCGGCCTCGAGCGTCGCGTCGAGCGACACCTTCACCTCGATGAGGGTGTCGATCGCGTCGGCCGGGCGGCCCGCCTTCTCGAGGCCCTCGTGCAGCGCCGGCAGGAGCGTGTCGGTGTACAGCTCGCGCTTCTTGCCCGACGTGGTGATGAACCCGTCCGCGATGCGACCGGCGAGGCGGGTCGCGGCAGGGCCGGCAGCGCCGATGTAGATCGGCACCGGCTCGGGCAGCTTGTCGTAGATCGTGATGTTGCGGGCGTGGTAGTACGTGCCGTCGAAGTTGACGCGGTCCTCCGACCACAGCCGGCGGATGAGGCCGATCGCCTCCTTGAGCCGCTGGAACCGCTCGGGCGGGTCGGGCCACGCGATGCCCAGGTTCGCTTCGTTGAGAGCCTCGCCGGTGCCGACGCCGAGGATCACGCGGCCCGGATACATGACTCCGAGGGTCGCGAAGTCCTGCGCGACGACGGTCGGGTTGTACCGGAACGTGGGCGTCAGCACGGACGTGCCGATCAGCACGCGCGAGGTCTTCGCACCGAGCGCGCCGAGCCAGGGAACGGATGCCGGGGCGTGCCCGCCGTCGTGCAGCCAGGGCTGCAGGTGGTCCGAGATGAACACCGAGTCGAACCCGGCCTCCTCGGCCTGGATCGCGTAGTCGAGCAGCTCGGCGGGGCCGAACTGCTCGGCGGACGCCTTGTAGCCGAAGCGCAGCGGAACTGTCATGCGGGGCTCCCTTCGAGAGCAGGTTCGCGATCGGGACGCGGGCCCGGGTCCTCCCGGCGGGCGTGTGCGTCGCCGGGTGCGGGCAGGAATTCCGTGCCGTCGGCCCGGGCGAGCCGCTCGCGGAAGGCATCCACCGTGCCGGGCCACAGCAGGGCGAGCCGGCCCGAGCGCTCATCGACGTACCAGTTGCGGCATCCGCCGGTCATCCAGCGAGTGGATGCCGCCGCACGAGCGATCTCGTCGGTGTACTGCCGTTCCGCGTCGGGGTCGACGCGAAGCACCCGCCCCGAGCGGTCGTCGAGCACGCGGGTGACGTACCGCGCCTGCTCCTCGATCATGAGCACGGACGACGAATGACCCAGCGAGGCGTTCGGGCCGTTGAGCACGAAGAGGTTGGGGAAGCCCGCGACGACGGTCGAGGCGAACGCCGTCATCCCGCCCGCCCAGTGCTCGGCGAGCGTCTGGCCGTGCTCACCTGCGACGAGCTCGGCGTAGGGCTGGCGGGTCGAGGCGAAGCCGGTAGCGAGGACGAGCGCATCGATCTCGTGACGCGTGCCGTCGGAGGCGATCAGCGTCGAGCCCTCCACGGCGGCGAGTGCGGCCGGCACGAGCGACACGGCGTCGGATGCCACGGCGGGGTAGAACTCGTCCGAGAGCAGCACGCGCTTGCACCCGAACGCGTAGTCGGGGGTGAGCGCGGCGCGCAGCGCGGGGTCGGCGACCTGTCGTTCGAGGTGCGCGAGCGCCACGGCTTCGGCCTCCGCCGCGGCGGCGGAGTCTCCCGAGCGCGACGCGAAGCGCGCCTCGCCTTCGGCGTAGAGATCGGCTCGCAGCGCCTCGAGCGATGCGGGGTCCGTGACGAACCGGGCGCGGTCGGCGTCGGAGTACGCGTCCCCTCCTCGCGGCACGATCCATGCGGGCGTGCGCTGGAACAGCGTGACATGCGCCGCTGCGCGCGCGAGCTCGGGCACGATCTGGACGGCGCTGGCCCCGGTGCCCACGACGCCGACGCGTGCGCCGGTGAGATCTGCGGAGTGATCCCACCGCGCCGAGTGGAACAGGGGTCCCGGGAACTGCTCGAGGCCGGCGATCCGTGGGATCGTCGGCTCCGTGAGCCGCCCGCACGCGAGCACCAGCACGTCGGCGACGATGACGTCGTCATCGGTCTCGCCCGGGCGTCCGGATGGCGCGGCGTGGTGCCCGGGGGGCTGACGAGACGCGCCCGTGGGGGACGTGCTGATGCGCCAGACCGCGTGCGCGGCATCCCACTCGGCGCCCCGCATCGTCGTGCGCAGGCGAACCCGGTCGCTCAGGCCCTCGACTTCCACGACGTGCTCCAGGTAGGAGTGGATCTCGGCGCCCTTCGCGTACGTGCCCGACCACGACGGGTTCGGGTGCGCGGCGAAGCCGTACAGGTGCGAGGGCACATCGCACGCGACGCCCGGGTAGGTGTTGTCGCGCCAGGTTCCGCCGACGGATGCGCCGCGCTCGAGCACGAGGAAGTCCTCGCGGCCGGCGCGGCGCAGGGCCATGGCCATGCCGATGCCCGCGAACCCGGCACCGACGATCGCGACCTCGACGCGGGTCATCGCGTCGCCTGGCCGTACGTCGTGGTGCGCAGGCGGAACGGCCGGAACAGCCGCGCGACCATGGCGGCGGCATCCGTCGCCGGCAGTTCGAGACCGTGCTCGATGCCGGCCCCGGGCTTGACGCGGCCGTCGAGCAGCGTGCCGCCGAGATCGTCGCCGCCGGACTGCAGCAGGACCACGGATGCCTCGCGCCCGACCCGCGTCCACGGGATCTGCACGTGCGGAATGCTTCCCGACAGCAGCAGTCGCGACACCGCGACCATCGCACGGTGCTCGTCGAGCGACGCCCGGCCGGGGACGAGCGGCACACCGCCGGCGGGGCCAGGAAGGGGGATCGGCACGAACTCGCTGAACCCGCCGGTCTCGCCCTGGATCGCGCGCAGCCGCCGGAGGTGCGCGACGCGCTCGGCGGCGGTCTCGACGTGCCCGTAGAAGAGCACACTCGTCGAGCGGAAGCCGGCGCGGTGCGCCGCGGTGATGCCCTCGATCCAGCGCTCGATCTCGAGGTCGCCGGGGGCGACGAGGGCGCGCACGCGCTCGCTCAGCACCTTGACACCGGTGCCGGGCACGGTGTCGACGCCCGCCTCCCGTAGGGCGGCCAGAGCCGCGTCGAGTCCGAGACCGGAGCGGTCGGCGAGATCGCACACATCCTGCGGGCGGTACGCGTGGAGATGGATGCCGGGCGCCGCCGCCTTCACCGCACGCGCGATGTCGAGGTAGCCCGACGCGTCTTCCTCGGGCCGAAGGAGACCCTGCACGCAGAGCTCGGTGGCGCCGAGGTCCCACGCGTCGGCGACGATCGCACCGACGTCGTCGAGCGTGAACGTCGCCGGGTCGTCGATCGGCGCGGCACGGAGCCCGGAGGAGGTGAGGTTGCGGTTGACGACGAGCGTGACCGCTTCGCCCACGGTGTAGCGGCGCACGTCGTCGGCCGCCGCCGCAAGCACGTCGAGGTCGTCGCCTGTCGCTTCGAGCAGGCCGATCCACTCGGCGTCGTCGAGCGCGAGCGGGTCGGCTGCGGCGGCTTCAACGAGCTCGCGGATGCCGCGGCGCGCGGTGGCGCGCTTCGTCTCGTCGCTGCGCTCCTCGCTCAGCGACCGGGATTCGCGAGTGTCGTCGGCATCGTCCCCGGTCGCTGAGCGACCGCCGGCGAGACGGAGCGCGGGCGCGGCGGCCAGGCCGGTCGCGGGGTCGGCGAGAGCCGAGACGGCGGGACGCAGGTCGGAGTCGATCCACCTCTCGGCATCGAGGACGAACTCGGGCTGGGCGGTCAGACGCTCGCGCAGCTCGAATCCGAGCTCGGCCGTCATGCGGGCGAGGTCGTCGAGGTGCGGCCACGGACGCTCGGGATTGACGTGATCGGCCGTGAGCGGCGAGACCCCGCCCCAGTCGTCGGCGCCGGCGCGCACGAGCAGGCCGAACTCGGTGGGATCCGAGAGGTTCGGCGGCACCTGGATCCGCATGCGCGGCCCCATCACCAGCCGCGCCACGGCGACCGCGGCGACGTACTCGAGCAGATCGGCGTCGGGCGCCCCCTGCATCGCGGTGCGGGGCTTGGCGCGGAAGTTCTGCACGATCACTTCCTGCACGTGGCCCTGGCCGTCGACCATGTGCCGCTCGTGAGCGTCGCGGATCGCGACGAGCGACTCGGCGCGGTCGGCGGCGGTCTCGCCGATGCCGACGAGGATGCCGGTGGTGAAGGGCACGCGCTCGCGCCCGGCAGCATCGATCACCTCGAGCCGCAGCGCCGGATCCTTGTCGGGCGAGCCGAAGTGGACTTGCCCGGGCTCTTCGAACAGCCGGCGCGACGTCGTCTCGAGCATCATGCCCATCGACGGAGCGGTCGGCCGCAGCATCCGCAGCTCCTCCGCGTTCATGACGCCGGGATTGGCGTGGGCGAGCAGCCCGGTCTCGGCGGTCACCAGGCGGGCGATGTGGGCGACGTACTCGATCGTCGACGCGAACCCGTGCTCGTCGAGCCATGCGCGCGCCTCGGGCCAGCGATCCTCCGGGCGATCGCCGAGGGTCAGCAGCACCTCTTTGCAGCCCATCGCCTGCCCCTGCCGCACCACCGCGAGCACCTGCTCGGGCGACATGTACGCAGGCTTCCGCTTCTTCAGCAGCTGGCCCGGGGTGTCGACGAACACGCAGTAGTGGCAGCGGTCGCGGCACAGCGTCGTCAGCGGGACGAAGACCTTGCGGGAGTACGTGATCACGCCCGGGCGACCGGATGTCGCGAGCCCGGCATCCCGCAGCTCGCCGGCGATGGCGAGCAGCCGCTCGAAGCGCTCGCCGGTCGCGGCGAGCAGCGTCTCGGCGTCGGCCGCGTCGAGCCGCTCGCCCGCGGCGGCGCGCGCCAGCGCTGCGTCGACGGCGGCGGGAGAGGCCGCTGCGAGGGGCGCGGTGACGGAGGGGGACACGACGGTCACCGATCCAGTCTTGCACCGAGCGGAGACGTCGGGGTCGCGGATCGTTGCCCTCCCGTAAGCAAATGAGCCCGGTTCCCGGGCGACCCGCTGGCAGACTAGTCGCATGGTGACGCTGCTGCTCGACTCGACGCAGCTCGAAGTGGTGCTGTCGGTGTCGGAGCGCGCGCTGTCGTTCCGCAAGGGGAATGTCGTCCTCGAGCGGTCCACGATCACCAAGGTGCAGCTCACCGATGACGCCTGGACGTGGCTGCGCGGCTTCCCCAGCCCGGGCACCCACCTGCGCGGCGTCATCGCGATGGGGACGTGGCGCTCGGCGGGCGGCGACGACTTCGCCGTGATCCGCCGTCACCGGCCCAGCGTCGTGATCGACCTCGAGGGCCACCCCGAGTTCCAGCGGATCATCCTGACGACCCGCCACGGTCTCGCGCTCGTGCAGGCGCTGCGCGTCGAGGTCGCCGCGGAGGCCGCAGACGTCGTCGAGATCGCGGCCGAGACCGGCACCATCCCCGTCGTGCCCGAGAAGAAGCCGCGCACGCGCAAGAATCCCGCGCCCGCTCCCGCCGTCTGAGACCGCCGTCGCCCGCGCGCGGTCCAGGTTCGGCCGTTTCGGGATGCCGCGATCCTGCGTTTCCCGGACCCCTGCCGCTGTTCAGATCACTGTCGGCCGCGCGCGGTCCGGGTTTCGCAGGTTGGTTGCGGCCGGAAGCTGCGTTTCCTGGACGGGAGCGGCTGCGTCAGCTGACGTCGCGGCGCCAGCTGACCAGGTGGCCGACCACGACGAACACCACCGCGTAGCCGAGCAGCACGAGGCCGCCCACCCACCACTCGAGCGGTTCGGCCGAGCCCTGCGGCATGCTCGCCGACAGCACGCTCGCTCCCACGAGGGCGTCGCTGGCGGCGCCGGGGAGAAAGCGCGTGTAGTCCGACAGCCCCTCGACGAACGCCGCGGCGGTGCGGCCGATGGGCTCGACGAACTGCGTGAAGACCAGCACGCCGACGATGGCCCCGACCTGGTTGCGCACCAGGGCGCCCACGCCGACGCCGATGAGCGTCCAGAGGACGTAGGCGAGCAGCATCCGTCCGAGCATCGTCCAGGTGTCGACCGACGTGATCTCGGTCTCGAGCCCGAAGCCGGCGAGGAAGGCGGCCGACGTGCCCAGCGCCGCCACGATGCCGATGACCCCGAGCACCACGCCGATGAGGACGCCGACCGCGAGCTTCGCCGCGAGCACCCGGCCGCGGCGCGGGGTCGCGAGGAACGTGGGGGTGAGCGTCTTGTGGCGGAACTCCGCGGTCACCATGAGGGTGCCCACGAGAAGAGGGAAGACGTACCCGACGGCGGTGGCCGTGCTGTAGAGGGTCGCGGCCAGCCCTTCCTCAGGGAGCGGTGGCGCGTCGCCGGGGAGCGAGCCCGTCGCCGCCGCGGCGAACACGAAGCCGAGGGCGGCCGCGGTGAAGGCGACGTAGGCGAAGAGGACGATGGCGAGGATCCACCAGATGCTGGTCGAGAACAGCTTCGTGGTCTCGGCGCGCGTCGCTGCGGTCAGGCTCATCGGTCGCCCCCTTCCTGGTCGACCGACTCGCGGTCGTCGTCGGCCACGCGCTCCTGGTCACCCTCGGAGGGGACGGATGCCGCGTCCGGCGTCGGTGCGACCGGCTCGGCCGCGTCGTCGGTCGCGGCTTCGGAGGGCTCGGTCGCCGCCGCCTCTTCGTCGTCGGCGTTCTCGAAGGCCGCGGCCTCCGGCGGGATCCAGGGCTCGGGGTCCGGCTCGGCACTCGGGTCTGGCGGGGCCGGCTCGTCCTCGGGCGTGGCGTCGCCGGAATTCTCAGGATCCGAGCCTGCGCTGGGGCCGAGGTCGGTCGGGTCGGCGTCGGCGCCGGTGCCGGTGCCGGCGTCGCTCGGGTGCTCCGGTTCCGCATCCGCGCCGGAGGCGGATGCCGCATCGGCCTCGCCGTCGGGAACGGCGCGGGGATTGCCGTCGGCGTCGAACGCCGCGAAGAAGGCGTCGGCCTCGACATCGGAATCCGTCTTCACGTAGTGCTCCCACGGACGGTCGTCGTCCGCATCGGCGGGCTCGGGGGTCGAGAGCTCGTCGTCGATCTCGCCGAGGGCCTCGACATCGGGATTCGCGTCCTCCGGGGCCCAGGGATCGTCGGCGGCGTACCCGCCGGACTCCTCGGCGGTCGCTCCCGGCTCCTGCTCGGCGTCGTCCTGCCGGCGGTCGATCGGCTCGGGCTCCGCCGGCACCTGCCCGGCGGCGGGAACGATGTCGATCACCCCGGTGCCGGCGACCGCGTACGACGACGGCGCGGACGCCGTCAGCGTCGGCTCGGCAGCGGCCGGCAGGTCTTCGCCGGCGCCAGCGTCGTGCGC
>NZ_DATCVK010000153.1:0-1804 GCF_036566905.1 Microbacterium sp. | reverse complement strand
GCGGGGAGTCCGAGAGCGGCGGCGCCCGCGCGGACGGCGACGTCGCCCGGCAGGAAGACGTCAGGGTCGGCGAGCACGCGCATGCGCACGTAGTCGGCGGTCCACGGTCCGATGCCGGGCATCGCGAGCAGGGCCGCCCGCTGCTCGACGGCGTCGTCGCCCGGGGTGAGGGTGAGCGTGCCGTCGGCGAGGGCGGCGGCAGCTCCCGTGATGGCACGGATGCGGGCGGCTGGGCCGCGCAGCACCTCTCCCCCGTGCTCGGCGATCGCGGACATCGTCGGGAACAGCCGGACGGGCGCGGGCGCATGCACCGTGTCGGCCTCCTCCCCTCCAGGTGCCGGCGCGTGCGTCCCGGAGAGCATGCCCGCGAAGGCGGGCACCTCCTCGCCGAGCGCCGCGGTCAGGGCGGTGAGCGCGGTGCGGGCGGCGACGACGGTGATCTGCTGGCCCACCATGGCCCGGATGAGCATCTCGTGCGGATCGGCGGCCCCCGGAACGCGGATGCCCGGCAGAGCCGCGACGAGCGGAGCGAGCTGCGGATGCCGCGCCAGCGAGTCGTCGACGGCGACCGGGTCGGCGTCGAGGTCGAACAGACGCCGGGCGCGCGTGACGAGGGTCGACAGATCGGCGAGGTTCGTCAGTGCCGCGCGCAGGCGCACACGGCCGAGGTCGTCGAGGCGGAGCTCGAACCATGCCGGCCCGTGGGGAAGACGGAGCGCGCGGGCGAACGTCGAGTCGGTGGCGGCCTCGGCGCCCGGCACGGCGCGGGCGCCCATCCAGGCGAAGAGCCCCGCGGCATCGAGCGCGCCGCGGTGCGGGAGTGCCAGGTCGATCGTGACGCCGGGCGCGCCCAGCGGGGATGCAGCGGCCTGCCGTTCGCCGGGCCGCGACAGCCGGCGCCGAGCGCGGAGCTCGAGCGGCGGCATCCCGAAGACCTCACGGATGGTGTCGTTGAACTGGCGCACGCTCGCGAAGCCCGACGAGAAGGCGACGTCGGCGGCCGGCAGGTCGGTGCCCACGAGCAGCATGCGGGCCGTCTGCGCCCGGTGCGCACGGCTGAGTGCCAGCGGTCCGGCGCCGAGCTCGGCGGTGAGGAGCCGCGTCAGGTGCCGCGGGGAGTAGCCGAGCCGTCGCGCGAGCCCGGGGACGCCCTCGCGCTCGACGACACCGTCGGCGATGAGGCGCATGGCGCGGCCGGCGGTGTCGCCCCGGAGATTCCACTGGGGCGAGCCCGGCGCAGCTTCCGGCAGGCAGCGCTTGCACGCGCGGTAGCCCGCCTCGTGGGCGGCGGCGCTCGTCGGATAGAAGGTCACGTTCGACGGCTTGGGGGTGCGGGCGGGGCAGCTCGGCCGGCAGTAGATGCCCGTGGAGCGCACCGCCGTGACGAACTGGCCGTCGAAGCGCGCATCGCGCGAGTCGATCGCGCGGTAGCGCTCGTCGAATGACATGGCGCCGAGACGCGGGCCGGGTGTCATGGTGAGGCTCATGCCCCTAGCCTGACACGCTCCCCCGACAGCCGCTCGCGGAAATCGGACATGGCTGTGCGGCGTGTCCGAAGCGGCCGGGACCGCACATCCATCGTCGCGGTGGCTCCGAAACGGCCTGACCGGAGGCCGCTGTGCGCGGCGCTCCGGTCAGGCTCTCGAGCTGGGTGACGTGAGGATGGTTCAGCCGCCGGCGAGCTGCTGGTCGAGGTCCTGGATCGCACGCATCATGCCGAGCAGCGACTCCGACATGTCGTTGATGCCGTCCACCGCACCCTTCAGACCCGTCGTCAGCTCCGTGTAACCCTCACCGAACTTGC
>NZ_DATCVK010000152.1:0-21478 GCF_036566905.1 Microbacterium sp. | reverse complement strand
GCTCGCCGCCGCCGGCGTGTGGGTGCCGGGTCGCCCCGTCGACCTGCCGGTCCTGCCCGGGGCACCGGCCGGCGCGGCCGCGGCGGTGGCGGCATCCGCTCTCTCGATCTCCCGCGACGGTCGGACCGTCGTGCGGGCAGGGCTGGATCTCAGCGTGCCGCGCGGGGCGGCGACGGTGATCACCGGCCCCAACGGCGTCGGCAAGTCCACCCTCGCGCTGACCCTCGCGGGGCTCCTGCCCGAGGCGGCGGGTGAGGTTGTCGCGGCGCCGGAGCTCGCAGGCCGCTCGGGCCGACGCCCGTCACGGTGGACCTCGCGCGAGCTGCTGACCCGAATCGGCACCGTGTTCCAGGAGCCGGAGCACCAGTTCCTCGCCTCGACCGTGCGCGACGAGCTCGCGATCGGGCCGCGCTCGCGCGGCGTCGGCGCGGACGCCGTCGGCGTGATCGTCGACGAGCTGCTCGAACGCCTGCACCTCGCGCCGCTCGCCGCCGCGAACCCCTTCACGCTGTCGGGGGGACAGAAGCGCCGGCTGTCCGTCGCGACCGTGCTCGCCGACGCACCGCCCGTGATCGTGCTCGACGAGCCGACGTTCGGGCAGGACCGCCGCGGCTGGATCGAGCTCGTGCAGCTGCTGCAGTCCGAGATCGCCGCCGGCACGACCGTCGTCGCCGTCACGCACGACGAGGACGTGCTGCGCCACCTCGGCGGCCGCCGCATCGACCTCGGTGCGGGGCCCTCCCTCCCGGAGGCGCCGTCCGGCGCACCCGGACGCACGCGGCCCGTGGGGGCGGGGTTGTGACCGCCGTCGACGCGCGCACCGACGCGCCTGACATCGGAGTCGAGCGGGCGGCCTGGCTCGACGGTGTGAACCCGGTGACCAAGATCGCGCTCGCGCTGCTGCTGTCGGTGCCGCTGCTCGCCTCGATCGACGTGACGAGCGCGCTCGTGGCCATCGGACTGCAGCTCGCCTGCATCCCGCTGACGGGCCTCGGCGCCCTGACGGTGCTGAAGCGGATGCTGCCGGTCCTCGTCTTCGCCCCCGTCGCGGGCGTCAGCATGCTGCTGTACGCCGAGCCGGGGGGAACGGTCTACTGGTCGTTCTGGTACGCCACGATCAGCGACGACTCGATCGCGCTCGCCGTCGCGGTGTGCCTGCGCGTGCTCGCCCTCGCCCTGCCGACGATCCTGCTGTTCGGCCGCACCGACCCCACCGAGCTCGCCGACGCCCTCGCCCAGGTCGCGAAGCTGCCGAGCCGCTTCGTGCTCGGGGTGCTCGCCGGCGCGCGCACGCTGGGCCTCTTCCTCGACGACTGGCGCAGCATGGGGCTCGCGCGTCGCGCGCGCGGCGTGGGCGACAGCGGCGCGATCCGGCGCTTCTTCTCCATGGCATTCGTGCTGCTCGTGTTCGCCGTGCGGCGCGGTACCAAGCTGGCGATGGCGATGGAGGCCCGCGGCTTCGGCTCCGGCATCCCGCGCACGTGGTCACGTCCCTCTCGGCTCCACCTCCGTGACCTGGTGGCACTGCTCGGCGCCGCCGCGATCATGGCCCTGGCGATCGCCGCCGCGGTCGCCGCCGGCACATTCCGCTTCGTCTGGTCCTGAGTTCGGCCCGCTCAGTCGGCGGCGACGAGACGCTCGTAGGCGGGCTGCAGGGCGGGGAAGTAGTCGTCCCACGAGACGGTGCCGGCGTCGAGACCGGCCTGCGCGGCGACGAGCCGGTCGAGGTAGTACTCCCAGCCAGGACCGATCGAGCCGACGTCCTCACCGGGGTTCAGGCGCTGGCCGAACGTGAGGATCGTGTCGCCCGGTGCCTCTTCGGCGAGCTCGAACCAGAGATGCCAGGCGCCGCCGTCCGCCGACGTGTCGCCCGCGAAGCGCCGGGGCGGGTCGCATTCGAGGATCGTGTACTCCTCGCCCGCGGCATCCTCGGCCTCCGCCGTCATGTAGAACGTGACGTGCCCGCTCGACGGGTCGCCGTCCCAGCGCCCGATCCAGCGCTCGAGCCGCGCCGACTCGGTGAGCTCGCGCCAGATGTCATCTGCGGTCGCGCGGAAGCGCCGCAGGATGACGAGGTTCGGATGGCCGTCGATCTTGCAGACGTTGCCGGTGATCTCGGTCATGTCGCGTTCCACAGCTCTCGGTAGTACGACAGGCGCTCACGGTCGGGCTCGACACCGTACGCCTCGATGAGGGCGTCCTCCCATCCCTCGCCATAGTTCCACGCCGTCGACATCGACGCCACGGCGATGTCGGCCCAGCGGTCGCCCACGCCGAGGGCGCCGAGGTCGACGTGCCCGCTCCAGCGGCCGTCGTCGCCGATGAGCGTGTTGGGGCAGCAGGCGTCGGCATGGCAGACCACGAGCCGGTCGACCGGCGGCGGCTCGCGCAGGGCATCGGGAACGCGGATGCCGCGGCCCGCGGCGTTCGCGATGCGCGAGGGTACGCGCCAGTCGAACGGACAGTCGGCGACGGGCAGGGCGTCGTGCAGGGCCCGCAGACCCTCGCCGACGGCGCGGACGGCGGTGGCGGGCTCGGCGACCCAGCGCTCGTGGACGGCCGAGAGCCCCGGGAGCGCCGCCGTCACGAGGTACTCGTGGGTGTCGTCGCCGCCGACCTCGAGCAGGAGCGGCACCCGGGCGTGCGGCTGCGCCCACGCCAGGCGCGCGGCCTCGCCGGCGAACGAGGTCTCAGCGTTGCGCGGACCGTGCTTGATGAAGCGGCCGTCGTCGGTGCGGAAGGTGATGCCGCCGTACTCGTTGCGCCAGACCGGGGTGAGCTCGGCGCCGCGCGCGAGCCGAGCGACGGTCTCGGACACGGTGACGGGTTCGGCGGGAATCGACACGCCTCCATCCTGCCCGCTCGCCGGTTCTGCTCGCCTGTCACGATTCGCGGTGATCTGACAGACCGTGACAGGCGAGCGGGACGGGAGCGCCGCGCCGGGTGACGACGAGCGCTCGGCGGCTCACGCCTGGAGCGCCTCCCGCAGGATCACCGCGTGGTTGTGCTCCTCGTCGGCCACGGCATGCAGCAGTGTGACCACGGGGTGCGCCGCGAGATCGGCGCGCAGCGCCGCGACGGCGGTGCGGGCGGAACCCTCGAGCTCCGCCCGGTACGCGGACTCGAAGTCGTCCCACGACAGGCCGTCGTGGTGGAACGCCGTGCGCAGGGCGGTCGAGGGTGCGACATCCTTCGCCCAGAGGTCGAGCTCGGCGCGCTCCTTGGAGAGTCCGCGCGGCCAGAGCCGGTCGACGAGCACGCGCATTCCGTCCTCCGGCGCCGGTGGGTCGTACACGCGCTTCAGCCGGATCTCCATAGGCGCATTCAACCGGGTCCGCCGCCGCCGGTCGAGTGACCGTGTGGCGGCACGACTAGCCTGGGTCGTGCGCCGACCGGCATGACCTGGGACTCAGTCCCGCGTATGCTGATACGCGGTTCCGCAGCATCCGGACTTCGAAGGAGAATCCATGGACCTCACGGGTGCCTCCGCGCTCGTCACCGGCGGTGCGAGCGGCCTCGGCCTCGCCACCGCCCGCCGCCTCGCCGCAGCCGGCGCGGCGGTCACGATCGTCGACCTGCCGTCCTCGGCCGGCGCCGATGTCGCCGCAGAGCTCGAGGGAGCGTTCGCGCCGGCCGACGTCACCGATGCCGAGCAGGTGGCCGCCGCGGTCGCGACGGCCGCGGCATCCGGTCCCCTCCGCGTCGTGGTGAACTGCGCCGGCATCGCGCCGCCCGCGAAGGTCCTCGACCGCGACGGCAACCCGTCGCCGCTGGAGGGCTTCGAGCGCATCGTGCGCGTCAACCTCATCGGCACGTACAACGTCATCGCGCAGGCCTCCGCCGCGATCGCCAAGACGGAGCCGACGGCCGACGGCGACCGCGGCGTCATCGTCAGCACGGCGAGCGTCGCGGCGTTCGACGGGCAGATCGGCCAGCCCGCGTACGCCGCGTCGAAGGGCGGCGTGCACGCGATGACGCTGCCGATCGCGCGCGAGCTCGCGCGCTACGGCATCCGCGTCGTGACGATCGCCCCCGGCATCATGGAGACCCCGATGCTCATGGGGCTGCCGCAGGCCGCGCAGGATTCGCTCGGCGAGCAGGTGCCGTACCCGCAGCGGCTCGGCAAGCCCGACGAGTACGCGCGGCTGGTGATGTCGATCGTCGACAACGGCTACCTCAACGGCGAGACCATCCGCCTCGACGGTGCCATCCGGATGGCCCCGAAGTAAGCACCGACCGCAGGAGAACCATGAGCGACTCGATCCTCGTCACGCGCGACGGCGCCCTCGCGCGCGTCACCTTCAACCGGCCCGCGTTCCTCAACGCGATGGGCTTCGAGATGGGCCGTCGCTGGCGCGATGTCGCCCACGAGATCACGTCCGACGACTCGGTCGGCGCGGTGATCCTGGATGCCGCGGGCCCGGCCTTCTGCGCCGGCGGCGACGTGCTCGAGATGGCGACGTCGGGTGCGTCCGGCCCCGACGTCACGGGCGCCGCGCAGACCATCCATGACGGCATCCGCACGTTCGTGGAGTCCGACAAGCCCATCGTCGCGGCCGTACAGGGCGCGGTGGCGGGTGGCGGGCTCGGGCTCATGCTCACCGCCGACTACATCGTCGCGTCCGAGCAGTCGAGGTTCGTGAGCAAGTACGCGAACATCGGGCTGACGCCCGACCTCGGCGTCTCGACGCTGCTGCCGGCGGCGGTCGGCCAGCGCCGCGCGCTCCAGCTGCTATTGCAGGACCTCACGATCGACGCCGAGACGGCGCTCGACTGGGGCCTGGTCACCGAAGTGGTGCCCGCGGCCGACGTCGCGGCCCGCGCCGAGGCGGTCGCCCGGTTCTGGCTCGACAACGCCACCGGCGCCTTCGGTCAGGCGAAGCGGCTGGTCCGCACCGGGGCGGGGCGCTCGTTCGTCGAGAACCTCGACGACGAAGCCGCCTCGATCGGCGCCCGCTTCGACACGCAGGAGGCCCGCGCCCGTGTCGCGGCCTTCGCGGCGGCATCCGCCAAGTCCCGTTCCTGACCCGAGGAGAACCCGAGATGAGCGACAAGCCCCTGGCCGGCAAGACCATCCTGATGTCGGGCGGCAGCCGCGGCATCGGCCTCGCGATCGCGCTGCGCGCCGCGCGCGACGGCGCCAACATCGCGCTGCTCGCCAAGACCGACACGCCACATCCCAAGCTCGAGGGCACGGTGCACTCGGCTGCCGAGCAGATCCGCGCCGCCGGCGGGAACGCGCTGCCCATCGTCGGCGATGTGCGCAACGACGACGACGTCACCGAGGCCGTGCTCAAGACGCAGGGGGAGTTCGACGGCATCGACATCGTCGTCAACAACGCCTCGGTCATCGACCTGTCGCGCTCCCTCGAGCTCGATGCGAAGAAGTACGACCTCATGCAGGACGTCAACGTGCGCGGCACGTTCATGCTCTCGCGCGCCGCCATCCCGATCCTGAAGGATGCCGAGAACCCCCACATCCTCTCGCTCTCGCCGCCGCTGAACCTCTCGCCGAAGTGGCTGGGCGGCCACACCGGCTACACGCTCGCGAAGTACGGCATGACGATGGCGACCCTGGGGCTCGCGGCGGAGTTCGCGTCGTCCGGCATCGCCGCCAACACGCTGTGGCCGCGCACGACCATCGCGACCGCGGCGGTGCAGTTCGCGCTCGGCGGTGACCGCATGATGAAGGTGAGCCGCACGCCGGAGATCTACGCCGACGCCGCGTACGAGATCTTCACCCGGCCGGCGCGCGAGTACACCGGCCAGACGCTCATCGTCGAGGACGTGCTGGAAGCAGCCGGCGTGACCGACTTCTCGGGCTACGCGGCCGTCCCGGGAACCCCGGACTCCGCCCTGTTCCCCGATATCTTCCTGGACTGAGCGGTCCCTTTCGAGACCCCCCAGGGCGACGTAGGGTGGGCCCCATGGGGGTGCGGAGCCTGTTCCCGATCCTGCTGGTGCGAGACCTGCCGGAGCTCGTTCGGTTCTACGAGAGCGCCCTCGACGCGACGGTGTCGTACCGGTTCGGCAGCGGCGACGAGGACGACTACGTGTCGCTGCAGGTCGGCGAGACGTCGCTCGGCATCGGCCGCGACCCCGACGCCCTGCCGCCGTCGGTGGGCGACCGCGTCGCGCTGTGGTTCTACGTCGACGACGTGGATGCGACGTACGCGGCGTGGGTGCGCGCCGGCGGGCGGGCCGAACAGGCGCCCGCAGACATGCCGTGGGGCGAACGGGTCGCGCAGGTGCGCGACCCCGGCGGCACCCTCGTCAACCTCGGGGCGGAAGCCGCGCACCCCGAGCAGCCCTGACACTGCGGCCGGTCGCCTCGCAGAGCGGCGACCGGATCAGATGAGGCCGAGCCGCCGGAAGGCGTGGGCGATGCCGTCGTCGAGGACGTCGGTCGTGACCATGTCGGCGAGCTCCTTGAGCTCTGGCTGCGCATTGCCCATCGCCACCGCGACGCCGCACACCTGGAACATCTCGACGTCGTTCCAGCTGTCGCCGACCGCGACGGCGTCCGCGGCATCCATCCCGAGGTTCTCGAGCAGCAGCTCGATCGCCGAGCCCTTGGTCGTGCCGCGCTCGCTGATCTCGCCGTTCGAGCCGCCGGGCAGCGGCATGCTGCCGGGGACGATGAGGAACTCGTCACCCAGGTCGGCACGGAGTTCGTCGATGCCCTCCTCGTGGTCGCTGACGAACACGGCCTTGTCGATGCGGTCGAGGTCCGCCTCCTCCACGCCGGGAAACGTCCGCTGCGCGAGGCCGACGAGCGAGTCCTCCGGGCGGACCTCACGCCCCGCCCGCACGCGCGCCTCGAGGGCGACGGCGTAGTCGCGCATCAGCTCGGCCATGTCGTCGCTCGCGTAGACGCCGTCACGGGTCTGCAGGAAGTAGCGGATGCCGCGGCTTTGCAGCGCCGTCAGCATCCGGCTCGTCGCCTCCGGCGACAGCGGGCGTTCGACGACCACCTCGCCGTCCGACGTCACGAGCGCGCCGGAGTTCGTGACCGCGCCGTCGAAGCCGATCTCGGCCACGACCGGATGGATGTCGGCGGCCGATCGTCCGGTGCTGAGGTACACGAGATGCCCGGCCGCGCGTGCGGCGCGGACAGCGCCCGGCGTCGAGGGGGAGATGTGCGATCCGTGCTCGAGGATCGTCCCGTCGACGTCGAGGAAGATGATGCGCCGACCGGCCGCTCGCCGCGGTCCGGCATCCGAGGTGGTCGAAGAGTCCATCAGTGCTTGTTCCCGGTGAAGAGGAGGATGCCGCCGAGGCCGATCATCAGGCCGCCGCCGGTGGCCGAGAGTGTCGAGATGCGCTTCGGCGAGCGGCCGAACCAGGTGCGGGCACCGGCCGCGACGAGTGCCCAGATGCCGTCGGAGATGAGTGCGATGACGAAGAAGACGAGACCCAGCACGATCATCTGCAGAGGCACCATGCCCGCGTTCAGGTCGACGAACTGCGGCAGGACCGCCACGAAGAACGCGATGGTCTTCGGGTTGGTCACGCCGACGATGAACCCCTCGCCGAGCTGACGCCAGGCGGACCGGGGCAGGACGCCCCCGTTCGCCTCGGCGGCGGCGCGGTGGCGGTGGCGGATCGCCTGGACGCCGAGGTACATGAGATAGAGCGCGCCGGCGACCTTGACGATCGTGAAGAGCACGATCGACTGGGCCACGATGCCGCCGACGCCGAGCGCGACGAGGCCGATGACCGGCAGCAGGCCCAGTGCGTTGCCGAGCACGCTGAGGAGCCCGCCCATGCGTCCCAGGGCGAGCGCGCGCCCGATCGTGAACAGCACGCTCGGGCCGGGGATCACGATCAGGACGAGCGCGGCGAGCGTGAAGGCGAGAAGGTTCTCGAGCGGGACCACACGGCGAGCCTAGCCGCGACGCCCCTGGTCGAGCCGCTTGCGCAGGAACACCTGCTCGGTGCCGTCGTCGCCCGACACCCGCTGCGTCTCCGCATATCCGACGCGTTCGTAGAGGCGGATGTTCGCCTCGCTCAGCGATCCGGTGAACAGCTCGGCCTCGGTGGCGCCCCGGTCGGCGCCGCGTCGCTCGACGGCCTCCAGGAGTGCGCTGCCGATGCCCTCGCCCGCGCGGTCCGGGGCGATGGCGATGCGGCCGACGAGCAGCAGGTCGCCGTCGACGCGTGCCCGCAGCGCCCCGACCATGCGGGTGCGGTCGAGGGCGACGACGCCGAGGTTCTCCTCCAGCTCGGACTGCACCTCCTCCAGCGTCTGCGTGAGCGGCGGCATGTCGGGCGTCCCGTAGATGAGGGCCTCCTGCACGAACGCCGCGCGCTGCAGCGTCATCACCTCGCCGGCATCGCCGGGCTCGATCGGCCGGATCGTCACGTCGCTCTTGTCAGTCACGCCCGCCACGCTAGCCGGGCCGGCCGGCCGCGCGACGGGGGTTGCGAGATGCGCCGGCATCGGCATCCGTCCAGGCGCGTCCCCTACCCTGGTTTTCATGACCGATTCGCCCGTGCGCGCCACGAAGCCCAGGCAGGTGCGTCCGGCGACCGAAGGATGGACCCAGAAGAAGGATGCCGAAGGCCGGCCCCTCCTGCAGTTCGCCAGCCCCAAGCGCGGCAAGCCGCCGGTGCACCTCGCCGACTTCACCCCCGAGCAGCGCGTCGAGAAGGTCAAGGAGCTCGGGCTTCCCGGCTTCCGGGCGAAGCAGCTCGAGAAGCACTACTTCCAGCACTGGACCCACAACCCCGCCGACATGACGGACCTCCCCGCCGAGGGCCGCGAGGAGTTCGTCCACGGCATGCTGCCGCCCCTCCTCACGGAGGTGCGGCGTCTCGAGACCGACCGCGGCGACACGATCAAGTTCCTGTGGAAGCTGCACGACGGCGCCCTCGTCGAGTCGGTGCTCATGCGCTACCCCGGACGCATCACCCTGTGCGTCTCGAGCCAGGCCGGCTGCGGCATGAACTGCCCGTTCTGCGCCACGGGACAGGCGGGCCTCACCCGCAACATGTCGGCGGCGGAGATCGTCGAGCAGATCGTGCGCGCCAACCGCCTCATCGCCGACGGCGGGCTGGGCGGCAAGAAGAAGGACGACCACTCCGCCGAGCGGGTGTCGAACATCGTCTTCATGGGCATGGGCGAGCCGCTCGCGAACTACGCGCGGGTCATGCAGGCCGTGCGTGTCATGACCGACAAGCAGCACGGTCTCGGGATGAGCGCCCGTGGCATCACCGTGTCGACGGTCGGACTCGTTCCCGCGATCACGAAGCTCGCGAACGAGGACATCCCGGTGACCTTCGCCCTCTCGCTGCACGCGCCCGACGACAAGCTCCGCGACGAGCTGATCCCGGTCAACTCCCGCTGGAAGGTCGACGAGGCCCTCGACGCCGCCCGCGCCTACTTCGACAAGACCGGACGCCGCGTGTCGATCGAGTACGCGCTCATCAAGGACATGAACGACCACGGCTGGCGCGCCGACCTCCTGGCCGAGAAGCTCAACGCGCGCGGTCGCGGCTGGGTGCACGTGAACCCGATCCCGCTGAACCCGACCCCCGGCTCGATCTGGACGGCATCCGACGTGCCGGTGCAGAACGAGTTCGTCCGGCGCCTCAACGACGCCGGCATCCCGACGACCCTCCGCGACACCCGCGGCAAGGAGATCGACGGCGCCTGCGGGCAGCTGGTCGCCACCGAGGAAGACGAGGCGGTCGCGGCCGTCACCCCGCTCGAGGAGTGAGCGCACACCGGCTCCTCGCGCGGCCGAGACTCACCTGTCGCACAGGTTGGCCTGTCTAGGGTGTCCGGATGTCATTCTCCGCACACCGGCCGGGCAGGTTCGGCTCCGACGGCCGCATCGAGTTCGAGACGGACGACGAGACGCGCGGCGACCTGTACCTCGACGACGTGCGCGCCCAGCAGGCGGCAGGCGAGCCGGGTGACGGGCGTCTCGACGCCGACGGACCCGAGGACCCGTACCCGGTGACGCGCGATCTGCTCGAGGACGCGCTGGCGATGAACCCGACACAGCCGGTCGCGGTGGTCGAGGACCGAGTGGTGGATGCCGAGCCGGCGGCGACCGCGGAGACCACCCCGATCGGGGAGTGGGGCGCTGCGGCGGAGCCGGATCCGACCCCCGAGCGCCCTGTCGTCGAGGAGCCCGCGCCCATGGAGGCCGCTCCCACGCGCCCGGGTCGCTCGAAGCGCGTCGCGCGCCGTCGCGAGCGCGGCTCGGGCTGGCGCAGGCTCGCCGTGCTCGGCGGCGCGGACGCGTCGGTGCTCGACCAGGTGCCCACCGAGACGCCCCGCTTCGTGCAGATGTTCTTCGTGATCGCCGGCACCGCGCTGATCTCGGCGATCTCGATGTACTTCGCGCTGACCACGGGTGTCCGGATCGTCGCGTGGGGTGCGCTGCCGCTCGCGATCGTGTGGGCGCTGATCATCTTCAACCTCGACCGCTTCCTCACATCGACCATGCGCTCGACGCACAGCGTGGGCCGGCTGATCGGGCTCGCCATCCCCCGCGTGATCATGGCGGCGGTCATCGGCATCGTCGTCGCGGAGCCGCTCGTACTGCAGATTTTCCATAACGACATCGCCCGCGAGGTGACGGCGACGAACATCGTGCAGGCGCAGTCCGATCAGGACGCGGTCACCGACGGACCCGAGAAGCAGGCACTGGATGCCGCGAGCGCGCGTGTGGCGGCGCTCGAGAGCCAGGCGGCGAGCGGTGTCGTCGAGGGTGCCGAGACCACGTCGGCGGCGACGGCCTCAGCGCAGCAGACCGTGGACGACCTCACCGCGAAGCTCGCCGCCCAGCAGCAGGTGATCGATCAGGCGCGCGCGATCTACCAGTGCGAGCTCACCGGCCAGGGCGCCGGCGAGGTCGCGGGCTGCAGTGGGGTCGCGGGGGAGGGCGCGAGCTCGGGCGCCGCGCAGGATCAACTCGCCCAAGCGCAGGCGTCGTACGACGACCTCGCCGCCAAGCTGCGCACCGCCGAAGCCGATCTCGCTGCGGCGCAGGCCGCCGGCACCGCGGACGCCGGCGCATCGGAGGCGCAGAACAAGCAGCAGGCGCAGGATGAGCTGCCCGCTGCGCGGGCGCAGTACCAGGCCGCGCTCGCCGCGTACGACGCGCGGGCAGCGGAGGTCGCGGGCGGCAACGCCGGGGCGGTGGGCCTGCTGAGCCAGATCGGCGGGCTCGAGCGCCTGTCGCAGCGCGAGCCGACGCTGGCGTGGGCGCACTGGCTCATCGCCGGGCTGTTCTTCATGATCGAGCTGCTGCCCGTGCTCGTGAAGGTGCTGACGAGCTACGGGCAGCCGTCGCTCTACGAACAGGCCGACGCCTTGCGCCGCCAGGTGGCGCTGGATCGCGTCACCGCGCGCAGCTGGCGCGAGCGTGCCGACATCGCCCAGGGCGGGGAGGCCTGACCCGCGGCATCCGTCGCTCGTCGGCCGTGGACCGGCGTGGCATCACGCGATATATCGTGTTAGAGTGACGGCCGGGCGGCCCGGGAATGCCGTCCGAATCGGCCGTTCGCCCTCCGTGAACGGGACTGCCGCGATGTCGGCGGCCCGTGCCATGGTGGGGTCGGCACACCATGACCACCGCATCAGGCGGTGATTCGTCGTGGCCTCGTCACGTCTGGGAGAAGTCCGTGCTCGCCAAACTCCTCGTCCGCTATCTCAAACCATCCGGCTGGCTGCTGCTCGGGGTGCTGCTGTTCCAGTCCGCCTCCGCCCTCGCCTCGCTCTACCTGCCCAGCCTCAACGCCGACATCATCGACAACGGCGTCGCCAAGGGCGACACCGAGTACATCTGGCGCACCGGCGCGGTGATGCTGACGGTGTCGCTCGCTCAGATCGTCGCCTCGATCATCGCCACCTACTTCGCGGCGCGTGCGGCGATGAAGCTCGGCCGTGACGTCCGCGACGACATCTTCGAGCGCGTCTCGGGCTTCTCCGAGCGCGAGGTCACCGGCTTCGGCGCCGGCTCGCTGATCACCCGCAACACGAACGACGTGCAGCAGGTGCAGATGCTCGCGATGATGGCCGCCACGTTCCTCGTGACGGCGCCCCTGCTCGCGATCGGCGGCATCATCCTCGCCGTCGAGCAGGCCGCGAGCCTCGCCTGGATCATCGCCGTCGCGGTGCCCGTGCTGCTCGTGGTCGCCGGCATCGTGATCGCCCGGATGGTCCCGCTGTTCCGCAGCTACCAGGGCAAGCTCGACGGCGTGAACAGGGTGATGCGCGAGCAGCTCACCGGCATCCGCGTCATCCGCGCCTTCGTCCGCGAGCCCATCGAAGAGGAGCGATTCCGCGAGGCCAACACCGAGATCATGGTCGTCGGACGCAAGGTCGGCTCGCTCTTCGTGGTGCTGTTCCCCGCCGTCATGCTGATCCTCAACGTCACCGTGATCGGCGTGATCTGGTTCGGCGGCATGCAGGTCGACTCGGGCGAGATCCAGATCGGCACGCTGTTCGCCTTCATGCAGTACGCCATGATCATCCTCTCGGGCGTCATGATGGCGAGCTTCATGACGCTGATGATCCCGCGCGCCGCGGTGTCGGCGGAGCGCATCGGCGAGGTGCTCGACACGGCTTCGTCTCTCGCGCGGCCCGCGGACGCGCCCGCCGAGTTCCCCGCGCCGGGCACCGTCGAGTTCAAGGACGTCGCCTTCACCTACCCGGGTGCCGAGCACCCCATCCTCTCGGGCATCAGCTTCCGCGCCGAGCCGGGTGAGACCGTCGCGGTCGTCGGCTCGACCGGCGCGGGCAAGACCACGCTGATCTCGATGATCCCGCGTCTGTTCGACGTGACGGACGGTGTCGTGGAGGTGGGCGGCCTGGATGTGCGGCGCGCCGACCTCGACGCGCTCTGGGCCACCATCGGGCTGGTGCCGCAGCGGCCGTTCCTGTTCTCGGGCACGATCGCCTCGAACCTGCGGTTCGGGCGTGAAGAGGCGACGGATGCCGAGCTCTGGCATGCGCTGGAGATCGCCCAGGCCAGTGACTTCGTGAGCCAGATGAACGGCGGGCTCGACGCCCCGATCTCGCAGGGCGGCACCAACGTGTCGGGCGGTCAGCGCCAGCGCCTCGCCATCGCCCGGGCGATCGTGCACGAGCCGCGCGTGCTCGTCTTCGACGACTCGTTCTCGGCGCTCGATCTCACCACCGACGCGAGGCTGCGGCAGGCGCTGTGGCGGGAGCTGCCGGACGTCACGAAGATCGTCGTCGCCCAGCGCGTCTCGACGATCACCGATGCCGACCGCATCATCGTCCTCGACGACGGCGGCATCGTCGGACTCGGCACGCACGAGCAGCTGCTCGAGACGAGCCAGACCTACCGCGAGATCGTCGAATCGCAGCTCGGAGCGGAGGTCGCCCGATGAGCGCCGACAACCAGTCCCACACCGACGAGTCCACCGCCGACAAGTCCACCAGCCGCCGTCGTGCACGCGACGCCATCGCGGAGCTGAGCCCCGAGGAGAAGCTCGAGATCGAGCTCGGCGAACAGGCCCGCATCTCGGCCGACGACTGGAGCGGCGCCGTCGCCCCGGGCAAGGCCGCCCACTTCGGGCCCTCCTTCCGTCGCCTCATCGGGCTGCTGCGTCCCAACGCGGTCGGCTTCATCTTCGTGTCGATCCTCGGCTCGATCGGCGTCGTGCTGGCCGTGCTCTCGCCGAAGGTGCTCGGCGAGGCGACCAACATCCTCTTCGAGGGCGTCGTGTCGTCGATGGCGCCGGCGGGCGCCACCCAGGAGCAGGTCGTCCAGGGTCTCGCCGACAGCGGCCAGCAGGACCTCGCCAACATGGTCGCGGCCATGGAGCACTTCGATCCCGGCGCCGGCGTCGACTTCATGGCGCTCAGCCGCGTGCTGCTCATCGTGCTCGCGCTGTACTTCGCGTCATCGCTGCTGATGTGGGTGCAGGGCTACGTCATCAACGTGATCATGGTGCGCGTCATGTGGCGCCTGCGTGAAGACGTCGAGGCGAAGATCAACCGCCTGCCGCTGCGCTACTTCGACAGGGTGCAGCGCGGCGAGCTGATCTCCCGCGTCACGAACGACATCGACAACATCACCCAGATGATGCAGCAGTCGCTGTCGCAGGCGCTCACGAGCGTGCTCACCGTGATCGGCGTGCTGATCATGATGCTGACGATCTCGTGGCAGCTGACCCTCGTCGTGCTCGTGAGCTTCCCGCTCATGGCCGTGCTGTTCGGCGTCATCGGACCCCGCTCGCAGAAGGCGTTCGGAATCCAGTGGCGCAAGGTCGGCCGCCTCAACGCGCGCGTCGAGGAGTCGTTCTCGGGCCACGCCCTCGTCAAGGTCTTCGGCCGCGAGCAGGCGTCCCGTGAGGCGTTCCGGGCCGAGAACGAGGAGCTGTACCAGGCCTCCTTCAAGGCGCAGTTCCTGTCGAACATCATGATGCCCGCGATGATGTTCATCGGGAACCTGACCTATGTCGGCATCGCGGTCTTCGGCGCGCTGATGGTGGCGAGCGGCCAGCTGCGCCTCGGCGATGTGCAGGCGTTCATCCAGTACTCGCAGCAGTTCACCCAGCCACTGTCGGAGCTGGGCGGCATGGCCGCGGTCGTGCAGTCCGGCACGGCGTCGGCCGAGCGAGTGTTCGAGCTCCTCGACGAGAGCGAGCAGGAGCCCGACGCGCAGGACGCCCCGGCGCCCGTCGAGGGCGACGGCACGATCGAGTTCCAGGACGTCGCCTTCTCGTACACGCCCGAGCATCCGCTGATCCACGACCTGTCGTTCCGGGTGGAGCCGGGCCAGACGGTCGCGATCGTCGGTCCGACGGGCGCCGGCAAGACGACGCTCGTGAACCTCCTCATGCGCTTCTACGAGCTCGACGGCGGCCGCATCCTCCTCAACGGGCAGGACATCGCGCAGCTCACGCGGCGCGACATCCGCGCCAAGACGGGCATGGTGCTGCAGGACCCGTGGCTGTTCGCCGGCACGATCCGCGAGAACATCCGCTACGGCCGCGCCGACGCCACCGACGACGAGATCCTCGCCGCCGCGCGGGCGACGTACGTCGACCGCTTCGTGCACTCCCTGCCGGACGGCTACGACACGCTCCTCGACGAGGACGCGTCGAACATCTCGGCCGGCGAGAAGCAGCTCATCACGATCGCCCGCGCATTCGTCGCCCAGCCGTCAGTGCTGATCCTCGACGAGGCGACGAGCTCCGTCGACACCCGCACCGAGCTGCTGCTGCAGCACGCCATGGCGGCGCTGCGCGAAGGCCGGACGTCCTTCGTCATCGCGCATCGCCTCTCGACGATCCGCGACGCCGACCTCATCCTCGTGATGGAGAACGGCGGGATCGTCGAGAAGGGCACGCACGACGAGCTCATCGTCGCCCAGGGCGCGTACTTCCGGCTGTACAACTCGCAGTTCGAGCAGGCGGCCACCGATCTCGACGAGGAGGCGCGTGCGCTCTCCGAGGCCGACCACGGCGAGCCGTCGGCCGCGGCCGGCGGTGACGCCGTCGAGGACGAGTCCGCCCGCGTCGTCTGATCCCCTCCGGATGACGGATGCCGCGACCGGTGCTCACGCGCCGGTCGCGGCATCCGTTCGTCTCAGTTGCCCACCCCGACCGCACACCTGTCACGAATCGGGGACGAGACTCACCATTCGTGGCCGGCGAGCAGGATCGCGCCGAGGGCCCCGCCGAGGCAGGTAGCGTTTTCCTCATGGTCAATTACCGGTACCTCGGAAACAGCGGTCTCAAGGTCAGCGAGATCACCTACGGCAACTGGGTCACCCACGGCTCGCAGGTCGACGACTCGGCCGCCATCGCGACGGTCCACGCGGCACTGGATGCCGGGATCACCACGTTCGACACCGCCGACGTGTACGCGAACACCGTCGCGGAGGAAGTGCTCGGCAAGGCGCTCACGGGTCAGCGCCGCGAATCACTCGAGATCTTCACCAAGGTCTACTTCCCGACCGGTCCCAAGGGCCCCAACGACACCGGCCTGAGCCGCAAGCACATCTTCGAGTCGATCAACGGATCGCTGAAGCGCCTCGGCACCGACTACGTCGACCTGTACCAGGCGCACCGCTTCGACCATGAGACGCCGCTCGAGGAGACGTTCCAGGCGTTCGCCGACGTCGTCCGGCAGGGCAAGGCGCTCTACATCGGCGTCTCGGAGTGGACGGCCGAGCAGCTGCGCGAGGGTCACGCGCTCGCCAGGAGCTACGGCGTGCAGCTCATCTCGAACCAGCCGCAGTACTCCGCGCTGTGGCGCGTGATCGAGGGCAAGGTCGTGCCGGCCTCCGAGGAGCTCGGCATCTCGCAGATCGTGTGGTCGCCGATGGCCCAGGGCGTGCTCTCGGGCAAGTACCTGCCCGGTCAGCCGGTGCCCGAGGGCTCCCGCGCCACGGACGAGAAGAGCGGCGCGGGATTCATCAAGTCCTTCCTCCGCGACGAGGTGCTCCAGGCGGTCCAGGGACTCAAGCCGGTGGCCGAGCAGGCGGGGCTGTCGATGCCCCAGCTCGCCATCGCCTGGGTGCTGCAGAACAAGAACGTCGCGTCGGCACTGGTCGGGGCATCGCGTCCCGAGCAGCTCGCCGAGACGGTCAAGGCCTCGGGCGTCGTGCTCGACGCCGACACCCTCGCCGCGATCGACGCCGCCCTGGGCGACGTCGTCTACCGCGACCCGGAAGACACGTACACCGTGTCGCCCGAGACCCGCCTGGTCTGACCCCGCAGCCTCGAGAACCCGGCGACCTCAGGAACCGAGATGGCGATCACGAGCGCCGGCATCCTCCTCTACCGGATCGCGCCCGAACCCCAGGTGCTCATCGCGCACATGGGCGGGCCGTTCTGGGCGAGCAAGGATGCCGGCGCCTGGTCGATCCCCAAGGGCGAGTTCACCGAGGGCGAGGAGAGCGCGCTGGATGCCGCACGACGGGAGTTCCGCGAAGAGCTCGGCATCGACCCGCCCGAGCCGCCGTACGCCGAGCTCGGCACGTTCGCATACTCGTCGGGCAAGCGGGTCACGGTGTTCGTGGCCGACGGATCGGGGTTCTCGCTCGACGGCCTGGCGTTCGGCGAGTTCGAGCTGGAGTGGCCGCCGCGGTCGGGGCGGACGGCGCAGTTCCCCGAGGTGGACCGCGTGGAATGGACCGACCTGGATCCCGCCCGCGAGCGCCTGGTGAAGGGCCAGCGTCCGGCGATCGACGCGCTCGAGAAGCATCTCGCCGACGCGTCGGACTGAGCATGGGGACTTCTCCCCATCGTGCCGAGGCGTGGGCTCTTCGTATGCTGGTCGACGACCGTGGGGGAAGGTGTGGCGATGACCGATGGCGTGCAGATCCCGCTCGGCTCGATGGCGGCGCTCAGCGACGCGCTGCGTGACATCATCGCCGAGTTCGAAGCCGCCGGTTCGCGCACCGGTGCGCTCGTGGAAGCGATCGGCAGCCCGCAGGGCGACAGCCGTCTCGCCCGGGCGGCGGAGGATTTCGAGTCGGAGTGGGACGACAAGCGAGAGACGCAGCGACGCAATCTCGAAGAGATGAAGAAGCGGCTCGATGACGCCCACGAGGGCTGGGTCGAGGCCGACCTCGAGCTGGCGCGGAGCATGGAGGCCTCGGAGTGACGGAGAACTCGTACATCTACTCCCGCGAGGAGATGCCCGACACCCCCGGCGGCCGCGACGTCCGTCAGATCGAGGGCAGCCCCGGCGTGATCTCCAGCCGCGCCGCCGACATCGAGGCGCTCGGCGACAAGATGGCGCGCGCAGCGGCGACGCTGCAGCTCTTCGCCGACGGGACCGTCGGCCGGGGAACCTCGTTCGAGGCCATTCGCGAGCAGGCCAAGGAGGTCTATGAGGACCTCGAGGTGGCGGCGCGTCGGTATCGGCCGAGCGGGGTCGCGCTTGCGACGTACGCGACGGCCCTGAGCGCGGTGCAGTCGGCGACCGACTGGCGCGTGGACGGGGCGCGTCGCACGTGGCCCGACGTCCGGGACGCGTCGTGGGCGCTGAGCGCCGCCGAGCGCGATCAGGACGAGTTCGATCGCAACGAGGATCGCGAGGTCGAGCAGACCGGGCCGCGGCCGACCGCATCCGATGAGCAGAGCGCGTTCGACTCCGCCGTCGAGACGTGGGAGGCGTACTGGAGCGGCTACGACGCCCCGGTCGAGACGTGGGAATCGGCATACGAGACGGCCTGTTCGAGCCTGGAGCGCACCAACGAGAACGGCGTCTCGGACGGTTTCTGGGACAACTCCATGCCGTTCGTCGAGACGATGCTGACCGTCCTGCTCGTGGTCGGCGTCATCCTGCTGGTCGTCGCGTTCGTCGTCACCGGGCCGCTGGCCCTGCTGGCCGGAGTGCTGGCCGCCGTGGCGGGCGTGCTCAGCCTTCTCGGCGAGATCGCCAAGCTGAACGCCGCTCGCGGGGACTGGGGCAGCGTCGCGCTCGCCGCGGTGTCGATCATCCCGTTCGGAAAGCTCGCCAAGCTCGCCAGCCTGGCCGATTTCGCGCAGATCGGCGCTCGGTTCCCGCGCCTGTCGGGCGCGCTGCGCCTGGGGGGCAGCGAGTTCCTGGACTTCCACGGGTCGCTCAACGCGTTCCTCACGCGTCGGATCCCAGATCTGTTCGAGGGTGCCCACGGCCTCAACTCGCAGAACCTGATGCGCGTCATCCACATGCCGGCCTTCCTCGCGCAAGGGAACGAATGGGTCGGCGGCTGGCGTGCGGGCTGGAACGCGCTCGCGGGCAACCCGCAGAACATTCCGGAAGCGCTCGGCGGCTCGGTCGACACCATGCTCAAGTTCATGGGCATCTTCAAGGACGGCAGCGAGAAGCTCGCGACCGTATAGAGCTAGGCTCATCGACGGTGTGGCGGCGTCCGAGCCGCTGGGACGGCCGCGCACCGAGCCGATCGCGCGTCAAAGGGAGATCTCATGTCGTTGCGTGCCGAGCTGATCGGCGAGACGCCCGAGATGCCGGGTTTCGCGGTACTTCTCCCCGAGGGCTGGGAGGCGGCCGATGCCGGGCTCTCCGGGCTGACCGACCGATATGCGGCCGTCCTCGACGGCTTCCCCGACAGCACGCGGGCCGTGGTGCGCACTCGTATCGAGTCGATGCTCGCGGCCGCGCGCGTCGAAGCCGCGAAGGCCGACATCGTCCGGGTCTTCGCCCCGTCCGGGCTCGACCCGGAAGAGTACGTTCCCGTCAGCCTCGTCGCGTCGTGGCTGACCGCCCCGTCCGGCGGCTCGATCCAGGATGTCGGAGCCGGGCTCATCGCCCGGCGCGGTGCCACCCCGCTGGACGCGGGCGGGTCGATCCTGCGCTGGAGCCTGAACACATCGGCCGACGTCGAAGGTGGCGAGGTCGAGGTGGCGGGAAACGGGTACCTGCTTCCCGTGCCGGGGAATCCTCGGCGGGCGCTGATGTTCCGATCGCAGATCCTGCGATCCGCAACCGGCGCCACCATCCCCGACGAGGGGATCGCCGCCATGTCACTCGTCTGCGACGCCATCGTCGCGAGCGTGAGGTGGCGCCGTGCCGCGTGAGGTCGAGATCCACGCGGATCCGGATGTGTGGGCGCTCGTTCCGTCGTCGATCGACGATGCGCCGGCGTGGGTCGGGCAGCAGGCGGCGCGCGGACCGGAGGGTGTAGGGGAGCGCATCGCCGATGCCGCACGACTGGCCCTGATGACCGCGACGGGCGGTGAGCTCAGCGTCGGGCTGTTCCTCTGCGTTCCGGAGGCGGAGCTCTACGGACTGCTCGGCATCGTCGTGCTGGACGACGTTCCTGCGCCGGACGGTGCGGACGGCGCAAGAGAGGTCGCCGAGGCACTGCTTCCCTCGCCGTGGCCGGCAGAGGTGATCGCGGTCGAGCTCGGGCATGCCCGGGGATGGCGGGTGAGCGTGCTCGACCCCGAGGGCGCGACCGGCGACTCCGTCGCCACACCGCAGACGGTGTCGACCGCGTACGTTCTCGACGTGCGCGGGCGCTGCGCTGTCGCGGCCTTGACGCCGCTGATCCCGCTCGCCGCCGCCGCCGCACAGGTGCTCGCCGAGCGGGCGCTGATGACCCTGGATGTGAAGGAGGCCACGGTTGGTCGATGACGAACTGGTCGGGCAGATCGCGACGGCCCGGCGTCAGATCGCGCCGTCGCTGCCCAAGCACGCCGATGCGAAGTCGGTCGAACGCGCCGCGTTCTCGGCGGTCGGGCGCAACGAGCTCGGTCTGCGCATCTGGTCGGAAGCCCGAGAAGCGGGCGAGGCGGCCAAGCGGAGCAAGCGCGCGGCGCTGCAGAAACGCTATGGCCCGCGCAACCCGCACGGCTGGCTGCCGTTGGTCGCGCTCGGCGGGGCGCTGTGCGCCGCGGTCGCTGCGGCGCTCACCAGCGGACTGCGGACCGACCCGGCGGAGATGACCGTGGCGACGACCGTGCTGGCGCTGGTCGCGGCGGCGGCGAGTCTCGTGGTGTCGATCGCAGCGGCCGGCAGGCCTCTGAACCGCTCGATGATCCGCATCCACGGGGTGCTGACGGTCGCGTTGGTGATCGCCGCAGCGTTCGTGCTGAGCCGGGGGACGGATGCCGCCGCCTGGATCGTCGCAGCGAGCGCCGTGGTCTCCGTCATCGGGATCGTCGTCATCCTGCTTGCGCGGGCTCGCGACCGCGCGGGAACCGAGGAGATGGACACCGCGCTCAACGTGGCCGTCGCCGACATCGGGCCGGACCTCCGAGCGGCTTCGCAACGTCTGCAGGCGCAGGTAGCGGACGAGCTCGGCGCCGAGGACGCGGCACGCATCGTCGAGATCCGCACGGCGCTCCTCGCTGATCTCGCCTCGGAAGGGATCCACCTCGCACCGGTGGAGCCCTCCGTGCCCGCGGGCAGCGTCATCATCGACGATCTCGTCCGCAGTTGGCTGCCGGAGGCACAGCGCCGCGAGGTCTGATGCCGGCCGTGATGTCGTGCGCGCGGGCCTCTTGTGGGCCGCACGCCGGGCGGCCAGACTGACCCGGTCGGATCCGCACGAGAGGAACCACCATGGCTCACGGCGACATCACGCACATCGACATCCCCGTCACCGATCTCGGCAAGGCGACGGAGTTCTATTCGAGCCTGTTCGGCTGGCAGATCGCGGAGGTGCCCGGCTTCGAGGGCTACCCGATGTGGCAGGCGCCCAACAAGATCTCGGGGGGCGGCCTCGCGCCGCGCGAGGACGGCTTCACTCAGCCCCGCTCCTACGTGGAGGTCGACTCGATCGATGAGACCGTCGCGGCGGCGAAGGACGCCGGCGGCACCGTGCTCATGGAGAAGAGCCAGATCTCTCCCACGAGCTGGTGGGCCGTGATCGGGGACCCCGACGGCAACGCGATCGGTCTCTACGAGGGCATGACCGAGAGCTGACCCCGGCCGCGGGTCGGGCGGCCGTGCGCGGCAGCTCCCGGCGAGCGCGCCATCGGAGCACGGCGCCCTCGCGGGGAGCGGCGGCGCTCGGGCACGGGC
>NZ_DATCVK010000151.1:0-20369 GCF_036566905.1 Microbacterium sp. | reverse complement strand
CGAGGCCGCAGCCGCCGCCGACGGCGTCTCGCTCAACGCCTGGCTCGTGCGCGCCGTGACGGCGTCGCTCGATCCCGCGCCCGGCGTCGCGGCGGGCGCGGGCTCCTCGTACACCGGCTGGGTGCGCTGATGAAGACGTTCCCGGCGCCGGGACCGGCGGCCCTCCGCATCGAGCTGCAGATGGGGCGCATCGACGTCATCGCGGAGTCCCGTCGCGACCTCGCGGTCGAGATCGGCCCCGCCAACCCCCACCGGGGCGGCGACCGCAGCGCCGCCGACGCCGTGCGGGTGATCCACTCCGGCTCCGATCTGCGCATCGTCGGGCCGACGCGCTTCACGCTCTTCGGCTCGGGCGATTCCGTCGACGTCTCCGTGCGGGTCCCTGCCGGCTCCGACGTCTCGCTGGCCCTCAAGTACGGTTCTATCCGCGTCGCGGGGGCGGTCGGCACCGCGCGCATCGCCCTCGACTACGGCGATGCCACCCTCGAGCGCACCGGCCGCGCCGACCTCGGTCTCGGACACGGCGAGCTGCGCGTCGAGCACGTGCGCGGCGACGCCGACGTGAGCATCAGCTCGGGCCGCGCGCGCATCGGCATCGTCGACGGGGCGCTGCGGCTGAAGGGATCGGATGCCGGCATCGACGTCGGATCCGTGTCGGGGATCGCCGACATCGCGACGTCGAGCGGAGTCGTCCATCTCGGCGATCCCGGGCCGGCGCTGACCGTCCGCTCGGCCTACGGACCGGTGCGGATCGGCGATCTCAACGGCGGGACGGCGCGGGTCGAAGCCTCGTACGGCGCCGTGACGCTCGGCATCCGCTCGGGCACCGCCGTCTGGCTCGACGCGTCGAGCCAGCACGCGTCGGTGCGCAACGAGCTGGCCGCCGCCACCGGCCCGATCGAGGGAGAGGCGTCGCTGGAGCTCTACGCACGCACCGGCTACGGCGACATCACCGTGCACCGGACGCACCCGGTCGCGGGCTGAGACGGGGGTCAGGCGCGGGAGACGGCGTCTTCGAACGCCACCCACGCGAGCATCGCGCACTTCACCCGCGCCGTGAACTTCGAGACGCCCGAGAGTGCGGCGGCGTCGCCGAACACCTCTTCGTCGAGCGCGATCTCACCGCGCGAACGCAGCGCCTCGCGGAACCCGTCGACGAGCTCGGATGCCTCGGCCCGCGGCATCCGCTCCTCCTCCTCGATCAGCGCGGCGAGCATCGATGCCGACGCCTGCGAGATGGAGCACCCGGCGCCGTCCCACGTCACCTCGTCGACGGTCGTGCCGTCGTCGGACAGGCGGACGCGGAGCGTGATCTCGTCGCCGCAGATCGGGTTGCGCTGGTACGAGGTCGCGACGCGGCTGGCCTGATCGCCGCCTTCGGCGGCCTCGTCGGCGAGGCCCTTGCCGTGCGGGCGCTTGGAGTGGTCGAGGATCAGCTCCTGGTACAGCGACTCCAGGCCGTTCATGCGCCGGCCCCGAAGAACGAGCGCACACCCGACAGGGCGTCGAGGAACACATCGACGTCGTCGGCGGTGTTGTACAGCGCCGTCGATGCGCGGACCGAGGCCGTGAGGCCGAACCGGCGGTGCAGCGGCTGCGCGCAGTGGTGACCGACGCGTACCGCGACGCCGCGCGCGTCGAGGAACTGCCCGACGTCGTGCGCGTGCACGCCGTCGACGTCGAACGACCAGAGCCCGACCCGCTCCGCCCCCGGCGCGTCACCGAGCAGTCGGATCCCGGGGATCGATCGCAGCCCCTCGCCCATCCGGGCTTCCAGCTGCTTCTCGTGCCCGTGCACCCGGGCCATGCCGACCCCGTCGAGATAGCGGACAGCGGCCGCCAGGCCGATGGCCTGCGATACCGGCTGCGTGCCGGCCTCGAACCGCTGCGGCGGCAGCAGGTACGCGGCCTCGTCGAGGGTCACCGTCGTGATCATCGAGCCGCCGGTGAGGAACGGCGGCAGCGCTTCGAGCACCTCGGAGCGGCCGTAGAGGCCGCCGATGCCGTACGGGCCGAGCATCTTGTGGCCCGAGAAGACCGCGAGGTCGACATCGAGCGCCGGGAGGTCGAGCGGCAGATGCGGCGCCGACTGGCAGGCGTCGAGCACGGTCACCGCGCCGACCGCACGGGCGAGGGCGACGAGCTGGTCCACGGGGTTCACGATGCCCAGCACGTTCGAGACATGCGTGAACGCGACGACGCGCGTGCGCTCGCCGATGACGGCGGGTGCGGCATCCATGTCCAGCGTCCCGTCGTCGTGGACCGGGATATGGCGCAGCACGGCCCCCGTGCGGGCGGCCAGCTCCTGCCACGGGATCAGGTTGGCGTGGTGCTCGCTCTCGGTCACCACGATCTCGTCGCCCGGGCGCAGGGCGAACCGTGCGCTCTGCGGGGCGCCGCGGCCCAGCGAGGCGTTGCCGATCGCGTAGGCGACGAGGTTGAGCCCCGCCGTGGCCCCGCTCGTCCAGACCAGTTGCTCGGGCCGCGCGCCGACGAAACCGGCGACGGTGGCGCGGGCGTCTTCGAACAGCTCCGTCGCCTCGGCCGCCAGCGTGTGCGCGCCGCGATGGACGGCGGAGTTCGCGCGCGTGAGGAAGTCGACCTCCGCGTCGATGACCGCCTGCGGCTTCTGGCTCGTCGCGCCCGAGTCGAGGTAGACCAGGCGTTCGCCGTTGACGCGCTCGCCGAGCAGCGGGAAGTCCTCGCGGAGCGC
This sequence comes from Microbacterium sp., assembly GCF_036566905.1. GTDB lineage: Bacteria > Actinomycetota > Actinomycetes > Actinomycetales > Microbacteriaceae > Microbacterium. Next base: position 17,656 of record NZ_DATCVK010000151.1, on the reverse strand, counting down.
CGCGGCGTCCGGGAGCACGGCCGGCGAGGGTGCAGGTGCGGGAGTGGTCACCCTTCAAGGCTACGCGGGATGCCGCCACCCGGCGCCGGGGTCGCGCTGCGGCCTCCCGGTGGTCAGGGCTTGGTGGCGGGCACCGACGGCTCGGAGGCGCCGGAGTGCTCGGGCGGCCCGGCGGGGCGGATCGCCCTGCGGCCGACGCGGTGCACCTCGGGCGCCGCCAGCCGTCCGGCACGGTCGTCACCGGGAAGCGCACGGGAGCGGCGGCCGTAGATGAGCTCGGACGAGTCCAGCAGCCAGGGCACCAGCGTGATCGAGACGCCGTGTACGAGCATGAGCTGCTGCGCGATGCGGCGCGCACGCCGGTTGTGCAGGAGCGACTCCCACCAGTGGCCGACGATGTACTGCGGGAGGTAGACGGTGACCACCGCGGAGCCGTGCTGCTCGCGGTACTGCTTGACGAATTCGGCGATCGGGCTCGCGTACGTGCGGTAGGGCGACTCGATGATCTTGAGCGGGATGGGCATGCGGTGCGCGCGCCATTCCGCCTCGAGGGCCGCCGCATCCTCTTTCGTCACCGAGATGTGCACGGCGAACGTCTTGTCGTGCTTGGCGGCGAGGGCGTAGTCGACGGCCTTCACGACCGGCTTCTGCAGCTTGTTGACGAGGATGAGGGCTACATCGCCGGTCGAGCCGAAGTGCGTCTGGTCGTCCATCGCGATCTCGTGGTCGACGTCGCGGTAGTAGCGGTGCACGCCGACCATCAGGAACGACAGCACCGGGATCGCGAGGAAGATCAGCCAGGCGCCGTGCGTGAACTTCGTGATGGTCACGATGATGAGGACGGATGCCGTCATCGTCGCGCCGAGCGTGTTGATCAGGAGGCCCTTGCGCAGACCGAACAGCTCGGTGCGGACCGCCTTGGTGCTGCGCTCGTCGGCGGGAAGGTCGCGGATCGCTCTCAGACCCCGTCGCCAGTGCCGGATCATGCCGATCTGACCGAGAGTGAACGAGACGAAGACACCGATGATGTACAGCTGGATCAGGTTCGTCAGGTTCGCCTGGTAGACGATGAGCACGCCGATCGCGACCAGGCCCAGGATGATCATGCCGTTGGAGTACACCAGCCGGTCGCCGCGGGTGTTGAGGGCCTTCGGAGCGTAGCCGTCGCGTGCGAGCACCGACCCCAGCAGCGGGAAGCCGTTGAACGCCGTGTTCGCCGCGAGAAGGAGCACGATGGCCGTCGCGGCCTGGATGATGAAGAACGGGACGGAGTTCATGCCGAACACCGCCGACGAGACCTGCGCCATGAGGCTCGGCTGCGGGTTGGCGCAGTCGAAGCCGATGAGATCGCAGGGGTTCTCGGCATAGTGCACGCCCGCCACCAGGGCGATCGCGGTGAGGCCGGAGAAGAGCAGGATCGCGATCCCGCCCATGAGCGCGAGCGTGGTCTGCGCGTTGCGCACCTTCGGCGTGCGGAATGCGGGCACCCCGTTCGAGACGGCCTCGACGCCCGTCAGGGCCGAGCAGCCGCTCGAGAACGCCCGCAGCACCAGCAGGATGACCGCCGCCTGGGTGAGGTCCTGGGTCTCGACCCCGTACTGCGCACTCGATGCGACCGGTGGGTTGCCCATCACGACCTGGAACAGGCCGACGATGATCATGACGCCGACCGACCCGATGAAGACGTACGTCGGGATCGCGAACGCGCGGGAGGCCTCGCGCACGCCGCGCAGGTTCATCACGACGATGAGGATGACGAAGCCCACGGCCAGTTCGACGCGGAACGGATTGAGGCCCGGCAGTGCCGAGATGATGTTGTCCACGCCCGACGCGACCGACACCGCCACGGTGAGCGCGTAGTCGACCGCAAGGGCCGATGCCACGATCACTCCCGGGATCTCGCCGAGGTTCTTGCGGGCGACCTCGTAGTCGCCGCCGCCCGACGGGTAGGCCTTGATCAACTGCCGGTAGCTGATCACGACGACGATCAGCAGCACCACGACCGCGGCCGCGATCCACGGGGCGAACGCGAGGAACGCCAGGCCGCCGGTCAGCAGGATGAGGAGAAGCTCCTGGGGGGCGTACGCGACGGACGAGAGGGCGTCCGAGGCGAAGATCGGCAGCGCCATCTTCTTCGGGAGCAGGTGCTCGTCCGTGTCGGTGGACGCCAAGGGGTCGCCCAGGATGAGGCGCTTGGCTTTCGGCGCCTCATCTACCGACTGCTCGCGGCTTTCGTTCGTCACGGCGGGCCAGATTACTCGTGAGGAGATCGTGAGGACGCATCAGGACGGGCATCCTCACGAAATCCATGCAGCGGCCTCTCTGGGACACTCGAGGGGTGGAGGACCGGATCATCCTCGCCGTGCTCGCGATCACCCTCGGGGTGGTCGTCGGGGTGCTGGTGTTCGTGCCCTTCGTCGCGCTCAGCTTCCGCCGGCGCGGCGGCTTCGGCGTGGGACGGTTTCTGCTGTGGGGCGCGGCGCTGGTCGCCGTGATGGCGATCTGGACCTACACGCTGCTGCCGCTGCCCGACCCCGACGCGATCCGCTGCGCGGGCGTCAACGTCGATGTGACGGCGCTCGCCGCCGACGTGCGGGGGGCCCTCGCGCGCCGTGGCGGCGCGGCGGCCACGGATCCCGCCGTGGCGCAGCTGCTGCTGAACGTGCTGCTGTTCGTGCCGCTGGGCTTCTTCATCCGGGTGCTCAGCGATCGCGGCGTCGTCACCGCCCTCGTGGTGGGCTTCGCGGTGTCGGCCTTCGTGGAGGTCACGCAGCTCACGGGCGTGTGGGGCCTCTACCCGTGCGCCTACCGGGTGTTCGACGTCGACGATCTGCTCACCAACACGCTCGGGGCCGTCCTCGGTTCACTCCTCGCCCTCGGGGTGCCGCGCCGCCTGCGGGGATCGCCGCGACTGCCCGACGCCGACGAGCCGCAGCCGGTCACGCGCGGGCGGCGTCTGCTCGCCATGGTGTGCGACGGGCTCGCCGCGTGGTTGCTCAGCCTGTCGGTCGTCGTGGTGGTGCAGCTGACGCTGTACCTGCTCGGTGCGGAGGCGGCGGTGCAGGACGGGTCGGCCGCGAGTCTCGTCGGGAGCGCCGCGCCGATCGCGGTGTGGCTCGTCGTCACGCTTGCGACCGGAGGCACCGTGGGTGACCACGCGGTGCGGCTGCGATTCACCGGCGGGCCGCTGCCCGTCGGACTCGCCCGCGCCCTCCGCTTCCTCGGCGGCATCGGCGGCTGGCTCCTGCTCATCGCGCTCCCGGGCGCGTGGACGTTCGTCGCCGCGGTGTTCGCGGGCCTCTCGGTGGTGCTCGTGTTCACGACCGGCGGTCGCGGGCTGCCCGGCCTCGTCTCGGGCCAGCGGGTCGTCGATGCCCGCGAGCCGGAGGAACCGGATGCCGCGCCGCCGGGTCCGACATCCGCTTCCGGCATATGAGGCACCGCGTGTCCGGTCGCCGAGCCAGGTTGCGAGACGACGCGCAGCCCCGGTGCCCGCGTGAGGATCAGGGCGCGGGCGTGTCCAGGAACTCGCGCGCGGCGACCACGAGCGCCTCGACGCCGCGGCTCACCGTCGGCTGCAGCACCGGTGCGAAGAACGGCGAGTGGTTCGTGGGGATGTCGCGTTCGACGGTTCCGGCGGCGAACGCCTCGGCGAACGCGGCCGCGTCGACCCCGCCCCAGAACCAGAACACGAGGGGCACGCCGGCCTCGCGGGCGAACCACGACACGTCCTCGCTGCCGGTGAACATGCCCGGGTCGATGACGGTGCCCTCGCCGAAGGCCGCGTCGAACGCGAGCACGAGGCGCGCGGTGGCGTGGACGTCGTTGATGGTCGGCGGGAGGGTGTGGTCGGTGACGATGACCGGAGGCTCCTCGGCGCCGGAGGCCTGCGCCTCGGCGCGCACGATGCGCTCGACCTTCTCGAGCACGCGGGCGCGGGCTTCGTCGTCGGGGTAGCGCAGGCTCAGCTCCAGCTTCGCCTCGGCCGGGATGATGTTGTTCTTCAGCCCGGCGTGGATCGAGCCGACGGTGACGACCGCGACATCGCGCGGGTCGACCTCGCGCGAGACGATCGTCTGCAGCCGCATGACGGTGGCCGCCGCCATCACGACGGGATCGATCGTCGCCTGAGGACGCGAGCCGTGCCCGCCGCGGCCCAGCAGCGTCACGGTGAGCCCGTCGGATGCCGCCATCTGCGTGCCGCTGCGCACGCCGATGGTTCCGGCGGGCAGGGGCGTGACGTGCTGCCCGAGCACGATGTCGGGCCTCGGGAACCGGTCGAGCACGCCGTCGGCGATCATCGCCTGCGAGCCGGCGCCGTACTCCTCGGCGGGCTGGAAGACGGCGACGATCGTGCCCGACCACTCGTCCTTCGTGGCGACCAGGCGCTCCAGCGCGCCGAGCAGGGCGGTGACGTGCATGTCGTGGCCGCACGCATGCATCACCGGCACGTCGTTGCCGGAGGGGTCGGTGCCGCGTGCGGTGCTGGCGTACTCGAGGCCGGTCTGCTCGGGCACCGGAAGGGCGTCCATGTCGGCGCGCAGCCACACGACGGGGCCTTCGCCGTTGCGGATGACGGACGCGACGCCGGTCTTGCCGATGCCCTCCTCGAACTCGATGCCGAGCTCGGTGAGGTGCTGCGTGATCACCCCCGCCGTGCGGGTCTCCTGGAAGGACAGCTCCGGATGCCGGTGCAGATCGATGTAGAGCGCTTCGAGGTCGAGGGTCATGGGGTCGAGCCTATCCGCGGGCGTCGCGCGAGCGCCGCCTGGGCCTCCCGGGGGGATGGGCGTGAATCGGCGGCGCAGCAAGGAGGCCGAAACGCCGCGGCGGCGGAGTAAGGCGTCAGGAGGGGAGGCGGGCCGTCGAGCCGCGCACGATGAGCTCGAACGGCAGCTCGCCCGGACGATGGGTCGGCGTCTCGGCATCCGTCGACTCGAGCGCCTCGAGGATCGCGTCGGCGGCACGCTCGCCCTGCCCGAGAGGGAACTGGTCGACCGTCGTGAGGCGGAAGAACTCTCCGAGCTCGTGGCCGTCGATGCCGATCACCGACAGGTCCTCGGGCACGCGATAGCCGAGCTCACGTGCGGCCAGGAGTGCCCCGATCGCCATCTCGTCGGAGGCCGCGAAGATCGCGGTGGGCCGGCCGCCGGGCTTGCCGAGCAGCTGCTTGGCGGCGCGGAAGCCGCCCTCGATCGTGAAGTCGGCGGGCTCGAAGAGCGAGGCGCTGACGGTGATGCCGGCATCCGCCAGTGCCTGCTCGAACCCCTGCCGGCGCTGGGTGGGGATGTGGAAGTCGATGTCGAACTCGGGGCTCGCGCCGATGTGCGCGATCGCGCGGTGTCCGAGGGCGAGCAGGTGCTCGGTGGCCAGGCGGGCGACCGCGACGTCGTCGACCGTGAGGGTGGTCAGGCGCGGATTGGGTCCGCCGATCGCGATGACCGGCAGGTCGAGTGCGACCAGCCGCTCGGTCTCCTCCTCGCCGAGCTCCAGCGAGATCGCGATGACACCGTCCACGCGCTGACGCCGGAGGAACGTGTCGAAGATGTCGTGGCGCTCGGCGCGATCGGCGGTGAGGCTGTACAGCGTGATGTCGTAGCCACGGCGCATGAGCGCCGACGCGATGCCGCTCAGCACCGTCGAGAAGAACCAGCGGTCGAGGAAGGGCACCAGCACGCCGATATTGCGCGTGCGTCCTGAGGCGAGGCTGGAGGCGGAGGCCGACACCACGTAGCCGAGGCTCTTGGCGGCGGCCTCGACCTTCGCCTTGGCGCCGGCCGAGACGTGGCCCCGCCCGCTCAGCGCGCGCGAGACGGTCGCCGTCGAGACGCCCGCCTGACGGGCGACCTCGTCGATGCTGACCACGTCGTCACCTCTCTCCGCCCCGGTTGACTTGCCCTATATGTACAACACGACGGGCGTGTCGCGAACTTATAGGGCAAGTCGATGAGCGTGCTCGTGCCCGGAGGCCGCCGTGCCCGGAGGCTCCGGCTCAGTCGTTCGTCACCCAGACGGTCGTGTCGGCGGGAAGCTCCCCGCCTGCGACCGGACCGCTCGACGCGATCACGATACCGTCCGGGAGCGCGATCGGCGCGGAACCGGTGTTCGCGACGACCGTGACATTCCCGTTGCGGAATGCGACGGCATCCGCTCCGTAGCCGTCGATCCACTCGAGGGAGCCCGCGCCCAGCGACCGCGCGCGGCGCTCGGCGAGAAGCGTGCGGTACAGCTCGAGCGTGGATCCCTCGACGCCGGACTGCACGTCGCGCGCGAGCCGTGCCCATTCGGCCGGCTGCGGCAGCCACGAGGCACCGCTCTCGTTGAAGCCGTAGGCGGGGGCATCCGCGTTCCACGGAATCGGCACGCGGCAGCCGTCACGGCCGTACCGCTCGCCGTTCGTGCGGAACCAGGTCGGGTCCTGACGCGCTTCGCCGGGGATGTCGATGACCTCGGGGAGGCCCAGCTCCTCGCCCTGGTACAGGTAGGCGGAGCCCGGCAGCGCCAGCATGAGCGTCGTGGCGGCGCGCGCGCGAGCCAGACCCACCTCGGGGATCGGCTGGCCCGGCGACTCCGGGCCGATGCCGTGACCCTGCGGGTTCTCGGCCGTCAGCGCGAGGCGCGAGGCGTGGCGCACGACGTCGTGGTTCGACAGCACCCAGGTGCTCGGCGCCCCGACCCCCGGGAACGCCCGCAGCGACACGTCGATGACCTCGCGGAGGTGCGCGGCGTTCCACTCGGTCTGCAGGTACGGGAAGTTGAAGGCCTGGTGCATCTCGTCGGAGCGCACCCACTCGGCCGTGCGCTCGGCGGTCGGCAGCCACGCCTCTGCAGCGAGGGCGCGGTCGCCCTGGTACTCCTCGAGGATCTTGCGCCAGTCGCGGTACACCTCGTGCACGGCATCCTGACCCCAGTAGGGCACGTTCTCCTCTTCGCCGCCCATCGACCCGGCCTCGGGGTCGGGGATGTAGTCGGGCAGGCCCTCGGCCTTGACGAGGCCATGCGCCACGTCGACGCGGAAGCCGTCGACGCCGCGGTCGAGCCAGAAGCGCAGGATGCGGCGGAACTCCTCGCGCACCTCCTCGTTCGACCAGTCGAAGTCGGGCTGCGACGAGTCGAAGAGGTGCAGGTACCACTGGCCGGGCCGGCCGTCGGCCTCGACGACGCGGGTCCAGGCGGGGCCGCCGAAGACCGACTCCCAGTTGTTCGGGGGCAGTTCGCCGTGCGTGCCCTTGCCGTCGCGGAACATGTAACGCCCGCGCTCGGGGCTGCCCGGCGCGGCGGCCAGCGCCTGCTGGAACCACTCGTGCTGGTCGGAGGAGTGGTTGGGGACGAGGTCGACGATGACACGGATGCCCCGGTCATGGGCGCCGGCGAGCATCGCGTCGAAGTCGGCCAGCGTGCCGAACAGCGGGTCGACGTCGCAGTAGTCGCTGACGTCGTAGCCGGCATCCTTCTGCGGCGACCGCTGGAACGGGCTCAGCCAGATCGCGTCGATGCCCAGGTCGGCGAGGTCGGCGAGGTGCGACGTGATGCCCGGCAGGTCGCCGATGCCGTCGCCCGATGCGTCTGCGAAGGAGCGGGGGTAGATCTGGTAGATGACGGCGGTGCGCCACCACTCGCCGCCGACGGGGGCGAGGAACGCGTCCGTGCGCTCAGCGGTCTCTGCGGAAGTCATCCGGCCAGTGTACTGCAAGCGCTTACATTGTGACGTCGAGCCGGATCCAGACCCCGGGCGTAGGGTGGGCGGGTGCTGTCCGAAGCCCTCACGCGCGCCGAGTCCCTGATCCGCACGATCCCCGATTACCCCGAGCCGGGGGTGCTGTTCCGCGACATCACGCCCCTGCTGGCGGATGCACGGGCCCTCCGCACCGTCATCCACGCGATGATCGCGCCGTTCGAGGGGTCCTTCGACGTCGTGGCCGGCGTCGAGGCGCGCGGGTTCCTGCTCGCCGGCGCGGCCGCGATGGAGGCGGGTGCGGGCCTGGTGCCGATTCGCAAGGCCGGCAAGCTGCCGCTGCCCGCGGCAGCCGTCACCTATGCGCTCGAGTACGGGACCGCGACGATCGAGGCGCACGACGACATCGCCGGGGGCAGCCGCGTGCTGCTGGTCGACGACGTGCTCGCTACGGGCGGCACCCTGGTCGCCGCGCATCAGCTCGTCGGCGAGCTGGGCGGCGTGGTCGTCGGCACCGCCGTGCTCATGGAGCTGACCGCGCTCGGCGGCCGCGAGGTCGTCGGCGACGTGCACACGGTGTTCACCGCCTGACGACAGCGCCGGCCGTCGGGGCAGGGCGCCTGCCCGACGACGACTCAGACGAAGCCCGGCAGATCGAGCCACGCGCCGGGTGCGGCATCCGTGCCGTCGCGCACGACGGTCCCTTCGATCAGCCCGTAGGGGCGGTCAGCGGCGTAGAACACCTCGTTCGGGTTGTCGAGCCCGAACGGCGACAGGTCGTACGCGAAGTGGTGCTTGTTCGGCATCGCGAAGCGCACCTCGGCGATCTCGCTTCGCGCCTCGATCGCGGCCCTGCCCATCTCGAACAGCGTCTGCTGCAGGGCGAGCGAGTGCACGGTGGCGAACGTCGACAGCAGCACGGCGAGGACGTCGGAGTAGAGGCCGTTGTAGTCGATGCCCGCGTCGACCGCCTCGGGCAGGAAGCGCCACCGCCCCGTCACCGACGTCGCCATGATGCGGTCGGTCGCTTCGGGCAGCGTCGTGTACCGGTCGCGCGGGAACCCCGCGAACTCCGACCCGGTCGACTTCAGCACGGTCAGGTCCTTCACCCCGCCCATGACGTGCGTCGCGCCGTCGAGCTTCTGCACGGTCGCGAGCCGCGTGCCCTGTCCTCGGCGGACGAAGGAGTGGTCGTGGGGCACGCCGTCGACGACGATGCGCTCCCACTCGTACTGCTCGGCCTGCCACAGGCCGCCCTCGATCCAGTCGAACGCCGAGACGAAGTGGTCGCCGAGCTTCAGCAGGTACTCCTCGGGGGAGGGGATGCCGTGCTCCTTCGCGAAGGCGAACGCGGTGTTCTTCTGCGTGTCGGTGGCCACGATCATCGCGTTGTCGCCCTCGAGGAACGAGCTCGCGAGCGCCGCTCCCCGCAGCTGAGACGTGACGTCGAGGTCGACGATCTCGTGGCGGGCGGTGTCGCGGTAGATCCGCACGATGCGGTTCTCCGCCTTGCCGTACTTGTTGGCGCCGAGGCTCACCGAGACCATGACTAGCTCCCTCTGTAGGTCGAGTACGCGAACGGGCTGAGCAGCAGCGGCACGTGGTAGTGCCGATCGGTGTCTTCGACGGTGAAGGTCACGGTGACGAGCGGGTAGAACGAGGCGACGCCGCGGTCGGCGAACCACGCCCCGGTGCCGAAGGTGAGCGCGTACATGCCGGGCTCGAGACGCTCGGGGCCGAGGGCTGCTCGTCCGTCGGCGTCGGTGAACCCCTGGGCGACGCCCGCGGTGCCGCCGCCGGGCAGGTGCCGCGCGAGCGACACGACGACGTTCTGGGCGGGCGTTCCGCTCGACGCGTCGAGGACATGGGTGGTCAGGTGACTGCTCATGCCTTCATCCTTGCGTCACGGCCGCGCGCAGGCGCAGCAGCGCGATCTCCGCGAGCTGGCCGACGGCTTCGCGTGCCTCGGTGTCGTCGTCGTTGCCGAGCCGGCGCTCGAGCTCGGCGAGCATCTCCTCGGGGGAGCGGCCGGCGGCACGGATGAGGAAGACGCGACCGAATCGCGCCTCGTAGGCGGCGTTGCCGTCGGCGATCCGGGCGGCGACGTCGGCGGCGGCATCCGCCATCGAGGCCTGCTCGCGACGCGATGCCGCGGCTTCGGCATTCTCGCCGGTCACCCGGGCGCCGATCCGGGGGTGCTGCGCGACCGCGGCGTCGAGGTCGGCACGCGTCCACGTGGTGGCGAGCGCCGCGGCGCGCTTCGCCAGTTCGTCGACACTGCCGTACGGGCGCCCGTCGACGAGTGTCTCGACCCAGGAGGGGATGCCCGCCCACACCGCGACGCTCTCGCGTGCGGCCGCGGCGTCGAGCGCGTTGAACTCGTCGATGGTCATCGGCGTCCTCTCGGGTACGACGTCACTGCGGCACGCGGGCCACGCGGATGCGCGCGCTCACACATGGTCGACGACCGCGTGCACGAGGTCGGATATCTCGCGCTTGTACTCGTTGAAGTCCGGGCTGGTGATGTCGCGTTCGACGGGCAGGTCGATGTCGACGACGCGGCTGATGTGACCGGGCACGCCGTGCGAGGCGCCGCCGGTCATCACGACGACGCGGTCGGCGAGGAAGACCGCCTCCTCGATGGAGTGGGTCACGAACACCACCGTCGTCTTCGTCTCGACGTGGATGCGCTTGAGCTCGGCCTGCAGGTCCGACCGGGTGAGCGCGTCGAGGGCGCCGAACGGCTCGTCCATCAGCAGCACGCTGGGCTCGTTCGCGAGCACGCGGGCGATCGCGACGCGCTGCTGCATGCCACCGGAGAGCTGGCCGGGGTACTTGTCGGCGAAGCGGGTGAGGCCGACGGTGCGGATGAATCGCTCGGTGAGCTCTCGCGCCCGTGCCCGCGGCAGGCGGCGCCGGCGCGGACCGTACGCCACGTTCTCGTGGACGGTGAGCCACGGGAACAGTCCGTAGTCCTGGAACACGACGCCCCGCTCGGGCCCCGGGGCGGTGATCGGTGCGCCGCCGACGGTCACCGTGCCGCCGGTCGCGGGCTCGAACCCGGCGAGGATGCGCAGCACGGTGCTCTTGCCACAGCCCGAGGCGCCGACGATCGCGACGAACTCGCCGGAGGCGATGTGCAGGTCGACGTCGGCGACGGCCTGCACGCCCGCACCCTCCGGGCCGTAGCGCTTGGAGAGGCCGCTGATGTCGACCTCGGCGGTGTCGATGGTGATGTCGCTCATGGCAGGTCCTGTCACTTGATCAGCGGGCGGCCGCGGGTGAACAGCTGGAAGGCGCCCATCAGGATGCGGTCGGAGAGGAAGCCGGCGACGCCGACGACCATCATGCCGACCACGACCATGTCGGTGCGCACCACGTCGCGGGCGAGGATGATGTTCGCACCGAGGCCGACACTCACGCCGACGCCCTCGCCGAGCACGAGCACGACCCACGCGATCCCCAGCCCCACCCGCATGCCGTTGACGACGGCCGGGGCGGAGGCCGGGACGACGACCTGGGCGAGGACCTCCCAGCGGCGGGCACCCAGCATCCGTCCGGCCTCGATGAGGCGCGGCGGAACCTCTTTCGAGCCGCTGATCGCGCCCAGGACGATCGGGAAGAACGCCGACAGCGCGATGAGGAAGATCGTGGCCTGGTCGCCCCAGCCGATCAGCAGGCCGACGAGCGGCACCCAGGCCGTCGCGGGAATGGGACGGAAGAGGTTGATGAACGGATCGAAGAGCGCGTCCATCGTGTAGTAGCGGCCCATCAGGATGCCGAGGGGCACGGCGATCGTCGACGCGATGACGAATCCGACGAGCACGCGCAGCGAGGACGTGCCGAGGTTGATCCACAGGTCGCCCGAGAAGGCATCGTCATGGACGCCGCCGAACGCGTAGTCCCACAGGGACGCGACGACGTCGGCGGGAGAGGGCAGGAAGCCCATCCGGATGCCGACGACGGGGATCTCCCACGCCTGCTCCCGGCCGACCTGCCAGACGACGAGGAACAGGATCGGCACGATGCTGCCGAGCAGCACGCGGTTCAGCGCGGAATGCCGGGCGAGGGGGCGCGGCCGGCGGCGCGGCGGTGCTGCCGCCGAGGCGTCGGGGGCGAGGTCGGTCACGGTGGCCTGGGTCACGATGACCTCCTTTCGAGCGGATGCCGGATGGGGCGGTGGGGCGGTGGGGCGGCGAGGGTGTGAAGCGAAGGTGGTGGCGGCGCGGGGGGCCCGCCGCCACCACCGGCGCGTCACGGGGCGAACGTCGTGTCGACGATGTCCTCCCCCGTGGGCGCGTCCGTGATGAGGCCGATCTCGGCCATCGCGGACGCGAGCGACTCGAGCTGGCCGACGTACTCCTCGGACAGGTCGGAACGCAGCCAGAAGTTCTCGAGCGCGGAGGTGAAGACCGCCTCATCGCCGCCGAACTCCTCGACCATGCCGGGGAGCCACTCGTCGATGTTGTCGGCCATGTATGCGGTCGTGGCGGCGTGCGTGTCGACGACCTTCTGCACGAGCTCGGGGTTCTCCTCGATCAGCGCGCCGGTGGTGATGAGGCCGATGTTCACCTTGCCGATGGGGGTCGAGTACGGGTCGACGACCTCGGTGCCGCCGTTCGCCTTCGCGATGGAGACGCCGATCTCCACGCCCATGAATGCGGCGATGTCACCGGCGCCGAAGGCGGCAGCCATTTCGGGCACGGGGATCACGGTGAGGGCGAAGTCCTCGGGGGTGAGTCCGGCATCCTCGATCAGCAGCCGCAGCGCGACCTCCTGAGCCGAGCCCTGGACGATGCCGATCTTCTCGCCCACGAGCTCGTCGAGTGAGGACTCGCCGTTGCCGATGAAGCCCGAGCCGCCGTCCGCGGCGCTGGCGACGACCTTGAGGTCGCGATCCTGCGAGATCGAGGCGATCGTGGGCGTGACGCCCGAGATGGCGAAGTCGATCGACCCCGAGACCAGGGCGTCCGACAGTGCCGGCGTCGTGTCGAGAGTGACGACCTCGAACTCGACGCCGTCGACGGCGTGGTCGTTGTAGAGGAAGGGCTGGTAGAAGTGCGGCTGGCCGCGGAGCGTTCCGATCTTGACCGTGACGGTCTCCTCGCTGGACGAATCGTCGCTCGCGGCGGAGGGGGAGCCGCTGCAGCCCGCGAGCGCGAGCGCGGCGGCGGTCGCGAGGGCGGCGACGGCGGTGAGGCGATGGGACAGAGGGCGCATGGGCGGGACTCCTGGATCGGCTCCGGCGGCAGCGCGGAGCGGGTGGGGATGCTGTGTGGGGCTGGCCTCATTCAAGGACGCCCGTTCGCGCGGGGCGTGAAGGCCGTGTAACGAGTGTGTTAAGTGATCGCTTAACGTCCTGGATGGCCCGCGCGGCCGACGGCTCCGGCGTCCCGGTGAGGGCCGCCGGCGTCATACGATGTGGCGCACAGCCCGGCCGGCAGCGGGAGTCAGGAGACGTCGATGGGTGAGGTGCCCACGCAGATAGGACCGCGACTGCGGACGCTCCGCGTCGCCACCGGGCGGTCGCTGTCGTCCGTCGCGCACGAGCTGGGGATCTCGTCGAGTGCGCTGTCGCAGATCGAGACCGGGGTCATGCAGCCGTCCGTCAACCGGCTGATCGAGCTCGTGGGCGTGCTCGGTGTGCCGGTGTCGGCGATCTTCGACGACCCCGGTCTCTTCGCCCCGCGACCGTACGACGATCGCGCCGAAGTAACGGAGCAGCTGCCGGGGGTGCTCGTCGCGCACGCCGGCGGGATGTCCTCCGCGGAGCTCGCCGAGGGGGTCACCTACCGCCGGCTCTCGCCGGCGTCGCTGCCCGGAGTCGACTGGTTCGAGTCCACGTATCCGCCCGGTTCCTCGTCGAGCATCGACGGCACGATGCTCGTGCACGCCGGTTACGAGAGCGGATGGGTCGCCCGGGGCGAACTGACCTTCGAGTTCGCAGACGGGAAGGTGCGGCTGGGTCCGGGAGACTCGGTCTCGTTCCCGGCGTCGCGCCCGCACCGCGTGGTCAACGACACGGCCGATCCCGCCGTCGCGATCTGGCTCACGCTCACCGGTCCCGGCACCGGCACCGGCGTTGCCGGCGCAGAGGCGTAGTCACGAGGGTGTTACACGGGAGAAACCCGCGCGGCGATATTAAGCAATAGCTTTACGGGATGCGACATCGCCGCGTCGCGGCATCCGCTCATCGACACTCTCTGGAGATCGCCATGACCCCTCCCGCCACCTCGCCCCGGCCGGGGAGCGAGACGCGATGACGCGCGGGCGTTCCGTCATCCGCGCCCAACGCACCTGGGTCGGGGGCTCGTTCCGGCCCGCCGCGATCGTCGTCGAGCGGGGTCTCGTGGCCGGCATCGTCGATGTGCGGGCGCGTGTGGCCGGCGCGCGCACCGTGCTGGTGCCCGACGACGCCGTGCTCCTCCCCGGGCTCGTCGACTCGCACGTGCACGTGAACGAACCGGGCCGCACCGAGTGGGAGGGGTTTCGGTCGGCCACCCTCGCGGCCGCCGCGGGCGGCGTCACGACCATCGTCGACATGCCGCTGAACTCGCTCCCGCCGACCACCACGCCTGACGCGCTCGAGGTCAAGCGCGCGGCGGCCGTGCCATCGGCGTTCATCGACATCGGGTTCTGGGGCGGAGCGGTGCCCGAGAACCTCGGCGCCCTCGCGCCACTGCACGACGCGGGCGTGTTCGGGTTCAAGTGCTTCCTCTCGCCGTCGGGTGTCGACGAGTTCGGCCACCTCGACCGCACGCAGCTGCTCGCCGCGATGACCGAGATCGCGGCCATCGGCTCGCGGCTGATCGTGCACGCCGAGGACCCGGCGCTGCTGCACGACCATGGGGCGCTCGGCCGTGAGTACGGCGCGTTCCTGGCGTCGCGGCCCGCCGAGAGCGAGGCATCCGCCATCGACGCCGTGATCGACGCCGCCCGGCGCACCGGCGCCCGTGCCCACATCCTGCACCTGAGCGACGCCCATTCGCTGCCCGCGATCCGGGCGGCCAAGGCCGAGGGGGTCGCGCTCACGGTCGAGACGTGCCCGCACTATCTGACGATCGCCGCGGAGGAGATCCCCGAGGGTGCGAGCGAGTTCAAGTGCTGCCCGCCGATCCGTGACGCGGCGAACCGCGATCTGCTCTGGGAGGGCGTCGTCGACGGCACGATCGACGCGATCGTGAGCGACCACTCGCCCTCGACCGTGGACTTGAAGCGCTCCGGCGGCGGCGACTTCGGCCTGGCGTGGGGCGGGATCTCCGGACTCCAGGTCGGTCTGGCGGCGGTATGGACCGAGGCGCGGGGCCGCGGCATCCCACTGGAGACGATCCTGCCGCTCTACACGACCGGCCCCGCCCGCGTCGCAGGGCTGGACGGCGTCGGGACCATCGACGTCGGTGCTCCCGCGCACCTGACAGTCTTCGGAGTCGACGACCCCTTCGCGATCGACGCCGCGCGGCTGCTGCACAAGAACCCGATCACCGCGTACGACCGTCGCGTTCTGACCGGCCGCATCCGCCGCACCTGGCTGCACGGCGAGTCGGTGTTCGACGTCACGGCGGGCGGCCCCGGCGAGGCGCCGCGGTTCCGCGGTGCGCCGCGCGGCCGGCTGCTGAAGGCGGCTGCCCGCAGCAGCAGCGACGGCGTCGGCGTCGGCGACAGCGACGGCGACGGCGCCACCGGCCCGTCCGGCGATGCGCCCGCACAGAACGGGACGACCCCGACGGCGCCGACGGTGCTGCAGCGCGGCACCGGGCCCATCCCGGGCGATCACTACCTGCCCGCCACACCGGACACCGTGATGTGGGGTCGGCTGCCGTGTGCGACGGATGCCGCGGTGCTGACGATCGGGCAGGGTGACACCGTGACGTTCGACACCGTCAGCCACGAGGGGATCCTCGAGGAACAGGGCAAGGACCCGCTGGTGTTCTTCGCGGGGCACGGCGTGGCGGAGGCATCCGTCCTCGACGATGCGATCGAGATCGCCGCGACTCTGTCGCGGGACCCCGCCGCTGACGGACCGCACGTCGTCACGGGACCCGTCTTCGTCGAGGGCGCCCAGCCCGGCGACCTGCTGAAGATCACGGTGGAGCGGCTCGTTCCCCGCGTGCCGTACGGCGTGATCTCGAACCGTCACGGCAAGGGCGCACTCGTGGGCGAGCTGCCTCGCGGAGCGGCGAACGTGAGCGTCTTCACCCCGGTGGAAGCACGCGCGTCGGGGCTGGTGGGCGTCTTGCCGGTGATCGAGGGCGGGCAGCGCGTCGTCGAGTTCCCGCTCGCGCCGTTCCTCGGCACGATGGGCGTCGCGGTGGCGGGCGCGGTGCGGCCGCACTCGGTTCCGCCGGGCGCGCACGGCGGCAACATCGACATCAACCTGCTCACCGAGGGTGCGGTGCTGTACCTCCCGGTGCAGGTGCCCGGGGCGCTCGCGTACGTCGGCGACCCGCACTTCGCACAGGGCGACGGCGAAGTGGCGCTCACGGCGCTCGAGGCATCGCTGCGCGCGACGCTGCGCTTCGAGGTGGTGCCGCGCGCCGCCGCACTCGCCGAGTTCGGCGAGGTGACCGGCCCGCTCGCCCGCGCACGGGGCTATCTCGTGCCGACGGGCCTCGACCCTGATCTGAACATCGCGATGCGCAACTGCGTGCGCGCGGCGCTCTCGCTGCTGCAGGCGCGCTACGGCATGGACGAGCACCTCGCTTACGCGTACCTCTCGGCGGCGACCGACTTCGACATCTCGCAGGTCGTCGACATCGTGTGCGGGGTGCATGCGCGCATCCGCGAGGCGGACTTCGCGGCGGTGGAGCATGGCTGAGTCCACGCCGCGGCCGCGCACCGTGGTCCCCGGCGCCGAGACGGTGCCACGGGACCTGCTCGCCGCGTTCGAGCGGTACGAGGCCGCGATCATCTCCGACGACGTGGAGGTGCTCGACGAGACGTTCGCGCCCGGCCCCGGCACCCTCCGCGGCGACACCGCGGGCCTTCTCGTCGGGCACGACGCGATCTCGGCCTTCCGTGGCGCGCGCGGCGGTGTCGCGCCGCGGTCGATCGAGCGCATCGAGCACCGTGAGCTGGGGACGGATGCCGCCCTCCTCGTCTCGGTGTCGCGCTACGCCGGCGGGGGCCGGGGTCTGCAGACGCAGCTCTGGCAGCGCATCGACGGGGCATGGCGCATCACGGCAGCCCACGTCTCGCCGCGCCCCCAGCCGCTGGACCGCACCGTCTGGCGCACGGTCGGCGACCCGCTCTGGCAGGGCGCCTGGGAGGGAGCGCTGGCCGGGCTCACGGTCGCGGTGAAGGACCTCTTCGCGATCAGGGGCTATCGCATCGGCGCCGGCAATCCGGCGTTCCTGGACTCCGCGCGACCCGAGACCACGACCGCGCCCGCGGTGAGCGATCTGCTGCGCGGCGGGGCATCGGTGCGCGGCATCGCCCGTACCGACGAGTTCGCGTACTCGATCGCGGGCGACAACGTGCACTACGGCACGCCCCCGAACGGCGCGCTGCCCGGGGCGCTCCCCGGCGGCTCGTCGAGCGGACCGGCGACCGCCGTGGCCACCGGTCAGGCCGACATCGGGCTGGCGACCGACACCGCCGGGTCGGTGCGGGTACCGGCCTCGTACCAGGGGCTCTGGGGGCTGCGAACGACGCACGGGCTCGTGCCGCGTCAGGGCCTCCTCCCGCTCGCGCAGTCCTTCGACACCGTCGGGTGGCTCGCGCGCGACGGCGACACGCTGCAGCGTGTCGTGGACTGGTGCCTCAGCTACGACGGATCGTCGTCGGCGCGGAGCGAGGGTGTCGAATCCGGCCGAGAGCCGGGCGAGGATTCCCGCCGAGGACGCTGGGGCGAGTCGGGCGCCGACCTGCCCTGGCGCTTCGTCGTGCCCGACGAGGCGCTCAGCGCCGCGGAGCCGGCGACGCGCGACGCGGTCGAGTCGCTGCTCGCGCGGCTCGCCGCCGCGCCCGAAGCTCCGGCCGTGT